>JAMHVM010000142.1:0-23319 GCA_035911475.1 Lysobacterales bacterium | reverse complement strand
GACCTACCGCACCGAGGTGCTCGACGCCCATCTGTTCGAGGATCTGGATCAGGTTCGGGAGATCACCGACACCTGGCTACAACGCTACAACAACGAACGCCCGCACGAGTCGCTCGGGAACCTGCCGCCGAGCCTCTATCGCCAACAATGCGAGCGGGAAATCTCTCCTTATGAATGCACTACTTGACGGGGAAGGCTACGCCTCCACCGCGCGCGAAAGCACAGCGATCGGCCATCTTTCGGCAGCTCGAATGCTGGGAACATGCCGGTTGGATGATGCTGGGAGAGATCGTCGATTGATCGACGTCGGCCGTCTGCATGGCTGAGCGAGGAAGCAACGCCGCCGCGAGAGACGACGTTGCAAGTCCCGCCGCGCCGCTCAATCCAGCAGCGTGCTTTCGAACAATTTGAGCACGCGGCGGTACTGGTCCAGCCAGCTCTCGGCGTGGACGTAACCATGTCGCTCCAGCGGATAGCTGGCCAGCTCCCAGTTCTCCTTCTTCAGCTCGATCAGACGTTGCGCGAGCATCACCGAGTCCTGGTAGAAGACATTGTCGTCGAGCATGCCGTGTGCGATCAGCAGATGGCCCTGCAGCTTGTCGGCGTATTCGATCGGTGAGCTGATGCGGTAGGCCTCCGGATCGATGTCCGGTGTATTCAGGATGTTGGAGGTGTAGCCATGACTGTACTGGCGCCAGTCGGTCACTGGCCGCAGCGCGGCGCCGGCCACGAATTGCTCCGGTGCGCGGAACAGCGACATCAGTGCCATGAAGCCGCCGTAGGAGCCGCCGTAGACACCGATCTTTTCCGGATCGACCTGATGCTCGGCAACCAGCCAGTCGATGCCGTCGATCAGGTCTTCCAGTTCCGGATGGCCCATCTGCCGATAGATTGCGGTGCGCCAATCGCGGCCGTAACCGGCCGAGGCGCGGTAGTCGATGTCCAGCACGATGAAGCCGCGCTCTACCAGCAGGTGATGGAACATCTGCTCGCGGTAGTACTGGGGGAAACGCCAGTGCGTGTTCTGCAGATAGCCGGCGCCATGTACGAACAGCACCGCAGGGTATTTCTTGCCGGGCTCCAGGTTGCCCGGCCTGTAGAGCTTGCTCCACAGCGGTTGTGCCTGGTGGCTGGACGGCACTGCGACAATCTCCAGCGGTGGCCATTCCAGTGCGCGATAGTCCGCCGTCCGGGTATCGGTCAGTGGGCGCAACTGCTTGTTCGACACCGTCAGCAGACTCAGCTGCGCCGGCGTATGGCTGCTGGAATGGCTGACCAGCACACGATCGGCAGCAGGCGCCAACGCGAATCGCTCCACGCCGCGCAGATCGGTGAGCGCCTCGACCCGGCCACCGGCGACCGGCAGGCGGTACAGCTCGTAACGGGTGGGGTGACTCTGGTTGCCAACAAACCAGAAATGCCGGCCTTCCGCGTCGATCCGCGGTGACGATACCTCCCAGTTGCCTTCGGTCAGCGCCTGGAAAGTATCGCGGGCGCGATCGGCGCGATGCAGGTATAGATGCGAGTAGCCACTGCGCTCGGACAGGAACCACAAGGCGTGGGTGCCAGGCAGCCAGTCGAAGTCGTTGAACGTCCAGTTGATCCAGGCCGCATCGCTGAGCCGCTCGACCGCCTGCATTGCGGCGCCACGGGCTGGCTCGATCCGGACCAGCCAGCGATCCTTGTTGTCGGTGCTGTGCAGCTGCAGGGCCAGGTAGCGACCGTCATCGCTCCAGCGCGCCCGCTCGACCGTGACCGGCCGACGCTCGGGCGCTGACTTGCCGGTGTTCTTGCTGCGCAGGTCGGCCAACGGGTCGTCACCGATGCCGGGCAGCGTGGACAGGTCCAGCAGAACGCGCCGCCGCTCGCGCAGGTCGAACAGTTCCGCGACATGGCCGCTCGGGTGCGGCCGTCCGACGCGGTGACGCACGTCCTCGGATTCCACCGTGCCGGACTCGGTGACGAAGTGCGGCATCTTCACGGCGTCGGCGGGCTTGTCCGCCCGTGGCTGGGTGGTGACCAGCAACCAGCGGGTGTCGGGCGACGGCTGGCTGTCGACCAGTTCGATCTTCTCGCCCAGATACCACGGGGTCGGCGGCAAGGCCGGATCGTTGTTGCGCAGTGCCTCGTTGCGCTCGCGCTCGGCTTCGCGATCACCGCGGATGCGGCGCAGGGTGTCGAACAGGTCCAGTTGCGTCTGCTTGAGACCGTCGTTGGCGCCGATGGCTTCGGGATCCTTGGCCGCGCGCAGATCGGCGAGGGCGCCGCCGCGTCCGGAAACCGGGTCGATCGCCAGCCAGTTCGATCCGGAGCGAACCAGGATGCGCCCGTCGGCGGCGAAGCGGGCATCACGCACGCGTTCGGTGCCGGCGGTCAACTGTCGCAGTTGCCCGCCGCGCAGGTCGCGCAGGAACAATTGGCCGTCGCGGATGAACAGTGCGCGGCTGCGCGTCCGGTCGAACTGCACGGTGTCACCATCGAGGCCGTAACGGTCTTGATCGGCGACGATGCTGTCGACACCGGTGTCCAGATCGATCCGGTGCAGGTCGCGCAAAGGACTGCCGGCGCGTTTGACGGTGTACAGCGCCTGCTCGCCGTCCAGCGAGAACCAGGCCTGTTCGACCGGCGGTCCGATCCAGTCCGGATCGGCCATGATCTGTTCCAGTGACGGTGTGGCCCATGCCGGGATGGCCAGCAGGGCAGCGACAAGGGGAAGGACGACTCGGGAAAGCATCATGGACGGATTCGCTGTTGGCGCGGGGCAGAATAGGTCAAAGCCCCGTCGATTGCCCGTGTCCATCGCCGCCTTCGCGGTGCCGGGCGCGTCACCACAGGCGTCCGTGTGCGGATCAGCGCGCGGAAGGGCGCGGGTAATGCCCGCTAAACTGTCACCATGACCGAACAGCCATCGTCCGCGCCATGCCGCCATTGTTCACTTGCGGCGCTGGTGCTGGCAGTCGTCCTTGCCGCTGTTGCTGATCGGGTCGCGGCGTTGATTCCGGCCTGGGTCACGGTCATCCCGCTGGCCCTGGGCTGGTGGTCGGCAATGGCGCTGGCCGCGGCCGCCAGCGTCCCGCTGTTGTCACCGACCCGGCATACCCCGGCCGAGCTGGCAGGTCAGTTCCTGGCCGCGTGGTTCGGGAATCTGGCGCTGGGCACATTCGCCCTGCTGCTGTTGTCCGGTCCGGTGTTGATCTGGTCCAGGCAACCGGGACTGATGCCGGTGCTGCTGGTGGTGGCCGCGGCGCTCGTGGTGGTGCTGGCGCCGTTGCGGGCATGGGCGCTGAACTTCCTGCCGTTGTTGCCGCAGCATGGCGATGAGGTGGTCGGGGTCAGACCGGTGTACCGCTTCCGACGTGCCCTGACGGTGGCCCGGACAATGACCCGCGACCATGATCCGTTCATCGATCAGGCGCTGCTGCTGGCGGTCGCGCACGCCGCCTTGCTGCTCCTGCCGCTGGTCTGGTGGTTGCGCGGACAACCGGGGACCGGGCTCTCGGCGCTGGCACTGGCGGTGCTGCTGGTGCCGGTGGTGCTCGTCCATCACTGGGCGCGACGGCGCATCGTGGCGCTGCTGTATGGCCCGCCGCGGGTGCCCCCAGCTGATACGGCGGATGCCGAACCGGTCGACGAGACCATTCCCGAAAGTGCCTTGCAGCGCGATGTCGCGCTGCGCGAAGCCTTGCATCTGGGCAACATCGATCACGCGCTACGGTTGCTGGCTGCCGGCGCCAACGTCATTGCGCCAGCCTGGCCCGACGAGGTCGATCAGCGCGATGCCCTGACCGTGGCGGCGACGCTGAACGACTCGCGCCCGCTGCGCGCGATGATCGCCGCCGGTGCCGACATCAACCACGCCAGCAACGGCCAGACACCGCTGCTGGCGGCCACCCGCGACAGTTACTACGGTCGTCCGGAAATCGTCATGAGCCTGCTGGCCAATGGCGCCGACCTCAAGGCCCGAGACGGCGACGGCTGTTCCGCCCTGCACCATGCCGCGCTGAGCGTGGACCCCAGTGTGGCGGTGATGCTGCTCGACGCCGGCGCCGACATCGACGTGCTGGATCAGGACGGATTCACGCCCTTGGCGCGCGCCTGCAGTGTCGGCAACATCGCGCTGCTGCCGGTGTTGCTGCAGCGCCGGTCGGTGCAGGATCCGCCCGGTGCGATGCCGGCGGTATGCGCGGCCGCCGGCGCCACCGAAGACGACACCGCCTGTGTCGCCGCACTACTCAAGGCGCGCCGGCCACTGGATGCGATCGACAGCCAGGGTCGCAGCGCGCTGCACCATGCCGCCGCGGCCGGCAATGTGCAGATCGCCGGCTTCCTGATCGACAACGGCATCGACGTGAATGCCCGCGACAGCAGCGGACGCACGGCCCTGCATCTGGCCTGTGCCGCCTTCGATGCCGACGGCCCGCTGGTCCGCAGCCTGCTGGCCGCCGGTGCCGATGCCGATCTGGCCGACGCCGAAGGCATCACGCCGCTGCTGCTGCGCCGCGTTCGTGGCATTGACGCCTCGATCGAGCTGGCGGCCGCTGACGACGTCGGCATCGACGCCGACGGCCGGGCGCTGCTGCAGCACAGCCGTCACGGCGCGGTCCGGGTCTGGGCGCGGCAGGCGTCCAGCGAGCAACGCGCGGCACTGGTGATGGAAGCGGCGCGCCTGGGCAGCAACCGGGTGCTCGCGGAGGCGCTGGCGGAGCCGCTCACGCCGGACCAGCGTTTGCCCGACGGCAGCCTCTTGCTCGATGCCGCGCTGGCGAACTGGCCGGAATCACGCACCGTGCTGGCTGCGCTGACCGGTGTTTCCGGTGCCGGTACGCTGGCCTGCCTGCTGCGCGCCCTGATGGCACGACCGGATGACGGCGGCGAGTCCCTGGCGCTGTCCTGGCTGGCTGCCGGTGCCGACCCGTTTCACGACGCCGAGGACGGCACGCCGCTACATCTGGCGGTGGCACTGGGCTACGAACGCCTGGTCGCGGCCCTGCTTGATCACGGCGTCGATGTCTGCGGGCGCGACAGTGCCGGCACCACGCCGCTGCATCTGAGCCTGACCCACGACGATGGCAGGACGCAACGCCTGATCATGCGTCTGCTGCGCCACGGCGCTGATCCCGATGCAGCCGCGGCCAACGGCGAGACGCCGCTGGCACTGGCGCTGGACGGTCATCGCGGCGCCTTGGTCGACTGGTTGCGCTGGCCGTCCTGGAAAGCGCCCCGACGTCGCCTCGTCGAGCACGATCTGGTCGCCGCGGCGGCTGCCGGCAATGCCGGTGTGGTCC
Organism: Lysobacterales bacterium; assembly: GCA_035911475.1. GTDB lineage: Bacteria > Pseudomonadota > Gammaproteobacteria > Xanthomonadales > UBA2363 > Pseudofulvimonas. The sequence continues at coordinate 18,034 of JAMHVM010000142.1, read as the reverse complement.
AGCGTTTGCTCGACCTTGGCCTGCCGGTCGACGGCCGCGATCGGCAGGGTTCCACCGGATTGATCCGTGCGGCCGGCGGTGGTCACCTGGCGGCAGCGACCCTGTTGCTGGATCGGGGTGCCGCCATCGATGCCCGTGCCGACACCGGTATGACGGCACTGGGCGCCGCCGTCGTTGCCGGTCAGCCCGAACTGGTCCGCCTGCTGGTGGAGCGCGGCTCACGGGTCGAGGAGCGTCTGGCGCGCGACACCACCGCCGTCCTGGTCGCTGCCGCCTGCGGTCATCTGGAGGAACTGGATCTGCTGCTGCGCGCGCAAGCCGAACTGGCCGTGGTCGATGGCGCCGGCAACACCGCCTTGCATGCGGCGGCTGGCTACGCCTTCGGCAGCCACGACGGCGAGCGCGTGCGGAAATTGCTGCGCAACCTGATCGCGGCCGGCGTGGCGGTCGATACCCGCAATGGCGAAGGCATGACCGCCCTGCATGTGGCCTGCGGCGCCGGTGCCGTATCCGCGCCAGCTGGCGCAGGAATCCAGGCCGCGCTGGACGTGTTGCTGGCCCGCTCCGATCTGGTCACCGTCACCGATGCGGCCGGCCGCGCGCCGCTGCACTATGCCGCGGCACAAGGCCAACTGGAGGCGGTCCGGCGTCTGGTCGCCCGCGGTGCGGTCGCCGCCCAGGCCGATTCCGGCGGCTGGCGGGCCGAGCACTACGCCATGCACCATGGCTACACCGATGTCGCGCAGGCCTTGCGTGCGAATGCCGGTACCGGCGCAAGCCATTAGCGGGCTGCTGTCGTTCCCGATCGCGACAGGGCAAACCCGCCGATGGCCGTCTGCGGGCATCGGCGCCAGCGCTGCAGATTCGCGCGTATCGTTGAGATTCCCGACCAGCCGCGGTCTGTAGCTGCCAGCAGCATCATCGCTGCGTCGGTGCGGGCGCAGCAAAGTGGGCGCCTGCGATGGTTCATCGTGATGCAGGGCTCCGTCGAGCATCGCGCAGCGTTCATCAGCGGAGACAGCGCGGCGGAAAATCCGGCGCCATCGCCGCTCAGGCGCTAAACTGCCGGTTTCATATCGTGTTCGCTGATTGCCGTTGTTCGGCCGCGTTCGCGGATTCGCCTAGCGCCTCTCATGGCCAGCCTGGCGTGTTCCCGGTGCGGCGCATGCGGTGATACGGAAGGGCGTGCAGCCAATGGGCCTCGGGGAATCCGACAACAAGCCGTCTGCGCCGCCGACCCTCACCGGTCAGGGCGGCTGGATGCCGCGTTTCATGCGGCGGGCGGCGGCGCGTTGGCGGGTGATGATTCTGCTCGCCGAAGCCCTGATCCTCGCCGGGGCGGTGTTCCTGGCGGTCTACCTGCGTTTCATCTCCTTCGAGGAACCGTTCCAGTCCTACGTGGCCATGTGGCTGCAGGTGATTCGTGCGGTGGTTTTCGCCGCCATGATCATGCTCGGCATGACCGCGCTGGGCCTGTACCAGATCCATCTGCGCGAGACCTGGTTCGGCGCCCTGGCCCGTCAGGCTGTGGCCTTCCTGCTCGGCACCCTGGGCCTGCTGGTCATCTATTACATGTTCCCGCCGCTGACCATCGGTCGCGGCGTGCTGGTGCTCGCGCTGGCCATCGGCTTCGTGCTGATCGCCGCCTTCCGGGTGCTGTCCGAGCGTCTGGTCGATGTCGAGTCGCTCAAGCAGCGGGTGCTGGTGCTGGGCGCCGGCCAGCGCGCCGCGCTGATCGAACAGCGTCTGCGCCGGCGATCGGACCGGCGCGGTTTCCGCCTGATCGGCTACGCGCCCTACGGTGGTGAAGTGCCGGTCATCCCGCCGGACAAGCTGATCCATCTGGATCAGCCCCTGGCGACATGGGCGGTGGCCAACGGCATCGACGAGATCGTGTTCGGTCCCGACGACCGTCGTGGTGGCCTGCCGATGGAGGATCTGCTGCAATGCAAGCAGATCGGCATCGATGTCACCGATCTGGTGAGCTTCTTCGAGCGCGAGTCCGGCAAGATCAAGCTGAGCCTCACCGATCCGTCCTGGCTGATCTTCTCCGACGGCTTCAACAGTTCGCTGGGTCGGCGCGTGGGCAAGCGCGCTTTCGACATCACCGCGGCGCTGGCCGTGCTGTTCTTCACCTGGCCATTCCTGATCGGCGTGATCATCGCCATCCGCATCGAGTCCGGGCGCGGTCAGCCGATCTTCTACCGGCAGGAGCGGGTCGGCCTTCTGGGTCAGACCTTTCCGCTGCTCAAGTTCCGCAGCATGCGCACCGATGCCGAGAAGGATGGTGTCCCGGTCTGGGCCAGCAAGGGCGACAGCCGTGTCACCCGCGTCGGCCACGTCATTCGCCGGTTGCGCCTGGACGAATTGCCGCAGCTGTGGAACATCATCCGCGGCGACATGAGCATCGTCGGGCCGCGCCCCGAGCGTCCGCAGTTCGTCTCCGAGCTCGAATCGGAGCTGCGCTACTACAAGCTGCGCCATTGCGTCCGACCCGGCCTGGCCGGCTGGGCGCAGCTGCGCTATCCCTACGGCGCCTCCAAGGCCGACGCCGAGGAGAAGCTGAAGTACGACCTGTTCTACGTGAAGAACCACAACCTGCTGTTCGACTTGTTGATACTCATTCAAACCTTCGAGGTGGTGCTGTTCGGGCGAGGTGTGCGGTGACCGGCGTGAAGATTTCGCCGACGCGCCAAAATGCACTAGGCTTCGAGGCGGAGTTCCGCAGCGAAGGAGGGGGCAGCTGCCCATGAAGTGGTCGGCTTCCATCAGGTACTGGGCGGCGAATTCGTCCCATCCCGTTGCCCGCGCGGCGCGCAATCTGCGTTCCAGACTCCGCTATTTCACCTTGCCGTCGCCGAAGATCCTGGTTCGTCCGTACCTGTGGATCTTTTTGGCCCTGCGTTCGGTGGTGTTCCTGTTGCGGCGCATCCTGTTCGCCGAGCCGTTCTTCAAGGCGTATTGCTCGCGGGTCGGCAAGGGCGTCACCACCGGCATCTACATCCCCTGGGTGCAGGGCCGCGGTGAGCTCATCGTTGGCGACTATGTGCACGTCAGTGGCAAGCTCAGCATCCTGTTCGCGGCCCGCTATGTCGAGCGGCCGAAACTGACCATCGGCGACTACACCGATCTGGCACACGAGACCAGTTTCGTGGTCGGCCGCGAGATTCGCCTGGGCTCGCATGTGCAGGTGGCCGGTGGCGTGTCGTTCCGCGATTCCGGTGGTCACCCCACCGATCCCGAGCAGCGCAAGACCGGTGCGCCGCCCGACGAGGCCGACGTCAAACCGATCATCGTGCATGACAACGCCTGGATCGGCGGTGGTGTGCTGGTATTGCCCGGATCGGAAATCGGCGAGGGCAGCATCGTCGCCGCGCGTTCGGTGGTGTCGGGTGTGGTGCCGCCGTACACCGTGGTGGCCGGCAATCCGGCACGCCGCATCGGCACGCTGACCCCGCCGCCGGGTCGTGAACATCTGGCACCGGCGGCACCTGCGCCACGCCGGCCGGTCACGCCGACGAAGCCGGACGCCACCGTCACAAAGACAGCTTCCGCCGCCAGTCAGACCGGCACCGAATCCTAGTCAAGGCGGGCGCCCGTGTTTCAGGGCGCTTGCCGTCGGGCGATTTGCCACAAACCCCAGCCGTTCCAGGCGGCCGTTGCCGTGGCCGCGATGTCCGCGGAACCCGTGCCGGCCGTGTCGGCCACGACACCAAAAGTTGCAATGGCTGCCGGGCGGCAAGGTGTGCGGCCGGTCATGTTCTGGCACACTGGCGGGCGCAAAACGACCACCGCACCGCGGCCCGGACTTGCCCGCCACCAACCCGGCGGATTTCAAGGATGCTCCAAGACAATGAGTGATATCGAAGCGCGTGTGCGCGCGTTCATCCACGACCAGTTCCCCGGTTCGGAAGAGCTGGCAGCCAACGAGAGTCTGCTCGAGAGCGGCGTGGTCGATTCCATTGGCGTGCTGAGCCTGGTGACCTGGCTGGAGCAGGAGTTCGGATTCATCATCGACGACGACGAAGTGGTGCCGGAAAACCTCGAGAGCGTCGCCAATCTGGTCGGCTTCGTCGACCGCAAGCTGGACGAGAGCGGACTCGCCGCTTGATGCGCTACGAGGAGCACCTGCGCGCGCGAGCCGTCGAGCGGCCCGATCATGTCGCGCTGGTAGGCGCCGGCGCACGTATCACCTATGCCGATCTGGCAGCGCGGGCCGAAGGCCTCGCGGCCGCGCTGGTCGCCGGCTGCGATTTTGGCAACGGCGAGCGTTGCGTTCTGTTCCTGGACAACCGGCCCGAGACCGCGGTCGGCATCTTCGGCACGCTGCGGGCCGGCGGCATCTTCAGCGTCATCAATCCCACCACCAAGGCCGACAAGCTGGCCTATGTGCTGAACAACTGCGAGGCTGCGGTGCTGGTCACCCAGGCCAGCCTGCTGCCGCAGGCGCGGGCGGCAGTGGCCGAAGCGGGCAGCGTGCGCCGCGTGGTGGTGATTGACGACGCGGCTGACCTGTCAGGCGACGAGGTCAGCTGGGAAGCGTTCGCTGCGCTGGCTGCCGCGTCGCTGGATCCGGCACCGCGCGGTATCGACATCGACCTGGCCATGCTGGTCTACACCTCGGGCAGCACCGGCCAGCCCAAGGGCGTCATGATGACGCACAAGAACATCGAGCACGCCGCCAACTCGATCACCACCTACCTGCGCATGACGCCGGACGACGTGGTGCTCAGCGTGCTGCCGCTGGCCTTCGACTACGGCCTGTACCAGTTGCTGATGTGCGTGAAGAAGGGCGCCACGTTGGTGCTGGAGAAGTCCTTCGCCTTCCCGCAGAAGATCCTGCCGCTGCTGGCCAGCGAAAACATCACCGGCTTCCCGCTGGTGCCGACCATGGCTGCGCTGATCGTTCAGTTGCGCAACTTCAAGCCGGAATGGGCAGCGTCGGTGCAATTCCTCACCAACACCGCTGCCGCGTTGCCGCCTGCGCACATCCAGAAGCTGCGCGAGATGTTCCCGAAAGCGCGCGTGTACTCCATGTACGGCATGACCGAATCCAAGCGCTGCACCTGGCTGCCGCCGGAGCAACTGGACATCCGCCCGGACAGCGTCGGCATCGCCATTCCGTTCACCGAGGCCTGGGTCGCGGACGATGACGGCAAACCGTTGCGACCGAACACGGTTGGCGAGCTGGTGGTGCGCGGCGGTCATGTCATGCAGGGTTACTGGCGAAATACCGAAGCCACCGACAAGGCGCTCAAGCCCGGTCGCTATCCGTGGGAAAAGGTGCTGCACACCGGAGATCTGTTCCGTGCCGACGATGAGGGTTTCTTGTACTTCGTCGGGCGCAAGGACGACATCATCAAGTCGCGTGGCGAGAAGGTCAGCCCGAAGGAAATCGAGAACGTGTTGTATGCGTTGCCTGGCATCCGTGAGGCGGCGATTGTCGGTGTGCCGGACGAGATTCTCGGCCGTGCGCTGAAGGCGATCCTGGTGATCGAGGAAGGTTTCACCGTGACGCCGCGTGATGTGGTGGCGCATTGTTCAGCGCGGCTGGAGGATTTCATGGTGCCGCGGTTGGTGGAGTTTCGCGATGCCTTGCCGAAGACGAATACGGGCAAGATTCGGCGGGCTGCGCTGCAGGCCGAAGCTGATGGGCGCGAGTTGCCGGGCGACGACGCCTGATTGGTTTCTGGCTCGTCTCGCGTGTGATCGGCCGTGCATGTCGCTATGCTGCTGATCGCGCTCGCGCACCTGACTGCGCTTGATCGCCAACGCGCATCGCTAGGCCTGTAGAGCGGGGCTTGCCCCGCTGATCTGTCTCGCGCACGTCGCACGTCACGCTCGTGTGGTGGTTATTCGTTCATTCCTTCGTTTGGTGGCGCGCTTTGCTCGCGTTTGGTTGGTTGGCCGCGGGGTTTCGTTCGCCTCGCGGCGACCGAGTTACCTTTCTTTGCTTGTCCAAAGAAAGGTAACCCAAAGAAAAGACACCCCGTCGGTCCGCCCTCCAGGCATCCTGCCTTCCGGGTGCGTGAGCCGGTGCCGGGGTTCGTCGACGACACCTCCTGTGTCGCGACGAACACGCGGACATCCGTGTCCGCGTCCCTGCGGGCTGATCCGCCACCGGCTCACCGGACCTCAAGGGGCCCCGGAGAAGCAGGTGCGCTTCCTGCGCGCCATCGCCCGACGAATCGACGCGGCGGATGCGGGGCCGCATGACGTGAGCGACAAACTCTGTTCGGCAGTGCTTATTGCGCTTGGCGCGCCGCAATCCCCGACGTCGATCGTCGTCTGTCGATGCGCTTGTCACTTGTGCGCCGGGTGTCACTGCAATCCTCTGTAGAGCGGCGCTTGGCCGCTGCGCTGGCATGGCATTCTGGCGAGGATATGGTCTGGCGTTGCAACCAAGCGGCGTCGGCCTCAATGAATGGTTAAGCGTCAACCGACGTAGCGCCCCACTTGGTTAGAAGCAGGTTTGCCTCATGCACTGGCAGAAGGCCTGCGCTCTTGAGATGCCAGACCAGGTGAATGCCTAGAATCTGCAACTCCCCAAACTCTAGACCATCGCGTAGCTGTGTCTTGGCGAACAGGGTCTGCTCAGACCGCGTGCCGGAAGGCAAGTCTTTAACCCAAGGCTTTACACCGACATTCGCAGAGAGAGCGGCGAACTGCAGAGCGGCAATTGCGTCATTGTCTGTGCCGGCAACGAAGATGCGCGCCCCTGATGCCGAGACCTCGTGATCGTGCACGACGATACCCGGGATCATGCCCGCTAAACGCGTCACGTCTTGGATGATGTCGTCGAGCGCGGTCATGCTTTCTGGCGTCTAGCGCGTGCGGCGGGGTAGTGCGGAGCGGATCAGGCGCTTGGCGGTGGCGGGGATGAGCTGGATGACGCGGCGGCGCACGTCGCGGTCGGGCGTGAGCGACCAGGCGCGGCGGGCGAGCCGCCAGGCGTCGCCGATGCGGCCGCGCCAGACGTGGCCTTCGGCGTTCTTGATGCAGGCGGTGGCCAGCGCGAGCCGGCGCTCGTCCTCGGGCACGTGGCCTGTTGCGGCTTCGGCGGCGCGCTCCATCACGCGGATGTAGTCGTCTTCGGTGGAGGCCAGCGCCGACAGGCCGTCGTGGCCACGCAGCGCGCGGCACAGCGGCTCGGGTACGACACCTATCGGCCAGCGCGCGGCCACGCGCAGGTGGAAGTCCAGGTCTTCGGCGGTGCGCAGGGTTTCGTCGAACCCGCCGACAGTCTCGTAGACTTCGCGCCGCATCAGCACCGACAGCGGCGCCAGCGCCGGATCGCGCAGCACCCAGCGCAGGGCCGGGCCATCTTCGGGAATCTGCTTTCGCCGGTCGAACACGTCGATCTGCGAGCCATCCGGGTTCATCCGGTGCACGTTGCACAGCACCAGGCCGATGTCCGGCCGTGCTTCCAGAAAGGCGATCTGCCGCGCGGTCTTTTCCGGCAGCCATTCGTCGTCGCTGTCGAGCAGGGCGATGTACGCGCCGCGCGCCATCGCCAGGCCGCGATTGCGCGCCGCCGACACGCCGGCATTGGCCTGCGCCACATAAGTCAGCCGGTCGCCGTAACGCTGCGCCAGATACGCGCCGGTGCCGTCGGTGGAGCCGTCGTCGACAACGATAATCTCGTCCACCGCGCGCGTCTGCGCCAGCACCGAATCGATGGCGCGGCCGATCAGGTCGCGGCGGTTCCAGGTCGGTATGATGACCGAGGTTTCAGGGCGGGGAGCAGTCATGATCGCGGATCTGGTCAAGCGCACACTGTATCGCAGCGGCCTGCTCGGGCTGTATCACCGGCTGCGCAACCGGCGTGCGCTCACCGTGATCATGTTCCATCGCGTACTCACCGAATCCGACCCTCGCTGGGCCGCCTGCGACCCCGACTACACCCTGGAAGCCGGCCTGCTCGACCAGTGCCTGGCCTTCTTCCGCAAGCACTACAACGTGGTCTCCGTGGACCAGGTGCTGGCCGCGCACCGCGACGGCGCCGCGCTGCCCGACCGCCCGCTGCTGATCACCTTCGACGACGGCTGGGCCGACAACCACGCCCATGCGCTGCCGCGTTTGCGTGCGGCCGGCCTGCCGGCACTGCTGTTCACCGTCGCCGACGTCATCGATCGCGACGCGCCGTTCTTCCAGGAACAACTGATCGCCTCCTGGCGCCTGACGAAGATCACCGTGCCCGAACTCGCCGCCGCGCTGGCCGAACACGGCGCGCCGGTGTCACCGCTGCCGCCCGACAGCCTCGACGGCCTGCGCAAGCTCATCGCCACACTGGAAGCACTCACCCCCGCGCAGCGCGACGCGGTACTCGCGCCGTTCCAGTCGCGCCTCGGCGACGGCCACCGGCAGATGGTCACCAGCGAAGAACTGCGCGAACTCGCCGCCGGCGGCATCGCCATCGGCGTGCACGGTAAGACCCACACCCGCATGACACAGGCCGAAGACCTCGACGCCGAACTCGCCGACGCCCGCCGCATCGTCGGCGAACACCTGCACGCCGACGCGCCGGTCACCATGTCCTACCCGCACGGCCGCTACAACGATCAGGTGCTCGAACGCACCAAGGCCGCCGGCTACACGCTCGCCTTCACCAGCGATCCGGTGATGAACACCATCGACGGCAAGCCGTCGTGGCTGCTCGGTCGGCTTGGCTTCGAGCAGTCGGGCATCGTTGACCGGCAGCGTAACTTTCGGCCTGATTGGCTGGCGCTGTATCTGTTTCGCGCGCAGAATCAGAAGCTGACGATCTAGCGGACTACTAAGCGGCCCACCCGCATCGACGAAAGCGGCGAATCGGTGTATCCCCGGCCAGATGCCAGCCTTCGTCGAACGGATTGAGTCGATGCCTATTTGGTGGCTGCTGAACTTGCGCCTGTTACTGTCTCTACATCCACAGCGCCGTCATCAATCTGATAATCATCACCATCCCGGACTCTTCTTAGAAGATCTACGGCTGCATCTGTGTAGCGGTGTTGCTTTTGGTTCGAGGCGTGACCCATTTTGATCGCTATGTGGTACTTGTTGTCAGTGCCCTTGATGTCAAATCCTGATTGATCGCGCAAAGCAGTGATCAGCTTGTCAGCGGTGTGCCAAGTATTGTAGCCAAGCTGCTGTGCAACGCCTGTGAGTGCATACTTGTAATCCAAGTTTACTTGTGATGGATCCGAAATCGAGGTAACGCCGAATAATTTCGCAAAAGTCTCGCCAGATTCCACGGAGTGCTCGAGTTGCTGAAAATCGATCTCGACGTGCTTTTTCGGAATATCGGAACGGACGAGTTCTACTGAACGTGCCATCAGCGCGCGGAGTAGTTTCGTGTTTATTCTCTCGAGGTTTCCGGCCTGGCCGAATGCCTTGAAAACCCATTCAAATGAAGACGCACTTATGCTTTTAATCCGCACGTTAATGTCTTGAGCGACAGAGATCACCTTGTCGCGCGCCGGGTACGACTTTTCATTGAGGCTATCATCCCACTCCAAAATGTATATGTTCGGAACCAATTGAAACTCGGCTCGAACCATCCGATCAACGTCATAAAGAATGGCCTTGATGTTTGGGTCTTCTGCGCGATACCCGATGAAAACCAAGGGGTGCTCAATGAAGTACATCAATAATTTGGCGCTCAGATACTTCTGATCTTCATCGAAGCGTTTGTAATCAGCCTCATTAATTATGATTGACTGCGGAGCTGATCGGCACCCATGAATTTTAAAAATCTCACCGATTGATAGATATCCTTGCCGCATGATCTGTTGCCCAACTATACGCTCGTAGTCGGGAAACAGGGGTTCGATCATCTCGTCGTAATTCGTCGTTATAATTGCATGCGCACTAATGTTTTTGAGCGCAGTGATTTCCGCATCGAGCTCGGGCGACCCGTAGGAGCCATTGGCGGGCCCTATGTCCTTCAGGATTTCTGCGACCATATGCTTGATAAATATGTCGCCATGGCTCTCTGGTCCGAAATATTCGTCGGGAAACAGATGACGTCCTTCTCCCCAGGCCCACTCGCGATAAATTTCGGTGAATGTGGAGCCGATCCGTTTTAGGTCGCCGCCGTGGGCTTGCTTGTAGTACGCAAACTCCTTATCGATTAGCGGACACTTTTCCGCAAGTCTGGTCAGGAGTTGCTCCCAATTCGGTCCGCCCGCATATCGTCTCGTGAATCCGGAACCGACGAAGAGAATTGGCTGGCATTCGGCTTCGCTGAGCACTTCAGCAACATCCGCGCAAACTTCTTGTTGGTATTGCTTGTAGTCCATCGGCATGCGTCTTCCACCTTTCTTCTTGGCATCTAGTATGCGTGATGTTTGGTCTTCACTGCGGCTTCGGGAGGACGTCTATCTAAGTGGATCAAGCTTGCTTGCGTAGCGATAGGGGGTTACGGCGCAATCGAGGTCGTCAATCGCACAAAAAATGCGGGCGGTTTCAAGTAGGTCCGTGCAGTCTCAGCGGAGTTTGTAGATCCCGCCGGTGAGGTGCACGACGAAGTAGACCTCGTTGTTTTCGTCTTCGCCGAAGGCGGCGATGGTGCCGTAGCCGGTGGGCACGCCCGAGGCGTGTGATTCGACTTTCCAGCCGTCGCCGCTGGGGCGGGCGACCAGGAGTTCGCTGGAGCAGGAGTCGCTGAAGACGTAGGCGTCCTTGAGCGCGGGTACGGCGCTGCCGCGATAGCGCAGGCCGCCGGTGATGGCGCAGCGGCCTTCGTCGCCGCCGGCGTATTCGAAGATCGGCGCGGTGGTGCCGGTTTCCTTGGGGCAGTCCTTGCTGCCGGTGTCGGGGTAGTAGCGGCTGCCCTGGCAGCGCGGGAAGCCGAGGTTGCGATCGTCGGTGCCGGGGCGCCAGCGGCTGAGTTCCTCTCGGTCCTTGCCGACGTCGGCGACCCAGACATCGCCGTTGTTCTGGTCGATGCTGAAGCGCCAGGGGTTGCGCAGGCCGTACAGCCAGATTTCGCCGCACTGGCCGCGCTGGCCGGCGAAGGGATTGTCTTCGGGGATGGCGTAGCGCGCCTTGCCCTGATCGCCGCAGGTGTTGCGCGCGCCCTTGGCGCCTTCGCGCACGTCCAGGCGCAGGATCTTGCCACGCAAGTCGGTGAGGTGTTCGGCGTGGAGGTTGTCCTGCGGGTCGCCGGTGCCGGCGCCCATGCTCCAGTACAGCATGCCGTCGGGGCCGAAGTGCAGGTCGCCGCCGTTGTGGTTGGCGACCAGGCCGTGGACCATCAGCATCACCTCGTCCTTGCCGTCGAAGCGCGCAGCGGCCGGGTCGGTGGTTTCCAGCCGGCGCAGCATCATGCCGTAGCCTTCGCTGGCGGTGGTGCTGTAGGCGATGTAGGCGCGGCCGTTGCGGGTGTACTGCGGATCGAAGACCAGGCCGAGCAGGCCTTGTTCGGTGTCGTCGGTCTTGACCGGGCGCGTGTACCAGGGCTCGGCCTGCAGCTTGCCGTCGCGGTCGATGATGCGGATCTGGCCGCCGCGTTCGACCACGAACAGCCGGCCGCTGCCGTCGCGCGCGCTGGCGATGGCGACCGGAAACAGCACGCCTTCGGTGATCACGGGTTGTGCGCGGATGCCGTCGGATGCGATGGCTTGCGGTGCCGAGCCGCCGCAGGCGGTGAGGATCAGCGCGGACAGGGCGGTCGGCAGCAGACGAAAGGTCGACATCATCGGAATCCTGCACCATTGGGAATTGGCGACAAGATTACCCCGGATGTTGCGGCGTTGTGGTGCTTGGCGCGCGATGGGTGGTAGGTGTTGAACGCCGCTGTCGCATCGTTGACGGGAATGGTCGCAGCTGGAAGCAGCCCCTCATCCGCCCTTCGGGCACCTTCTCCCCGCAGGCGGGGAGAAGGAATATCCACCGTGGTTTCGGGGGCGTCCGGTCGCTTGCCTCGATGCCGCAGCCGTTTCATGCCGAGCCGGGATGGCTGCGCAGCGTTGGCGCTCGGGCTTCCCGTCTTTCGATGGGGTCAGCGGGGCAAGCCCCGCTCTAAGGTCACTCGTCTTCGTCGGCGGAGGTGAGGTGCAGCGCGGCGAGCGATGCTGCGTTGGCTCCGATGGCACTGTTGTCACCGACTGCAATGCGGCCGAATACGGGGCGCGATTCGCGGGCGGCGAAGCCGGCGGCTTGCCATGCCGGTTGTGCGGTGATGCTGAGTTCGATAGAGACCGAGGCATGGCCTTGTGCGCGGGCGGCGTGCAGCAGGGTGGCCAGTTGCGAGGGCGATGGCCCGGTGTGGCCGTCACGCGACCAGGCGTCGTGCACATGCAGACCGTGCTCGCGTGCCTCGCAGGCGAACCAGGCGACGGGCTCACCTTGCTTGTCGCGAACGAGCAGATAGCGGACATCGACCAATGGCGACTGGTCGAAGCGCCATTGCAGGAAGGTGCTGTCTCGGATCGCGACCGGGCCGTCGCCGGGGTCGCTGTCGCGCCAGATGGCATCGACGTCGGCGGCGTCGAGCTGATCGTGCCAGGCATGCGGCAGGACGCCGCGCAGGCGCAGGCGGACGCGGTCGAACAGATCCAGCAGCAGGCCGGCCGGCGCGGCGATCAGTGCCGGCGCGCGTCGGCGCACATAGGCGCCATGACGCAGCACGCGGGCATGCCGGCTCAGCTCGCCCAGCGCGGCGTAGCCGACACGCTTGAACACCGGCGTGGCCTTGGGGTTGGGGAAACCGTAGAGCAGCTCGAAGCGCTTGCCGGCCGCCTCCATCAGCGCGACCTGCAGGCTCAGCGCCGGGCCGAGCGAGCGGTGCTGGGGCGCAACCGCCAGATCGACCAGCACGCCGGCGGTGATGTCGCGCCCCTGCCATTGCATGCGGCGCGGTCCGGCGCTGGCGACGCCGACGAATTCACCGCTGGCTTCGTGCCGCAGAAGCAGGGTCAGCGGTTCACCGTAAGGGCACTGTCGGTAGAACCAGTCGTACTTGCGCGTCATGCGCGCGTCGTCGCCGAGGTTGCCGCGCCAGATGCCGAGAATGGTGTCGCGGTCGCGCGCGAGGTCGGCTTCGTGGACGGTGTAGGCGGGCGGGGCGGTCATGGCGGTGTCGGCTCGGGAGTGACGGTCGCGAGGGGTGTCCGTGGCGCGAGACACCTTACCGCGTGTTGAGGCGTTGAGCGCGACGGGGTTTGGCGTTCAAGCCGCGCATTGCGCGCTGCCGTGGCATTCATGCCGGGCAAGCCCGGCATCTACAGGCTTGCTTTCACGGCGATGTCATTTGTGCCCGTGGCCTGTAGGAGCGGGCTTGCCCCGCTCGCAACCCATACAAGAACCGCGCCACACGCGCCACACGCGACCGACATGACCAGTCGCGCTGGCAATATCAGTGGCTGTGCGGCTCGGTTACCGGCTCGATCAGCACCGGCGGCTTGTGCAGGTAGGCGGTAGTGCGGCGCTTGGCGCGGATGTCGTCGTAGATGGCCTGCGCCTGGGCTTCGTCGAGGCCGAGCGCGGCCGCGAGTTCGCTGGCCGGGCGCTTGTGATTCAGCGCCCACAGCGCCAGGTCCATCTGCGCGTAGGGCAGGGCGAAATAGAACTCGTCCTGGCCTTGCGCCAGCGAATAGGTGTCGGTGGTCGGCGTGGCCGAGGTGACGCGCTCGGGCAGGCCGAGGAACTTCGCCATGCCGTAGACCTGGCTCTTGTACAGGTGTGCGATCGGCTTCACGTCGGCCGAGCCGTCGCCGTTCTTGACGAAGAAACCCTGGTCGTATTCGAGCCGGTTGGGCGTGCCGGTGACGGCGTAGTTGAGCCGGTCGGCATGGAAGTATTCCAGCGTCTTGCGCAGGCGCTGCTTGTGATTGGTGGCGGCGACGATGGTCAGGTACGCCTCCAGTGGCAGGTCCTGCTCGTGGCGCTGGCCGGCCGGGTCTTCGGCGATAATGCGGAAGCGGTTGATCAGCCCCTGCGCACCGCCGGCAATCACGATCTTGAACTTCCAGCCCTCGCCATAGTTCGGCAGCACGCTGCGCACGGCGTTGTCGCGCCATTCGTAGCAGCCGATCGCGGCCAGTGCCGGAGCGATGTCGTGGGTCTGCACGCGCACGCCCAGATGCTGGGCCAGGATGTTCGCGCGCACGGCGCTGTCGTCGCTGGAATCACGCTCGGGCAGGATCAGGCAGAACACGCGCTCGGGGCCAAGTGCGCGCACGGCCAGCGCGGCGCAGGTGGTGGAGTCGATTCCGCCGGAGATGGCGACCACCAGGCCGCGCTTGTGCAGGTCGCGGGCGACGATCTCACGCAGGCGTTTGGCGATGCGGTCGGCCTCGGCGGCGTAGTCGAGGTCGAGAACGGTCGAATCAAGTGCGGTCATTGCGGCTCCCCGGTCAATGCGGCTCGGCGTATCTTGCCTGATGCGGTCTTCGGCAGCGCGTCGACGAAGTCGATGCGCTTGGGAATCTTGTAGATGGCCAGGCGCTGGCGGCAGTGCGCCTTGATCGCCATCTCGGTGGGTGTGTCGCCTGCGCGCACCACGAAGGCGGCGACGACCTGCCCGAGCAACGCGTCGTCGATGCCGGTGACGGCGACTTCGGCGACGCCGGGCATCTCGGCGATCACCTCCTCGACGTCTGCCGGATGCACGCGGTGCGCGCCGGTCTTGATCATGTCGCTGCGCCGGCCGGCCAGCCACAGGAAACCCTCGGCATCGAGATGACCGAGATCGCCGGTGCGCAGCCAGCCATCGACCAGCGTGGCGGCGGTGGCTTCCGGTGCCTGCCAGTAGCCGGTCATGACGTTGTCGCCGCGGGCCCAGACTTCTCCGTGCTCGTTGGCATCGGCGCGGCTGCCGTCTTCGCGGCGGACTTCGATGCTCACACCCTTGATCGCGCGGCCGACCGAGCCGAGCTTGTCGTCGAGGCGTTCCGGCGCCAGGCAGGTCAGGCGCGCGCTGGCTTCGGTCTGGCCGTACATGACGAACAACCGTGCCTGCGGGATGGCCTCGCGCAGGCGCCGGGTCAGCGCCGGTGCCATGCCGCCGCCGGCCTGGGTGAGATAGCGCAGCGACGAGAGATCGTGCTGGTCGAGCTGGCCGCGATCCAGCAACAAGGCGAACGTGGACGGCACGCCGGAAAACCCGGTCGCCTGCTCGCGTGCCAGCGCCTGGGTGATCAGGTGCGGAAACACCAGGTTGTCTTCGATCACCACGCGCGCGCCGGCGGCCAGATGCGTGTGCAGCACCGAGGCGCCGTAGCTGTAATAGAACGGCAGCACGGTGACGATGCTGTCATCGTCGGTGAGTTGCAGGTAGTCGAGAATCGCGTCGACGTTCGCAGCCAGATTGCCGTGGCTGAGCGCCACGCCCTTCGGTGCGCCGGTGGTGCCGGAGGTATAGAGGATGGCGGCGAGCGCATCGCTGTCCGGCAGCGGCAACGTCTGTTCAGAGGCGGAATCCGCTGACGAATCCGGGGGCGGCCAGTCGACATCGTCGCGCGCGGCGGGAACCGTGAGTGTGATGACGCCGACTTCTGTAGCAGCGCTTTCGGCATCGATGTGGCCGGTTTCATGGATCGCCAGTCGTGCGCCGCTGTGCTTCAGCCACGGCGTGAAATCGCGTTCGCGTGCTTGTGCATTCAGCGGCACCACTGCCGCGCCGGCGAGCCAGATGCCATACCAGGCGATCACGGCCTCGATGCGGTTGGGCAGGATCAGCGCGACCCGGTCGCCGATCTGCACGCCCTCGGCACGCAGTGTTAGGGCCAGCCGTATGGCAGCACGGGAGAGCGTCGCGTAGTCGATCCGGCGCGCGCCATCCTGGATGGCCGTGCGGCCTGGATCAATGGCGGCGATCTTTGCCGGATTGGCGGCCAGCGTCGTCACGCGAATCCCGGTGTCGTCATCATTACACGCGTGCCTGGCGGCGATCGCCAGCCACGGGCGCGCTGCCATGTTCGGCGTTGGCCATCATCGCCCGGCTCAGCCGGCGAGCCGGCTTTCCAGATACTGGTCGATGCTGACCAGGGAATCGAAGTGCGCGGGCGTCATGTCTTCCGGTGGCACGGTGATCGACCAGGTCTCTTCCAGGAACATGATCAGTTCCAGAATGCCAGTGGAGTCGATGATGCCGTCCTGGATCAGGGAAGTATCATCGGCGAGCGCGGATTCGTCGTCGGTGAACAGAAAGTTGCCGAGGATGAACTGCTTGATCTGCTGCCGCCGGGTCATGTCGGTCCGGTCCCCTCCAGTTTGAGGACGCGATTATGCACCAGGACCTGCCTGCTTCCGCCGATATCCGACCGGGCAATGTCCGGCGCTGGCTGGCCGTGGCCACGCTCGGAATGCTGCTCGGCGCCTGCGGCCTGCCGCCGGACGAGGAAAGCGGCGCGCTGGCTGCGTCCAATCCCAGCTATCACGCCGACGCGCCGGCTCAACAGGCATCGGGCGAACACGGTGCCTTCGTCGTGCGCGAACTCGTCAGCGGCCTGGTCCATCCCTGGTCGCTGGCATTCCTGCCCGATGGCGCGATGCTGGTCACCGAACGACCGGGACGGCTGCGCCGCATCACCCCCGATGGCACGATCTCCGAACCGTTGAGCGGCGTGCCGGGCGTGTATGCGCGCGGCCAGAGCGGCCTGCTCGATGTCGCGGTGTCGCCGGACTTCGCCACGGATCAGCGCATCTATCTGGCCTACGGCGAACCCAACTGGCGCGGCAACATGGGCGGCACGGCGGTGGCGCGCGCGCGACTCGGTGCCGATGGTCTGAGCGATGTCGAGGTGATCTTCCAGCAGGAACCCAAGCTCTCGCATGGCACGCATCTGGGTGCGCGGCTGGTGTTCGACGACGCCGGTTTCCTGTTCATCGCCGCCGGCGACAACCGCGCCAGTCCGACGGCGCAGCAGCTCGACCATCTACAGGGCAAGCTCGTGCGCCTGCGCGCCGACGGCACGATTCCTGACGACAATCCGTTCGTCGGACGCGACGATGCCCGCGCCGAGATCTGGTCCTACGGCCATCGCAACATCCAGGGCATGGCGCTGCATCCGCGCACGCGGGCGCTGTGGACCCACGAGCACGGGCCGCGCGGCGGCGACGAGATCAACCTGCCGCAGCCCGGCCGCAACTACGGCTGGCCGGTGATCACCTATGGCCTGGAATACTCCGGGCAGCCGGTGGCCGAGGCCACCGGCACCGAAGCGCCGGGCATGGAGCAACCGCAGCATTACTGGCCGGTGTCGCCGGCGATCAGCGGCATGGCGTTCTACGCCGGGGACGCGTTTCCGGCCTGGCGCAACAGCATGTTCATCGGAGCTTTGGCGGCGAGGTCGTTGATTCGCCTTGAACTCGATGGTGATCGCATCGTGCACGAGGAGCGCCTGCTGACCGATCGCGGCGAGCGCATCCGCGATGTCCGGGTCGGTCCGGACGGTCTGGTCTACCTGCTCACCGACGATGTCAACGGTCGCCTGTTGCGTCTGGAACCGATCGCGGCGGCGGCCCCGACAACGGCCGACTGATGCTGTCGCCGTCGGAGCGATATGCGCAAAGCGCACGAAAAAAAGCGGGGATTCGAGCGATTTCAGCTTCACCTCGCCGGTCGGAATGTACTAATGTTGTCACGCCACTCTGGCCATCCGGCGATTGCGCGTCCGGGTGAACCTCGAAAACATCCAATAGAGAATCCAACCATGGCTCAAGCCAAGAAGGCTGCTAAGAAGTCGGCGAAGCCGGCTGCCAAGAAGTCCGCGCCCGCCAAGGCGCCCAGCGTCAAGAGCGTACTCAACAAGTCGCAGCTGGCTGCTGCCCTCGCCGAGCACTCCGGCGTGGAAGCCAAGTCGGTCAAGGCCGTTCTGGCCTCGCTGGAAGCGGTCATCGCCGCGTCCGTCAACCTGAAGAAGGGCGCTGGCGCGTTCGTGCTGCCGGGCGTGCTCAAGGTCACCGCGGTCGCCGTGCCGGCCAAGCCCAAGCGCAAGGGCATTGACCCCTTCACCAAGCAGGAGCGCACGTTCGAGGCCAAGCCGGCTTCGGTCAAGGTCAAGGTGCGTCCGCTGAAGAAGCTGAAGGACGCGGCATCCTGATCGTT
>JAMHVM010000141.1:0-4538 GCA_035911475.1 Lysobacterales bacterium | reverse complement strand
GCTCACCCTGATCGCCGCCCAGCACGAAGACTGGATCATCCGGCAGGCCATCACCCTGCTGGAGAACCGCGTGTTCAAGGCCGGTCCGGCGCTGGGCAGTCCCGCCGCCGTGCGCGACTACCTGCGCCTGAAACTGGTCGCGGAGCCGAACGAAATCTTCGCCGTCGTGTTTCTCGACAACCAGCACCAGGTGCTCGCCTTCGAGCCGCTGTTCAAGGGCACGGTCGACCAGACTTCGGTGTATCCGAGGGTGGTGGTCCAGCGTGCGCTGGCGCTCAACGCTTCGGCGCTGATCCTGGCGCATCAGCACCCCTCGGGGAACACCGAGCCCTCGGCCGCTGATCGTGCGATCACCGAGCGGCTGAAGAGTGCCCTGGCCACCGTCGATGTCCGGGTGCTGGATCACTTCATCGTCGGCAAGGGCAGCCCGTACTCGTTCGCCGAAGCCGGCTTGCTGTAGCAGCACCAGCGGACGCGCATTCATGTCATCACCACGGGAGCCATTGGCTCCCGTTTCCTTTCGCCGACCCGCCGAGAAATCGGGACTGACCGGTTTCGGTTTCTTTGTCGTCCCCTGATCTGCGTTGCGCTCGACTACGAGTCTGCATCGACTCCGCGGAGGCGCGACATGCCGGCTCATTCCCTCAACCTTCCTGCCGCTTCGCGGCGCCCCCTGGCCACGAGGCTGGCCGCTGGACTGTGCGCCGCGCTGCTCGGTCCCATCGCGGCGGCCGCCGATGTGCTCATCGTCATCGACAGCCGTCATCCGGTGCAGGCCCCGGCCGGCGTGCGGATCATCGAGCTGGACCAGGCCACGCGCATCGAGGTCGAACTCGCCGCGCACCTGCCGGCCGACCCCCAACAGGCCGCAGCCGTGGTGCGGCAGCGGTTGCATGACGGTGGCGAGGCCCTTCAACGCCGCATCGGCCACGCCTACCAAGGTGTCGTGGATGCCTGGGGACTGGGCATCGCCAAGATTCCCGCCGTGGTGGTCGATCGACGCTACGTGGTCTACGGCGAGCCCGACGTGCCCCGCGCCGTCGCGCGCATCAACGCCTACCGGAGCACGCAGCCATGAGCCTCCTGCTGGCGTCCCGGCGTCTGCGCGCCACCGCCGCCTCGCTGCTGCTGGGCGCGGCCACATCGACGTTCGCCCTGGACACCGCCACCATCGTCTCGTCTGCGCTGTCCCCCGACTGCCTGGAGTACCGCGTCGCAGGTATTTGCTACTGGCTGTACTGCACGCCCTTCGGCTGCTCGGTGCGCACCTCCATCAAGGTGCGCCACTACGTCCCCGATGCGGTGGTGTCGAGCTACTCGAACACCGGCGAAAACCCGTGGCTGGAAGTCAGGGCGATGAGCATGCCCAACCCGACCGCGAAGGCTGGCGGTGACGGCACGACCAATAACGACAACGAGAACAACCTCGCCAAGTTCAAGAACGCCGATGTCATCGGCCATCCGGCCGGGATGGTGTTCAGCCAGTTCGCCAGCGCCTCCGGCTACACCTGCGAAGGCGCTGGCACGGCCTTCATGCCGTACCTGCTGAGCACGCTCGACACGATCGCCTGGCGCTACAACATCCCGGAAGCGTTCTACCCCGAAGCGCTCATCCCCGGCCGGCGCGAAATCGGTACGCGCACCGGCCTGAACCTCTGGGGCAACGTGTATCCCCGTGGTGGCTTCCTGCACCAGACCGACGACCACAAGAGCGGCGCCGTGGTCGCGCAGCGCGCGGGCGACATCGTGACGCGCCGCAACCAGATTCACGTGTACCAGCCTCTGCTGGCCAACGCCCGCGACGGCTACTGGCCGGCCGGCGCGCTGATGGAGACCGACGCATCGACGGGCAAGTGGCAGGAGCTGGCGCCCACGCTCTCGAACAGTTGCGTGGTCTTCCCGCACAGCCGCACCCGCGTGCAGGCCCAGCAAGGCGACTACGCCTGGGCCTTGTGGCGGCCTTACTCCTGCTGCCGGCGCCGTGGCCAGGTCTTCCTCGGCAGCGTCGATTCCATGTGAGGAACCCACGATGAACGCCTCCCTCCCTGACTTCCTGCACCGCGCGAAATCGCCCTTGCGGGCCACGCTGCTCGTGGCGGCCATCACGCTGGTCGTCGGCGTCGCCTGGGCGCAGACGCGCATCGATCCCAATGGCGTGAACGTCAGCGGCAGCGTGATCGGCGACGACGTGCTCTACAGCATCGGCGGCGGCCGGGCCGTGTCGATGGGTGGTGCCGGCAACATGCAGAGCATCGGCGTGGGGATCGGCTGGAACAGCAACCTGATCTGCGGCGACATGAGCATCACCACGACGCTGCAGAACCAGCTCAACGGCATCACCAACGGCTTCCAGACGATCATGAGCAACGTGATCCAGAACGCCACCAGCGCCGTGGCCTCGCTGCCGGCCCTGATCATCCAGCGCGCCGACCCGGGGCTCTACAACCTGCTGACCAACGGCATCCTCCAGGCACGCATGGACTTCGACCGCTCGAAGATGACCTGCCGGGCCATCGCCAATCGGATGGCGGACATGGCCGGCGGCCAAGCCGGCTGGGACCAACTCGCCGAGGGGATGGCGCTGCGGGATGCGGTCAGCAGCACCGATGCCGTCTCCGCCATCGAGCAAGCCGAGTCCAACAAAGGGAACAACGGCGTGCCCTGGGTCGGCGGCGGCAACGCGGGCGGCTCCGGCCAGAGTTCGATCAAGGTGGTCGGTGATGTGACGCGAGCGGGCTACAACCTGCTCAACGGGCGCAACGCCACCGATACCTCGTCGATCGCGCGCAGCGCCTGCGGCAACCGCCTGACCTGCCAAACCTGGTCCTCGCCCCAGGCGGCCGCCGACTGGGCGACCCGCGTGTTGGGCGAACGCGAGCAACGCACCTGCGAAAACTGCACGAAGACCCAGACCACGCCTGGCGTCGGGCTCACGCCAATGATCCAGGAAGAGTACGAGACCAAGCTGCAGGTGTTGCAGGAACTGGTGACGGGCGCCCGGCTGACGACGCTGGCCAATCTCGACGCGGCCGGCAGCAGTTCGCTGCCGATCACCCGCGGCGTGATCGAGGCCCTGCGTGACGAGCCCGACCAGGACGTGCTGGGCCGGCGCCTCGCGTCCGAGGCGGCGCTGTCCAGCGTGCTGGAGAAGGCCCTGCTGCTGCAACGCACGTTGCTGACCGGCAAGAAGGAGCCGAACGTCGCCGCCAACGAGCTGGCCGTGCAGGCGGTCGACCAGGAGAACAGCGCACTGGAGCAGGAGATCAACAACCTCAAGACTGAGCTGGAGCTGCGGCGCACGCTGGCCGGCAACTCGGCGATGGCGATCATCCAGCGCCACAGCACCCGCGCTGCCGGCTCGCGCGGCGTCTTCGAGGGCGACACCACACGTGACCGTCTGCGGGAAGTCCAGAAGCCGCGGAGCGGTACGCCATGAGCGCGCCCGCACGGCCGCCCGAAGGGCGCGCGAACCTCCCCAGGGGAGGATGTCGCGCTAGCGACAGGAGGGTAGTCCAGTGAACCGGCTGACCTGGCTGCGGCTGCCATGGCTGTTCAACCGCCGCATCGGCGTGGCGCTGTTGTGGACCTTGCTGGTGGTGGCCGCCGCGGTGGCGGTGAACATCGCCGGCATCCACGTCGTCGGCGGCGTCGAGGGCTGGCAGCACTGGCTGCAGGCGCATGCCGGCCATTTCTTCGTGTGGCGGCTGTGCCTCTACGGAGCGACGGCTTACGGCTGGTGGTGGATGCGTCGGCGCCTGTTGCGGCGGGAGCCGTCCTGCGAGACGCATCAGCGCCTGCTGCGCACGGAGGTCGTGGCCGTGATCGCCGTGGTCGCGCTGGAAGCCAGCCAACTGTTGCGGCACGGCTGAGACCGGGAGGCAGGCATGACGCTCTACACCACGGACTACCTGGAGTATTACCTGACCCTGGTGGCCTGGGTGGTCAACAACGGCATCTGGAGCATTCTCGTGGCCAGCGGCGTGTTCGCGCTGCCGTTCGTGGCCATCGTGATCCAGGAATGGCTCAAGGCCCGCAGCGAAGGCGCGGACGAGGGCAACAAGGGCGTGCTGTCGTCGATGCGCATCGAGAACCGGGTGTGGGTGGCGATCGTGGTCATCATGTTCGCCGGCATCCCGTTCATCCCGGTGGATCTCGCCACGATCAAGTTCGACACCACGCGCTCCGCGCAATGCCAGGTCAACGTCCCGTTGCCCAACGACACGGGCTGGTCCAACGTCTACACGGCGCTCAACGACCAGAGCGCGCTGGTGCCGGTGTGGTGGTTCTTCATGCACGCGCTGTCGAAAGCCGTGACGGGCTCCGCGGTGGCGGCGATCCCCTGCGGCACGGACCTGCGTCAGATTCGCATGGATGTGGATGCCACGCGCATCGACGATCCGGTGCTGGCACAGGAGGTCGCCGACTTCACGCACGACTGCTACGGGCCGTCGCGCGCCAAGCTGTTCATGAACCGGCCGACGCTCTCCGACGAGCAGATGAACGACGTCACCTGGATCGGGTCGAGTTACTTCCTCGAC
>JAMHVM010000140.1:0-18120 GCA_035911475.1 Lysobacterales bacterium | reverse complement strand
CGGCGTCAATCCCGAAGCGATGGCCCAGTTCATGGACCAGCAGAGCGGGACCATCGTCGACATGTTCAACATGTTCTCCGGTGGTGCGCTGGAGCGGTTCTCGATCTTCGCCATCGGCATCATTCCCTACATCTCGGCCTCGATCATCATCCAGATGCTCGGTGCGGTGTTGCCGAGCATGCAGGCGATCAAGAAGGAAGGTGAAGCGGGCCGTCGCAAGATGACCCAGTGGACCCGGTATCTGACGGTTGCCCTGGCGGCTTTCCAGGCCATGGGTGTGGCGATTGCCCTGCAGGGCCAGTCGCTGGGTGGCGGCATGGGCGTGGTCATCAATCCCGGTGCGGCCTTCGTGTTCAGTGCCGTGGTCGGCCTGACTGCCGGCACCATGTTCCTGATGTGGCTGGGCGAGCAGATCACCGAGCGCGGTGTCGGCAACGGCATCTCGCTGATAATCTTCGCGGGTATCGTGGCCGGCTTGCCATCGGCGATCGCCGCGACCCTGGAGCTGGCGCGCAACGGTGACCTCAGTCCTATCACGGTCATCGTGATCCTGGTACTGGTCGTCGCAGTGACCTTGTTCGTGGTTTACATGGAGCGTTCGCAGCGCCGGATTCCGGTCAACTACGCGCGCAAGCAAGGCGGCCGCAACGCCTACATGAACCAGACCTCGCATCTGCCCTTGAAGCTGAACATGGCAGGCGTGATTCCGGCCATCTTCGCCTCCAGCATCATTTTGTTCCCGGCCACGGCTGCCCAGTGGTTCGGCAGCAGCGGCACCGGCGGTCCGAGCATGTTGCAGACGATCTCCCAGGCCTTGTCGCCGGGCGAGCCGCTGTACCTGATCCTGTACGGTGCGCTGATCGCGGGCTTCGCGTTCTTCTATACCGCGATCGTGTTCAACTCGCAGGAGACCGCGGACAACCTGAAGAAGTCCGGTGCGCTGATTCCGGGTATCCGTCCGGGCAAGGCCACGGCCGACTACATCGATGGCGTGCTGACCCGCCTGACCGCGGCCGGCGCCCTCTACCTGGTGGCGGTCTGTCTGCTGCCCGAGTTCATGCGTACCGGCTGGAACGTGCCGTTCTACTTCGGTGGCACCTCGCTGCTGATCGTGGTGGTGGTGGTCATGGACTTCACGGCGCAGATCCAGGCGCACCTCATGTCGCACCAGTATGAAAGCCTGCTCAAGAAGGCGAACCTGAAGGGCCATGGCCGCACCGGCCTGACCCGTCGATGATCGCTTGTCGAAAGCAAACAACTTCGCTATAATTTTCGGTTCACTGCGCTTTTAGTTAGATTTCGGAGACGCACGCATGGCGCGTATCGCAGGTGTCAATCTGCCGGTCCAGAAACAAGTCTGGATCGGGTTGACCAGTATTTATGGAGTTGGCCGCTCGCGTGCGCGCAAAATCTGCGCGGGAGCCGGCGTTCAGGAAGTCACCAAGATCCGTGACCTCACCGAGGCCGAGGTCGAGAAGCTTCGCGCCGAAGTGGGCAAGTTCGCGGTCGAGGGCGATCTGCGCCGCGAGTACGCGATGAGCATCAAGCGCCTGATCGATCTGGGTACCTACCGCGGTCTGCGTCATCGCAAGGGTCTGCCCCTGCGCGGCCAGCGCACCCGCACCAATGCGCGTACCCGCAAGGGCCCGCGTCGTCCGATCAAGCGCTGATCGCGCCAGGATCGCAGCCCGTTGGCCGGTCGTCTGACCGGCCGTCCGGTTGATCCGCAAAGCCACGAATTCCAGGAACGGCATCATCATGAGCAAGCCGGCAGCCGCCAAGACCAAGAAGAAGATCAAGCGCGTCGTCACCGACGGGATCGTCCACGTCCAGGCGTCGTTCAACAACACCATCGTCACCATCACCGACCGTCAGGGCAACGCGTTGTCCTGGGCCACGGCCGGTGGCGCCGGCTTCCGTGGTTCGCGCAAGTCGACCCCGTTTGCCGCCCAGGTCGCCGCCGAAAAGGCCGGCCGGGTCGCCGTCGACTACGGTGTCAAGAACGTCGAAGTCCGCATCAAGGGACCGGGTCCTGGCCGTGAGTCGGCGGTCCGCTCGCTCAATGCCCTGGGCATCAAGGTCACCAGCATCACCGACATTACCCCGATTCCGCACAACGGCTGCCGGCCGCCCAAGCGCCGTCGCGTCTGAGGACACTTTTCATGGCACGTTACATTGGACCCACCTGCAAGCTGGCACGTCGCGAAGGCGCCGACCTGAGCCTGAAGAGCCCGGCGCGCGGCATCGACTCGAAGTGCAAGTTCGAGCAGAAGCCTGGCCAGCACGGCGCCACCGCCAAGCGCGGCAAGCTGTCGGACTACGCTGTCCAGCTGCGCGAGAAGCAGAAGGTCAAGCGCATCTACGGTCTGCTGGAAAAGCAGTTCCGCAACTATTACACCAAGGCCTCCACCCGCAAGGGCAACACCGGTGAGAACCTGTTGCAGTTGCTGGAGACCCGCCTGGACAACGTGGTTTACCGCATGGGTTTCGCGGTCACCCGCGCCCAGGCCCGTCAGCTGGTCTCTCACAAGGGCGTGATCGTCAACGGTAAGAGCGTCAACCTGCCGTCCTACGCCGTGAAGGCTGGCGACGAGATCGCCATCCATGAGCGTGCCAAGGCGCAGCTGCGCATCCAGGAAGCCAGCGCCCTGGCCGACCAGATGGATCTGGTGCCCTCGTGGATCGAGGTTGATTCGAAGAAGTTGACCGGTGTGTTCAAGGCGCTGCCCGAGCGCGCCGACCTGCCGGCCGACATCAACGAAAACCTGATCATCGAGTTGTACTCAAAGTAATCGAATCCGGAGAAAGCCTGAATGGCAAATGCTTCCGTCAACGTGCTGCGTCCGCGTGGCGTTACCGTGGAGAAGCTTGGTGCGCATCGCGCCAAGGTCGTGGTCGAACCGCTGGAGCGCGGCTTCGGTCACACCTTGGGCAACGCCCTGCGCCGCGTCCTGTTGTCGTCGATTCCCGGCGCGGCCATTGTCGAGGCCGAGATCGATGGCGTGCTGCACGAGTACACCACGGTCGAGGGCCTGCAGGAGGATGTGATGGACATCCTGCTCAACCTCAAGGACGTCGCCATCCGCATGAATGGTCGCGACGAGACCACGGTCGAGCTCAGCCGCAAGGGCAAGGGCATGGTCACCGCCGGTGACATCCGCACCGATGCCAATGTCGAGATCGTCAATCCCGATCACGTCATCGCGCACCTGACCAAGGACATCGACTTCAGCATGCGTCTGAAGATCAGCCGCGGCCTGGGGTACCACCCGGCGACCGCGCGCGTCGATGCCGAGGAATCGCGCCCGATCGGCCGTCTGCAGCTGGACGCGTCGTTCTGCCCGGTCCGACGTGTCGCCTACGAGGTCGATGCCGCCCGTGTCGAACAGCGCACCGACCTGGATCGCCTGATCCTGGACGTCGAGACCAACGGCACCATCGATGCCGAAGACGCCGTGCGTCAGGCGGCCGGCATCCTGGCCGAGCAGATCTCCGTCTTCGGCGATTTCTCGCGCATCGAGCCGGACAGCAGCCGCACCGAGACCGCCGGTTTCGATCCGCTGCTGCTGCGCCCGATCGACGATCTGGAGCTGACCGTGCGTTCGGCGAACTGCCTGAAGGCCGAGAGCATCTACTACATCGGCGACCTGATCCAGCGTTCCGAGGTCGAGCTGCTCAAGACCCCGAACCTGGGCAAGAAGTCGCTGACCGAAATCAAGGATGTCCTCGCCGGCCACGGCCTGTCGCTGGGCATGAAGCTGGAGAACTGGCCGCCGTCGGGCCTGGGCTCCGGCATGATGGCCGGTTGATCAGCCGGATTTACCGAACAGTTTTCAAGGAATCGCAGTCATGCGTCACCGCAAGTCCGGTCGTAAGTTCAACCGCACCAGTTCCCATCGCGACATGATGTTCCGCAACATGTCGGCCAGCCTGATCCAGCACGAGATCATCAAGACCACGCTGCCCAAGGCCAAGGAGCTGCGTCGCGTGGCCGAGCCGCTGATCACGCTGGCCAAGACCGATGGTGTCGCCAACCGCCGGCTGGCTTTTGCCCGTCTGCGCGACAAGGCGGCGGTCGGCAAGCTGTTCGTCGAGCTGGGTCCGCGTTACCAGGCCCGCCCGGGCGGCTACCTGCGCATCCTCAAGTGCGGCAATCGCGCCGGTGACAACGCGCCGATGGCCTACGTCGAACTGGTTGATCGTCCGGCCCCGACCGGTGCCGAAGACGCCGAGCAAGCCGACGCGGCCTGAGCCGACAGCAGCTCGCAATAGCAGCATCCAAGGCCCGGAGCGGGGAACCCTCCGGGCCTTTTCATTTCCAAGTCGCCAGGCGCACCAGCACATGGGGCGGTGTCGCCGGAAATCACATCCAATGCGGGGTTAGTCGTGACCTTTCGAACCGCCTGTTTGCTGGGCTTCTTCGCCTGCGTCGGCCTGATCGCCTACGCCCTGTACGCCCAGCACGGGTTGGGTCTGGAGCCCTGCCCACTGTGCATCTTCCAGCGCGTGGCCGTGATGGCTACGGGTATCGTGTTCCTGATCGCTGCCCTGCATGCACCCGCGAACACCGGTCGTCGGGTCTACGGCGGCCTGGCGGTCGCCGCCGCTGCCGCCGGCGCAGCGGTTGCCGGCCGGCATGTGTGGCTGCAGAGCCTGCCGGCGGACGAGGTGCCGGCCTGTGGCCCTGGCCTGAATTACATGATGGATACCTTTCCGCTGATGCAGGCCCTGCGCATGGTGTTCAGCGGTTCGGGCGAATGTGCCGAGGTCGACTGGACCCTGTTCGGCCTGTCGATGCCGGTCTGGACCCTGATCGCCTTCATCGGCCTGGCCGCCTGGGCGGTATTTGCGGTCGTCGCTGGCCGTCGTCGCACCGCTTGACGCTGCGCCCGAGGCCGGTCGCCCCGGCGCCACAGGCACGAGGGCCGATGCCGCGGGGATCCCGGAGATCTGTGGCAGAATGGTGCGCCGCCACATGGGTTGCCACCAATGAGTCACGCATCTCCCATCGCCGCGATCAGCGACCCCAAGGATTGGCGCCCGGACAGCTGGCAGGCGTTTACTGCCGCGCAGCAACCGACCTATCCGGATCAGGTCGAACTGGCACGCGCGCTGCACCGCCTGGGCGACCTGCCACCGCTGGTCACCTCGTGGGAGATCTTCGCGCTCAAGCAGCAGCTGGCTGAAGCCGCACAGGGCAAGCGCTTCCTGCTGCAGGGTGGCGACTGCGCCGAAACCTTCGCCGAGTGCCGTTCCGACCTGATCGCCGAGCGCCTGAAGGTGCTGCTGCAGATGAGCCTGGTGCTGCTGCACGGCCTGGAGATCCCGGTGGTGCGCGTGGGTCGATTCGCCGGGCAGTACGCCAAACCGCGTTCGGCCGACAGCGAAACCCGTGATGGCGTGACCTTGCCGTCGTACCGGGGTGACGTGGTCAACGACGCCGCTTTCGAGGCGGCCGGCCGTACCCCCGATCCGGCGCGTCTGCTGCAGGGGCATGCGCACTCGGCGCTGACCCTGAATTTCGTGCGCGCGCTGATCGATGGTGGTTTCGCCGACCTGCATCATCCCGAGTACTGGGACCTGGGCTGGGTCGAGCATTCGCCGCTGGCCGACGAGTACCAGCGTCTGGTCGGCAGCATCGGCCAGTCGATCCGCTTCATGGAAACGCTGGTCGGCGACTCGATCAGCAACCTCAAGCGCGCCGATTTCTACATCTCCCACGAAGCCCTGTTGTTGCACTACGAGCAGGCCATGACCCGCGAAGTGCCGCGGCAGTGGGGCTGGTTCAACCTGGGCACGCACTTCCCCTGGATCGGCATGCGCACCGCCGGTCTGGACGATGCCCATGTCGAATACTTCCGCGGCATCCGCAACCCGATCGCGGTCAAGGTCGGTCCGTCGGTGACGCCGGACCAGTTGCTGCGCCTGGTCGATCGTCTGGATCCGGACAACGATCCCGGTCGCCTGACCCTGATCCATCGCATGGGCGCCGCCACCATCGCCGAAAAGCTGCCGCCGTTGCTGCGTGCCGTGCGCGGCGCCGGTCGCACCGTGCTGTGGAGCTGCGATCCCATGCATGGCAACACCGAAACCGTGGCCAACGGCATCAAGACCCGCCGCTTCGACAACATCCGCAGCGAGCTGGATCAGGCCTTCGACATCCACGCCGAGGTAGGGACGCGGCTGGGTGGCGTGCATCTGGAGCTGACCGGCCAGAACGTTACCGAATGCATGGGCGGCGCGCGCGACCTGTCCGAGGCCGACCTCACCCGCGCCTACAAGTCGACGGTGGACCCGCGCCTGAACTACGAGCAGGCGCTGGAGATGGCCATGCAGATCGTCCGCAAGCACCGTCAGGCCACCTGAAACGGCGCAAAGTGCACGACACAAAAATTCGCACGGCCGCCAGGCCGTAGCGGATTGTAGTGCGCGCACGCGCGCCCTAATGTGCGCCCGTCCATCGCTGCTGCCGCCGATGTCTGCGCGTTTTCGCTTCGCCAACCGCTACGGCCTGATTGTTGCCGCGCTTATTTTCGGCGCCATCGGGGTCGGCGTTCTCTGGGGAACCCAGCGTTTCATCGTGGACGCCAATCTGGTCGCACACACCAATCAGGTGATCGCCGGCATCGACGCGATCGAGGCTAGGCTGCGCGACGCCGAGTCGGCCCAGCGTGGCTATCTGCTGACCGGGCGGGTCGACTATATGGTCGACTATCGCAACAACCGCGATTCGCTGACGCCCGGGTTCGAAAGCCTGCAGAAGCTGTTGTCCGACAACCACGATCAGCTTGACCACGTACAGCAGCTGCAGCGTCTGACCAACCAGCGCCTGACCCAGATCGAAGCCACCTTGTCGGCCTACGCGGAAGGCGGGCTCCTGGCGGCCCAGGTCCACATCGGCCAGGAGGTTCTGGAGACCTCCCGCGCGATCCGTGCACAGGCGCGCCGCTTGCTCGAGATCGAGCAGGGCCTGCTGGCAGGCCGGGCGGTCTCCAGCCATCAGAGTGCGAATGTGCTGCGTTCGTTGGCGTTGCTGGGTATCCCCCTGGGCATCGCAATGGTCGTTCTGGTGTACTGCCTGCTGCTGCGCGAGATCCGTCGGCGTGCCCGCGCCGAGCGGGCGAGCAGCGACGCGCAGCAGCGCCTGCTGTTGTCGGTCGAGCAACTGGAGCAGGGCAGTGCCAGCCTGCGCGAGCTGGGGCGCTACAGCGGGCTTCTGCAGAGCTGCATGAGCGGCGACGAGGCGATCCACCTGGCAGCCCAACTGCTGTCGCGGCTGCTGCCCGAAGCCGGTGGCACGCTGTATCGCATTCGCGCCTCGCAGGACTACGCCGAGGAAGTCGCCCGTTGGGGAGAGCACGCGGCCGGCAGCGCCGGAATGCTGTCGCCCGGGGACTGCTGGGCATTGCGTCGGGGACAGGCGCACCTGCGCAGCGCCTCGGAGGCGGGCATCTGCTGCCCTCATGTCACCGCGCCGGCGCCCGGTACAGCGGCGAGCACAGCCTGCATACCGCTGATCGCGCAGGGTACGCAACTGGGTTTCATCTACCTTTCCGCGGTTGCCGACACGCTGCTGGCGCGGATGGATCTGGTCGAGACTGCCGCCGAACAGCTGTCGATGGCCTTGTTCAACCTGGAGTTGCAGGAACGTCTGCGCATCCAGTCGATCCGGGAGCCGTTGACCGGCTTGTTCAATCGTCGCTATCTGGAGGAATCGCTCACGCGCGAGCTGTCGCGCTGCCAGCGTCGCGGTCTGCCGCTGGCGTTGATCATGCTGGATCTCGACCACTTCAAGGCATTCAACGACCTGCACGGGCATGTCGGCGGGGATGCGCTGCTGGCCGGATTCGGCCGTTTGCTGCAGTCGTTGTCACGCCCGGAAGACATTGCCTGCCGCTACGGCGGCGAAGAGTTCACGCTGATCCTGCCGGAGGTCGGCATGCAGGCGGCGCTGGCCAGGGCCGAGGCGATCCGGGTTGCCGTGCAGGCCATGCGTGTCCGCCATCTGGGTCAGGAGTTGCCGGGTGTCACGGTGTCGATCGGCGTGGCCTGCCACCCGGATCACGGGGACGCCGCAGAAACTCTGGTGCGCACGGCCGATCAGGCCTTGTATCGCGCCAAACACGTTGGCCGCAATCGCGTCCAGAGCGCTGGCGAAGTGATGCCGGCGCAACGGTCGCACGCGATGATCTGAGCCGAAACACTCCAACGGAGCATCGCTCGATCAAGCCCCGCCTCCGGGGTCCCGTGCGAAAAAGATCGTGCCCGCGACGTCCGCTGCGACGGCGAGAACCGATGCGCGGATGGTCGGCGCCGTCCGCAGGCGATCAGGGTGCTTGATGGCCGGTGAGGTGTCGCCGCATCGGAGCGATGATCCATTCCTGCGTGCCGCTGTCCTCTAGCAGCGCGACGATCGGCGAGAGAATGCCAATACCCTCATCGGTTCGTCCCTGCTGGATCATCACTACGGCTTTCAGCGCCTGCACGCGCTCCGGCCAACCGGCAGCGGGAATACCAGCCATCAATTTGTCGGGATCCAGCCGGTCGGCCAATGTCGCCGCTTCTTCGGAGCGTCGCAGTTCGAGCAGGCCACTGGCCCGGTAGAAATCGATCACATGGATCACCGGCGATTCGTCGCCAAGCAGCTCGAGCAGCGCGGGTCGCGCGCTCGCCAGTCGTGCCTCGGCATCGCCTGGTTGTCCGTTCTGCAGAAGCACGATGCCCTCGTTGACCTGTAGCGACAGGCAATGCTGGTGCGCTTGGCCATACAGCGCACAAGCAGCCTGTCGGGCTTCCAACAGCAACGGCGCAGCGATTGCGAAGCCACCGTCGGCGCCATGTGCTGCGGCGAGGGTGGATCGCGCCATGATCGCGTGGCGCGTGCCGACGCCATAGGTCGCATCGATGGCGGCGACCGCCGTTTCCAGTGTGCTGATGGCTTCCGCCAGCTGACCGACGTGGAGCAGGGTCGTTCCGAGCAGCAGCGTCCCCAGTGCACGACGTGAGGTCGAGATATCCGCCGCGTCGAATGGAGCGGCGTGCAGGCTTCGCAGCAGCGCCAAGGCCTCGTCGGAACGCCCAAGGTAGACGCGGGCCTGGGCCAGATTGATGTTCAACATGTACAGGGCCGGGAGATCTTCCGGGTCGATCAGGTGCTGGAGACGGAGGGCTTCCTCCAGATGCGGTACGGCCTGTTCGCCCTGAATCTGCAGCACGTGGTGACGGCCCCAGGCGGTCGCCGCCGCCAGTGCCAGGGCGTGGCCGGGATCGCTGGTCTCGCGGCGGTCGGCGTCGGTTTCGGTCAGCAGTTGTCCGGCATCGGGATAGCGGCTGGCAACACTGAGTGCTTCGGCGAGCCGGTACCGGCTGAGCACGCTGCCATTGGACCGCGGTCCGTGCACCTGCGTGGCGAGGTCGGCAGCGCGCTGGCGATGCTGCAGTACGGCGGCGTTGTCGCCCAGCGAATCGTAGACCTGGGCAATGGTTGAGCGAATCGGGATCTCGCTTTCCGGGCTGGCCGAGAAGCGCTTCTCGATGCCGCCCGAAACCCGTTCCAGCGCTTCGCGCAGGGTGATCTCGTATCCGGAGGCGAAGCTGCCCGGATCGGCACTGGTCAGCAGTTCCTGCAGGAAGGCATTCACCGTTTCCGCGCGATCGGCCTGCACCAGTGCGCGCTGGTGGGCGGATTCGGCTCGGTGGTACAGCCACAGGCTGATCGCCAGGCCGGCAGCCAGTACCGCCAGTGTGGCGATGGCCCATGGTCGCCTTGCCAGAGCCACGTCGAGCCGGCGCTGTGCCGTGTGTGCGCGTTGCTGTGCTTCCTCCAGGTCCCGCCGCTCGCTCCGTCGTTGCTCGAGTTGTCGCAGTCGGCTGATCAGCTCACTGACACTGCCCAGTCGTTGCGCGGGATCGCCGTCGGTTGCTGCGGCGATATCGGCGCGCAGCAACGGATCGTCGATGAGGCGTTCCCATCCCGATGCCATCGGCTTGCGCAGGTCGCCGATCACGATCTGGAACAGCAGGATGCCCAGCGCGTACACGTCGCTGCGGACGGTTGGTGGCTGTTTGGCGATGAGTTCCGGGGCGAGATACAGGGGGGTGCCGGAACTGAAGCTGCCGGTATCGGCGGTCAGCGTGAATCCCAGTTCGGCGATACCCAGTTCCTCCAGCCGCTCCGGTTCGAGCAGGCGGCTGCTGCCGAAGTCGGTCAAGGCCACCTGCCAGTTGCCGGCGGCTGCTGCTTTGACCAGCACATTGCCGGGCTTGATGTCCTTGTGCAGTATGCCGATGCCGTGAGCGGCGGCGACCGCGTCGGCGATCTGGAGAAAGAAGCCGATGCGCTGGGCGGACGTCCAGCCGGCCACGACATCATGGCTTTCGGACCACTCGACCAGATTGGCGCCGCCGTACTCGGTCTCGAGAAAATACGGTTCGCTGGCGAAGTTCCAGTCGGTCACCTGGATGAAGTCATCGCGCTGGCCCAGGGCATCGCGCAGGAGACGCGACACCGTCGTTTCCCGCTTGAGCCCGGACAAGGCGTCCCGATCCAGCGCGAACTTGTAGACCAGGGTCTGGCCGGTCTTGCCGTGGTCACACAACCAGACTTCACTGCTGCGGCTGCTGCCCAGAAGAGCCGTCAGCCGCAGGTGCGGGCGCCCGGGCACCGGTTGCCCGGCCTGCAGTTGCAGGGTGCTGGTGGCCATGCGGTGACCGGTGTCGATGCGCTCGACCTTGCCGGTGAACCGGTAGCCCTCCCGATGGACGGTGACGATGCGCGTATCGCCACTGGTTCCCATCGCCTTGCGCAGCTTGCTGATCGCAGTGGCGAGCACATGCTCGACGGTGACGCGGTCACGCCACACCTCCTGAAACAATTCCTGCTTGGACACCACCTGTCCATTCCGTCGCAGCAGGGCGGAGAGCAGCCGAAGCGGCTTGGGTTCCAGTTCGACGCGGTTTCCGGAAGCCTTCAGTTCAAGGCGGGCTTCATCGAACTCGAACTCGTCGAAGTGCCAACGGTAAAGAGCTGTCTGCTCCAGATCCGACTCCGGAGTCCGCGCTTGCGTCATGCCATCCCCATCCCTGTGTCGGGCGAGGTCCAGCATAGCAGCCGCGTCCGTACGGGCCGACTTGCCCGGCAGTCAGGCTGTCAACGCAGCCTTCTCCCGGCTGGCTGCAATTGCCGAGAGGTCGTTGGAGGCAGATGCCGGTTTGTTCCTTGATTCAGGAAGTCATGTGGACAGGCCGTGCTCCGTTCGGCCACGGTCACACGAACAGGCGCGAACGTGCGCTGTGAGGACGATGACTACAGGGAGGCCGAAAACCGAATCGCCGAGACCGACAGCGGCCACGGCGGAGGGCGCTGACCACGCTGGCGCATCTGCGACGGCCTGTCTCGCGCGACCGGGGTGACGCGAGACGAACCCGTGAGCGTGGTTTCGGTCCGGATCAGGCGGCCTGACGCGAGGCGCGCTTGCGGTCGTTCTCGGTCAGCAGCTTCTTGCGCAGGCGGATCGCGCGTGGGGTGACTTCGACCAGTTCGTCATCGTCGATGAACTCCAGCGCCTGCTCCAGCGACATCTTCACCGGCGGGGTGAGCGAGATCGCATCGTCCTTGCCGGAGGCGCGCACGTTGGTGAGCTGCTTCTCGCGCAGGGCATTGACGGTGAGGTCGTTGTCCTTGGAGTGGATGCCGACCAGCATGCCCTCGTAGATGTCCTCGCCGGCGTGGACCATCATGCGGCCACGCTCCTGCAGGCCCATCAGGGCATAGCCGGGCGCCTTGCCCTGGCCGTTGGAGATCATCACGCCGTTGAGGCGCTGGCCGATCGCACCGTCGCTCTTCTCGCCGTAGTGGTCGAAGATGTGGAACAGCAGGCCGCCGCCCGAGGTCAGCGTCTTGAACTCGGTCTGGAAGCCGATCAGGCCACGGGCCGGGATGATGTAGTCCAGGCGCACGCGACCCTTGCCGTCCATTTCCATGTTCCTGAGCTGCGCCTTGCGCATGCCCAGGCGCTCCATGACGCCACCTTGATGCTGTTCCTCGATATCGACCACGAGTTGTTCGTACGGCTCCATCAGCACGCCGTCGACTTCCTTGATGATCACTTCCGGGCGTGACACGCCCAGTTCGTAACCCTCGCGACGCATGTTCTCGATCAGCACCGACAGATGCAGTTCGCCGCGGCCGGAGACCTTGAACTTGTCCGGATCCTCGGTGTCCTCGACGCGCAGCGCCACGTTGTGCAGGGTCTCGCGGGCCAGTCGCTCGCGGATCTGCCGGCTGGTGAGGAACTTGCCGGCGGAGAACTCCTTCTGGCCGGCGAACGGCGAGTTGTTGACGCCGAAGGTCATCGAGATGGTCGGCTCGTCCACGCTCATCGCCGGCAGCGCCTCGGGCACATCCGGATGGGTGAGGGTGTCGGAAATGGTCAGGCCTTCGATGCCCGAGATGGCGACGATGTCGCCGGCGCTGGCCTCGGCCACCTCGTAGCGCTCCAGACCCAGGAAGCCCAGTACCTGTAGCACCTTGCCGTTGCGCTTCTTGCCTTCGCGGTCGATCACCGCGACCGGCATGTTCGGACGCAGCGTGCCGCGCTGGATGCGGCCGATGCCGATCAGGCCGACGTAGCTGTTGTAGTCGAGCTGGCTGATGCGCATCTGGAAGGCGCCTTCTAGGTCCACCTGCGGCGGGCTGACATGCTGCATGATCGCCTCGTACAGCGGCACCATGTCGCCGGCACGCATTTCCGGATCGTCGCCGGCGTAGCCGCCCAGGGCCGAGGCGTAGATCACCGGGAAATCCAGCTGTTCGTCGGTGGCACCCAGGCTGTCGAACAGGTCGAAGGTCTGGTCCAGCACCCAGCTTGGACGCGCGCCGGGACGGTCGATCTTGTTGATCACCACGATCGGCTTGAAGCCCATCGCGAACGCCTTCTGGGTCACGAAGCGGGTCTGCGGCATCGGCCCGTCCATGGCATCGACCAGGATCAGCACCGAGTCGACCATCGACAGCACGCGCTCGACCTCGCCGCCGAAGTCGGCGTGGCCCGGGGTGTCGACGATGTTGATGCGGTTGCCGTTCCAGTCGATGGCGGTGTTCTTGGCCAGGATGGTGATGCCGCGTTCCTTTTCCTGGTCGTTGCTGTCCATCACGCGTTCGCCGACCTGCGCGCGCTCACTGAAGGTGCCCGACTGCTTCAGCAGCTGGTCGACCAGGGTGGTCTTGCCATGGTCGACGTGGGCGACGATGGCGATGTTGCGCAGGTTCTGGATGCTCATGGGATTCCGCCGGCCGATACCGGGATGAAAAATGCGGCCGGTATTATACGTGCGGAGCGGCCCGTTTTGTGCGGCGCAGCAAGTGCCGGCGTCGGCCGGCGCTCAGCTTCGGCAGCGGCAGCGACCGGGAGGCCGCTGCCGTGCACCGGTCACGGACGGCAGTGGCTGGGCAGGATTCCGATGGCGATATCGGTGCGGGCGATGCCCGGCTCCATCGCCATCAGCGCTTCGGCACCGGCCGGTGGCTCGGCATCGCCGCAGGTGAAGCCCAGCGTGCCGTTGGCATCGCGGTAGGGCAACAGGTACAGATGGCTGCCGGCCAGTCGGCCTTCGGCGTCTTCGTCGAAAACGATGGCGATGGCGCCGTTGTCGAACTCGATGCGGCCGTTGTCGGTGGACAGGCGCCGCACCGGCTGGTCCAGCCGGGCCGGGTCGGTGAGCAGGCGCCCCTCGTTCATGTAGTGCTCGGCCAGTTCCAGGCGCAGCAAGCTCGCTTCGGCCAGTGCCGAGGCCAGTTGTGCCCGGGTGGTGTAGTCCTGATAGGCCGGCAGTGAAATCGCCGCCGCGATGCCGGCGACAGCCGCCACGGTGAACGCACCGCCACCGCCGCCTATGACGCTGTCCAGTGCCGAATGCTGGTAGTTCAGATCCAGCGCCACGCGGGTGTCGTTGGCGACCAGTTGCAGGCCCATGCCGGTGACATCGGGCAAGCCGAGCTGGCGCGCGGTCGGCAGGGCAAACAGGTCGATCGACGAGCCGATGCTGTCGCCGATCATCGTCAGCAGGCTCAGGTAGAGGTGGTAGTGCAGGCGTGAGAGTCGTTTCGCCGTGCCGGACAGCGACAGCAGGGCATCGGGGCGGCCATCGCCCTGGGTCCGCTGCAGCCACTCATCGAGCGCGCCGGTATCGGACAAGGCAAGACGGTCGATCAGCGGTTGCGGGATCGAGGACGAGATCATCCAGCCGTCTTCCTCGATCCAGTACAGATGCACCGGGATCTGCTCCCAGGGCGGTGCCTTGTCGTTGAAGCGGACCCGGACGTAGTGGATGGTGCCGCCGGAAACCTGCCGCGATTCGTAGTGGTGACCGAGGGCGCGCGCCTTTTCGACCAGGCCCTGCCACTTGCCGGCATCGAGCAGCCTGCTGGCGTAGAGGTCGCCGGCGTCATCGTTGAACACGGCCATCTCGGCGCCGAACGGTTCGAGGAACTCGATCACACCGAAACCGACAGCCTCTCGCATCTGATCGTCGAACTTCTGCCAACCCTGCCGGGCCTCCGGATTGCCGGTAGTCAGCGCGTCCACCAGCGCTTGCGCCTCGGTGGCGGTCGGTGTTGCCAGGGTGAGCACATAGCCGGGTTCGCCGCGCAGGCGGACATCGAGCTTGCGCGGCGAGCGCGGCAGGTAGGCCAGCCAGGCCGGATCGACCACTTCGGCACGCAGGCTCAGGCGGCCGTGACCACCGACCGCACCCCAGCCCAGCGCCACCGCCTTGGTGCCTTCATAGACATGGCGCAGCCACAGCCGGCTGCCGTCGAGCGTGAGCATGAGCATGGGCTTGACCGAAGTCATGTCCATCCAGGCGAACAGGCCCTGGCCGTGCGCATCGATGTCGGCTTCCAGGGTGTGCATGGCGTGCGTGCTGCCGGCAGCGGCGTCCATCTGCTCGCGCAGGCGTGTCAGCGTATCGGCGCCGACCTGACCGCCGCCGACCGCCGTGAGGCGGCGTTGCGCGCGGTCGAAATGCAGATAGGCCATGCCCGGACCGGCCGGAATCTGGGCGAAGCCCTGCTCGTCGAAGCGCAGTGCCTGATCGCCCTCGCGGCCGTACAGCGCACGGATGTAATCGGCGGCACGCCCGGGATCATCGGTATCCAGCGTGGTGGTCAGAAGTGCCTGCGAGGCCGGGGTGGCGACGCGACCGGGAGCGATCACCGCCAGCTCGATCGGACCGGCGATGCCGTTGAGCGCGCGGACGATGGCGCCGACCTTCGCGTCGTCCAGCGCGTTGCCGTCGCTCAGACCGAAAACGGCCAGCGCCTGCCGCAGCTGCGTCACCGCCTGCACGTTTTCCGGCGAGGCGTACATGGCATCGGCGATCTTGCCGTTGGGGGCCGACAGCATCGACCAAAGGCTGGGCACGCGGATGTAGGCAATGGCGTCTGCCGGCAGCCGTTCCCGCAGCCAGGGTGCGTTGGCGATGGCGCTGGTGTCGGTCTGCGCCTGGCGGGCAGCCGCGGTGGCCGCTGTCGCGGGGTCGTCGCTGCGCCCGCAGGCAGCAAGGGTGAGGCCGGCGGCCAGGAGCAGCACCGCGATGGCGGCACGCCGAGGGGAAATGCGCGAGGTCGTAGTCATGCACGTATTTTTCCACATCGGCCGCGCCCAGGTTGACGATCCGGCCGGTGCCGGGCGTCTCTGTCATAATTTGCGGTCTTTCCCACCGCATTTTTCTGGAGTTCCGATGTCCGACCTGACCGCCACCTTCAACACCGACCGTGGCCCGATCCGCCTGCGCCTGTTTGCCGACAAGGCGCCGGTCACCGTCGCCAGCTTCGTCAACCTGGTGCAGAGCGGCTTCTACAACGGCCTGAACTTCCATCGCGTGATCCCGGATTTCATGATCCAGGGCGGCTGCCCGAACGGCACCGGTACCGGTGGCCCGGGCTACAAGTTCGAGGACGAGTGCCGCAGCGACCTGCGCCACGACAAGCCGGGCGTGTTCTCCATGGCCAATGCCGGTCCGCGCACCAACGGCTCGCAGTTCTTCATCACCCACGTGGCCACCCCGTGGCTGGACGGCAAGCACACCGTGTTCGGCGAAGTGGTCGGTCCGGAAGACCAGGCGGTGGTGAATGCCATCCGTCAGGGCGACGGCATCTCGACGGTCACCATCGACGGCGACGCCTCGGCCCTGCTGGAGGCGCAGAAGGGTCGCGTGGCCGAGTGGAACCAGGCGCTGGCCAAGCGCTGATCGCTGCCCCAGCCATGGCCGGCGGGGCGGACGCTCCGCGCCGTCGACCATGGTGCAATGCGGCATCGCCGTGAAGGCGTGGTAAAATCCTGCGGCTTTCGCACACCGATCGAGTGATCCCCATGCTCAAACTCGCCCAGCGCGTGGGCCGCGCCAAGCCCAGCGCCATCATGGTCGTCGCCGAAAAGGCCAAGGCGCTCAAGGCGGCCGGCCGCGACATCGTCAGTTTCTCGATCGGCGTGCCCAACTTCCTGCCGGGACCGCACGTCTACCAGGCGGTGCGCGATGCGCTCGAGCATGACAGCGGCCAGTACGGCTCCAACCGCGGTCGCGACGACCTGCTCGATGCCTTCCTGGCGCACATGGCCGAAGTCGGTCTGGATGGCTACACACGCGCCAACTGCGCCGTCGCCATCGGTGCCAAGCACATCCTGTACAACCTGGCCGAGGCGCTGCTCGACGAGGGCGACGGCATCGCCTTCGCCACGCCTTACTGGACCAGCTATCTGGACATCGCCGAGATCCTTGGCGCCAAGGTGGAGCTGCTGCCATGTCCGGCCGAGCAGAACTACAAGATGACGCCCGAGCAGCTTGACACCGCGCTGGCCGCCAAGCCGCGCGTGTTCCTGTTCAATAACCCCAACAACCCCACCGGCATGGTCTATTCGCGCGATGAAATCGCCGCGCTGGCCAGGGTGCTGGTGAAGCACCCCGACACCTGGATCATCACCGACGACATCTACAACCGCATGGTGTTCGACGGTGTCGGCTACCACAATTTTGTCCAGGCCGAGCCTTCACTGCGTGATCGCGTCATCTTCGTCGATTCGCTGTCCAAGACCTACGGCATGCCTGGCTGGCGTGTCGGCCTGATGGCCGGCCCCGAGGTCGTGGCCAAGGCGCTGGTGACGCTCAACTCCAACCACATCACCAACATCCCCGAGATCGTCACCGCCGCCGCGGTGGCCGCGTTCAGTGGCCCGCAGGATATTCCCACGCAGAAGTGCGCCGAGTTCCAGGCCAAGCGCGATCAGGTGCTGGCGGCGCTGACCGCGATTCCGGGTGTGGTCTGCCCGGTGCCGCAGGGGGCGTTCTACGTGTTCCCGGACATCTCCTGCGCCTTCGGCAAGTCGCACAACGGCGTGCGCATCGACAACGATGTCGACTTCTGCGGCACGCTGCTGGAAGCCAAGGGCGTGGCCTGCGTGCCCGGCAGCGCCTTCGGCGAACCGCGCGCAATGCGCATCAGCTACACCTGTCCGACCGCGCAGCTGGGTGACGGCCTCAAGCGCATCCAGGACTTCTTCGCCGAGCTGACCGACTGAGTCGTTCCGTGAACCTGTCGCTGCGATTCCTGTTGCTGCTCGCCGCTGCCTTGTTTGCGCTGGCGGTGTTCTGGCCGTTCGGCGGCGCCGGCAGCAGCGCCATCGCCCAGGCGCGGGCCCTGGCCGGCAGCGAGCGCGTGGTCATGTTCACCGCGCCCTGGTGCGGCTACTGCGACCGCCTGCGCGACGACTTGAACCGCGACAAGGTGCCGTTCGCCGAAGTGAACGTCGAATCCTCCAGTGCCGCCCATGACGCCTGGCGTTCGCTGGGTGGTCGTGGCGTGCCGTTGACCCTGGTCGACGACGCCATCGTCTCGGGCTACGCACCCGACCGCATCCGCGCGCTGGCTGCCGAGCCGCGCTGATTCATCCCTCCCGTCCCCACCAAGCTGTCACCACGAGGTTGCCCATGAAATCTCCTGTTCGCGTCGCCGTGACCGGTGCCGCCGGCCAGATCGGTTACTCGCTGCTGTTCCGCATTGCTTCCGGCGAAATGCTGGGCAAGGACCAGCCGGTCATCCTGCAGTTGCTGGAACTGCCCGTG
>JAMHVM010000139.1:0-4198 GCA_035911475.1 Lysobacterales bacterium | reverse complement strand
CCACCACCAGCACACGGCGATTCATCTCGGCCAGCGCGGCGGCGAGATTCACGCAGGTGGTGGTCTTGGCGACCCCACCCTTCTGGTTGGCGATGGCGATGATGCGGCCCATGTCCGGATATCAGGCAGATGGCCCCTGCGGCAGCGAGCGGGCCATGATGATGGCATGGCGCTGCGCTGCCAAGCCCGGCACTGCCAGCGTAGTCACCGACTGCACCTGGACATCGCCCGGCAGCACGTTCAATTCCTCGTCGGGACGCTGGCCCTTCAACGCCAGCCAGCGGCCGTCGGCTGCGAGCAGCTGGCGACTGCCGACGACGAAATCGCTCAACGAAGCGAAGGCGCGCGACATGACGGTGTCGTAACCGGCCGGATCGGTCAGCGTTTCCACCCGCGCCTGCACCACCGTGCAACGCGACTGCAGGCCCAGTGAGCGCACCGCTTCACGCAGGAAGCGGGTCTTCTTGCCGTTGCTGTCGACCAGCAACACCTGCAGCGCGTCGTTCGCCAATGCCAGCGGTATTCCCGGTAAACCGGCACCGGTGCCGATGTCGGCGACGCGGACACCATGAATCAAGGGAACGACCGCCAGGCTGTCGAACAGATGGCGGACCAGCATTTCCCGCGGATCGCGGATGGCGCTGAGATTGAAGCTGCGGTTCCAGCGCGCCAGCAGGGCCAGATAGGCCAGCAACTGCCTGCGCACCGTTTCGGGAAGGCTCAGGCCCAGCTGCGCCAGGCCCTGATCGAGGTCGGCGCTGTACTCGGAGAAATCGCTGTTCACCCCGACAAGCTTGGGTCAGGCGTCCCGGCCAGGGCAAGAGCAGTGCCGAACGCGGCCAGCCCTAGGACGATCCGGACCGCTCAGGCGGCCTGGATCTGGGTGCGAGCGACCAGGATACCGCGACGACGCAGCCGGTCGTTGAGCGACTGCTTCAAGGCCTGGTTGAAATCGTCGTTGGAGGCGTCACGGTGCTCCGGCAGCAGCGCCGGCAGTACGCGATCCAGCTCGTCGGTCACGGTCTCTTCCAGGTGGTCGAGCTCGGACGCAGCCTGCGCCGGATCGAGAATCTGGTAGTAGACCCGACCATCGACCTGCCAGTGGTCCTGGGCGGCGTCGATCGCGTGATCCTTGAGTTCCACGCTGCGGCCGATGGTGTCGACCCGGCGCTCCACCCGCTCGACCAGCGGAAACAGCCAGTGCTTGCCCGGCGACAGGATGCGGTTGACGCGACCGAAACGGCTGATCACGGCGACCTGGCCATCGCGAACGGTTTCAGCCGCGAGCCATACAAAGCCGGCCAGCAGCGCAGACGAAACCAGAATCAGCCAGAACACAGCAGTCATGACACACCAGGGCAGTCGTTTTCTTATAAATCAGCCGATTAAACCGACTGATGGATATATTTCGGAAGTTTACGCCCTTAACATGAATATGCAATGACTTTTAACAATATTTTAAACTGTGTGCCAAGACTGGCCGCCGTGTAGTAAGTTATTGAAAATATTTAAGATCAGCCTCGGCATAAAGCTCCGAACCACGCCCTAGCCTGAACCCGGCGACCAGCTGCCAGATAATTCGACGTGACTTCGCCGGAGTGCAGGACTCAAGGCACCACCCGCCTCGATCGTCTTCCCACCCTTGGATGATCCGGGAAACGCGCCGCTCGATAGGCAGAGCGGCCACCGGAGTCGGACGTGCCCGTTAATAATGGAAGTGAGCCGCGCGATGCCCTGTGCCTTCTCATCGACCCTCAAGATTCAGGTAACCTGACTGCACGCCCCGCTGGCGCGTGCGGTACCTATCCGGTCCCGCACGCGCCAGCGGGGCGTGCGGTACCTATCCGGTCCCGGGCCGAGAAGACTGCTGTGGGAACCGGTAGATCGTCGCACCACTGACGCCCATTGGCGCGCTCAACCGAGTGGGCAACACCGGTCCGCGCCACACTCGCCAAGACCCTGATTTCCCGCCGCACCGTCAGCCGCACAATCAGCTGACGCGCTTGAGCCCACACTGGAAACTAGCAGCGGCGCCATCCCTGCGAGGCTTTGGTGGTCGGAACGGTCCCCGCATTCTTCGGTTACGGTCGATCAGCTAAGCTGCTGCGCGTTGATGCAATCGCGCCGACGCCGCTGCGCGCCTCGGCTTGGTGGGCTGGCTGGCTGGCAACAGGGTTCCCGATGGCGCGAAACGATCAATCGCTGGATATCCTGGTCTCGATCAGCGGAACCATGGCGAGTATCGGTCTGGCGCTGGTCGGAATACTCGCGGCAAAGTCCGCGCTGGATCACACCGAAACCCTTGCCGATGACCTGTTCCTGGTTTCGTCGCTTGGCTTCATGGTGGTTCTTGCGCTGGGCTACGTCGCCCAGAAGGACACGGCCAGCCCGCGTTACGGCGATCTGGTGAAAGCCTGTGAGTGGATTTTTTCGGTGTCACTGGTCTGCATCGTCTCCGCGGCGTTCGTTCTGGTCTACACGGAGATCTAGCGCCTGTGCCGGTCAGCGGCCTGTCCACGGCGGTGCCGCTGCCTGACCCGATCGGGATCGCTGCTCGCCGGACCGGGTCAGACAGGTCGCTGCCATTGTCGACAACTGATGTGAGCCAAGGAGAATCGCCGATGACCGTTTCCGAGGTTCTCGCCCTGCTAGAAGCCGAGCGCGACGAACGCGGCATGAAGAACTGGGCGAAGCTCGGAGACGGCACTGCCGGCTTGAAGAGCTATGGCATCGGACTCACCCGCCTGCGCAAGCTGGCCAAGGATATCGGGCGCGACCGGGCGTTGGCGCTGGCGCTGTGGAAATCCGATATCCACGAGGCCAAGGTGATTGCGCTCCTGATCGACGATCCGGCGCAGATCACCCGTGACCAGGCCGAGCAGCAGGTCGAACAGCTGGCGGGCGGGATGCTGGCGCATGTGTTCGCCTCCTGCGATGCGACCCTGGCGAAGACGCCGTTCGTGGTCGAGCTGGCCGAGCGGTGGGTGCGCAGTGACGACCCGGTGCGACGCGATTGCGGTTACGGGTTGCTCTACGAGGCGTCGAAGTTCTCCGGAAAGAAGGCCCCGAGCGAGGCGGCCTTTCTCGCCCATGTCGCTCACATCGGCGCCACGATCGATGCGGAGCCCGAGCGGGTTCGCCTGTCGATGGCCACGGCACTGATGGGCATCGGCAAGCGGAGCGCCGCATTGAACCAGGCTGCCTTGAAGGTGGCGCGGGCTGTGGGACCGATCGAATTCACCTCGGCCAGCGGCCGCTGTGAGCCGTTCGATGTCGCCAAGCATCTGGCGACCGACCGGCCGAAGGGAAAGTTGGGCGTCTAGGCCACACACCCGGCTTCGTCGCGACGGCCACATGGACACGGACGCGCCAGACCGCCGGCTTCCCGGGCGGCAGCATCCGACGTTGGGCCGCAGAAGAGGACACCGCGATGACCGTGCACGTGCAATTGACCCAGGACCAAGCCTATTTGGCCATGTATGCCTTCCTGGACAAGCAGTTCTCTTTGGGTTGCCAGGAGCTTGGCGGGATTCTTGGGTCAATGTCCCTGCTTTCCGACGGATCTCCCGCAGATCGAGCATTTGTTCAGGAGTGGCACGAGGCTGTTGCGGCGGCCCTCTCGGGCGCCGTAGACGCACGATTGAGGTTGCGTTGATGGGGCCAGCCAACGGCCCAACAATTGGTTCAAGCCGACGCCGCTTCGCGGCGCGACTCAATTGACAGGCGCTACCGATGTCCGGCCTTCCTCGATGACGCAGTAGCGCGGCGCGGCGAGCGGCGACAGCCGATTCCGCCGCGGCTGGTCAGCGCAGAGCATGCGATGCGGCTGCGCTCAGATCATGCGCGCGAAGCGCAGCCACTCACCCGTGCGGCGAGCACCCAGTTCGAACGAATGCGCCGGTCGCCAGCCGAG
Source organism: Lysobacterales bacterium (assembly GCA_035911475.1). Taxonomy (GTDB): domain Bacteria; phylum Pseudomonadota; class Gammaproteobacteria; order Xanthomonadales; family UBA2363; genus Pseudofulvimonas. Next base: position 285 of record JAMHVM010000139.1, on the reverse strand, counting down.
CCGACCCTTGGCCAGGTCGTTGGCCACCCATGAGCGGTACGCCTCGCGCACCACCCGGCCCTCGCTGGGGATCTGCACGACCGCGCCCTGATCGGGTGCGTGCACGGCGATGTTGGGCCGCTGCAGCCGCGACTTGAGCGCCAGTTTTCGTTCCGGCGTGATCCAGCGGCCGGCCAGTTCCTTGGAACCGCGGATGGCCTTGCCCAGCGCCGGGATGGTGCCGAGCTGGGCGTGGAAATCCGGCGAGGCGGCAAGCTTGAGCGCGCCGGTGAAGTTGTCGCGCAC
>JAMHVM010000138.1:0-1208 GCA_035911475.1 Lysobacterales bacterium | reverse complement strand
CGGTGAGTGTCAAGATAGATGCCGCGTGAGTGGTGGTCAGTTGTTTCGTTCGACAGCGCGGTGGTCGGGGTTCAACCGGACGACCGCGATGGGCTTCCAGTTGCGGGTATGACCGGTCCAGCGGCCGGGGTGGCGGGCACGCGCGGCGAGGTAGACGCGGTGCCGCTGGGCGAGAAGCGCGGTCTCGCGGCCGTCGTGGCGCTCGCTCGGCGTCACGAAGCGAATGCCGCTGTGTTGGTGGTCGTCGTTGTACCAGGCGACGAAGGCGGTCACCCAGCGCCGCGCGTCCTCGATGGTGAGGAACCTGCCGGGATAGCTGGGGCGGTACTTGATGGTCCGAAAGAGCGCCTCGGGGAAGGCGTTGTCGTCGCTGACGCGGGGGCGGCTGAACGACGGCACGACGCCGAGTTCCTCCAGCTTGACCAGCATCGTCTTGCCCTTCATGGCAGCGCCGTTGTCGGCGTGCAGGACCAGGCGGCCGCACGCGACGCCCTCGCGACGGCAGGCGTCCTCGACGAGCTGCGCGGCGAAGTCGTCGGACTGCTCGTCGTGCACGGCCCACCCGACCACCTTGCGGCTCCACACGTCGATGATCGAGTACAGGAACCAGAACGTGCCGCGCACGCCGGCGGGCAGGTAGGTGATGTCCCAGGCCCAGACCTGGTTCGGGCCGGTGGCGACGTGCTCGCGCGGGCCACGGCGCGTCCGCGGTCGCGCTCGGTCGCGGTGCCGCAGCAGCCGGCGGCTGCGCAACAGCCGGTACATCGTCGCCTCGGACGCGAAGTAGCGCCCCTGGTCGGCGAGCTTGGCGACGAGCTGGTGCGGCGACAGGCCGCCGAACTCTTTCGACGTGAGCAGCGCGACGAGCTCGGCTTCCTCCGTGGCCGTCAGGGCATTGCCGGGCCGCCGGGTTGGGCCACGGCGTTGATCCTCGAGGTCGGGGCGCGTGCGCCAGCGCTGCACCGTGCGCTCGTCGAGGCCGACCAGGGCACAGGCAGCGGCCTGGCTCGCGCCGGCAGCGACCGCCTCATCGATGTTCGCGAGCGTCACTTGTCGCTCTTCGGGGGTGTGTCGTCGTCCCCGTCCCCCCAGAGCAGGGCCATCTTTTTTTTTAGCACCAGCAGCGCCGCGGTCTCCGCCAGCGCCTTGTCCTTGCGCACCAGCTCCCGCTCGAGCTCCTTGATGCGCTTGGCGTCCCCGGAGGCCCG
>JAMHVM010000137.1:0-23049 GCA_035911475.1 Lysobacterales bacterium | reverse complement strand
GGTCAGCGTTACGCGGTGGCCTTCGATGGCGGGCTCCCAGAATCGGCTGCCGTCGGCTTCCGGCGCGATGTCGGGCACCGGCCCGGAAACCTGCAATTCACCGTAGCGGGCATCCAGGGTGAATCGGTTGCCGTCGATGCTGGCCAGCCAGCCCGGTTCGTTGCCGCGCGCGCGGTAGGCGGAAGCCGCGGCCGGAGCCGGTTCGTCGACTGCTTGTCCGGACGGTTGTGCTGGCGCAGTGTCGCCGGCGCCCGATGATGACGATGCCTCGGGCGGCGACTCGGGCGGCGGCGCCGACGGCTGACAGGCGGTCAGGGCGACGGCCGCGACGGCGGATACGGCCGTGGCGAACAGGACGGGCAGGATGTTCCGGCGCATGGCGTGCTCCTCATCGACAGTGGCTCGATCCGGCGACGCTGTCTCCGCCGGTTGGCGCCAGTCTAGCCCGGAGCACCGGCACCGGCTCAGCCTGCCCAGCACGCTCATACTTGTTTTTCAAAAACAAGTATGAAATAGTCGAATGCCGATCCAACCAACGGATTCTACTAAGGTATTCGTCATGAAGCTGCCAGTAGAACCGCCACCGTTCGAGGCGCTTTTCCAGGCCACGCTTGCGCAGGGACCGGCGTTGGTCGACCAGGTACTCGGGGTGTCATCCGAAGTCGATGACCGCGGACGCTACCTGCACTGGGACAGGCTGCGCCATCTCCCGGCGCCGGCGGGTATGACGCCGGAGCAGTGGTGGCTGGGCATCAAGCTGGTACGACGGAAGAACTTCCAGTCGCTGCCCCTGGTCGACAAGCGCGGACAACCCTTCCAGTACTGCCTGCCGGCCGTGGTGCAGCGTGGGCTGCACTGGCTGGACCGTTACGCCGCGGGTTCGATACAGGCCCGACCGATGATCGCCGACGCGGAACGGCAGAAGACCTTCCTGATCCGAAGCCTGGTCGAGGAAGCGATCAGCTCCAGCCAGATGGAAGGCGCATCGACCACGCGCAACGTCGCCCGCGAAATGATCCGCCAGGGACGTCGGCCGCGCGACCGCAGTGAGCGCATGATCGCGAACAACTACGTGGCCATGCAGTTCATCCGCGAGCACTGCAACGATCCGCTGACACCTTCGATGGTGTTCGAACTGCAACGGATGCTGACACTGGGGACGCTCGAGGACGACGAGCAGGCAGGCCGGTTCCGGCGGGCGGATGAGCGCATCGAAGTGGTCGACCATCGCACCCAGGCGGTTCTGCACGTACCGCCAGCCGCCGGGGAACTGCCGCAACGGCTGCAGGCGCTGTGCGACTTCGCCAATGCCGGAACCACCGACGAAGACCCCGTTGGCGATTTCCTGCATCCGGTGGTGCGGGCGATCGCCCTGCACTTCATGCTTGGCTACGATCATCCGTTCTGCGGCGGCAATGGCCGTACCGCACGGGCATTGTTCTACTGGGCAATGGCGCGGGAGGGATACTGGCTGACCGAATACCTCTCGATCTCCAGCATCATCAAGCAGAGTCCGGCGCGATACGTGCGCGCCTTCCTCGACACCGAGAGCGACGACAACGATCTGACCTACTTCCTCATCCACCAGATCGAGGTCATCACCAGGGCCGTGGATGCCCTGCACGCGTATCTGGCACGCAAGGTCCGCGACGTCGACACGGCAGCACAGATGCTGCGCCGCAATCCCCGCCTGGCCGGACGTTTGAATTTCCGCCAGACCGCGCTGCTCCAGCATGCGTTGCGGCATCCACGCTTCGCCTACGTGATCGAGGAACACCAGAACTCGCACGGCGTTTCCTACGACGTGGCGCGCAGGGACCTGCTGGCGCTGGCCGACGAACACCGTCTGCTCAACAAGACCCGCGAAGGCAAGCGCTACCTGTTCGTGGTGCCCGAAGATCTGGAGCGGCGCATCCGCCAGCCTTGACGGCAGCAACGACAGGAAGCATCCGGGCGGCCCGGCCGCGGATGAGGCCTGGCCCGGATATCGCTTCCTGGTATCCGTTCCGGCGGTACAGGTTCGAAACGAACGGATTTGCGGGGTAACCCGCTCCACGGTTGTAGAGCAGGGCTTGCCCGGCTGCGTGGCGGCGTTCTGGCGAGGTGTTGGTTTTCAGCGGGGCAAGCCCCGCTCTACAGGGCGACGGTGTCGCGAGATGCCTCCGGTGTCGCGGGTGTGTCGTGGCGTTGCGCGGTCCTGTAGCGGCCGGGCTTGCCCGGCTGGACTCTCATCGCGAAACCGCGCACCGGCGTGTCGGCGGATGGCGGATGGCGAGGCGTCGGCTGCCGATGCCTGGCCATCGCGGCGACACACGCTTCGACTACCGGTGGATCAGCCGGATGCGAAAAAGCCGCCGCGGCTCCGGCCGGCCATCGGGCCGGCGGGAGCCGCGGCAATCTGCCGGTCAGTAGACGTCGTTGACGGTGTTGTGCACGTTGAACTTGCCGGTCGGCGTGATCAGGCGCGGATCGTCGAGCACCGCCTTGAGCTTGCGGGTCTTGTCGTCGACCACGACCAGGGCCGAGCGCTGGTCCTTGCCGTTCCACACCGAGAACCAGACTTCGGTGCCGTCCTTGTTGTACTCCGGCTGCACCACGCGCTTGGCGCCCTCGCCCAGGTTCGCCCATTCGGCGATCGGCAGCACTTCAAAGCCCTTGTCGAGATTGTCGATGTCGAACACGGCGATCGACTGGCTGACCGTCGCATCCGGATGCAGGGTGGTGTCGACCCAGAGGTTGCGTGACTTCGGATGGGTCTTGACGAACAACGAGCCACCACCCTGCCCCTTGAGCACCTCGACCGCCTTCCAGGCGTGGTCGGGATGGCCTTCCGGATCGGTGGCGATCAGGGTGATGTTCTCGTTGCCCAGCGCCGAGGTCGCCCACACCGGCCCGTACTCGGGATGCACGAAGTTGGCGCCGCGACCCGGATGCGGAATCTTCTCGACATCGACCAGACCGACCATCCGCTGTTCCTGCGAATCGACCACGGCGATCTTGTCGCTCTGGTTGGCGGCGGTGAGGAAGTAGCGCTTGCTCACGTCCCAGCCACCGTCATGCAGGAAGCGGGCCGCCTCCAGCGTGGTGGTCTTGAGGCTGTTGAGGTCGGAATAGTCGACCAGCAGGATGTGCCCGGTTTCCTTGACGTTGATGATGAACTCGGGATGCTTGTGGCTGGCGACGATGGCGGCCACGCGCGGCTCGGGGTGGTATTCCTGCGTATCGACGGTCATGCCGCGGGTGGAGACGATCTTCAGCGGCTCCAGGGTCGGGCCGTTCATGATCACGTACTGTGGCGGCCAGTAGGCGCCGGCGATCGCCAGCTTGTCCTCGAAACCCTTGAACTTGGAGGTCTCCACCGAACGCGCCTCCAGGCCGATCTTGATCTCGGCGACGCGCTCGGGAACCTTCATCCACAGGTCGATCAGGTCGATCTTGCCGTCGCGGCCGATGGTGTAGATGTAGCGGCCCGAGTGCGACACGCGCGAGATGTGCACGGCGTAGCCGGTCTTGAGGATGTTGATGATCTTCTTGCTGTCGCCGTCGATCAGGGCGATCTCGCCGGAGTCGCGCAGCGTCACCGAGAAGATGTTGTCGATGTCGTAGTCGTTCATCTTGCGGGTCGGGCGCTGTTCGACCGGCACCATCACCGTCCAGCTTCCGCGCATCTCCTCCAGGCCCCACTCCGGCGGATTGGGCGGGGTGTGCTGCAGGAAGCGCGCCATCAGGTCGACTTCGGTCGCGGTGAGCTCGCCGCCGGTGCCGAAGTTGGGCATGCCGCCGGGCGAGCCGAAGTTGATCAGCGCCTTCAGGAACTCGGTGCCGCGCGGCTGGGTGAGGTCCGGGGTCAGCGGCTTGCCGGTGGCGCCCTTGCGCAGTACGCCGTGGCAGCCGGCGCAGCGCTGGAAGAAGATCTCGCTGGCGCGCGCGAACTCGACCTCGCTCATGTCCGGCGCGCCGGGTGTGCGCACCTGCTTGACGTCGGCGCCACTGATCGCGGTCGGCGCGCCTTCGTAGGCCGCCTGCGCCTGGCTGGTGCCGGGATGCAGCTCGCCCTGCGCGGGATCGGTCGACACCGCCAGCGCGGCGCGCTGCGCGGTGACCTCGTCGGCCGTGATGCTGCCACCGGGGTTGTCCCAGCTGGCCAGCACGTAGTTGACGATGTCGGCGATCTGCGCGTCGGTGAGATGGCTCTGCGCCGGCATCACGCTGTTGTAGGTGACGCCGTTGACCACCATCTCGCCCTGCAGACCGGTGAGCACGGTGGCCGCGATTTCGGTCGCGGTCTTGTCCTTCAGCCAGTCCGAACCGGCCAGCGGCGGAAAGGCACCGGCCAGACCCTTGCCATCGGGCTGGTGACAGGCAGCGCAGTTCTGCAGGTAGTCGGCTTCGCCGGGCTTGTTGTCGGCATGCAACGGCGATGCGGCGAGGAAGAGCCCGGTGACCAACGCCACCGGGGCGATCAGAAGCTGGGTAGTCCGTTTCATTGCGGATGCCTGCTCGGTTTGGGAAAGCATTCGGCCAGCGGCCGTGCCGCGATTGTTTCCAGCCATTTGCCCGCACGCACTGATCCAGATCAGCGTTCGGTCGCACAGCTTCGCTGCGTGCTCCGAAACAGCGACATCACGCACGCGCCACCGCGATTCGGCGTTGTCCGCGACCTGCGACTGACGCAGGTCAGTGCGGGCGTATCGGGCGTGACTGAGGATGCGAAGCAGTTCGATCCGAGGATCACGCCATGCGTCTGTCACTGCTGTTGCTTGCCCTGCTGCCATCGCTGGCCTTGGCTGCCGATACCGACGTCGATGAGGCATCGTCGGTGCAGTCGGCGACCGTGCTCGACACCGTGGTGGTGGTCGCCAGCCGCGCGCCGGAACCGCTCAGCCAGGTGGTCGCCAGCATCGCCCAGGTCGAGCGCGACGATCTCGACCGGCATCTGGTCCACGACCTGGAAGGCCTGGCCCGCTACGTGCCAGGCATCGGCGTGGTGCGTGACAGCCACCGCTTCGGCGCCAATGGCTTCTCCATCCGCGGACTGGACGGCAACCGGGTACGCGTGCTGGTCGACGGCATCGCGCTGGCCGATGCCTACAGCATCGGCCAGTTCGCTTCGGCCGGCCGCGACCTAGTCGATCTGGACATCGTCGAGAACGTGGAGATCCTGCGCGGCCCGGCCTCGACGCTGTATGGCAGCGATGCCCTGGCTGGCGTGGTCGCGTTCCGCACCCGCGACCCCGAACATCTGCTTGCGCGCGGCGACGATCATCGCCATCTCGGCATGCGCATCGGTTTCGACAGCGTCGACGACAGCCGCCTGCTGTCGGCAAGCTGGGCCGGCGAAAGCGGGGACGCACGCTGGCAAGGCATGGCGGTGGCCGGGCAACGGCGTGGCCACGAGAACGACAACCGCGCTTGGCGCGCGGAAGACGGCGCCAACCCGACCGACTACCGCCGCAACAGCGTGCTGGCCAAGCTGGTGCATGACACCGGCGACGCGGGACGCTATGTACTGACCCTGGACGGCAGCCGCGAGGATCGCCGGACCTCGGTGAATTCGCTGCGCTTCGGCAGCGGCCGCTTCAACACCACCTACCGGCTCGATGCCGACGATCGCGGCCAGCGCGGTCGCGCCAGTCTCGCCGGTCGCTGGCAACCATCTTTGCGTTGGCTGCAATCGCTGGATGCGCAGCTGTACCTGCAGGACACCTCGGTACGCCAGGACAGCGACCAGTACCGGCTGCCCGACGCCGCCACACCGTTCGAGTCGCTGCGTTGGCGCCGCTTCGACTACGACGCCGGTGCCGCGGGCATGAACCTGCTCGGGCAGTCGCGCCACCGTGGCCGCTGGGGCGAGCACTGGCAAGTGTTCGGCGTCGATCTGGCGCGGCAGCGCTATGAAGGTCTGCGCGACGGCGTGGAAACCAACCTCGCCACCGGTTCCACCAGTTCTCTGATCCTGGGAGAGCCGCTGCCGGTGCGCGACTTCCCCAACACCGACGCCGACAGTCTGGCCTTGTTCTGGCAGGACGAGATCCGGCTCAACCGGCGCCTGGCGATCATTCCCGGTCTGCGTGCCGAGTGGTATCGCCTGCGCGCGAAACCCGATGCCATCTTCATCGAGGATTTTCCCGATGCCGACCCGGTCGATGTCGACGAACGCCAGATCACGCCACGACTGGCCGCGCGCTGGTCGCTGGGTGGCGGCCACAGCCTGTTCGCGCAATACGCGCGCGGCTTCCGCGCACCACCCTTCGGCGACGTCAACATCGGGCTGATCCTGCCGGTCTACCACTACGAGGTGCGCGCCAATCCGGACCTGCGCCCGGAACGCAGCCACGGCCTGGAACTGGGCTGGCGTCATGTCGGCGCGCAGTGGCGGGCCAGCGTCTCGGCCTACGAGAACCGCTATCGCGACCTGATCGAATCGCGCGCGAATCTCGGCATCGAGCCGGGCACCGGCATGCTGGTGTTCCAGTCGGTGAATCGCGATCGTGCCCTCATACGCGGCGTCGAAGCCGACCTGCTCTGGCATCTGGACACACTGTCGGCGGGACTGACTGGCTGGTCGCTGCGTGGTGCGGCCGCCTGGTCGCGTGGTGACGACCTGCGCCGCGAACAACCGCTCAACGGCATCGAGCCGCCGCGCGCCACGCTCGGCCTGCGTTACGACGCCGACAACGGCCTGTGGGGCGTGGAAGCGGCCATGGTCGCGGTCCGCGGCAAGTCACGCATCGACCACAGCAGCGGCGAGTTGTTCGCACCACCCGGCCATGCGCGCTTCGATCTCTACGCCTGGGCCGAACCCTGGCGGGGCGTGCGCATCAATGCCGGTCTGCTCAATCTCGCCGACCGCCGCTACTGGGACTGGTCGGGCGTGCGCGGCGTGCGTGCCAACGACGAGGCGCTTGGCTTCTACAGCCGTCCGGGCCGCAGCTTCGCGGTCAGCGTGACGCTGGATTGGTAGCGGAACCACCCGCGCCAATGCGAAAGAAACGGGCCGCGACGAAACGCGGCCCGTTCTGGATTCCCCCAACCCCTGCCAGCACCATCGCGATGCCAGCAAGGCGGTCGCGAAAGCCTGCTATTCGACGACCAGCTTGCCGACCATCACCGTCCAGTGGCCGGGAAAGGAGCAGAAGAAGGTGTAGTCGCCACCTGCCGTGAGCTTGCTGCCGGGAAACTTTACGCTCACCGAGTCGCCGCCGCCGATCATCCTGGTGTGGGCGATCACGCGGGCGTCATCCGCGGGCAAATAGTCGCCAGGCAAACCGGCCTTGACGCCGTCCTGGGCCACCGCCTTGTAGTCGCTGGTGGCGGCGATCGCCACGTTGTGACCCATAGCGTTGACCGGCAGATTGCCGCTGTGATGCAGGTTGATGGTGATCTCGGCACAACCCGCCGACACCGTCACCTCGGACTTGTCGAATTTCATCTGGTCATTGCTGTCCAGATCGATGCTGCAGTTCTGGGCAAGCGCGGCGCTGCTGCCGAGCAAGCCCAGGATGGCGACCGTAATCAGGCGTTTCATGGCGATCTCCCAGTAGACGGAAAGGTGATGTGGTCACTGTCACCGAAACGACCGGAAACCGCATTGATCTGGATCACGCCGATGGCTGCCGGCTGGTCAGCCAGCGCATTTTTGTTCGATTCGGCTTTTCCCGCCCTGGGTGGTCTTGTCGCGAGGTTTCGTCCGCCTCGCGGCGGCCGAGTTACTGTTCTCTTGCTTGCCCAAGAGAAAGTAACCAAAGAGAAGGGCACCCCAAGGCGGCCCGCCCTTCGGACATCGTGTCCTTCGGGTGCGTGAGCCGGTGCCGGGGTTCGCCGACAGCACCTCCTGTGCTGCGGCGACCACGCGGACATCCGTGTCCGCGTCCCTGCGGGCTGATCCGTCACCGGCTTACCGCGCCCACGGGGCCCCGGAAAAGCAGGCGCGCTTCCGGCGCGCCCGGTCGCCGCAACGACCGGAGACACCACACCAATCCCGCACACCGGATGAACCAAAGGCACGCCCTGTAGAGCGGGGCTTGCCCCGCTTGCACCGGTTTGTGCGGAGCCCGCGGCCTGTCGGCCGCCGAGCGGGGCAAGCCCCGCTCCTACAGGCGCGCGGTTATGGTGCGGTTGCGATCACGGCTCGACCATACCCGCGCTCCGGCTGTCGCTGTGGCTTCTGCGGCCAGGATGGCCGCTGCTGTTGTGGGGCCCCGTTGAGAGCGGCGGGCGGTGGGCGGATCAGTCGCCGCGCAGCGGCGATCGGCGGCACGGATGCCGCCGACCGGAGCGCCGGCACATGGATGTGCCGTCGCGGAGGCCCGACCGCCGCACGCGCACCCGGAGGGCAGGATGCCCGCAGGGCGCGACCTCCGGGGTGTCCTTTCTTTCGGTTACCTTTCTTTGGACAAGCAAAGAAAGGTAACTCGGCCGCCGCCGAGGCGGTCGAAACCCCGCGACGAGACCACCCAGGGCGAGAAAAGCCGAACCGCCTAGCATGAAGACAAACACGGAGCACGGCGGCTGCGATGCCGACGACAGCCGGTCATCGGCGACCGCCTCCACGCGATTCCGTGAAGACCCGAATTCCTTTGCGTTACTTGCGGGACAGAGCACCAGTGATGATGTTTACTTGAATCGAAAGAGGTCCAGAAGCCGGCAGCCGGGCGGAGCGGACTCCGCCTCGGCTGCCGCATCGACTCACTGCTTGCGTGCGCGCACGGCCCGCGCCGTGCCACCCGCCGGCGCATCCTTCGGCTTGGCGATCGGCGCGTTCTTCGGTGCCACCCACAGGCGGAACACGAACCAGGCCAGGGCCACCGCGCCGACACTGAAGATGGTGTCGCCGGGCACCCGCATCCACACCAGCAGGTGGATGATCGGCTGCTGCATCAGCTCGGCCGAACGCGCGTACCAGTAGCCGTGTTCCAGCGCGGCGGTGAGCTGGATGATGCCCATCGGCAGCAGGGTCAGCAGCGCCATCAGCGACAGGCCGATGTTGAGCGACCAGAACGCGGTCTTGAGCACGCCGTCGTTCCATACCGCATCCGGTTTGATGCCGCGCAGGCAGAACAGCATCAGGCCGATGCCAAGCATGCCGTAGACCCCGAACAGCGCGGTGTGGCCGTGCAGCGGCGTCAGGTTCAGTCCCTGCATGTAGTACAGCGACAACGGCGGATTGATCAGGAAACCGAACAAGCCGGCGCCGACCAGGTTCCAGAACGCCACCGAGACGAAGAACAGGATCGGCCACTTGTAGCGTTCCATCCACGGCGTGGCCCGCTTCAGCGACCACTGGTGGTAGGCCTCGAAACCGATCAGCGCCAGCGGCACCACTTCCAGTGCCGAGAAGCTGGCGCCCAGGGCGATCACCGCCGTCGGCGTGCCGGCGAAGTACAGGTGGTGCAAGGTGCCGAGCACGCCGCCGGCCATGAACACGATGGTGGCGAACAGCACCGCCACCGTCGCCAGCGTTGGCCGGATCAGGCCCAGCTTGGCGAACAGGAAGGCGATCACCGCGGTGGCGAAGACCTCGAAGAAGCCCTCCACCCACAGATGCACCACCCACCAGCGCCAGTATTCGACCATCGACAGGTGGGTATGTTCGCCCCACATCAGTCCCGCGCCGTAGAACAGTCCGATGGCGACGGTGGACAGGAACAAGAGTGCAGTGATGGATTTCATCTCGCCGCCCTTGCGGATCGCCGGCACCAGGCAACGCCCGACCAGGGTCAGCCAGATACCCAGCCCCAGGAACAGGAACCACTGCCAGAAGCGGCCGATGTCGACGTATTCCCAGCCCTGGTGGCCGAACCAGAAATTCTTGTCCAGGCCCAGCTTTTGCATCACCGCGAACCACTGGCCGGCGAAGGCACCGACCACGATGATGATCAGGCACACCCACAGCAGATTCACGCCCAGGCGCTGGAACTTCGGCTCGTGCCCGGAGATCGCCGGACCGATGTACAGGCCCATGCCCAGCCAGGCGGTGGCGATCCACAGCACCGCCAGTTGCGTATGCCAGGTGCGGGTCAGCGAGTACGGCAGCACTTCCGACAGGTTCACACCATAGAAGTCGTGACCTTCGACCTGGTAGTGGGCGGTGACCGCGCCAAGCAGGATCTGCACCAGGAACAGCGCGATCACCACCCAGAAATACTTCGCGGTGGCGCGCATCGACGGCGTCACCTTGATGTCGGCCAGCGGATCGCGCGCCGGCAGCGGAAAGCCGTGGTCCTCGCGCTGGGTAGCGTAGTACCAGCCCAGCAGGGCGATGCCGGCGATCAGGAACAGGATCGAGAACACCGTCCACAGGAACAGGTGCGGCGGCGGCTCGTTGCCGACCACCGGGTCGTAGGGCCAGTTGGCGGTGAAGGTGATGTCCTGGCCGGGTCGTTGGGTCACTGCCGACCAGGCCGTCCACCAGACGAAAGCGGCAAGCTTTTCCCGGTGCTCGGCCTGCGCGACAGTGTTGTTCTTCATCGCATAGCCCTTGCGCAACTCCAGCAGCGCCGGATCGTTGCCGAACAGGGCGTCGTAGTGCGACGCGACGCTGGCCATGGCCGCGGCGCGCTCCGGCTCGATTACCACCACGTCGCGCTCGGCGTCGTAGGTGTTGGCGCGGATCAGCCGCTGCAGGCGCGCGCGCAGGCTGGCCTGCACCTCTTCGTCGACGGCGGCGTAGCGCTCGGCGCCGCGCTCACGCGCCAGCAGGTCCAGCCAGGCGACCGACTCGCGGTGCAGCCAGTCGGCGGTCCAGTCCGGCGCGACATAGGCGCCGTGGCCCCAGATCGACCCCAGTTGTTGCCCGCCCATCGCCTGCCAGACTTGGCGGCCGCGTTCGATGTCGGCGCGGGTGTAGACGGTGTCGCCCTGGGTGGTGACCACCGCCGAGGGAATCGGCGGCATCAGGCGGTGGATTTCCGAGCCGACCCACAACAGGACGGCGAAGGACGCGATCAGCAGGACGGCCAGACCCGTCCAGAGTTTTCTCGTGCTGTTCATGGCGACTGCTCTTGATGACGGAATGAGGCGCCGGGCAGCCACGCCGTCGATGTTCCGGGAGACGGGGCGCGCGACATGGCTGCCGGCGACAGTCGCGATCATGGCCAGCGTTGCCCGGACACGCACTGATCTGGATCAGCCACCTTTCTGGGTCCGCGCAGGCGGGCAAGTCCGGCTCCACGAAACAGGCGTCGATGCGATACCGGTTTTCGCCGCGCCCCGTAGAGCGGGGCTTGCCCCGCTGCAACGCACACACCCACCGCGTGCCGGCAGGACAGGACTCGCCCGCTGCACCGCCAACAGGCCGCCAGCTCAGTCGCGCAGGGTGGATACCGCCAGTGTCTGCAAACCGTCTGGATCGACGATTTCGATGACACGTCCGTCGACCAGGATCAGGCCATCGTCCTGGAACCGGCGCAGCACGCGGCTGACCGTCTCCGAAGCCAGGCGCATGAAGCTGCCGATGTCGGCACGCGACATCGCCAGGGAAAAACGTCTCGCGGAAAAGCCGCGCGCGGCATAGCGGCGCGACATCATCACCAGAAACGCGGCCAGACGCTCATCGGCACTGTGGTCACCGGCCATCATGATCGCCTTGCTGATGTCCTGGCTGAGCATGCGGAACAGTTGCGCCTGCAGCCCCGGCATCCGTTGCGCCAGCGTAGCCATCGCCGGAAACGAAAATCGGCACAGGGCCACCGTGTCCAGGGCAACGGCATCGCAGGGATAGCGGCTGTTGTGGATGGCGCTGAGGCCGATCACTTCGCCCGGCAGGAAGAAACCCTGCACATGCTCGCGACCATCACTGTCGATGACCCGGGTCTTGACCGTGCCGGCACGTACCGCGGCAATGGCATTGAACGCCTCGCCTTCGACAAAGATGGTATCGCCAGGCCGATACGGCCCGACATGCTCGACCAGGCAATGCAACTCCTCCAGCGCCGGCTTGTCGTAGCCCTCGGCGCGGCACGCCGCCGAGAACGCGCAGGTGCTGCAGAAATGCAGCGCATCGCCGTCATCGGCAATACTGGATACCGCTTGCCTGCTCGATGCCGTCATCTCGCTCCTGACCGCCTGCCACCAGCACCGGATCTTCAGTGCGGTGACCTCCTCTCCCGAAACCTTCGTCGCAATCGGTACGGCACACCGTCGTCAGCACTTCCCGTCGACCCGACGGTTTCGGATCCGGTACGCCATGGTTCATCCGGTTCCCGTCAATCGCGCAGGACCGATGCCGCCAGGGCCTCCAGCCGCGCCTTGTCGAGCAGACGCAGGTCGCGCCGGTCGATCTCCAGCACGCCCTCGTCGCGGAACCGGCGCAGCACGCGGCTGACCGTTTCCGGCGCCAGGCGCAGGAAGTTGGCGATATCGGTGCGACTCATCGACAGGTTGAAACGTGTCGCGGAAAAGCCGCGCCGCTCGTAGCGCCGCGACAGCGCAACCAGGAACGCGGCCATGCGCTCGTCGGCGCTGTAGTCGCCCGAGAGCAGCGCCGCCTTGCCGATGTCCTCGCTGAGCAGCCGGAACAAGCGGTCCTGCAGGTTGGGCATGTTGCTGGCCAGCTCGCGCATGCGCTTGAAGGTGAAACTGCACAGCACCACCGTGTCCAGCGCAACCGCGTTGCAGGGAAACACGTCGGGATGGATGGCGTTGAGACCGACCACCTCGCCCGGCAGGTAGAAACCCAGCACCTGCTCCTTGCCTTCGCGATCGAGCACATAGGTCTTGACCGTGCCGGCGCGTACGGCGGCGATGGCGTCGAAGGGATCGCCCTCGCGGAAGATGTGCTCGCCCTCGTCAAGATGTTTCACCTCGTCGACCAGCAGCGCCTGCATCTGGGCGATGACGGCGTCGTCGTAGCCTTCCGAGCAGCAGGCGTCGGAAAAGGCGCAGGTTGAACAGAAATGTGGCCGTTTGCCCGGTGCCGTGATCCGGGAATCAATGGCAGAAACAGGTGATGTCACGATGCGGTCCCGACATGGCACTCCCTCGTCTACACCATACTCGAAAATCGTGTCGGAACCGAGTGCTCGCCGTGCAGATAGCGGTCGAAGCAGGCGCAAATGACGCGCAACAGCCATCGACCGCGCGCCGTCGCCTGGATGAACTGGCTGTCCAGTTCGACCAGTCCATCATCGACCAAGGCGCGCAAGCGCTGGATATCCGGCGCAAAGTAGTCGGCGAAATCGATGCCGAAGCGCTCCTCAACCGCGCTGATCGAGACCCCGCCGTCACACATGATGCGCTGGATGATCCAGGCCCGCAGGCTGTCGTCCTGGTCCAGGCGCAAGCCGCGCCAGACCGGCAGACTATCGGCATCGACCAGGGTTTCCCACTGCGCCAGTTCGCGCGGACTCTGGCTGTAGCTGTCGCCCACCTGGCTGATGGCACTGACACCGATGCCAACCAGATCACAGTCGACGTGGGTGGTGTAGCCCATGAAATTGCGATGCAGGTCACCGCGCGCCTGCGCCTGGGCGAGGTCGTCCTCGGGCAACGCGAAATGGTCCATGCCGATGTGCCGGTAGCCGGCGGCGGTCAGGCGCTCGACCGCCAGCCGCAGCAGATCCAGCTTCAGTTCCGGTGCCGGCAACTCCTCGTGAAGGATTCGCTGCTGCGGGCGGAACAGTTGCGGCATGTGCGCATAGCTGTACACCGCCAGACGTTCCGGCCGCACCGCGATCACCGTCGCCAGCGTGCGCGCGAAACCAGCCAACGACTGTTTCGGCAGGCCGTAGATGAGGTCGACATTGACCGAGCGCAGGCCATGGCGTCGGCAGGCTTCGATCACCGCCAGGGTCTGCCCGACCGACTGCACGCGGTTGACCGCCTGCTGCACCACCGGATCGAAGTCCTGCACGCCCAGGCTGGCCCGGTTCAGGCCCATCTGCGCCATCGCCGCGATGGCCTGGTCATCGACATGGCGAGGATCCAGTTCGATCGAGAAATCGCGCAGCGGCGACTGGCTGAAATTGAAATGCTGGCCCAGGCTGTCGATGATTTCCGCGAGCTGGTCGGCCACGAGGAAGTTCGGCGTGCCACCGCCGAAATGCAGCTGCATGACCTTGCGATCGCGATCGAACAGCGTTGCCAGCATCCGCGCCTCGCGAATCACCCGCGCCACGTACGGTGCGGCTCGGCTGCGGTCGCGGGTGATGACCCGGTTGCAACCGCAGTAGAAGCACGGGCTGGTGCAGAAGGGCACATGGACGTACAGCGACAAGGGCCGCGGGATGAGGTCGTGGTTGCTGCGCAACGCCGCCTCCCGCCGCTGTGCCTCGCCGAAACCGGCCTGGAACTGCGGCGCGGTCGGATACGAGGTGTAGCGCGGCCCGGGCCGGTCGTAGCGACGCAGCAGGCCGGCATCGAAGGCAGGTTCCGCGATCATGGCGACACAGCCTAGACACCGCCGCCCAGGCCGGCCTTGATCCGCGTCAAGTCAACGGCTGTTCGCCGGCACCGCGCCCGCTTCCATCCCTGCGGCCTTGAATGCACGTTACTCGGGGCAGCCCGCGGCGATGCGGACTACACATGCCGACCGCTGATCGCTGCGGGTTGACCGGACGCGCCACCCGCTCAACGCGGGACGCGAGATCCCGTCAGTGCGACTCTTCGAGGTAGGTGTACGCGGTCAGCCCGGCCTCGAGCTGGCCGTGCAGGGCGCTGCGCTCGGCTGACGACAGCCCGGCGCGATCCAGCTTCTGCGCCAGCAGCCGACGCAGATCGCTGACGTCGTAGCCGACATAGCCAAGCAAGCGTTCAGCGCTGTCACCACGGCGCGGGTTGCGCAGGCGGAAGCCCGGACCATCCAGAAGCACGTCGACCGAATCGGTGTCGCCGAACAGGTTGTGGATGTCGCCCAGCGTCTCCTGGTAGGCACCGACCAGGAAGAAACCGAGCCGGTATGGCTCGTCCTCGCGTACTTCGTGCAGCGGCAGGCTGGAATCGACGCCTTCGGAATCCACGTACTGGTCGATGCGGCCGTCCGAGTCGCAGGTCAGGTCGGCGATCACGCCGCTGCGTGTGGGCGTCTCGTTGAGCCGGGTGATCGGCACGATCGGGAACACCTGGTCGATCGCCCAGACATCGGGCATCGACTGGAACACCGAGAAATTGACGAAGTACTTGTCGACCAGCTTGTCGTTGAGGTCGTCCAGCACCTGCCGGTGCGCGCGCTCGTGGGTCTTGAGGCGCTCGCGCACGCGGTGGGCGATGGAATAGAACAGGTCGTCGAGCACGGCCCGGTCCTCGATGCCGAGTTCACCCTGGGCGTAGCCGGCCTGACCTTCGCCCAGGTAGTAGACGGCCTCGTGGTAGAGCTCCAGCGCCGGGCGCCGGTCGAAGTCGGCGACGATCGCACGCAGATGGCCGATCACCGCGTGTTCGTCGTCGCGCTCGGGCGGCACGCTGCCTTGCGGCGCGGTCTCGACCTCGGTCACGCTGGCGATCAGCACCGCGTGGTGCGCGGTCATCGCGCGACCGGCTTCGGTGATCACGTGCGGCGCCGGGATGTCGTGCCGGTGGCAGGCGTCGCCGATGGCCTCGACGATGGTCGAGGCATATTGCTCCAGCGAATAGTTGACCGAGCAGTAGCTGCGCGAGCGGGTGCCCTCATAGTCGATGCCCAGGCCGCCGCCGACATCCATGTAGCGGATGTTCGCACCCAGGCGCACCAGCTCGCTCATGTAGCGGGTCGCCTCGCGCATGCCGCCGGCGATGTCGCGCAGGTTGGAGATCTGCGAACCCATGTGGAAATGCAGCAGCTTGAGCGCATCGAGCTTGCCGACGGCGCGCAGGCGCGCGGCGAGATCCAGCAGCTGCCGCGGCGACAGGCCGAACTTGGCCTTGTCGCCACCGGTGTTCTGCCATTTGCCGGCGCCCAGCGAAGACAGGCGCAGGCGCACGCCGAGCAGCGGCTCGACCCCGAGCGCGGCGGCTTCTTCCAGGGCGATGTCCAGCTCGGACGGGCTTTCGATGACGATGAACACGTCCAGCCCGAGCTTGCGCCCGATCAGTGCCAGACGGATGTATTCGCGGTCCTTGTAGCCGTTGCAGATCACGATGCCGCCGCGCGACAGTGCCAGCACGGCGATCAGCTCCGGCTTGGAGCCGGCTTCCAGACCGAAACCGCCGACCGGCGCCGGATTGGCGGCCGCCGCCGCGACCAGCTCGCCAGCCACGCTCAGATGCTGGTTGACCTTGATCGGATACACGGCGGTGTAGCCGCCATCGTAGTCGTGGCTTTCCATGGCCTTGGCGAAAGCCGCCTGCATGCGCCCGAGCTTGTTGCCCAGGATGCCGGCAAAGCGCACCAGCAAAGGCAGTTTCAGCCCCTGTGCGCGCGCCTCCTCGACGACGGCTGCCAAGGCCACTTCGCGGCCGGCGGTCCGGTCCGGGCGCACGACCAGCTGACCGGCGCGGTCGATGTCGAAATAGCCCTCGCTCCAGTACGGCAGCGACCAGGTGCGGTGGGCGTCATCCAGCGAAAAATCGGTCATTTCGGCACAGCTGCGTTGGGGACCGCGGATTCTAGCCCGGATACCTCGGCGCAGCAGGTTGCTGCGGACCTCGCGACAGCACTCACGCGCGGGTCTTTCAGGCGCGAGACAGCCGCGCGCTCCCTTCGCCAGACACGATCGCCCCCAGGGGCCGCTACCGCCGCGCTCGACCGGAAAGCCCTGAACAGACATCCCGCGTCGCGTCGGCTCGGCTACAATCGCGCCCCCGGTGGAAAAGGCAGCCATGTCCGAAAACGAAACCAGTCAGACCCAGTGGTTCCACGAGAAGCACGACTACTCCGGATCCGCGATCGGTTTCCGCGTCAAGAAGCAGCTGCATGCCGAAGCGACGCCGTTCCAGAGCATCGAGATCTGGGACACCACCGACTGGGGCAAGCTCATGGTCATCGACGGCTGCGTCATGCTGACCACGCGCGACAACTTCCTCTATCACGAGATGATGTCGCACCCGGTGCTGTTCACCCATCCGCGCGCCAAGAACGTGGTCATCATCGGTGGTGGCGACTGCGGCACGCTGCGCGAGGTGCTGCGCCATGATGAAGTGGAAAGCGCCATCCAGGTCGAGATCGACGAGCGTGTCACCCGCCTGGCCGAGCAGTGGTTCCCGGAACTGTGCGAAGCCAACAACGACCCGCGCGCCAAGCTGCTGTTCGATGACGGCCTGAAGTTCATGGCCGACGCCGAACCGGAATCGCTGGACGTGGTCATCGTCGATTCCACCGACCCGATCGGCCCGGCCGAAGGCCTGTTCAACGAAACCTTCTACCGCAACACGCTCAAGGCGCTGAAGCCCGGCGGCATCCTGGTGCAGCAGAGCGAGTCGCCGCTGGTGCACACCGAGCTGTTGCGCGACATGCGCAGCAAGATGAAGGGCAGCGGTTTCACCTCCATGCGTACGCTGTGCTTCCCGCAGCCGTGTTATCCGTCGGGCTGGTGGAGCTGCACCATGGCGCGCAAGGGCGTGGAGCTGGACGGTTTCCGCGAGCGCGGCGCCCAGACCAAAACCTTCAAGACCCGCTACTACAACGCCGACACCCACCGTGCGGCGCTGGCGCTGCCCGAGTTCCTGCGCAGCGTGCTGGTCGAAAGCTGAGCCTCAATGCGGGGCAAGCGCCGCATCTACAGGCGCGACATGGGTCGACAGCGCGAGGCTGTAGATGCCGGGCTAGCCCGGCGTGGACATTGCTTATCTGCGGATCAGGGCTTCCACGCCGGCACGCATTGCTCGCCAATGTCGTTCCGGATGACATCCGCGACCGCCAGCCCCACGCCACGGTGCGAATGAACTGATTTGCTGCGCTGCGTCTCGGTTTTGGCCGCGCCGCGTGCTTCCATACGGCACCGCATACAACCGCTGCCCCGCTCCAGGGGCCGGTCTGCCATCTGGAGGAATCATGGCCGCAACCCCCCGCCGAGACCGTCGCGGTCTCACCCTGTCCCACTGCATCGCGCTGGGCCTGGCCCTGATCGCCGGCAGCGCCGTCGTGCACGCCCAGCCGCTGAAGGCCCCGATGATGTCGGCGCCCGGCAGCGTCTCCTGGGACGCCGAAGGCATTCCACTGATCCGCGGCGCCAGCGACAACGATGTCGCCTTTCTGCAGGGCTGGGCGCACGCGCGCGACCGCTTCTTCCAGATGGATCTGACACGGCGCAGCGTGCAGGGCACCCTGGCCGAACTGGTCGGCCCCAGCGTGCTGGCCGACGATGTGCAGGCCCGCACCATTGGTCTGGGTCGCGCGGCCCAACGCACCTGGCAGGCGATGTCGCCGGACATGCGTGGCTGGATCAAGGCCTACAGCGACGGCGTCAACTACTGGCTGCAGAACAATCCGCTGCCGCCCGAATACGGCGCGCTGGAACTGACCCGCGCGCGCGCCTGGGAGCCGGTCGACACCATCGCCGTCGGCAAGGGGCTGGCGTTCCAGCTCTCGTTCGATCTGGACATCGAGCAGACGCTGCGTTTCGCCGCCTACCAGCAGGCCGGTGCGGCCGCCGGTTTCGACGGTGCCGCGCTGTTCTTCGGCGACACCCACCGCATCGCACCCGCCGACGGGCGCGTCTCCGTGCCGGGTTTCCTGGGTATCGGCACCGGCAATGGCAGCGTCAGCGACCCGCTGAAATCCGCCGACGCGAATGCCGATGAGCAGCTCGACGCCGTGCTCGGACTGGCCAAGACCGCACATGAAATCGAGATCGATCCGACCACGGTGGAACTGGCCCAGGCATTGCGCGACCAGCTTGACGGCATGCCGCTGTTCCGGCGCGCGCTGGACCGCAAGGAAAGCCCGATCGGCAGCAACCTGTGGGCGGTTTCCGGTGCGCACACCGCGTCCGGCCGTGCGCTGGTGGCCAATGACCCGCACTTGAGCCTGAACCTGCCGGCGATCTTCATCGAGCACCACGTCCATTCCACCGATTCGCGCCATCCCGAAGCGATGGACGCGGTCGGCGCCTCGCTGCCGGGTGCGCCGGGCATCATCCACGGCTGCAACCAGCGTGTGTGCTGGGGCACCACCACCAACTCGCTGGATGTCACCGACGTCTTCCAGGAAACGTTCCGGGTCAACACCCTGGGCCTGCCCTACGCCACCGTGCACGGCACTGTCGAAGAGCCGGTGCATTGGGTCCTGCAGCAGTTCTTCGTCAACACCCTCGGCGACGGCCAGGCCGACAGCATCGTGCGCAACACCAGCATCGGCTACACCAACGGCGGCGTGACCGTGGTGGTGCCGCGCCGGAACAACGGCCCGGTGGTGCAGATCAGCGGCGCCAGCGGCCTGTCGGTGGCCTATGCCGGCTGGGGCGCGACCAATGAACTGGAGTCGTTCCGGCGCATCAACCGCTCGCGCAACGTCGAGGAGTTCCAGACCGCGCTGACCTACTTCGACTTCGGCTCGCAGAACTTCGTCTACGGCGACACCAGCGGCAACATCGCCTACTTCGTCACCGGCGAAGCGCCTATCCGGCGTGACCTGCAGGCCGGCGCACCGGCCGGTGGCGTACCACCGTGGTTCATCCGCAGCGGCTCGGGCGTGCATGACTGGCTGCCGGTGCAGAACCGCCAGCGCAACCAGGCGCTGCCCTACGAGATCCTCACCGAAGCGGAAATGCCGCACGTGATCAATCCCGAGTGGGGCTATGTGGCAAACGCCAACAACGATCCCAGCGGCTACTCGCTGGACAACAACGCGCTGAACCAGATGCGTCCCGGTGGCGGCATCTATTTCTTCGACAACGGCGGCGCCTCGTCCTACCGCCAGGGTCGCATCGACCGCGAACTGCAGCGACTGACCGCGCGCGGTGGTGTCACGCTGGAAGAGATGATGACGCTGCAGGCCAACAACCAGCTGCTGGATGCCGAGCTGGTGCTGCCGCACCTGCTGCGCGCCTGGGACAACGGCGCTGCCAGCTCCTGGGGTCCGCTGGCCGATCTCGCCGGCGATGCCCGTGTCGGCGAAGCCATCGAGCGCCTGCGCGACTGGGACTACTCGACCCCGACCGGCATCCGCGAAGGTTTCGACCGCGGTCTGGATCCGGCCACCCGTGGCCCGGTCTCGGCCGACGATGTCGACGCCAGCGTCGCCGCCAGCATCTGGGCGCAGTGGCGCAGTCATGCGGTGCGCGCCAGCATCGACACCACGCTGGGTCGGGTCGGCCTGGGCGGTGCCCTGCCCGGCAACGCCGATGCCTACACCGGCTTCAAGTTCCTGCTCGACAACTTCGCGGCGCTGGGGGGTCGCGGTGCTTCCGGTCTGGCGTTCTTCGCCGTGGAGGGTGCGCCGAGTGCGGCGGCCGGTCGTGACTTCATCCTGCTCAAGGCGCTCAAGGATGGTCTGGACGCGCTGGCCAGCGAGGCCTTCGCGCCGGCCTTCGCCGGCTCGACCAATCTGTCCGACTACCGCTGGGGCAAACTGCACCGGATCATCTTCGATCATCCGCTGGGCGGCCCGTTCAACCTGCCGGGCAGCAACCCTTATGGCTTCACCGATCTGGCACCGGGCCTGCCCGGCATCGCCCGACCGGGTGGCTACGAGGTGGTCGACGCCTCCGGCCATGGCGTCCGCGCGCAGGGCGTGAATGGCTTCATGTTCGGCAGCGGCCCGGCACGGCGCTTCGTCGGCGAGATGAGCCCGGCGATTCGTGCCTACGAAATCCTGCCTGGCGGCCAGAGCGGTGTGCTCGGCAGTCCGACCTACGCCAGCCAGCTGCGTCGCTGGCTGACCAACAGCTACCACCCGCTGGTGATTCCGGCCAGTGCGGCGGCGGCGCAGTCATCGGGCACGATCAACTTCACACCATAAAGACAGGAGTGGGTAGAGAGAAGTGTGGAGTGAGAGAAAAGCGACAGCGATCACCGCCAACCTGCTTTCTCTCACTTCTCACTCCTCTTCACTCACTTCTCGCTTCTGTCGTAAAGCGCACGCCGCGGCGCGCCGCTGAGCTCGGCGGCGATTCCGGCGGCACGACTGGGCGGCAGTTCCTTCGCCAGCCGCGCGTAGATGCGCCGGCCCTCGGCCAGCGCAGCGGCTTGCGGATCGGGATCACCGGCCAGCAACAGCACGAACTCGCCACGGCGCTGATCGCTGTCGGCTGCCACCGCGGCAGCGATGGCGGCCAGGTCGTCGCCGAGCACGGTCTCGAAGCGCTTGGTCAACTCACGCGCGAGCCGGGCCGGACGATCCGCACCGAACACCGCCACGCAATCGTCCAGACATTCGACGATGCGATGTGCCGATTCGTAGAAGATCAGCGTGCGTGGCTCCGCCACCATCGCCGTGAGCCGCGTACGCCGCGCGGCCGACTTCGGCGGCAGGAAGCCTTCGAAGCAGAACCGGTCGCTGGCCAGGCCGGCGATCGACAAGGCAGCTATCAGTGCGCTGGCACCGGGGACGGCCGTCACAGACAGACCGGCATCGCGTGCCGCCGCCACCAGCCGGAAACCCGGATCGCTGACCAGCGGCGTGCCGGCATCGGACACCAGTGCGATGCTGTCGCCGCCACGCAGGCGCGTCAGCAGGCCGGCAACCTGGGCAGTTTCGTTGTGCTCGTGCAAGGCCTGCATGGGCGTGGCGATGCCGTAGCGGTCGAGCAGCACCCGCGTGGTGCGGGTGTCTTCACAGGCAATCAGCGCGACTTCACCGAGCGTGCGCAGCGCCCGTGCGGAAATGTCTTCCAGGTTGCCGATCGGCGTCGCCACGACGTACAGCGTTCCGGCCGGTATCATGTCGCCTCGGTTATCGGACACTGCACTCATGGCCTTCGGATTCCGCCTTGCCGCCCGCTGCGGCCTGTTCATTGTCGCGTTTTCGCTCGCTGCCTGCGGCGCCGTGCCGACCGGTGGCGGCGGTGGCGGCAACATCGAACAGGCTGAACGGGCCTATGCCGCCGGCGATTTCGATACCGCCGCCGACCTGTTCCTGGCCGCCGCCGACCGCTCGCGCGGCGAGCGTCGCGACTACCTGACCCTGCGCGCCGCCGAAAGCTACCGGCAGAACGCGGATTTCGCCGCGGTCAGGCAGACCACGCGGAATCTGCGCCACAGCGGCCTGAGCGAAGCGCAGCAGCTGCGTCTGGATCTGCTGCTGGCCGAAACCGCACTGGCCGAGAACGACTTCGACGCCGCGCTGGACCTGCTCACCCTGCCGCCGGAACGGGTTTCCGATCGGCTGCGGCCGCGGTTCCACGAGCTGCGCGCGCGGGCGCTGATCGGTCTGGGCGACAACCTCGGCGCGGCGCGCGAACGCGCCACGCAGTTGCCGTTCCTGTCCGAGCAGGACCAGCCGGCGGTGTCGCGGCAACTGGTCGCCCTGCTCGACGAGGTGTCGGTCAACGACCTGTACCGCGCCAGCGCCGGCATGGGCGCCAGCGATCCGCTCAAGGTCTGGGCCGATGCCTCGCTGACCGATCGCGGCGTGACCCCGCCGCGGCTGCTGGCCGACGGCCGCGACCCGATGGCCCCGCGCGATCCGCCGCCGACCGATGCCGACGGCCGCGCGCTGTACGGCAAGGTTGCGCTACTGCTGCCGCTCAGCGGCCCGATCGCGCCGGCCGGTCAGGCGGTCCGCGACGGCTTCATGGCCGCCTACGGCGCCGCCCCGGAACCGCGCCCGCAAGTCGAGATCATCGACGCTGGTGGTACCGGCCCGGAAGCCGTCGCCGCCTACCGTCGCGCCCTGGAGCAGGGGGCTGAGCTGGTGATCGGTCCGCTGGCACGCGAGGCGGTCAGCGAACTGTTCCGGCAGCCGATGCTGCCGGTGCCGGTGCTGGCCCTGAACCATGCCGACGGCGCGGCACCGCCACCCGGAAGCGTGCAGTTCGGCCTGCTACCCGACGAGGAGGCCCTCGCCGCTGCCGAACGACTGGCGCGACTGGGCGCGCAGCGGGTCAGCATCATCGGGCTGCCCGATGACTGGAGCCGGCGCGCCGCGCAGGCGTTCCGTCAGCGCTTCGAGAATCTGGGTGGCACCGTGGTCAGCGACGTGCGCATCGGCCGCAACGACTACAACTTCACCGCCCGCGCCGAAACCCTGCGCAACGA
>JAMHVM010000136.1:0-53119 GCA_035911475.1 Lysobacterales bacterium | reverse complement strand
GCGCCGTCCGCAGGCTCGGCCGCCTGCCCCATGGGCCCGAAGGTGACAGATGTCGCCGCCAGCAAGCCGATTTGTGCATTCTCGTAACCACGCAATTCAAAGGAGTTGGCCGCCACGGCTCCAGCCGGATTGATCGGCCCGTGGTCCTTGACCTCGGTCCAGACGGAAGCTTCCTGCTCGACTTCCACTATCCAGCCGTCGTTCCAGTCACCACCTTTGGCCACCACGCGCGCCTGACGCGCGTTCTTGACCGCTTCGCTGCGCGCCACGGACAGATCGGCGATCAGGTCGTTGATGGTGCTGCTGCTGCGGTTGTTCAGGGAGATTTCCCGGAAGCTCGGCACCGCCGTTGCGATCAGGATCGCCAGGATCGCCACCGCCACGATCAGCTCGATCAGGGTGAAGCCGGCCAATCGAGGCTGCGGTGCGGGTCTGGTTGAGAACGGTTTCGAGCGCATGCGCACCTCCCTTGATGGGAGTCTCCGCACATGCCTGCTGGCGGGCAAGTCATCTCCGACGAACGGCGCGCGGTGACCGACAGACGGGACCGCCGTCTTCCCAGGGCAGCGCCGCGGGATGGTGAGGGTTCCGACGAAACAGGGCCCCACCGAAATGACCCTCCCCACGACGCCGTGACCAGGCACGGCTAGGGCGCGGCCACCACCTGAACCCGCAGCTCCTTGGGCAGCGCGAAGACGACGTCCTCGGGCTTGCCATCCAGTTCCTGCACACCGGATGCGCCCAGCTCGCGCAGACGCGCGACCACGCCCTGAACCAGCCGCTCGGGAGCCGAGGCGCCAGCGGTCAGGCCGATGCGCTCGCGTCCTGACAACCACTCACTCCGGATATCGTCGGCGCCGTCGATCAGGTAGGCCGGTACGCCGACCTTTTCCGCCAGCTCGCGCAGGCGATTGGAATTGGATGAATTGGGTGACCCGACGACCAGGACCAGATCGCACTCGACCGCCAGCCGGCGCACGGCATCCTGGCGGTTCTGGGTCGCGTAACAGATGTCGTCGCGACGTGGCCCCTGGATTTCCGGGAAGCGTGCCTGCAGCGCGGCGATGATCTGTCGGGTGTCGTCCACCGATAACGTGGTCTGGGTGACAAAGGCCAGGTTGCCGGCATCGGCGACCGCCAGGCCAGCTACATCCTCAACGGTTTCCACCAGATGGATGGCGCAGCCGTTGGCGTTGACCGGATCCCACTGGCCCAGCGTGCCCTCGACCTCGGGGTGACCGGCGTGGCCGATCAGCACCACGTCGCGGCCGGCCCGGCAATGCTGGGCGACCTCGATATGGACCTTGGTAACCAATGGACAGGTCGCGTCGAACACCTGCAAGCCGCGCTTTCCGCCCTCGTTGCGCACCTGCTGGGAGACGCCGTGCGCCGAAAACACCACGGTGGCGCCGTCGGGCACTTCATCCAACTCGTCGACGAACACCGCGCCGCGGCGACGCAAGCCGTCGACCACAAAGCGGTTGTGCACCACCTCGTGACGCACATAGATCGGCGCGCCAAAAGCATCCAGCAACCGGTCGACGATCTCGATGGCGCGGTCGACACCGGCGCAGAAGCCACGGGGGTTGGCGAGCAGTACCTGCATGGGCGGAATTATCGCACCGGCGAAGTGTCCGCGCGTGAACCGCGCGCCTGGCAAGCGTGCTGGCTCACGACCTGGGCATGTTCCGGTCAGTACGCGCACCTGGGAGGATCGTGCGGTGCAAGCCCCGCCTGCAGGTGCGGCCTTGGTCGGCAAGCGAGGTGCGGCCGGATTCGGCGAGTGGCACGACCACAACGGACGAACCTTGGGCCGCACAAACACACAGATCAGAACATGCCCACTTCCAGCCGCGCCGCCTCGGACATCATGTGCCGGCCCCAGGGCGGGTCGAATACCAGCTCGACGTCGGCCTCCACGATCGTCGGCACCAGTTCCAGCTTGCTGCGCACGTCCTCGACCAGGAACTCACCCATGCCGCAACCCGGTGCGGTCAGGGTCATCCTGACCTCGACCCGGCGCGTGCCGTCGCCCCTATTCAGCAGGTTGCACTCGTAGACCAGCCCCAGATCAACGATGTTGACCGGAATCTCCGGGTCGAAACAGGTCCGCAGCTGCTGCCACAGCACCTGCTCGACCTCGCCGTCATCGGCGCCTTCCGGCAGTTCCGGCAAGGCGGGCGGCGCCTTGTCCAGCGCGTCGGCATCGGCACCGGCAATCCGGAACAGGTTGCCTTCGACATAGACGGTGAAGCTGCCGCCCAGTGCCTGGGTGATGTAGCCGTTCTGCCCGGCCGGGAGGGTGACTTCGTCGCCCATCGGCACCAGCACGGCGGGACAGTCGCGCTGCAGAGTGAACGGCTCGCTGGTGTTGCTGTAATGTGCCATGGCCTGAATCTATGATCGGAACGTGATTTTCCAACACTCGGCCGCCGGGCGGGACATCGGAATACCGGCGCTGCTGCGATTGTGGCCGTTCTGGCTGGTCCTGCTTGCCTTCGAAAGCGTGCTGTGGCTGCTGCTCGCGGTGCGGTTCGGGCAACCCTGCGCGCCGGTGGCGCTGGCTGTGGGCCTGACTTTCGGTGTCGGCGTGCAGATGGTCGGCGCGCGCGGCCTGCGCGGGGCGCTGTGGGCGGCATGCCTCACCGCCGCGACGGTCAGCTTCGTGCTCTACGCCTGGGCGGCCCTGCATGTCGCGCGGGTGTTCGGCCTGGACCCATGGTCGGCACTGAAGCGAACCGGAAGCGACTTCGCCTTCGATGTCCTGACCGGCCTGTTGACCCGCGGCGACTGGCTGTTCGTGGCTGCCGGACTTCTGCTCGCACTGATCGTCGGCCATGGCTGGGCGGCAGGCCGGGTCGGCAAGACTGCGCCAACCGGTTCAATGTCGCGTAGCGACCGCTGAGCGACGGATTCCCGGAAAGCTGGCACGACAAGATTGCTTGATGCGCCGGGGCTTCATTACCCAGAGGCGCATCCGCTCAATCCCCCGGTGACTGCCCGGCACGCTTCATCAGCGCCTTGCCGCGACCAGTCTCGCCGGGCTGCGATCAGACGTCGAGCTGCTTCAGCTCGGCCACCAGCTCACCGGCGACGGCATTGCCATCGCCGTACAGCAGACGGGCGTTGTCGGCGTAGAACAGCGCGTTCTCGATGCCGGCAAAGCCGCGACCCTTGCCGCGCTTGATGATGATGACGTTGCGCGCCTGGTCCACGTCCAGGATCGGCATGCCGAAGATCGGCGAGGACGGATCGGTCTTGGCCACCGGATTCACCACGTCGTTGGCACCGATCACCAGCACCACATCGGTGTTGGGGAACTCGGGGTTGATGTCGTCCATGTCCTCGATCAGGTCGTAGGGCACGCCGGCCTCAGCAAGGAGCACGTTCATGTGCCCGGGCATTCGGCCCGCGACCGGATGGATGGCGAACTTCACCTTCACCCCGCGCGCGATCAGTCCCTGACAGAACTCCCACAGCTTGTGCTGTGCCTGCGCCACCGCCATGCCGTAGCCGGGAACGATCACCACGCGTTCGGCGTAGGCCATGAGCGAGGCGGCATCGGCGGCATCGACGGGCTTCTGCTCGCCGGCGATTTCGGCGCCACCGCTCTGCGCGGCAATGCCGGTGAACAAGACGTTGCTCAGCGGCCGGTTCATCGCCTTGGCCATGAGCTGGGTCAGCAGCGTACCGGCCGCACCGACCACGGTACCGGCGATGATCATCGCCTCGTTGCCGAGCACGAAGCCCTCGAAGGCCACGGCCAGACCGGTCAGCGCGTTGTACAGCGAGATCACCACCGGCATGTCGGCGCCGCCAATCGGCAGCGTCATCAAAACGCCGAGCAGCAACGCCAGCGCGAAGAACACGATCAGCACGGTCTGATCGGGCGAGTACACCAGCCAGGCACCCAGGCCGATCACCGCCAGGAACAACAGTCCATTGAGCAGGTTCTGGCCCGGCCACAGGAAGCGCTTGTCGATCCAGCCCTGCAGCTTGGCGAAGGCGATCAGCGAACCGGAAAAGGCCACCGTACCGATGATGCCGCCGAGTACCGCCAGCGTGACCGGGATGTAACCGGCCATCAGCGAGCCACCAGCCACCTTGTACAGCTCGACCGCGCCGATGGCCGCAGCAGAACCGCCGCCCATGCCGTTGTACAACGCCACCATCTGCGGCATGTCGGTCATGGCCACACGCTGACCGGTCCACCAGGCGATACCGCCGCCAAGCGCGATCGCCACCAGGATCAACACGTAGTTGTGCATGTCCGGCATCAGGAAGGTCGCCAGCGTGGCCACCACCATGCCGATGCCCGCCTGCACGATGCCGCGACGCGCAGTGCGCGGCGAGCCCATGCGCTTGAGGCCGTAGATGAACAGGAAGGCGGCGAGGAAATAGCACGCCTTGATGAAGGTCGGCAGCCAGGCCTGGATCGTGCTCACTTGCCGTCTCCCTTGCTGCTCTTGAACATCTGCAGCATGCGTTCGGTGACGACATAACCGCCGGCGGCGTTGCCGGCACCGAGCAGCACGGCGATGAAGCCGATGGTCTGTTCGACCGGGCCGCTGGCATGCGAGAGCGCGATCATCGCGCCGACCAGCACGATGCCGTGCACGAAGTTGGAGCCGGACATCAGCGGCGTGTGCAGGATCACCGGCACCCGGCCGATGATCTCGTGGCCGGTGAAGGCCGCGAGCATGAAGATGTACAGGGCAAGAAAACCGTCCATCAGCCGATAGCCTCCCGGGTCGCTGCGTGGCGGATCTCGCCGTCGTGGGTCAGGCAACTGCCGGCAACGAGGTCGTCGTTGAAGTCGATGGCCAGGGCACCGTCCTTGACCAGCAGTTGCGCGAAGGTGAACAGGTTGCGGGCGTACATCTCGCTGGCATGGGTCGCTGTCTGCGCCGGCAGGTTGACCGGACCGATGATGCTGACGCCGTTGCTGTCGACAGTCTCCCCAGCCTTGGTGAGTTCGGTGTTGCCGCCGGTTTCGGCGGCCAGATCGACGATCACCGCGCCGGGCTTCATGCCGGCGATCATCGCCGCCGTGACGATCTTCGGTGCGGCGCGTCCCGGCACCGCTGCCGTGGTCACCACCACGTCGATGCCCTTGAGATGGTTGGCCAGCGCGGCCTGCTGCTGCGCGCGTTCCTCGGCGGTCAGTTCGCGGGCGTAACCACCCTCGCCTGCCGCGCTGACACCCAGATCCAGGAATTTGGCGCCCAGCGATTCGATCTGCTCCTTGGTTTCCGGACGCACATCGAAACCTTCGACCATCGCGCCGAGCCGGCGCGCGGTGGCGATCGCCTGCAAGCCGGCGACGCCGGCACCGATCACCAGCACCTTGCTCGGCCGCACCGTGCCGGCGGCTGTGGTCAGCATGGGATAGAACTTCGGCGCCGCCTGCGCGGCGATCAGCATGGCCTTGTAACCGGCCGCCGCCGCCTGCGAGGAGAGGATGTCCATGGCCTGGGCGCGAGTGGTACGCGGCAACAGCTCCAGCGCGAATGATGTGATGCCACCATCACGCAGTGCCTTGACCAGCTCACGCTCGCGATACGGCGCCAGCGCGCCGATCAACACCGACCCACGACGCAGTTTCGATACCTGATCCAAGGTCGGCGGTTGCACCGTGAACACGATGTCGGCGTTGCTGTAGACGCCGCCTGCATCGTCGCTGGGCGACACCCCGTAGGCGGCATCGGGAAAACCGGCGGTCAAACCGGCGTCCCGTTCGATGGCCAGTTCCATGCCGGCTCCTGCCAGCTTCTTCGCCACGTCCGGCACCATGGCGACTCGTCGTTCGCCTTGCGCCGACTCCCGGATGACGCCGATCCTGACAGTCATGGATGCTCCCGCGATGGTCCGCGCGATAGTAGGGTGCGCGCCGAATCAGCACAAGCCGCGCGACCTGCGCGCCGGGCAATGCAGATCGGCGCCGGTATTGCGACAGGCGCTCGGATAAACTGGCGACCATGGACGCCTCCCTGCTGGATCAACTTCGTCAACGCCATTCCGTTTCCAGTCGACAACTGCACGACCCCGCGCCAGATGCCACACAGCTGCGGCAGATGTTGGCGACGGCAATCCATGTTCCCGATCATGGCCGGCTGACGCCGTGGCGCTTCATCGAACTGCGCGAGCCGGGCCGACAGCGCCTGGGCGCGACCCTGGTCGAGATTCACGGCCGCGAGCATCCGGATGCAACACCCGCGGCGCTGGACAAGGAGCGCTCCCGTTTCGCCTTCGCGCCGCTGGTGATCGTGGTAGTCGGACGGATCACGCCTGAGCACAAGGTGCCGGTGGTCGAGCAACAACTGTCCGCCGGCTGCGTGTGCCTGCAACTGTTGCTGGCGGCGCAGGCACTGGGTTTCGGCGCGCAATGGTTGACCGGCTGGGCCGCCTACCATCCAGCGATCCACGACGAGCTGGGCCTGTCCGCGAACGAGCAGATCATCGGTTTCATCCACATCGGCACGGCGGGCAGCGATCCGGTGATCCGCGATCGCCCGGACGCGAACACGCTGCTGAGCTCATGGCCGCAATGACCGTGCCAGCGGAAGACGCGCGGCGACCGGCAGTCCTGATCGACGGCAGCATCTACGTCTTCCGCGCCTGGCACACGGTCGACGCCTCACTCAGCGACAGCGACGGCTGGCCGACCAATGCCGTGTTCGGCTTCACCCGGTTCCTGATCGAGTTTCTGCGCACGCAGAAGCCCGGGCACATCGCGGTGGCGTTCGACGAATCGCTCACCAGCAGCTTCCGCAACCGTATCTACCCCGCGTACAAGGCGAATCGCGAACCCGCGCCCGAAGAACTCGTGCGCCAGTTCGAGTGGTGCAAGCGCATCGTGCGTGCGCTCGGTATCGCCTGTCTGGCCAACTCCGAGTACGAAGCCGACGACCTGATCGGCAGCGCGCACGGCGTGCTGCGCAGCGATGGCCACGCGGTGACCATCGTTTCGGCCGACAAGGACCTGTCGCAATTGCTGGCCGTTGGCGACGAGCAGTGGGACTACGGCCGCAACCTGCGCTGGTGCGCGAAAGGCTGCGTCGACCGCCACGGTGTTCCGCCCGAGCACATCGCCGACATGCTGGCGCTGGTCGGCGACAGCATCGACAACATTCCCGGTGTGCCCGGCATCGGGCGCAAGACCGCGGCCATACTGCTGCACCACTTCGGCGGACTCGACGCCGTGCTGGACAACATCCACGTCATCGCCGGCATGCGCATGCGCAGCGCGGCGCGCGTGGCTGAAGGCATCCGCGATCGGGTCGAGCAGATCAGGTTAGCGCGCAGCCTTACCGGCATCGCGCTGGACGCGCCGGTGCCGCGACCGGCCGACAGCTACCGACCGGTGGCTGTCGCCAGCGACGAGATCACTGCCCTGATGGACGAACTGCGCTTCGGACCCCTGACCCGTCGCGCCTGTCTGGAGTGGTGCGACGGCTGAGCGCGGCTCAACCTGAAATGCGCCGCCACTGGTCAGAACGATCGAACGCAGCCGAAGCGAGCTGGATTCGAACCATTCGGCGACATCTTCCCATACGCCGTGTGGATTCGGCGCGCGGCACTGCCGACGCGCCGTTCGAAACGATCGACTATCGAGCAGCGGCCTGCGGCAGGCTGGGCGTCTCGTAGTCCCAGTTGAACCGGACGTCGGTGCGGAACACCTTCACCGGCGGCAACTCGCGATTGCCCTTGCGCAAACCGAAACCGTCGTAGTAGTCACGCTGTGTGTTGGCAATGAAGTGAAGCTCGCTGCCCTTGAGGACACCGGCGCTGGGCGTGGCGAACGCGGTATGCGCCGCGTCCAGCGGAACCGCCAGTTGTATGCCCCTGCCGTCGTCGGTCAGTTTCAGGCGAACCACGCGTTGCGGGCTCATGCCGGTCTGGATGATCACCAGTTGTCCTTCGTAGGAGAACAGGCCGTCGATGCCGGAGAAGAAGCCCTGATTGGTTCCGATCAGGTCGAAGGCCGTGCGCTTGACCAGATCCAGCCCGAACAGGCCGCGCTCGTAGTCGGCAAAGTAGAGAACCTTGCCGTCGGCGGAGAACGCCAACCCGCGTAGCGCGTTGAGGCTGCGCTCGGCCATCAAGGGTTCGATGGCTTCGTTGTCCAGCTGGAAAATCTGCCCCCTCAGGCCCTCGGCAATCACCACCTGGCCGCTGGACGAGACGGCGAGTCCGTTGAACAGATGTGCGAACCCATCCTTCGGTGCCGGATAGGCCGCCAGCAGCTTGCCATCGGCAAGATTGATCTTGAGCAGCGCCGACTGGCCGCTGTGCTGTGGCTGGAAGCCACGGAAATGCGGAATCGCCGCCGAGGTCGCCCACAGGTGCCGACCGCGGGGATCCACCACCATGTTCATGATCGCCCACCAGTGATCGCCTTGCGGCTGCGCCCACGGTGTCAGCTTGCCATCCTTGCCGCGACGGTAGATGACGCCATCACGGGCGCTGCCGAACAGGAAGCTGTCCTGCCTGGCATCGTAGGCGATGGATTCCAGCAGACGGTCCTCCGCCGGCAACTCGAAAGCGACCTTGCCTTCGCCGAACGGCTCCGCAGCCTTCTTGTTGAGATCCACCAGATACGTCCATACCTCGGTGCCGTGCAGGTTGGCGAGGCGTTGATCGGCGGCGAGATCGTAGGACATCCCGACGCGCTGCAGGCTCAACAGGGCGTCGTAGCCACCCGACTTGTCGTTGGCCCGGGCATGGGCGGCCGCCAGCTCGTAGCGATAGTCCGGATTATTGGGGCGAATGGCGCTCAGGCGGCGCATCACTGCGGCCAGCATCGGCCAATCGCTGGCCCGCTCAGCCTCGACCGCGCGCCGACGCAGATCGTTCTCGTCCAGGATCTGCGCCAGCGCCTGATCCTGCTCGGTCGGACCACGCTGTTGACTGGAGAGCACGGCCTGGGCGGAGACGCCGGCAGCGGCAGCCGACAACAGGACGAACAGGAAAAGCATGGCGATTCGCGGATTCTTCATGGGGTCACCTTTGGCTGGGCGCCTAGACCGGTTTCCGGGCGGCGAGTTCCGCACACCCGGCGGCGGTGCGGTCACGAAGCCGCGGCCGGGCGGGCTATAGTGGGGAGTAGACAGCGCGCAAGGATAATCGAATCGACATGAACGCCGCCGACGCCGTGCCTCCGGAGCAGACCCTGCATGAAGGCCGCTTCCTGGCCCTGCGCAAGCGCGGTCGCTGGGAGTTCGTGGACCGGGTCAATGCCTTCGGCGCGGCGGTGGTGATCGCGGTCACTGCCGATGACGAACTGGTGCTGGTCGAGCAGTACCGGGAACCCCTGCGCAGCCGCTGCATCGAGAATCCGGCCGGGCTGGCCGGCGATCAGCCTGGGGAGGAGGACATCCTCAGCGCGGCCCGGCGCGAGCTGCTGGAAGAGACCGGCTTCGAAGCCGAGCATGTGGAACTGATCATGTCCGGGCCCAGCGCGCCGGGCATGGCCAGCGAGCTGCTCAGCTTCGTCCGCGCCACCGGCCTGCGCCGGGTCCATGCCGGCGGTGGCGACGGCAGCGAGGACATCACCGTGCATGTGGTGCCGATCGCCGAGGTCGCGCCCTTCCTGGCCGAACAACTGCGCCAGGGCCTGCAGGTGGACCTGCGCGTCTATGCCGCCCTGTTCTTCGCCCGCTACGGGCTCGACGGACGCTCGCTCGATGGCAGCCGGCCCGACTACGCCTGAGTGCGACCTCGTTGTGCGCTATCGATGTGCGCGCGACGCGGCGTGGGCGAGATATGGCGCGACGATGCCACGCCACATTCGGTAGCCGGCAGCGTTCAGGTGCAACCGATCCTCCAGAAACAGTTCTACGCGTGGCTGTCCATCGGCATCGAGCATGGGCGTGAACACGTCGATGTAGTCGACCGCATCGACCGTTTTCGCGTAGGCCCGGATCGCCGCGTTGGCCTCGCGCGCAGCTTCCAGCAGTTGTGCGCGTGCCGGACTGGGCTTGATGGCGATGAACGAGATCCGCACCTGCGGCAGGTCGCGGCGCAGACGCTCGACAAACGCGCGGAACGCCGCAGCAACCGCCATTGGCGTCTTGCCGTTCATCAGGTCGTTGTCGCCGGCGTAGAGCACGACCTGCCGTGGCTCGTGCGGCACGACAATGCGTCCGGCGAAATGCGTGGCGTCGGCGATCTCCGAACCGCCGAAACCGCGGTTGACGAGTTCGATGCCGGGAAAATCCGTGTCCAGCGTCGACCACATCCGGATCGACGAACTGCCGACGAACACCACGCCACCGGATGCCGGCGCCGCCACGCGATCCTGCGCTTCGAAGGCACGGATGTCCGGTTCCCAGTGTGACGGCGGTGGCGCGTCGGCCATCGTCACGGCAGACACCGCCAGCAGACCCAGGACCAGCCATCGCGACACGCCGATCATGGTCATGCCGCCGCGTCGATGTCGATGCGCGCACCGCTGTCCGGCGCGAAGAAATGCATGTGCCGCGGATCGCAGCCGATCCGCACCGTGTCTCCGGCTGCCGGCAGCGCCGTCGGCGCCACCCGGATGACCATGTCGCAGCCACCGCAACCGAGGTTGACGAAGGCCTCGTTGCCGATCGGCTCGACCGCCTCGACCCGCGCCGGCAGCGTCGCTGGATCGTCGCTGCCGGCCAGATGCAGGTGCTCGGGTCGCAGGCCGACGGTGAGCATGCCGCCGACATGGTGCTGCAGGCGCGCCCGCATTGGGGGTTCCGGCGCCAGCTCCAGTTCCACGTCGTTGGCGATGCGCAGGCGCAGTCCATCGCCGGCCGCGTGCAGCGTTCCGGTCAGTAGGTTCATTCTCGGACTACCCAGGAAGGTCGCCACGAAGATGTTGGCGGGACGCTGGTACAAGGCCATGGGTGTGTCGATCTGCTGGATCACGCCGCCGTCCAGGATCACGATGCGCTGGCCCAGCGTCATTGCCTCGACCTGATCATGAGTGACGTAGATCATGGTCGCGCCAAGCCTGCGGTGCAGTCGGGCGATCTCGGTACGCATACTGGTGCGCAGCTTGGCGTCCAGATTCGACAGCGGCTCGTCGAGCAGGAACACCTTGGGCTCACGCACCAGCGCGCGGCCCAGCGCGACCCGTTGTCGCTGCCCGCCGGAAAGCTGCGCCGGCCGACGTGCCAGCATGTCTTCCAGACCGAGCACCTGGGCCGCCTGCGCGACCCGATTGTCCACCTCGGACCGGGCGACGCCGCGCAGCTTCAGACCGAACGCCAGGTTCTCGGCCACGCTCATGTGCGGATACAGCGCGTAGTTCTGGAACACCATGGCGATGTCGCGATCCTTGGGCGCGACGTCGTTGACCCGGCGACCATCGATCGACAGGTCACCGCTGGTGATTTCCTCCAGCCCGGCGATCATCCGCAGCAGGGTCGATTTGCCGCAGCCGGACGGGCCGACCAGCACCACCAGCTCGCCGTCGGCGACCTCGAACGCGGCCCGGTCCACGGCCAGCTGGCCGTTGTCGTAGCGCTTGCTGATCTGCTCCAGACGCACCGTGGCCATGTCGGTCTGCTCCATCGCCGGACCCCGGTCCGGCGATCGATAATGACGCCCGTCCACACACGCCGGGCGGGGATTCGGCTAACCTTGCAGCCGCTACTGTAATCGTTTTCATAACCGCCCTGCCAACGGTCTTTCCCGGAGCGCCATGAGCACTGACCGCTTTCCCCAACCCTTCCTCTGGGGCTGCGCCACCGCCGCCTACCAGATCGAGGGTTCGCCGCTGGCCGACGGTGCCGGCGCCAGCATCTGGCAGCGTTTCTCGCATACCCCGGGCATGACCCGCAACGGCGACACCGGCGATGTCGCCTGTGACCACTACCGGCGCTGGCGCGAGGACATCGCCCTGATGCGCGAGATCGGCCTCAACGCCTACCGCTTCAGCATTTCCTGGAGCCGGGTGCTGCCCGAGGGCAAGGGCCGGGTCAACCAGGCCGGCATCGACTTCTATTCGCGCCTGGTCGACGGACTGCTCGAGGCCGGCATCGAACCGATGGCGACGCTGTACCACTGGGACCTGCCGGCGGCGCTGGACGACCGCGGCGGCTGGCTCAATCCGGACATCGCCGACTGGTTCGCCGACTATGGCGCGCTGATGTTCGGTGCGCTCGATGGCCGGGTGAAGAAATGGGCGACGCTCAACGAACCCTGGGTGATCACCGACGGCGGCTACCTGCACGGCGCGCTCGCGCCTGGCCACCGCAGCCGCTACGAAGCACCGATCGCCTCGCACCAGCTGATGCGCGCACATGGCCGTGCGGTCCAGGCCTACCGTGCCGAAGGCCGACACGAGATCGGCCTGGTGGTGAACATCGAACCCAAGTATCCGGCCAGCGACTCGGCCGCCGACCGCGCAGCCACCCAGCGCGACGACGCCTACATGAATCGCCAGTACCTGGACCCTGCCCTGCTCGGCCACTACCCCGAGGAGATGCGCGAGATCTTCGGCGACGCCTGGCCGGACTGGCCAGCCGAGGACTTCGCCCTGATCCGGCAGCCGATCGACTTCGTCGGACTGAACTGGTACACCCGCGGTGTCATCCGCCACGACGACAGCCACTACCCGCTCAAGGCATCGCGGGTGATGCAGGCTGGTGCGACCTATACCGACGTCGGCTGGGAGGTGTACCCCCAGGGCTTCACCGACACCTTGCTGTGGCTGAAGCAGCGCTACGGCGACCTGCCGATCTACATCACCGAAAACGGGGCCGCCTTCTACGATCCACCGGTGTCCGAGAACGGCGTCATCCACGACCCGCTGCGTGTGGACTACTTCCGCAAGCACCTGGCTGCACTGCGCGAGGCCATCGCCCAGGGCGTCGACGTGCGCGGATATTTCGCCTGGTCATTGCTGGACAACCTGGAATGGTCGCTGGGCTATTCCAAGCGCTTCGGCATCGTCCACGTCGACTTCCAGAGCCAGACGCGCACGCTCAAGGACAGCGCCCGCTACTACCAGGGTGTCATCGCCAGCCACGGCGCGGATATTTAGCGCGAAGCTCGCTCGGCTGAGGGCTGCTTCGCGGTCGATCGTCTTGTGGTTGATTGAGAGGGGCGTTTCGGCTTTTCCCGTTCTTGGTGCTTTTGTCGCGGGGTTTCGCCCGCCTCGGCGGCGGCCGAGTCACCTTTCTTTGCTTGTCCAAAGAAAGGTAACCGAAAGAAAGGACACCCCAGGCGGCCCGCCCTTCGGACATCCTGTCCTGCGGGTGCGTGAGCCGGTGCCGGGGTTCGTCGACGACACATCCTGTGCCGCGACGAACACGCGGACATCCCTGTCCACGTCCCTGCGGGCTGATCCGGCCCCGTCTCACCGGGCCTCAAGGGGCCCCGGAAAAACAGGCGCGCTTCCTGCGCGCCTGGTCGCCGCAACATCCGGCAACTCCGCACCGATCCCGTGTCACGGGATGAATCAAAGGGGCGACCTGTAGAAGCGGGGCTTGCCCCGCTTGCACCGCATCGTGCGGAGCGCGCGACCTGTCGGCCGCCTACAGGGGCGCGGTTGCGAGCACGGCTCGACGAGATCCGTGCTCTTGCTCTTGCCGTGGCTGTGGCTTCTGCGGCTGGGAAGGCCGCTGCTATGGTGGGGGACCGTTGGTCGCGGCGGGCGGTGGGCGGATCAGTCGCCGCGCAGCGGCGATCGGCGGCAGGGATGCCGCCGAGGCGGCCGAAACCCCGCGAAGAAACTATCAACGACGGGAAAAGCCGAAACGTCCCGTCGACGACACCCGACAGGCGCTATCGAACCGCACGGAAAAGACGCAGGCGCGCCGGCAAGTCGCGGATACGCAGCTCGCTGCGATGGACCTCGACCACGCCGCCGTCGAGCTCGAACCGGTCGAAGCCGTCAGGCACCGCGAGCACGAACCCGCCCGGCGGCACGCCGTCGCCGTCGATGTCCAGTTGCAACGCTGCGCCGTCGCGCCGGTAGCGATAGCCCAGACGCCCCCAGGGTGTGCGCAGGCCTTCGATGGCGACGCCCTCGCCGTCAAGCCACGCTGGCGGCACACCGGCCGCCAGCACCAGCGCGCCGTCGGCAGGCCGCTCGTAGGCGAACAGGTCCAACGCCGAACGGATGAAATCCGAAGCCACCCAGCCGTGCGGCATGTCACCGATGAAGCGCGGCGTGCGCGGCTCGCGGCCGACCACTTCCGCCCACTGGTTCCAGGCCGCCGGCCGGCGGTCGGCCATGAACCAGTCCAGGGCCTGGTGCGCGCGTTCGGGCCAGCCGAGCCGGACGAAGGCGCCGACGTTGCGCCACTCGTAGGGCGTGTACACCTCCCAGGGCTTGCTGCCATCGCGGCGCTCGACGAACTCGCGCCAGTAGCGCTCGAAGGTGTTGCCGAGCAGGTCCGCCGGCAAGCGCGACTGCTCGGCGCCCGGCGACAGCGCGATGGTGGTCGAGGTGGCGTCGAAGTCGCCCAGCTCGGCGGCACCCGGAATGAAGTCGATGTCGTGCAGGCGCGCGCTGGCGCGGATCGAGGCCAGCACATCGGCGCGGAACTGGTCGCGCGAGCGCGCCCAGCGACGCGCCTCGCGGTCACGGCCCAGCACCTGCGCCAGCGCTACCGCCTGGTCGTAGCCGACCAGGCTCCAGAAGTTGTCCCAGTGCGAGTAGGCCGGCTTGGCCGAATAGCCTTCATGGCTGATCGACGGTGGCATCAGGCCGTACTGCGGCCGGCGTTCGGCCGTGCGGTTCGCCGACGTGCGCTCGCTCAGGCGCAGCTCGTCCATGTACCGGACCGCGCCGGCCACATGCGGCCACATCGCTTCCAGCAACTGCCGGTCGCGACCATGGCGCCAGACCTCCGCGACCAGATGGATCAGCTCGCCGTGACTGTCGTTCTCCGGCACCGGATCGGAACCGCGATAGTCGACGCAGCATGGCACCTTGCCGTTGGCGAACTGGTACGGCGCATACCAGCGCAGGAACTCGGCCGCCGCCTCGCCGTGGCCGAGACGCAGCAGCGCTTCCGAGGTCATCGCGCCATCGCGGATCCACGAGCGGTTGTAGGAACGCGAGCCGGGTCGGATTTCCACGCCATGACGATTGATCAGCACATGCGCCAGTGCCGTGCGCAAGGTGTCGGCCAGCGGCTGTGCCTGCGCTGGCAGGGTCAGGCGGACGCGGTCCAGCTTCTCGCGCCACAGCGCGGCGACCTGTGCTTCGTGGCGGTCGAGCGTGTCGGCCAGCGACGACGCATCGGCGATGATCGCCGCCGGCGCGCCGGTCATCGGGATATCCAGTGCGACGGTCGCACCCTCGCCCGGCAGCAGCTGCAGTCGGTACAGCAGGGCACCGGTCGCATAGCCGCTGCTGTCGTCGACCTGCTGGAAGCCATCGGCATCCCCGCTCAGGCCGAGCGGCAGCATGCCCTGATCGTAGCGACGGGCGACGAAGGCGTCGGGCGCCACTGGCGAGCGCAGTCGCGGCTGGCCATCCACCCGCAGCGCGCCGTCGGCCCATGACAGGCGACGGATCGGGCTGACCCCGCCTTCGATGTTGAGGAACTGGCTGGGCGGGTTGACCTGGAACGGGCGCAGCGCCAGTGCCAACGTGACTTCCCGGGCTGCGGTGCCGGCATTGTCGATCCGGTAGCGGGCGAGCAGCCGCGAGCTGTGCGGTTCACCCTCGGCGAAGGCCGACACGGTCAGCCGCAGGTCGTCGCGACGCCAGCGCACGCGCGGCATCGGCAGGTAGCCATCGGCCAGTTCGTGCTCGATGCTCACGTCGGCCCAGCTCACCAGCGCACCGTCGACCAGCAGGAACGGCTCGACCGAGAAACCACCGCGCGCGACCTCGAGCGCGCCGTCCTCGGACAGCAGCGCGGTCTCCAGGCCGCCGTCCAGCCCGACCACGGTCCAGTAGCTCTGCTCGCCGGAGAAACCACGCGGGAAGTGGCCGCGCGGCGCCATCGCGGCGAGTCGCTCGAAGAAGGCATTGGCCGGCATCGGCGGCAACAGCTCGATCCGCGCCAGTCCGTAGCCGTCGCCAGCCACAGGCGGCAGTCCCAGACGCA
This sequence comes from Lysobacterales bacterium, assembly GCA_035911475.1. GTDB lineage: Bacteria > Pseudomonadota > Gammaproteobacteria > Xanthomonadales > UBA2363 > Pseudofulvimonas. Next base: position 37,070 of record JAMHVM010000136.1, on the reverse strand, counting down.
GATGAGGCGTCTCCGTCTCCGGCAGATGCAAGGCATCATGGCCACCATCGCCATCCTCGACGCGACGGATCTCACGCCACTGCCGGCCATCGTCGGAAACCGAGACGGTGTAGTGCGCGGGATGTTGCCCCGGCAGCCAGTGCAGCATCAGACCACCGATCTCGCGCGCCATGCCCAGGTCGATCTGCAGCCATTGTCGGCCACTGGCATCGGCGGCGCTGCACCAGCTTCGCTGCGGTGCGTCCGCCAGCAGATCCTCAGGCCCGTATCCGGTCCGGGTACTGGATGCGCTCAGCTTCGGCGCTGGTGGCTGCGCGGGAAGCGGCGGCAGCGGCCGCCAGCGCAGCTCGTCGAAGCAGATTTCGCCACGACCACCCTCGTGTGCGTAGACGGTGAATTCGATCTCGCTGGACTTGCGCAGACTGCGGTCGGCGAGCGGCCCCCAGGCGAAATCGATGTGGCGCTTGCGGTAGCGCACTTCCTGCCAGTCGTCACTGAGGGTGTAGCGCGGGCGCTTCACCCACCAGACGTTGTCGCCGCTGGCGTCGATCAGCTTGAACTCCAGATCGTTGACCGGCGCGCGGCCACGCAGGCGGAAACTGAACTCGTAGTTTTCCGGAAACGTCAGCGGCAGCTTGCGGCGCAGCGCGGCATGACCGGAGACCCGACCGAAGTCGTAGTCCAGACACAGCGCCGAACCCGAAACACCTTCGACCACGCGCAGTTGCGCCTGCACCTCGTCGGAGGCCAGCGCCCGCCAGCCATCGGCCGACTCGAAGCCATCCAGCAGTTCGCCGTCATCGTCCGCCGCCAACACGAGCGGTGAAGACAGGATCAGGCAGGCGAGAACAGCGGCACGCGCAGCGAAACGGCTCGATCGCGTCATCGTCCTCATCCCTTGACACTGCCCAGCAGCAGTCCGTGCAGGTAGTGCCGCTGCAACAGCAGGAACAGCGCCAGCACCGGCAGTACGGTCACCACCGATCCGGCCATCATCAGCTCGATCTCCTGCACGTGCTCGCGCGACAGGCTGGCCAGTGCCACCGGCAAGGTGTACAGCTCGTTGTCGCTGAGCACGATCAGCGGCCACATGAAATCGTTCCAGCTGGCCAGGAACACGAAGATCGCCAGCGTCGCCAGCACCGGCCGCAGCAGCGGCAGCACGATGCGCACGAAGATGCGCCACTCGCCGGCACCGTCGACGCGGGCGGCATCGAGCAGCTCGTCGGGGATGGTGCGCGCGTACTGGCGCACCAGGAAGATGCCGAACACGGTGGCCATCGCCGGCACGATCACACCGGCATAGCTGTTGACCAGTCCCAGCGAGCGCAGCAGCAGGAACAGCGGCAGCATCGCCACCTGCGCCGGAATCACCAGCACCGCCAGCAGGCTGCGGAACAGCCGCTCGCGACCGCGGAAACGCAGCTTGGCGAAGGCGTAGCCGGCCATGACGTTGCAGGCCAATGCCAGCAGCGTGGTCAGCGCGGCGATCAGGAAACTGTTAAACAGATAGCGGCCCATGCCGCCACGCCCGAACAGCTGCCGGTAGTTGTCCAGCGTCGGCGTATCGGGAAGCAGCGGTGGCGGCAGGCGGCTGGCCTCGCCGCTGGCCATGAACGACGCCGACAGCATCCACAGCAGCGGGAACAGCGCGATCGCCGCCAGCGCGATCAGGGCACCATTGACCGCCGCACTGGCCAGGCGCGCGTTCACAGCGCCCCGCCGCGCCGACCCAGGCGCATGAACAGCGTGGTCGCCGCCAGCATCAGCAGGAACAGCACGAAGGCCACGGCCGAACCGATGCCCAGATTCCACCACTTGAAGCCTTCCTCGTACATCAGGTACAGCACGCTGACCGTGCTCTGCAGCGGGCCGCCCTCGGTGATGACGTAGGGCTCGGCGAACAACTGGAAGTAGCCGACCATGGTCAGCACGCCGACCAGCATCAGCATCGGCGCGAGCATCGGCAAGGTGATATGGCGCAGCCGCTGCCAGGCACCGGCGCCGTCGATGCGCGCGGCCTCGTACAGATCGCGCGGGATCGCCTGCAGCCCGGCCAGCAGGATGATCATGTTGTAGCCGAAGTTCTTCCAGACCGCGAACGCGATGATGGTCGGCATCGACCATGCCGGATCGCCCAGCCAGTCCACCGGTCCCACGCCGACCTGCGCCAGGCCGTGGTTGACCAGGCCGTAACGGGTGTGGAACAGGTAGCGCCAGATGATCGCCACCGCGACCACGGTGGTGACCACCGGTGCGAACAGGGCGGTGCGGAAGAACGCCTGGCCGCGCGCTAGGCCGGAATCGAGCAGCAATGCCGCGGCCAGCGACAGCCCGATCGACAGCGGCACGCCGACCAGCACGAAGTAGAAGGTGTTGCCCAGCGCCTGCCAGAACAGCGGCAATTGCAGCAGGTGCGCATAGTTGTCCAAGCCGACAAAGCGCAGGTTGTCGGCGTCGGCCAGCGCGTACAGATCGAAGTCGGTGAGGCTGAGCGCGAACGCCGCCAGCGCCGGCAGCACGAAGAACACGCCGATCACCACCAGCGCCGGCGCCAGGAACAGCCAGGCCACCGGCTGCGTCCTCATGGCGCGGCAGCCGCGCTGGTCGCGACGACCGCATCCTGCTGGCGTTCGACCATCCAGCGTCGCTTGGCCAGGATGCCGTCGCTGCGCCGATCCAGCTCGGCGACTGCGGCGTCGAGGTCAAGACCACCGCGCACGGCTTGCTCGGCGACCAGACGCAGCTCGTTGGCGATGCGCTCCCATTCGGGCACCTTGGGTGTTGCCCGCGCGTGTTCGAGCTGCTCGCCGAAGGCGCGCACATGGGCGTCGCGGGTCAGCCGCGGGTCGGTCCAGACCGAGCGCCGCGGCGGCAGGCTGCCGGCCAGTTCCAGCATGCGCAACTGGCTCTCCGGTTCCGACAGGTACTCGACCAGTTTCCAGGCCGCGTCCTTGTTCGCCGAGCGCTCGAACACCACTAGGCTGGAACCGCCGGCGTTGGAGGCGCCGATGCCGGTCGGTCCCGGCAGCGGCGCGGTCATCCAGTGATCCTGTTGCTCAGCCGGCAGACGGCGCCGGAATTCGGCGATGTTCCACGGCCCGGAGATGTAGTAGGCGAAGTAGCCGCGACCGAACTCGGCCCAGACATTGGCGATCTGGGTATTGGCCACCGCCGGTGCCCAGTCGTTGCCGAAGATCTCCAAGTAGAAGGCCAGTGCCTGCCGGAAACCCTCGCCACTGAAATTGCCGCGCGTGTCGTCGTCGCGAAGCATGGCGCCGGACTGCTGCAGGGCCAGGCTCTGCAGCGGTTCGTACTCGTTCAATGGCAACAGGATGGCGTAACCGCCGGCGCCGGCCTGTCGCTTCAAGGCAGCCATCGAGGCGCGCCACTGCTGCCAGTCGCGCGGCGGCTGGTGGAACCCGGCCGAAGCCAGCAGGTCGCGCCGGTAGAACAGCAGCCGGGTATCGACATACCAGGGCAGCCCGTACACGCGGCCGTCGATGACGTTGGTGTCCCAGATGCCGGGGAAGTAGTCGTCCGGATCAATCCCCGGCGACTCGACGATGCGGCCGTCGAGCACGTCCAGCGCGCCGATCGCGGCAAATTCGGGCACCCAGGTGTTGCCGAGCTGGGCCAGGTCCGGTGTGGCATCGGCGGCGAACGCGGTCAGCAGCTTCTGGTGCGCACCGGTCATCGGCAACCGCTGCACGACGACGCGGATGTCGGGGTGGCGCCGGTGGAACTCGGCCATCAGCTGCTCGGCGATCTCGCCCTCGCGGCCCAGCGTCCAGAAACGCAACTCGGCGCGCTGGTCGGCGGCGCCGCAGCCACCGAGCAGCATGGCCAGTGTGAGCATGCAGGCCCAGGCGAACGCGCCTCGATGCGGTTGCAGCGCCACGGTGCTCAGTCCTTCGTGTCCAGCCAGCCACCGGTGAACCCGGCCCGCTCCAGGCCGAGCCGGATGTACGGATTCTGGCGCATGATGCGCCAGACGAAATCGCTGCGCTGGTTCTCGATCATGATCACGATCGGCCCCTGGTCGATGCCGATGTAGTCGCGTGCGACCCAGCCGAAATCCGGCACGATGGTTCCCGACTTCAAGGGCAGGTCGTAGTGGAAGCTGAGGTTGAACGCATCCAGGAAACCGTACTTCGCATAGATGTGCTTGCCGAAGCGCTGGTGCATCTCGACCACCGCCGGAATGACGATCTCCGGCGCGAAAGGCAGCGAGGAGGCCGCGGCGGTCGGTGCGATGGTGCCGTCGTCGAAGGCGTCGACCAGCCCCGGCCCGCGCGCGGAGTAGTGCCGGAATTCGCGGTCGTGCGTGTCGAAGATCTGGAAGGTCGTCTGCGGACCGTCGCTGGCGGTCAGGCCCCAGACGTTCTCGCCATAGCCACGCCAGCCCAGCGGGTTGTCGATGGCATACGCGCGCTGGGCATAGGTCGCACGCCGGCTGTTCTCGAAGTAGTCGATGCCGCGGCGACGCATGTAGTCGTCCTGGATGCCACGATAGTCGACCCACAGGTGGCTGTACTGGTGCCCGAACTGCGGACCGAAGCCGAGGTGTTCCTGTTCGTGGAACGGGCCCCAGGAACGATCGTAGTCGTGCGTCCAGGCGGTCCATGCTTCCGGTTCGACCGGATGCGTGGGTGATGCCAGCGCCAGCAGGTAGACGATCATCGCCTCGTTGTAGCCGCGCCAGTCGTGCTCGATGAATCCCGTTTCCGGGAACCAGCCCATTGACAGCAGCGGCGCGCGCACCTGCAGCCACGGCCATTCCACGGCGTGGTAGAGCTCATCGGCCAGACGCCGGATCTCGGCTTCGTCGCCGTGCTCGCCATCGAAGTAGGACTGCGCGAACAGCACGCCGCCGATCAGCAAGGCGGTATCAACCGAGGACAGCTCCACCCAGGGCAGATAGCGATGACCGGTGTCCAGATGCAGGAAGTGGTAGAAGAACCCCTTGTGGCCGCTGACACCGGTGGCTTCCGGTCCGCTCGGCGCGGCGCGCAGGAAGCGCAGCGTGGCCAGCGTGCGCTGCCGGGCCGCGGCGCGGTCGATCCAGCCGCGCTCGACGCCGATCGGATAGACGGTCAGGCCGAAACCGATGGCGGCGATGCTCGAGAACGGCTCGTCGCCCGGCCAGCGGTCCGGCACCAGACCGGTGTCGGCCGAAGTGGTCTCCCAGAAATAGTCGAAACTGCGCCGCTGCAGATCGTCCAGCAGCGGCGGCCATTCCGGCTTGACGACGACCGGCGGCGGGGCGACCTCATCCGCCGGTATCGTCGCCTGGCGATCCGCGCAGGCACCGAACAGGGCCGCGGTCGCCAACAGCACCACATGCCACGCCCTCACGTCGGCCACCGTCCGGCAGGTCCGCACGATGGCCTGAACGTGAGCGCCGTCACCAGGCAAAGCCCAGCGACACCTTCACCATCCGCGGCGGCCAGGCGATGCCCAGGCCACTGCGTGTGCCGAAGTTGGCGTTGACGTCATCGGCGCCACCGCGCCAGGTGTCGTAGTCGACCCAGTTCTTCCAGTTGAACACGTTGAACACGTCGGCGCGCAGACGCAGGCGGTAGTCGCCGTTGCTGCCGAAGGCCCAGACCTTTTCCGCGGCCAGATCGAGTTGCTTGGTGCCGAACGTGGTCGACGGCGTGAACGGATTGAAGAAGCAGTGGTCCCAGCTGCCGTTGGAGTTGCAGTCGACCGCGTCCTTGGTTGCCGGGCTGGCCAGCACCAGCTTGGCTGACAAGGTGATCTCCCAGGGAACGTCGTAGATGCCGGTGGCCACCAGCCGATGCCGGGAGATCCCGGCCGAGCGCAGCCAGCCCTGGTTGTCCAGGTTCTCCGCGTCGAACAGGTAGTGCTCGTCGAAGGCGGCGGCGTTGAAGCGGTTCTCCTTGGAATCGCTGTAGGTGTAGGCCAGCGTCAGGCCCCAGCCGGATTCCTCGCTGTAGGGCTTGTCGACCGACAGCAGCAGCGAATTGAGCCGGGTTTCGATGCCGTTGTCGGCAAGGATCAAGGTGCCGTAGCCGGGAATCTGCTGGCCCCAGGGCTGACCGCCCCAGCTGGCGCTGGGATTCTCGTGGAAGCGGCCATCCGGCCAGCGGTTGCCCAGCGTGAACACGATGCCGTCGTGGCTGCGGATGTGCACCACCGTGGCCGAACTCACCCATTCATGGCCCCACAGCCCGAACAGGTTGCGCACGCCGATGCTGAACTGGTCGGAATACGGGGTCTTGAGCTCGTTGTTGATCATGTTGACCTCGGCGCCCAGGTTCGGCGTCGCCGCCACCAGCGCGGCCAGCTGCACCGGATCCAGATAGCGCGGATCCCAGGCGATGCAGTTGCCCTCGCCGATCACGCAGGGCGTGCCCGGTGCATCGAAGCGGCGTTCGTAGCTCGGGAAGGTGTGCTTGTGCTGTTCCAGCGCCAGGTAGTCGAACAGGTTGCGATCGTAGGCTCGACCGACGCCGCCGAACAGCACCATGCTCTCGTCACCGTTGAAGTCGTAGGAGAAGCCCACGCGCGGCTGCCAGGCGTCCTTGAAGGCGCTGCGGTTGTTGCCGTCGGTGATGTAGTCCTCGATGTCGTAGCTGGCGTTCTGGATGTTGCTCCAGCCGCGCAGCGCGGCGGCGATGCCGGGATCGGTGACGTAGTCCAGGAAGCCTGGCGAACGCTCGTAGTCCCAGCGCAGGCCGAGGTTGACGGTGAGCTTCTCGTTCACTTCCCAGTCGTCCTGCAGGTAGATGCCGAACTGCCGGTTCTTGGAAATGACCGTGCGATCCAGGTCCGGCACCAGCGAGGCGTTGAAGTTGACCCGGTAGGGAATGCTGGTGCTGCCGTTGATGTCGTAGCGGAACTGCGGGTTGTATGGCTGCTGTTCCAGCGCGCTGATCTCGACCAGCTTGAACTTGACGCCGGTCTTGATCGTGTGTCCGGCCAGGCCGAACCAGGTGAAGTCGTTCTGGAAGCCCCAGCCCTCCTGGCCCTTGTTCTGGTAGTCGGCGCCGCCGCCGGATTCGAGCACGGTGCGGTCCTGCCCGTCTCGACGCACCGTGAGGATGTAACCAGGCGCGATCTCGTTCGAACGCGGACTCCAGAACGCATCCTCGTAGGTGATGTGGGCGTCGTTCAACCAGTTGGCCGAGTTGTACTGCCAGCGCAGGTCGTAGCGCTTGTCGTTGTTGTCGTCGCGTTTGGCCCGCGACGGCGTGTTGACGCCGCTGTCGATGGAGATGCCGACCTCGTCGCGACCCTTGGTGCTGAACTCGACCAGATGATTCTCGCCCGGCGACCAGCTCAGCTTGCCGAAGTACAGATCCTCCTCGAACGGCGCCGAGTGGGTGACGACCTGCGAGCGCAGGAAATCCGGCAGCTGGTCGGCGCTGACGTTCTCGCCCGGCCGCACTTCGCGCGGACTGGTGATGTTCTTGCGCTCGTAGGTCAGGAAGAAGTGCAGCTGATCCTGGATGATCGGACCACCCAGCGCGAAGCCGTACTGCTCCTCCTCGGATTCGGCCTTGCTGCCGTTCTGGGCTTCCTGCGGCGTCGAGGAACGCCAGCCGTCGTCGGTGTAGTCGTAGAACACGTTGCCCTCGAACTGGTTGGTGCCCGAGCGCGTGGCCGCGACCACAGCGGCGCTGCTGATCTGGTCGAACTCGGCCTTGTAGTTGGAGGAGATCACCTTGTACTCGGCGATGCCCAACTGCGGGAACGGATTGCCGCGCGACTGGTCCTGGCCGCTGATGCCGCCCTTGAGCACGTAGTTCTTCTGACCGACGCCGTCGACGAACACGTTGATGCCGTTGGACGACTGCGCACCACTGCGCAACTGCGAGGTACCGTTGGCGTTGGTGACGAACTGCATGCCCGGCACGCTGTCGGCGAAGGCCAGGAAGTTGCGTGAAGCCTGCGGCAGCGCCTCGATCTGCTTGGTGGTGATGTAGGTGGAAATCTCCGAGGTACGCATCTCGTTCAGCACCACGCCGGTCACCGTCACCGTCTCCAGCGTGGTTTCGGGTGTCGCCGCCGCGGTCAGCGCCAGATTGCGGTTCGCGGTCTGGCCGACCTGCAGGGTGACGATGTCGGTCGTGCTGGCGCCGTTGCCGACCACGCTGATCTCGTAGGTACCCGGCGGCAGACCCGCCAGGATGTAGCTGCCGTTGGCGCCGGTGCGGACATTGCGGGTCAGCCCGGTGGCGATGTTGGTCGCAGTCACCTGGGCATCGGCCACCGGGGTGGTTTCACTGACGACCTGACCGCGCAGGGTCGCCGAAGCACTTTGCGCCAGCGCGGTGCCGGGCGCGAGCCAGACCGTGGCCAGAGCCGACATCACCGCACCAGCCAGACATTTCCTGATTGCATTGCGAGTTGCCATGGTTGCGCTCTCCTGAGCGATGCTTCATGGAGGTTGGGAAGAGGGGTTATCCGTTGCGGTTGTCTGCCGGCCGTCGGCACGATTCGCGCACCACCAGTTCGGCCGGCAGGGTGTCGGTGCGCGCGCCGGATTGCTCCGGGTTGTTGATGCGTTCGGCCAGCCGCTCCAGCGCCTGTGCGCCGAGCTGGCTGATGCTGACCCGCACCGTCGTCAGCGTCGGCGACAGGTAGCGGGCAATGGGGATGTCGTCGAAGCCGGCCAGGGCGATGTCGGCGGGAACCTCGATGCCGGCTTCGCGCAGGGCGATCAGGCAACCGATCGCCATCATGTCGTTGCAGGCGAACACCGCGTCCGGTCGCGCCGTCATCGCGGCGATCGCCTGGCCGGCAGCATGCCCGGACTGCTCGGTGAAATCACCGGCCAGCACGGTCTCGCTGGCGCCATTGACCGCAGCCAGCGCCTGCCGGAAGCCGTGCAGGCGCTGGTCCGCGTCGAAGGTCCCCCCTGGACCCGTGATGATGGCGATGCGGCGATGTCCCTGCGCCAGCAGGTGTGCAGTCGCCGCCTGGGCACCGCCACGATTGTCGATGCGCAACTCGATGACCGATGGATCGTCCAGACCGGCATTCATCAGCACCACCGGTACGTCGTGCAGGTGCTCGCTGAGGAACCGCGAATCGACAAACGGCGACATCACCAGCACGCCGTCGACGCGGCCCTGCATGGCCTGCAGGGTCGCCGCGGCTTCGGTGGCATCGCCGTGCGAGCTGGACACCAGGATGTGCAGGCCGCGCGCACGCGCCGCCAGATCGATGCCGCGGATCAGTTCGGAAAAGAACTCACCGTGAAGATCCGGCAGCAGGACGCCGATGGCCTGGGTGCGGCGGGTGATCAGGCTGCGCGCCGCCATGTGCGGCACGTAACGCAGGCGCTGGGCGACCTCCAGGATGTGCCGGCGCTTGCTCTGGCGCACTGTGTCGTGGCCATTGAGCGCGCGCGACACCGACGCGACCGATACCCCGGCCTCGCGTGCGACATCCTTGATGGTCACCGCCATTGCGCCACCGCCCCGCCGGTTCAGCGACTGTGGCCGTCATGTAAACGTTTTCAGAAAAGCCTGTAAAGCGGCAGCGCAGCATGCGGGGTAGCCCGGACGCCGCGGTTCAAGGACAGCTTCTGGCGATAGCCAAGGGACCGGGATCGGGAAGGATTGCTGCAGCGCAGCGCAGATCGGCGGCGGCCGGGCAAGATCCGTCTGACGACGGACTCAGAAGGTCCAGAACACCAGCACCTGCCACAGCAGCAGCACGGCCATCACGACCATGATCAGCCAGGTGAGCAGCGCGCCGCTGAAACGGCCGGGGCTGGTGCCGGCACTGCCGTTCATGCCCCAGGCGTGCAGCAGTCGCGCCAGCAGCAGGCCGGCACCGAACAGATGCAGCAGCCAGTGCTGGAACACCAGCAATTCCAGCAGCAGCAACAGCAGCAGGGCCAGCGGCAGGTTCTCGATCGCGTTGGCATGGACGCGTACCCGCCGTTCCAGCACCGGATCGGTCCCGACCCCGACGCCGACGCGGGCACGGATCCGCTGCTTGACCACACGAAAGGCCAGCACCAGGACCAGCAAGGTGCTCAGGGCGGCGTAGAACGCCGTGATGTAGGGAATGGCCACTTCAGACCTCGCGCACCGCGCTGTTCGGGGAAGACGTCACGTCGAACCGGCATCGCGCCGACGTGGCAGCCATTGCCCGCCGGCGCAGTCGAACCGATGAAGGTGGCTCAGGGCGCCGCCGGCCGGATCTCGACGCTGACCGCATCGATGCGGTACTCGATCTGCTCGCCGACGACCTGGTCCGGATCGCGCCCGGAATCCTCGGCCAGATGCTTGGCGAAAGCCTCGCTGACCGTGCGCTCGGACAGCTTGCCATGGACCACGGCCTCACCGGTGGTGTCCTTGGGCAGGAAGAACTTGTGCCCGCTGAACACGCGCGCGTAGCGGTCGCCTTCGGCCAGCACCAGCCAGCAGCCCTTGTTCTGGCAGACCTGGGTGATACGCCCTTCGAACTTGCCCGGCCGCGCGCGCCAGCCGTCGGCATCGGCGATGGCCTGGCCGATCGCCAGCGGCCGGCCCAGCGGCATGGCATCGCCATAGACGGCACTGCCGGATTCGGTCATCACCGGCGTGCTGACAGCCTCATCGGCGTGCACGGCCACGGTCATCAGCGCCGCCGCCAACGCCGGGATCATCAGGAACTTCATCGCAGACTCCTTGCATCGAATGGGTATCGAATGAGCATCGAAAACGAGTATCGAAAACCTGCCGTGGTCGACGGACGATTCACACCGGGGATCGACCGGGTCGGTGGGAGACACAGTTTACGCCCACAGGACTGGCGCCGCTGATCGGTTTCCCGGCAACACGTGTCCGCTACCGCGGCCGTGCCCGGCCCGCGCTGCCACGCAGGTAGCGCCGCCACGCCGACATCGGCCGGACACCACTGCAGCGCGCGGCCTCCGCCTTCGCGCCACTGGCCGCACCGCCTGCCGAGGCGCCCCGACGACCTGGCGCAGCCCGCACCCACACCGGCCTTGCTAACCTGTGCCCATGACTGCGGCCAACCCGCCCTCGCAACTGGATCCCGTCACCGGCGCACTGCGCCTGCACGGTGACTGGACGCTTGCGCGCTTCGATCAGCTGCAGCCGCTGCTGGAAAGCCGCGGCGGCCCGAACGCGCCGAAACAGATCGACCTTGGCGGCATCAGTCGCCTGGACAGCGCCGGCGCCCTGCTGATCGCCCGACTGCTGTACCGGGAAAAACTGTCGCTGGAAGTGATCGTCGCCGACGCTCCCGGCCAGCGCGCGCTGATCGCCGCCGCGCTGCACACCCTGCATACGCCGGTGGCACATCCACCCGGCCGACGCTGGAGCGACCTGTTCGCGCATGCCGGCGAAGCCAGCATGGAGATCGTCAACCAGGTCAAGCGCCTGCTCGGCTTCATCGGCGAAGTGGCCGCAGCGGTGCCCGGCGTCGCCCTGCGTCCCCGGCGCTGGCGCGTCACTTCGCTGGTCCATCACATCGAACAGACCGGCCTGGACGCGCTGCCCATCGTCGCCTTGCTCACCTTCATGGTCGGCGCCGTCATCACCTTCCTGGGCGCCACGGTGCTGCAGGAATTCGGCGCCAGCGTGTTTGCGGTGGAGCTGGTCGGTTTCAGCTTCCTGCGCGAATTCGGCGTGCTGCTGACCGCGATCCTGCTCGCCGGCCGCACCGCCAGCGCCTTCACCGCGCAGATCGGCGCGATGAAGTCGCGCGAGGAAATCGACGCCATCCGCACCCTGGGCATGGACCCGATCGAGGTGCTGGTGATCCCGCGCATGCTGGCACTGCTGATCGTGCTGCCGCTGCTCACGGTGGTGGCGATGGTCTGCGGCATCCTCGGCGGCCTGGTGATCTGCGCCACCCAACTGGACATCTCGCCGGCGATGTTCCTCAACCGTTTCCAGGACACCTTCGAGATCCGCCACTTCTGGGTCGGCATGGTCAAGGCGCCGGTATTCGCTGTCGTGATCGCGCTGATTGGCTGCCTGGAAGGCTTCAAGGTTGCCGGCAGCGCCGAGTCGGTCGGCCAGCGCACCACCTCCAGCGTGGTGCAGACCATCTTCCTGGTGATCCTGCTCGACGCCCTGTTCGCGCTGCTGTTCCAGGAGATCGGCTGGTGAGCGCGGCCGCTGGCGAGAACGTGATCGAGGTACGCGGGCTGATCAGCCAGTTCGGCAGTCAGCGCGTGCACGACGCGCTGGACCTGGATGTGCGTCGCGGCGAGATCCTCGGCGTGGTTGGCGGCTCCGGCACCGGCAAGTCGGTGCTGATGCGCAGCATCGTCGGCCTGCGCGAACCCGACGGCGGCAGCGTGCGCGTGTTCGGTCAGAACCTGCTGACGGTCTCGACTGCCGAGCGGCGTAAAATCGAGCAGCGCTTCGGTGTGCTGTTCCAGGACGGCGCCCTGTTCTCCTCGCTCACCGTCAGCGAAAACGTCGAAGTGCCGCTGCGCGAACAGTTCGGCCACCTCAATGCCGCGCAACGGCAAATGCTCGCCGACCTCAAGATCGGCCTGGCCGGCCTGCCCGACAGCGCCGGCGACAAGTATCCCAGCCAGCTCTCCGGCGGCATGCGCAAGCGCGCTGCCCTCGCCCGCTCGCTGGCGCTGGACCCGGACATCCTGTTTCTGGACGAACCCACCGCTGGCCTTGATCCCATCGGCGCCGCCGCCTTCGATCAGCTCATCCGCACCCTGCGCGACGCGCTCGGACTGACCGTGTTCCTGATCACCCACGACCTGGACACGCTGTACACCATCTGCGACCGCGTCGCCGTGCTCGCCGAGAAGCAGGTGCTGATCAACGCGCCGCTGCGCGAGGTCGAAGCCTTCGACCACCCCTGGGTACGCGACTACTTCCACGGCCCCCGCGGCCGCGCCGCGCAAGCCGCCACGGGCAAAACGAGCCTAGGCTGACCCCGGCGGAGGCTGCTTTCCAGCTCGGGCTACAGCGACGACAACTCCCGTTGAGCCATGACCAGCGCCTTTCGCGCCTCATCGCTGTTTGCCCTTCGTGACGCTTCCGTCAATGCACGATTCAGCCGTAAACGTTCAACCGTCGCGCCCACCGCTTCGTCTCCGCGCCGCAGCGAAGTCGACGCTCGCAGCCCGCGGACATTTGCGACGACATTGTTCGCCACCGACACGATGACATTGTCTGCGCGCTGATCGCCGGCTGCCATCATGAGCGCCGCGGCCAGATCGACATCATGGACGACCACCTTGTCGGCAGGACTCCAGGTTCCGGCCTGCTGCCCCAACCGGTATGCGCCATGGATGGAAAGGCCCGCCAGCACCGCCAAGGCAACCCCGGCAACCGACACCCTCAGCCCGACCGTCATAACGGTGCCTCCGAACGCAGACGCTCGATCTCGACCAGCACGGCATCAAGCGTCGCATTGTCCCCGGGGACTTTGGCAGACAGCGCCAGCCTGGAGAGCGGATCAGACAACAGCCGGTGCACGGAAGCCGCAATCGGCGCATCAGGAGAGCGGCTCAGGCCACGATCATTTACCTCTGTCAGGCTCGACAGGACAATCGGCGTCATCGCCCGCTCAATCGCGTCAAAGTCCTGAGCCGCCAGCGACTCCAACAGGTAGGCATCCATCGCCAGTCGCTGGAGGTGAAACTCCCCAGGCGGGGTACTTCGCGCATCGGCGACACCGTGCTGGAAGGAGGCTATCAAGGCGATGCCCCACAGCGCAACCATCGTGACTCCTAGCGAAAACAACAATCGTCTGGAAACTTTCATGTCGTAAACCAATAACAATTAAGTGGCCCACCATTCACCCGGCCGCATACCCGGACGAGACCAGTACCTCCAGCCATGCTGACCGCAACTGTCCAAGTATCCGGACCCCCAGTGCCGCCAGTACCTGACACGTAGGGACTCCCATCGGAAACACCTGGCCCGATGAAATCACCGTCTCTGTTTCTAGCACTACCTTCGATGTATGTGCAACACGCTGCGTACCCAATGACAGGAACCACGTGATACTTAGCCACATCCCCATTCGGGAAAATCACTATCGCCACAGGACCGTAGCCAAGCCGCCACTTCAACGCCTGAAACAGACTCAGTTTTTTGGTGGCAGCCACATACCATTGTGTAGGAGTGATATGCGCACCTATCGCTTCCTGTGTACTGGATGCGAAACTATCAGCACCGCCGCCAGGCGGGATCTCCACCACATGCTCGCGCTTCAAAAAGGCATCTTTGGCGTCCAGGTAATCCGACACATCCTGGGGAGATGCCTGAATAGCCACACCCCAGATTGACAGGAGGCCGTTCTCACGCTCTTTAAAAACAAGCACGTCATACAGCGTACTTGAACTGTCATTTATTACTAGTATCTCTTCATAACCAGGCCCGGAGTGATCTGCAGCTGCCTCCCCGTAAAGCCTGAAATCCTGCTCGACCGAACACGAATCACAGAAGACCACCTTGTCTTGCGAGAACGCGGCTGATGCAAATAGCAAGATGAATGCACCAAAAATAAACGGAACATGATTTCCCCCACCTATTGATGGAGTTCACGGTACCCTCCGTCGCAACTCTCGTCAATAGGAAATCGAAACAATTACATCTATTACATTACACCCCATCTGATCCAGACTTTGCGATGCACATCAGACTGTTAGTGCTTCATCTTCACCACCCGCCGAGTTACAAGGGGAGACAGGCAGTGGACGTGGCGCCACGAATGTCCTCAAAACCGGCCTTGCGAGCGGGCGATGACGATGACGCGGTTGTTGTGGCGTTCGAGCAGGCTGTACAGGCGCACCGGCACGTCGGCGAGCAGGATGTCGGCTTCGGCGACGAAATAGCGGCTGATGGCACCAAGCCCGTTCGTCACCAGACCTTCGACACCGCGCGCAGCAAGCGCATCGGAAAAAGCACGTGCATCGCCGAAACGAGCGCTCCCACCCGCGTGCAGTGACTGCGCGAGCGCCGGCCCGATGCCTTCGTGCAGGCTCATCAGCACTTCGGCACTGGCGGTGTTGAGGTTGATGGTGCTGGCCGGATCGGGCCGCGCGCAGACATGCGGCAGCAGCGCTTCGTAGATGCGCTCGTCGACACCGGCAACGGCGCGCAGCTCGGAGACATGGGTGAACCTGCGATTGGCAGCGCGCCGCGGCGGTGACAGCGTGGCGTAGAGCGAATCCTCGGCGCCACCACTGCTTTCGCTCATGCCGTCGGCATCGACCCAGTCGACCAGGGCGCTGACCAGACCGGGGTCGATTCGCAGGTGACCGAACAGGCGCTCGAAACGGGTGCGGGTGATCGTCTGCAACGCTTCGCCGGCAGCCTCCGGGTTCAGCGCATTGAGATTGAGGCAGCCGTCGAGATCACGCAGCGAGCCACGCACCACGCCTTCGGGCACGGTCAGCGGCGGCATCGCCTGCGCCCAGATGTCGGCGCGACTGTCGACTGGATCGCCGGAGGCATCGTCCATGAGCACGCGCACCGCCATCAGTTCCAGGCCGTGCTGAAAGGCTGTCGCCTGGGCGGCACGGGTCTGCTGCAGCGAGCGCGCCTGGCCGATGGTGCTGCGGTCGAGCAGACCGGCGATCAGCACGGCGGCGAGCGCAACCACCAGCACGGCGGCGAGCAGCGCAACACCGCGTTGACGTTGCGCAAGGCCACGACCGTCTCCCATCGCCGAACCTGTAGAGCGGGGCTTGCCCCGCTGAACAACCGCATTCTTTGCCGGATGTTGATCGAACACGCGGCGAGGCGAACCCGGTTGCGCGATGACGGTCGGCGGTGTGTAGCGGGGCAAGCCCCGCTCTACAGGCGGTGGCGATATCGCTTCGGAAACGGAGCGACGCAACCCGATCGCCAAGGAGCAACATCCGACGAACCGCGGCGCCGTCATGGCAGCGTCACCTCGGGCAACTCGATCAGCTTGCGGATCTCGCCGAGCGTTTCGTGGGTGAGAATCAGCTCGACACCGCGCGGCGGTGTATCGGGGTTCGGCGCGTAAGGAATCGGCCAGCGGTCATGCCAGCGGCCGTCGCTGGCGAGGAAGCGCCAGCGCAACGCGCTGACATCGGCAATCAGCGTGCGCCGTTCCGGCACGGTGCGCTGGGCGCGATCCAGCACCGGCCAGCGCAGGCGAAATACGCCGCCCTCGCCCAGGCCGTAGCCGCTGCGCTCGATCAGGCCCAGGTCAGCACCAACGATGCTGCCGCGACCGTAAGCGCTGAGTTCCAGCAGCCCGCCTTCAGCCAGCAACGGCGGCAACGCACTGCCATCGCGATCACGCACGGGTCGGTTGGCCAGGCTGCGCAGGTCGCGCTCGATCATGCCCAGGCCGCGACCGAACTCGGCCAGCTCGTGCTCGCGCTGGTCGAGCACGGCGTGGCTGCGGGTGACCGCGGTCAGGCCGCTGTAGGCGATGGCGGCCATGGTGGCGAAGATCACCAGCGCAACCAGCAGCTCGATCAGGGTGAAGCCGCTGGCGCGCAGACGACTCATGGCTGACCCGCAAAGCCGGTCAGGCTGACCCGCCGGTCTCGCCGCTCGGGGTCGAGCGCGACGGCGATGTCGATGCGGCGAACGCCGGGCAGATCCGAGTCGACGATGCTGGCCCGCCAGTAGAACTCGCGACCGCCTTGCCGCTGCTGACCTTCGCGCCGGCCGGGCGCGGGCGACTGGCCATCCAGGCGGATCTCGGTCAGCACATTGCCGGCGACGATGCCGGCCAGCAGGGTTTCCTCGCGATGCGCCGCTGCGGTCAGCGACAGGGCGGCGGTGCGACTGAGTGCGAACAGCGCCAGCGCCAGCACCGCCAGCGCGATCAGGACTTCCAGCAGGGAGAATCCGCGCTGAGCGCCGAAGACGCGTCGACGCGTACACGCAGCACCTCGCCATCCGACGGGCGCTGAACATCGAACGTGCGCAGCTTGCTCGCGGCAGTCCTCCGACCTCGGGGGGTTCTGCGATGCGCGCTCAGCGGGCACGGTCGTGCGACTCCGTCAACGCACGCCAGTCGCGACCGTCGTCGCTGATCTCGACCAGCGCGCGGGCATCGGCCGCCGTGCGTACCCGCACGCGCGCCTCCTGGGTGCGCACGAAACGCAGATCCAGTTCGGACAATTCGCCACTGGGCCAGCAAAGCGCCTGAGGCTCCGCCTCGTATTCCGGTGTCTCGGGAAGGCTGCCGGCACCCGGCTGCAGATGTGTCGCGCCCAGTTCAAGCTCGTGGAAACGATGACCGGCGCCGAACGGCAGCCAGCCGTCACTGGTCGCCAGACTGAAACCATAGGCCTGCTGACCCAGATGCACGCCGATCTGGTGACCGGACAGCTCGGACTGTTCGCAGGCCAGCGTGACCAGCGCCGCGAACCGTTCAGCCTCACGCTGGAGTTGGCGCTGGTCGTTGCCGCCGATGGACACCACCGCGACGGCGACGATGATCGCGATGATCACCACCGCCACCAGCACTTCGATCAGGGTGAAACCGCGTTCCGGCCGGCGTCGCGCAGCTGTGCCGGTAAACCGGTGTGCGATGGGCATGACCGTCGTCGGACCGGGACCACTGGCCGCTATCAGCCGCCGAGGTTCCAGTTGCCGATGTCCGCGTTGTAGTCGGTGCCGCCGGGCTGACCATCCTTGCCCAGCGACCAGACATCGAAGTCGCCCTGGCGTCCCGGTGACAGGTACTGGTAGGCATTGCCCCAGGGATCGCGCGGCAGGCGGTCGAGATAACCACCGGTCTTCCAGTTCGGCGCTTCCGGGCTGCCGGTCGGACGCTGCACCAACGCCTCCAGGCCTTGCTGGGTGCTGGGGTAATTGTGGTTGTCGAGCTTGTACAGGTTCAGCGCGGTGATCAGCGCCTGCACGTCCTGCTTGGCGCGCACCACCGCGGCCTTGTCCGGCTGGTCCATGATCCGCGGCACCACCACCGCAGCCAGGATGCCCAGGATCACCACGACCACCAGCACTTCGATGAGTGTGAAGCCGGCGCTACACGCACGAGCGATCTTGCCACCACGACCGGCGCGACCAGGGCACACAGCCACGCCATGCGACCGCTGCAAGCGCGTGCAGGCATCGTGACCCAGGTCGACAAACCCTTGCGCAAGGGACGAACGGGTGCAATTCGGGCTAGGATTCCGGGTCATCTTCCGCTGTTCCAGACATGTCTTTTTCGAGCATAGCAAAGCCGCCCGCCGATGACGGCAACGCCCGGCTGGCCGCCCGCGATCTGGCGGTGCTCTGGCACCCGTGCACGCAGATGCGCGACCACGAAACGCTGCCGCCGATCCCCATTGCCAGCGCCGAGGGCGCCTGGCTGACCGACTTCAACGGCCACCGCTATCTGGACGGGATCAGTTCGTGGTGGGTGAACCTGTTCGGTCACCGGCACCCGCGCATCATGACCGGCATCCGCGCGCAACTGGACCGGCTGGACCATGTGTTGCTGGCCGGTTTCAGCCACGAACCCGCCGTGGCGCTGGCGGAGAAACTGGTCGCGATCACACCGCCCGGTCTGGATCGGGTGTTCTACACCGACAACGGCTCCAGCGCGGTGGAAGTGGCGCTGAAGATGAGCCTGCACTGCTGGCGCAATCTGGGTGAGCCGCGTCGGCGCATCGTCGCGCTGACCGGCAGCTATCACGGCGAGACCCTGGGCGCGTTGTCGGTAACCGATCTGGGCTTGTACCGCGAGCCGTATCGTCCGCTCCTGGTGGAACCGCTGTGGACACCGGCGCCGGACCTGTCGCAGGCGGCGCCGGGCACCGACGCCGATACCCTGGTCGCCGAATGCCTGAGCGCGTTCGAAGCCTTGCTGCAGGAACACGCCAACGATGTCGCCGCGCTGATCGTCGAACCGCTGGTGCAATGCGCGGCCGGGATGCGCATGTATCCGGCCAGCTTCCTCACCGGCCTGCGCGATCTGTGCGACCGCTACCGCGTGCACCTGATCGCTGACGAGATCGCCGTCGGCTTCGGCCGCACCGGCACGATGTTCGCCTGCCAGCAGGCCGGCATCGCACCGGATTTCCTGTGCCTGTCGAAAGGACTCACCGGCGGTACCCTGCCGCTGGCCGCCGTGCTCACCGGCCATGCCGTCTACCAGGCCTTCTACGACGACTGGGCCAGCGGCAAGGCCTTCCTGCACTCGCATTCCTACACCGGCAACGCCATCGCCTGTGCGGCGGCGCTGGCGACCTTGTCGGTGTTCGACGAGGAGCCGGTGCTGGCGCGCAACCAGGTGCTGGCCCGGCATCTGGATCAGGCGCTGGCGCCGCTGCGTGATCATCCCCATGTCGGCGACGTGCGTCGCACCGGGCTGATCGCGGCGATCGATGTGGTCGCCGACAAGTCCACGCGAACACCCTTCCCTGCGGCCGAGCGGCGGGGTCGTCGCCTGTATCGGCATGCCCTGGACAACGGCGTGTTGCTGCGCCCGCTGGGCGACACCGTTTACTTCATGCCGCCCTACTGCGTGACCCCCGAGGAGATCACGCACATGGTCGCCGTGGCCACCAGCGGCATCGCCGCGATGGCGACCGACTGATGCGCCGCATCCGCAGCTTCATCGACCTGCCGCTTGCGCCCGGACAAACCCAGGAGCTGACCGAGGCCGCACGCAGCCATCTGACCCGGGTGCTGCGTCTGGGCGACGGCGATCCGGTGACCCTGTTCAATGGCGACGGCCACGACTATCCCGCGCAACTGATCGGCAGCGGCAAGCGGGTCGCCGCGCAGGTCCTGGCGCGCGAAGCGGCCGCGGCACCCGAAGCAGGCGTCGCGATCACGCTGGTACAGGCGCTGGCGCGCGGCGAGAAGATGGACTGGATCATCCAGAAGGCCACCGAGATTGGCGTGGCACGCATCGTGCCCGTGAGCAGCCAGCGCAGCGAGGTGCGGCTGGATGGCGAACGCGCGGAAAAACGCGTCGAGCACTGGCGCAAGGTGGCGATCAGCGCCTGCGAACAGTGCGGGCGGGCGCGCGTTCCGGAGATCACCGCGCCGCAACCGCTGCACCTCGCCGCAGAAACCGTTGAAGCAGACATGCGCTGCATGCTCGATCCGGAAGGCGATCTGCGCCTGCGCGATCTGTCGCCGGACATCACGAGCGCGGCGTTGCTGGTCGGCCCCGAAGGTGGACTCGACGCTCACGAGTTGTCATCGCTGTCGCGCCTGGGCTGGCAGGGTTTGCGCCTGGGAAAACGCGTACTGCGCACCGAAACTGCGGGCCTGGTCGCGGTTTCCGCGCTGTTCGCCCTGGCTGGCGAACTGTAAGCTGATCCATCTGTCACGCAGGATGTCGTCTGCACCCGACCGTACACCCCTACACACCAAACAGGATGGCGATGACTGCCACTGACCCGGCACCGCAATCTTCCGTCTCGCCGCAGGCCGGCGATCATTCGCCGGAAGTACGTTTGACCGCGCGGCAATTGACGCCCCTGTTGTTCGACGAACTGCGCAGCCGCGCCCGATTCGAACGTTCACGCCTGCGCGCCGGCGAAACCCTGCAGACCACTGCGCTGGTGCACGAGGCCTTCCTGCGCCTCTACCGCAGCCCGTCCTGGCAGGACGAGCTGCACTTCATGCGCGCTTCGGCGTTGGCGATGCGCCAGATCCTGGTTGATCACGCCCGCCGCAAGCTGGCCGCCAAACGTGGCAGCGGCCAGGTCGAATCGATCGACGAGTTGCCGCTGGAGCCGTTCTGGCGCGAGGACGAGCAGCTGGTGGAACTGGACGAGGCGCTGGAGCGACTCTCGCAACTCAATCCGCACCTGACCCATCTGATCGAGTGCCGCTACTTCGCCGGCTATTCGGAGCTGGAGACGGCGCGCATCCTGGGCGTGTCCGAACGCACGCTGCGCCGGGACTGGGTCAAGGCGAAGGCGTGGCTGTTCCAGGCGCTGGGGAACGATCCGACAGACCAAGGCGCTGCCTGACCTGCGCGATTTTCGCGGAAACACGCTCGCCGCCCGCACCGCTGTTGCCGGCGATGGCATCGGCGTTGTCGAGCAGCGCGGCAGCTTCGGCCAGACGTCCCTGCTCCCCGCGCACCTGTGCCAGCACGACGCCGGCGGCGGCGAACGGATGCGTCTCACCCAGATGATCCAGCGCTGTCTGCAAGGCCAGTTCGGCATCGTGCTCGGCGGCCTCCAGACGTCCGCTGTCCAGGCGCGCTTCGGCCAGACCACTGAGCGCCGCGACATGCAGCGTGCTGCCGGTTCCCGCGTAGCGCTGAGCCAGTTGCACCGATTCTTCCAGCACGCCGATGGCATCGGCCGCGCGTTCCAGGGTGATCAGCAGCTTGCCGTAGTTGTTGAGCAGCGCGGCCGTCGCCGCCGAAGGTCCGAAGTTGCGGCGTCGCAGGGCCACGGCTTCGGCGAACAGTGGCTCGGCCTCGGCCGGTCGACCGGCGGTCACTTCCAATGCGGCCCAGTTGTTCAAGGTGTTGAGCGCATCCGGTGACTGCGCCAGCCCGCGTTGCTGCCAGATCGCGCGCGCCGAGGCCAGCGACTGACGGGCCTCGTCGTAGTGGCCGCGGCCGAACAGCATCACTCCCAGGTTGTTGTGCAGGACACCGGTTTCGCGGTCGGATTCGCCACTGAGCGCGATTCGCTCGAGCAGCGATTCGCGCAACAAGGCGATGGCGGCGTCGACCTCGCCATCCTGACGCAGCAGCTGCGCTTCCAGCAGCCGGCTCTCGAGCAGCCTCGGCTGCCAGCGGCCACGGTCTGACAGCCAAAATGCCTGCGCCTGGGCCAGCGCCTGGCGCGACCCGGCGATATCGCCCTGACGCAGAGTGGCCTGGGCCAGATCGAAACGCGCCGATGCCACGATGGCCGGATCCATGGCGGTGTCGGCCTGCTCGACCAGCCGACGCAACAGCGGCACGGCGGCCTGGTAATCGTTGAGCAGGAAATAAAGCTCACCCAGGGCGTGCAGGGTCGGCGCACCGGCCGCCGGGTCGCGGGCGAATTCGTCCTGGATACGCTGCGCCGCCGAGTCCAGCACGTCACTGGCGCTGGCGTCGCTGCCACGCGTTTCACCGGCACTGCGGAACATGTGGAACACCGCCTGCTGGATGGCTTCCAGGCGTGCACGCTCGCGCATCGCCTCGTCGCGTTGCTGCGCCGCTTCGTTGCCCTGCCACAGCGCGGCGCCCAGGCCGATGATCAGGCTGGCGATGACCGCGCCTGTGGCAGCGACCGACCAGCGGTTGCGATACAGCCAGCGCGCGAGCAGGTAGCCCGGCTGATGCTTGCGCGCCAGCACTGGCTGGTGCCGCTGGGCGCGTTCCAGATCCGCACAGAAGGCCTCGACGCTGGCATAGCGCATCCGGCTGTCGACGGCCAAGGCCTTGGCCAGAATGGTGTCGAGGTCGGTCAGCAGGGCACGATCGCGCGCCGAAGTCCGCCACCGCCCGGAGCCGCCTGCCTGGGACACCGGTAGGATCTCGGTGTCGACGGCCCGGGCCAGCGCAAGCGCCGCGGGCATTCCCGACGTGCGTCGCAGCGGCACACCAGCCACCAGGCGATACAGCACGGCCGCCAGCCCGTAGACGTCGGTCGCGGTGGTGACTGCCCCGGCGAGAATCTGTTCCGGCGCGGCATACTCCGGTGACAACAGGGTCTGACCCGATCCTTTCCGGCCCTCATCGACCAGATGGGCGATACCGAAATCGATCAAACGCGCCCGGCCGGCGGAATCGATCAGGATGTTGCCGGGCTTGAGATCGCTGTGCACCACCAGGCGGCCGTGCGCGTGGGCGAGGGCCTGGCCGACTTCGCGGATGCCCGACACACGTTGCGACAGGGACAGTCCAACGCGCTCGGCGTGGCGATCGATCGGTTCGCCGTCGACGTATCCCATCACCATGTAGGGCCGGTCCGAACCCAGCAGACCGCCATCGATCATCCGCGCAATACCCGGGTGCTCCAGGGTCGCCAGAATCTGCCGCTCTGCCTGGAAACGGCTCCAGGCAGCGGCATCGGCGGTGGTGATCAGCTTCAGCGCGGCGCGCTGGACAAACTGGCCGTCGGCACGCTCGACCTCGTAGACCTCGCCCATGCCGCCGCGGCCGATGGCGCGCAGCACGCGCCACGGACCGGCACGATCACCAGCCTGAAGCAGCGGGCTCATCCCCGGCGCCGAGGCGACTTCGGCGGCGGCGGGATGGCCAGCGCCAGTCGCAGGCTCCAGGAAATCGCCGCTCGACCGCGCCGCCGCCAGCAGCGACAGCACGCGCTCCAATACCGGTTCCGGCACGCGCTGTGCGCGCAGCCATGGCTCGCGCTCGTTGCCCGGTCGCTCCCACGCGGCATCGAACAGGGCCTCGATCTGCGGCCAGTTGTCTCGCTCGTCCATGAGGGCGATTCTTCCATGTTCGGGAGCAAGTCGAGCGCTGCGAGGACATTTCGCCGATCCGCCCCCGACCCAGGCGGCGGGCTGCGACGAAGACCGTGTGTCGCAATGCCCGCCTCACTTCGATTCCTGGGTCATACCGGCAATCATGGATGGCAGGCAGCGTCGACAGCTTCGGCATCGGCGTGCGGTTCGCGCAGGTGAGCACAACCGTCGCCCGATGCCATCGAATCCAGTTGCCCGGCCACGGTACATCGCCGCTGGCGGTACCATTGCCGACAGCCCCCACCGGCTCGTGCTCACCTCCCGCTGCCGAGCACGAGCCAGCTTTTCGCGCAGGTATTCCGCAATGAAAACAGCCCTCATTGCCGCCACGCTCGCCACCCAGGTTCTCGCATCGGGGAGCGCGCTCGGTTCCGAGCAAACCGTGTTGGTCGACATCACCGGTGTTCCCGACGATGCCGCCCTGACCCGCATCAAGCACGACGCCGGGGTTGCCTGGTGGATCGAGGCTGGCGAGGTGCTGGTGCTGGCCGGACCGGGCGCCAGTGCCACTGCCGAACGGCATGCGCTGCCGCTGCTGCGTGACCTGGGCCGTCTTGATCCCGAGGAACTGGTCCTGCATGCCAACGGCTGCGGTGACAACACCACACCCATACCGGAAGAACGCATCGTGCTTTCCGGCGGCAGCTACGATCTGGTCCGGCAACCGCAGGCCTTCTCGCCACTGGGGCGCATGGCACTGCCGTCGGCGCACCGCGACGATCTGGGCAATGCCGAATGGCGGGCGGTGGCGGTCAATACCACCATCGCACGCCTGCGTCGCTTCGATCGCACCGGCGACATCAAGCAACCAGAGGTGGACCAGACCGCGATCATCGTCGGGCGTGTCGATCCGCTGCGCTGGTTCGCCAACGTCAGCACGTTGGCCAACTGGAACCGGTCCAGCTTCGCACCGACCGACCTTACCCTGGCCAGGCAGTGGATCGCCGGCCAGTTCGGCAGCATGGGCCTGGCTGTGGACGAGCCGTTCTTCACCATGAACTACAACGGCACGGTGGTCAACATCGCCAATGTGGTGGGCATGTTCCGCGGTGTTGTCCATCCGGACGAGTGGCTGGTGGTCGGCGGCCACTACGATTCGCGAAATCCCAACATCCTCTCGACCGTGAACACCCCAGGCGCCGATGACAACGCCTCCGGCTGCTCGGGCGTGATCGAGGCCGCCCACGCCATCGTCGACTACCTGCCCCAGCGCAGCATCGTGTTCATGTGCTACTCCGGCGAGGAACAGGGCCTGCGTGGCAGCACCGCACACGTCAATGCCCTCTCTGGCAGCGGTGACCTGGCCAGGATCAATGCCATGCTCAACATGGACATGATCGGCTGGTCACCGGATGCCACGCTGGGTGTGATCGCCGAAACCCGACCGGGCGACGCCAACGTCGCACTGGCCAATCGCCTGGCCGACGCGGCGCTGGACTATGTGCCCGCGCTTGACCAGAACCATGTGGTCGTCCGCACCGACAGTTGCTGCTCGGACCACATGCCCTACATCAATGCCGGGCGGCCAGGCGTGATGAGTATTCATCGGCTGCGTGCGAGCACGCCGTTCTACCACCAGACCACCGACACGCCGGCAAACCTCGGTCCGCATGCGCAGGACATCGGCCCGGCCATCGTGCGCATGAATGTCGCCGCGCTGGTTCAGCTGGCCGGCGTCGACCTCATCCTGCGCGCCGACAACGAGCCCGATTGATCGGGCGAACACGCGTCCATCCAGACAGCAGCAACCGGAAAAATCTACCGCGGGACAGCGCAGACTCAGGCCAGTTCGGCGGCGATAGCGGTTTCGATGGTGTCCAGATCGGGAATGTGGGCATCGCCTTCATCGACGGTCATGCGCACACTCATGGCGATGCCGGGACGCTTCTCGGCGGTGGTGTCGACCTGCAGGGTTTCCGGGCCGATGCTGGTCAGGCGTGGAAAACCCTGAGCCAGTACCGCCAGATAAGGCACCGAGGCATGGCCACCGACACTCTTGAGGATGGCCAGCTTGACGTTGAGCAGGCTCTCGCGCGTGACGAAGCCGGCGAACGACGCCACCGACACCAGCGGCACGCGCATCTCCCGCCACGCAACCCTGCCCAATAGCCAGGTCGCCTTGGTCGCGACCGGATCGGGCGCGGTGAACGGCACCACCTCGGCGATCACCGCATTGGGCAGCAGCAGCCGCGTCTCGCTGACCGGAATCAGCACGCCGCGGATATCGGTCCGGGTTTCATCCATCGTCTAGTGTCCTGAGCCGCGCCGGGCCGGGAGACCGCGGGTACAGCCGTTCGCAGAATGCCCGCTCACGGGCCGTCACCCCTGGCGGCGGCCCGTTCGGCCAGCAACTCGGCCACCGAACTGACCATCTCGCCTTCCTGATACGGTTTGCCCAGATAGCGGTTGACGCCCAGCTCGAAGGCGCGGGCACGATGCTTTTCGCCCACGCGCGAGGTGATCACGATGATCGGAATCTTCTGGAAGCGGGCATCGCCACGCACGTAACCGGCGAACTCATAGCCGTCCATGCGCGGCATTTCCAGATCCAGCAGGATCACATCGGGAAGGCGCTCGTGCATCTGTTCCAGCGCATCCAGACCGTCCTTGGCAGTGTGCACCTCGTAGCCCTCGCGCTCGAGCACGCGGGCGCTGACCTTGCGCATGGTGATCGAGTCGTCGACCACCAGCACCTGCGGACGCATCCGCACCACTGGTGTTGGCGTGTTGCTGCCGGCACCTTCGCCACGCTCGCGCCGGGCCGCGGCGCGACGCAGCAACACGGCGATATCGAGAATGACCACCACCGCACCGTCACCGAGGATGGTGGCGCCGAACACACCGGGAATGCGCGCCAGCTGTGGTCCGACCGGCTTGACCACGATCTCGCGACCACCCAGCAGAGAATCCACGCGCAAGGCGGCACGCAGGTCACCGGCGCGGATCATCAACAGCGGCACCTGTGCGTGCTCGTCCGGCGCGATCGCCGGCAGGCCGAGCATGCCGTCCAGCTCGAACAGCTCGTAGTCATCGCCCGCGTACTCGACCCGCGGCCGGCTGTCGGCCATGCGCTCTACATAGTTGGCGTGCGCCAGTCGGACGATGCCCTGCACGCCGGCCATGGGCACGGCAAAGGTGTGCTCGCCCACGCGCACCAGCACCGCCTGGCTGACCGCCAGGGTGTACGGCAGGCGGATGCTGAAGGTGGTGCCGGCACCCTGGCGGGAATCGATCGAAAGGCTGCCACCCAGCTGCTTGATCTCGCTGGCGACCACGTCCAGACCGACACCGCGGCCGGCGTACTGGGTCAGCGCGTCGGCGGTGGAGAAGCCCGGTTCCATGATGAAGCCGAACAGGTCGCGGTCGCTCAGGTCCGATTCGGGCGCCAGCAGGCCGCGCGAGATCGCGGTACGCCGAACCCTGTCCGGATCGATGCCGCGACCGTCATCGATGACCTCGATGATGACTTCGGTGGCCTGACGGGCGACGCGGATGCGGATCTCGCCCTCTTCGTCCTTGCCGCTGCCCTGGCGCTCCTGCGGCGTCTCCAGCCCGTGCACCAGCGCATTGCGCAGCATGTGTTCGAAGGGGGCGGCCATGCGCTCGAGCACACCGCGGTCGAGTTCACCCTGACCGCCGTCGATGCCCAGGCGCACGCGCTTGCCGAGTGCATCGCCTTCCTGACGAACCAGCCGGCGCAGCCGTGGCAACACGCTCTCGA
Organism: Lysobacterales bacterium; assembly: GCA_035911475.1. Taxonomy (GTDB): domain Bacteria; phylum Pseudomonadota; class Gammaproteobacteria; order Xanthomonadales; family UBA2363; genus Pseudofulvimonas. The sequence goes on along the minus strand of JAMHVM010000136.1, from coordinate 9,974 downwards.
ACGGCACCATGCGCGCACGCATGAGGCCTTCCTGCAACTCGGCGCCGGCACGCGACTGCTGCAGCAGCAGCGATTCCGCCAGCCGGGTGTGTTCTTCCAGCAGGCCCTGGATCGACTGCAGGTCGGACATGGACTCGGCCAGCGCGCGCGACAGCTGCTGCAGCTGCGAGAAGCGGTCCATCTCCAGCGGATCGAACAACTGGTCGGCGCGTTCCTGCACGCGCACTTCGCGCGAGAGGATCTGCGTCTCCGCCTCGATCTCCAGCTTGCGCATCTGATCGCGCAGACGCTGCACCGTTTGTTCCAGTTCTTCCAGATTGAACCGGAACGCGCCGACCTGCTGTTCAAGGCGGGTGCGGATGATGCCGACTTCACCGGCCAGGTTGACCAGGGCATCGAGCTGATCGGCGCGCACGCGCACGAACTCGCCGACCGCGGTCTCCGGCACGCTCTCCTTTTCGGTTGGCGGGAACGACACCAGCCGATCCGGACGCGTTGCAGGCCCCGTCTCCAAGGTCGGCGAGACGATCGGCTCGACCGGAACGGTCGGCGACGATGTCGCCACAGGGACATCCACCACCGGCTCCGGTTCCGGTGCGCGCACAGGCTTGAGCGGCTCCGGTTCGGCGGCCACGTCCTGGCGGACAACCGGCTCGGTCGACGGGAAGATCAGGTGGTTGAGGCGATCCAGGCAACGACCGATGACCGCGATCTCGGCGGCTTCGAAACTGCGTCGATCCGAGGCCGCCGATTCCAGCAACGACTCCATCACATGCGCCAGTTCACCGGCATCGATGAAGCCGGCCATGCGCGCGCCACCCTTGAGGGTGTGCAGTTCACGCGCCAGTTCCTGCGCCAGCGTCTCGTCGCCATGCTTGTCGCGATTGGCCAGATGCTGTTCACAACGATCCAGCAGCTCTCGGGCTTCCTCGCGGAAGAAGTCGGCCAGGTCCGGATCGACATCATCGGGGGGGATCGACGGCAGGCTGGCGAGCAGACGACCCAGGGCGCTGCCATCGCCATCGTCCGCTGCTTGCGCGGGTTCGGCTTCCGGATCGGGCGAGGCATCGGGCAAGGCATCGACCACCGTGCCGTCGTCGGGTGCGGCATCCGCACGCAACTCGGCCGACTCCTCGAATTCGGCACCGCTCGCCGAATCGGCGAGGGCGTCGCTCGCTGAACCGGTTTCATCAGCGATCGATTCTGTGGTCGCAACCGCGTCGCGCTCGAACGACCAGTACTCCTCCGGTTCAGCCGCTTCCGCGGTCTGCATAGCTGAGCTGTCGATCTCGACCTGGCCGGTGGAATCGGCGGCATGATCGCCAGCATCGTGTCCGGACATGTCGTCGACGAGCGCGTCGTCCTGCTGCGGCGCCGGTGAGTCGGAATCGTAGAAAGGCGAGACAACCCGGACCGGCACTTCGTCCTCGGCCGCCGTCGGTGCATCGCCTGCTGCGGTATCGGCGAACGGCGATGCAGCAGCGAATGGATCGGATGGCGAGACGGCGAGCACGTCGTCAACGAGGTCGGCACCGGCGGCGGGCGTGCCGACTCCGGTATCGACGTCGTCATCAAGCACCGGGTCGGACGCCCTGAGGTCGTCGATCAACCAGCTGCTGTCCTCGCGCACCGGCGGCAAGGCCGCCAGCAGACGCTCGAAACGCGCGGGCAGATCCAGCGGATCGGGCAGCGCCTCGCCCTTGTCCAGGCGATCCACCACCTGGCCCAGCCAGCGGCTGGTCTGCTCGATCGCCTTGTGACCCTCGCCATCGGGCGCCTGACGCAAGCCACGCAGCCGACGCACGTAGGCTTCGAACGGCATGGTCACGGCGATCACGTTGCTCAGCTCGACCGCCCCGAACGCGCCATTGAGCGTATGCACCGCACGCAACAGATGCTCCGGCACCGGCGCCAGCGCCCAGTTGTCGCGCGCGTCCTGCAGGTAGGTGTCGATGACGCCCAGATGTCCGGCCACCTCGCTGCGCAGGATCTCCATCAACACCGGATCGAAATCGCCGCCGTCATCGCTGTCGCCGGCAGCGCCGGTGTCTTCGACCGCCGCCAGCGGGATGATCGCGTCGATGCGCGGCTCCTGTCCCTCGGCGAGCATTTGCGCCACCGCCATGATCCCGGCGATATCGCGCCGTGGCCGGAGGTCGCCGCACAAGGCGGCATGGAACTCGGGGAGGGTGCTTGCCGCCTGTTCGACCAGACCCATGACCCCGGCGCTGACCGGGCGCTGGCCATTCAACACGCGGTTGAGCATGTTCTCGACCTGCCAGGCGAACTCGCCCAGCAGCTTGGCACCGACCATGCGGCCGCTGCCCTTGATGGTGTGGAAGCTGCGGCGGATGGAGCGCAGGCGTTCGAGATCGTCCGGCGATTGCCGCCACAGCGGCAACTGCACCTCGAGTTGTCCGATTTCCTCGACCAGTTCGTCCAGGAAGGTGTCGCGGATGTCGTCGTCGGCGCTGCTCTCGCCGAACGCGTAACCGGCTTCGGCAACGAACTCGCGCATGCGACCCAGGGTCGGCTCCAGCTCCACCGTTGCCAGCGCCGCATCCGGCGCATCCAGCTCCTCGTTCTCGGCCACCAGCCCGGATTCGACCGGGCTCACGGCCTCCGGCGGTGTATCCGGCACGGCGACCAGACCGGTGGCCTCGAGCGTCGTGGCGGCCGGCGTCGGCGACACATTGATCGAGCCATCGAACAGTTCGCGCAGGCTGACCACCGGCGGCCAATGGCCCAGCCGGGTGATCGCATCGGTGATGGTTTCCAGACGCTGGTCTTCGTGGCCCTGATGGTCCGCGACCAGTTCCAGGTAGTATTCGACACCGCTGAGCGCATCGGCATAGGCCACGACCTGCTCGTTGCCCAGCGGTTGCGGGTTGTCCGCCGCCTGGTACAGGAATCCGGCCAGCGCCAGGGTGCGGTCGGCGGCGGCATCGAATTCGAGCAGCCGCAGCGCACCAGCCACATCGCGCATCATCAGGGCGGCGTCGTGATGCTGTTTGCCGACCGGCGCCGACAACTCGGCGACGAACAGCTCCTTGCTCTGCTGCAGGTTCAGCGCGGCTTCCTTCAGCGCCGCTTCGATCAGGCGCTGCCGCTCGATGCCGGTCAACCGGCCCGGCTCGTCCGGCTTCACGTCCGGCCGGCTGCGCACGGTCACGCCGGAACGCTGCTCCTGCAGGCTTTGCTCGACCCGGAGCAGACCGCTGGCGATGTCGAGCAGCACATTCTCGCTGGTGAGATTGCCGGCGACGATTTCCGCCAGCGTCGCGCGCTGGGCCTGGACCTCGTGCCGCTGCACGCCCATGCCGAGGATGCCCAGGGTGTCGGCGACCCGATCGAGAATGGGCAGTTCCGATTCCAGGGTTTCCGGCGCGCTGCGGTTGCCGCGCAGGAACAGGTCCAGCGCGTCCTTCACCCGCAACAGCTCTTCTTCCAACGCCCCGGCGACGCTGGCCAGCAGCTGGTTGTTGCGACCGCCCATGGCACCTCGGGCGCTGTCGATCTCCTCGGCCGAAGGCAGCAGGTCATCCAGATTGAAGGCACTGCGCACCTGTCCGATCCGCTGCCCGCCGGACCCGGCCTGGGCCACGTAATAGAGCAGGCTGCGCATGAGATCATCGGGCGGCTGTTCGCTGTACAGCCGCTCGCCCTGATCGATCAGCCGCTTGACCTCGCGGTCCAGTCGACCGAACAGCAGCTTGCTGGAAATGCTGGTGTCCAGCAGGCGCTCACGCAGGGCCTCTACCACGGCACTGGCGATCCACCACAGCTTGCGCGCCGGGCGGGCGGTGAGCACGTCCAGCAGCTCGTCGCACAGCTCCACCAGCCGGGCCAGTACGTGATCCTGGTCGCCGCCGCGGAACCACTCCAGCAGCACCAGTTGCCACTCCCGGCGCCACTCGACCAGATAGCGCTCGAGTTCGCCCTGGGTCAGGCGGTCCTGCGGATAGGGCACATCGGCCGGCAATTCCGGATCGCTGGGCGGTATCAGCAGGACGCTCTCGCTGAGCAGCTTCTCGCCACGACAGGACCGCAGGTCGTTGAGCAGCGGCAGCAGCACGATGGGAACATCGCGGTTGCCGGCCTGCAGCCGCTCGAGGTAGTCGGGCAACTGCAACGCCGCGCGCAGCAGGCTGGTCAGCGCATCCTCGACCTGGCTGACCCGGCCGGCGACGATGTCGTCGAGCAGCAGCTCCATTTCCTCGGCGACCATGGCGGCGCCGTACAACTCCAGGATGCGCAGGACACCGCGAACCTCGTGCAGTTCCGCTTGCGCTGTCGCGACGCTGTCACCCTTGAAGTCGTTGTCGGCGTAGCGCTCAAGCGCCTCGGCGGCCCGACTCAGGCAGGCGTCGATCTCCGGCTTGATCCAGAGCAGACTGGTCTGGTCGATGCTGCTCACCGGCATGGTGTGCACACTCCCCGATCATCGCCACCGTCGACACGCGCGCTGTCACCCCGTGGATGCCGCAGGGGGATCCCCAATCGCTTGGACGGTCGCTGAGCCATGTAAGACATGCCTGTTGTTTGCTGCTGTCGACGGCTCAGAGCCGGATTTCGTTGATGTCCGAATCGGCCGCCGTATGCTGCCAATCCTCGTCTTCGTCGTACTGGTCGATGTTCGCGAGCGGCTCCACCGCCGTGTTCTCCGGCAGCTTGAAGTCGGCGACGGTGCGGCGCAGCGCCGTCGCCAGTTCCGCCAGCTTGCCGACCGATCCGGCGGTACGGCCGGCACCGGCTGCCGTATCGCTGGTGAATCCGCGGATCGCATCCATGGTCTGGGCGATCTCGCTGGCGCCCTGCGACTGCTGCCGCGAGGCGTCGGAGATTTCCGCGATCAGTCGCGCCAGTTCCTGCGACACGTCTTCGATCTGGTTCAGCGCGCGACCGGCGTTCTCGGCCAGACGGGCACCGCTGACCACACCGGCGGTGGTCTGCTCCATGGAACCGACCGCCTCGTTGGTGTCGGTCTGAATGGTGTGCACCAGGGTTTCGATGCGTCGGGTGGCGTGACCAGCGCGCTCCGCCAGTCGCTGCACTTCGTCGGCAACCACCGCGAATCCACGTCCGGCCTCACCGGCCGACGCGGCCTGGATGGCGGCATTGAGCGCCAGGATGTTGGTCTGCTCGGCGATGTCGTTGATCAGTTCGACGATGGCGCCAATCTCCTGCGAGGACTCGCCCAGCCGCTTGATGCGCTTGGACGTCTCCTGGATCTGGTCGCGGATCGAGTCCATGCCGGCAATGGTTTCGCGCACCACCTGGGCACCGTCGGTGGCGATAACCACTGAGCGCTGCGCCACGTCCGCCGAAAGCGATGCGTTCTGCGACACCGCGGCGATCGATTGGGCCATTTCGGTGACGCGCTGGGTGGCGGCGTTGACCTGGCTCGACTGCTGCTCGGCCGAACGTGCCAGCTCGCCCGCGGTCTCCAATGTGTCCTGCGAGGATTCGGCCACCTGGTTGGACGTGTTGGTCATGGTGCCGACCAGGTTGCGCAGCTGTTCCACCGTGTAGTTCATCGAATCGGCGATGGCGCCGGTGATGTCCTCGGTCACGGTGGCCTGCACGGTGAGGTCGCCTTCGGCCAGCGAACCCATTTCGTCGAGCAGTCGCAGAATGGCCTCCTCGTTGCGCTGGTTGAGTTCGGCGGTTTCCCGGAAGCGCTGGGTATCGCGGCGCCACATGCCGACCAGCATGGCCATCACCGCGATCACCGCGGCGGCACCGGACGCGGCACCCCACCAGACATTCGGGAAAGGTTGCCGGGCCACCGATTCCTGCCAGACGCGTCCGTGCTCGCTGCCGGCCAGCTGGACCCGCTGGACGCTCTCCTCGATGTTGCGTACCGCGGCACGCGCGCTGACGATGTCGCCGGCGGTGATCGCCAGTTCCGGAAGCGCGGTCGCCACCTGTGACCACTGCTGGCCGATCTCGGTCAGGATCTGTCGGGCATCGGCGATGTCGATCGGCCGGATACCCAGTTCATTGCTGCCTTCCAGCAGGCCTTCCTGCACCTGGTTGAACAATCCGCTGTCGCGGGCGAGACCATCGATGGCGTCCTCGACACTCTGCGACTCGGGCGAATTGCGCAGATCGATGATGCGGCGCTGCATGCGGTCCGCCAGCAGCAGTTGCCGTGACGCCACCGATACCTGCGCAGTGGGGCTGCTCCGAGCGATCAGGGTCTGCAGCACCTCTTCCATGCGGTTGCTGATGCCGGGCAGCAGCTGCTCGATGCCTTCCACGGCCAGGATGCTGTTGACCACCGTGGCCTCACGGTCGATGACCTCCTGGCTCGATGTCGCCAGACCGGTCCACATCGACGACAAGGTGTCCAGGCTCTGCTGTACCTGGGCGTCGCCATGACCGCGGACCGCCTGCAGATCGGCAAGGATCGAGTTGCCCTGTTCCAGCGACTTCTTCAGCTCGTCGAAGGCGATGGCGTTGCCGCGCGCGGCGCGCTCGCCATAACCGCCGATACGCAGTGCGGTCACCTGCAGGCGACTGGCGTTGGCAGTAGCCTCCGATACGATCGCCGACTGCTGCTGTCCCAGATAGAAATTGACGGCAAACACGACCACGGCCGCGATCAGCAGCAGCGCCCAGAACCAGAATCCGCCAGACCGTTTGCCGGTGCCGTCAGAGGCCGAAGTCGCCATATCAACTGTTCTCCCTGTTCATCATGAAGCCACGGACTCAGGCCGCGGCATCGAGGAATGCCTGGGCGCGTACCAACCCCTGGAACGACACCACTGGCAGGTAGCTCTCCCCCTGCTTTTCCTCAAATGCATACTGCACGTACGGCAACAGACCCGGCTCGGTCACCTGCTCCGGCGCGAAGGCGTCGGCCTCGGAAAAACTGCGTTGCCCAAGCACCGCGCTGACCAGCAAGCCGGTGGCGGCGGCACCGCGCTGGCGCGCGACCAGCACCCGGTTGCGATCCTCGTGTGGCGTTGGCTCACCGAACAGGAAATGCCCGAAATCGACCACCGTGAGCAGGGCACCACGCAGGTTGGCGATGCCACGCAGCCACGGTCGCGCACCCGGCACGAAGGTCAGCGACGGTGGCAGCAGGATTTCGGTGATCTCGCCGATCGCCACCACCGCCTCGGTACCGCGCACATCGAAGGCCAGGCCACGCCAGGTGCCCACGTTGCCCTCGGCCGTGTCCCGCGCCTGGGCACGATGCGCCAGCGCGCGCCGCTCGTATCCGAGCAGCAGGCTGTAGGGTGTGGCGGTGGCTTCGAACATGGGACGGTCAGCTCTCGAGGATGGCGTTGATGCGGCTGATCAGGTCGCCTTCCTTGGCCGGCTTGACCATGTAGTCGCGCGCACCCTGGCGCAGACCCCAGACCCGGTCGGTCTCCTGGCCCTTGTTGCTGAGGATGATGACCGGAATCGCGGCGGTGGACGGATCCTTGCTCAGGCTGCGCGTCGCCTGGAAACCGTTCATGCCGGGCATGACCACGTCCATCAGCACCAGATCCGGCCGCGCCGAACGTGCCGCCGCGATGCCTTCCTCGGCCGACGCCGACGCACTCACTTGGTGACCGTGCTTCTCCAGGATCGTGCGATAGATCGTCGTCTCGGTCGGCGAGTCGTCGATGATCAGGATGTGTGCCACTGGTTTCTCCTCCCCGGCAGTTCGACTGGGTCCGTCATCGGTCGGAATGCCGCCGGATGGCGCCGAGCAACTCTTCGCGCGTAAATGGTTTGGTCAGGTATTCGTCCGAGCCGACGATGCGACCGCGGGCCTTGTCGAACAGACCGTCCTTGGACGACAACATGATCACCGGGGTGCGGCGGTAGATCTGGTTGTTCTTGATCAGCGCGCAGGTCTGATAGCCATCCAGGCGCGGCATCATGATGTCGACGAAGATGATGTTGGGTTGATACTCGGTGATCTTGGCCAGCGCCTCGAAGCCGTCGTTGGCGGTAACCACGTCACAGCCTTCGTTCTTCAACAGGGTTTCGGCCGACTTGCGGATAGTGCGCGAGTCGTCGATGACCATGACCTTCAGTCCGGCCAGACCACTGCTTGCGCCCTTGTCAGTGTCCCCCGGCATGTGTTGCTCCACTTGCTGCCCCCTTGAACTGACGTGGCCGTTTCGCGTGACAGGGCTGTTTAATGCCCGGCCTGTCGTCCTGTCAAGCAATGATGAATTGCAAAGCGCGAATGCTATTCTGGCACGCAGCGCAACACGGGTGAATGACGCAAATCATGTCTTTGGCAATCACAGTCCTGATGGACCCGATCGACACGATCAAGGTCGCCAAGGACACCACCTTGGCCTTGCTGCTGGAGGCGCAGAAGCGCGGACACCGGCTGTCCTATCTCGAGCAGTCGGGCCTGGCGATCGACGGATCCTCGCCGCAGACAAATGTGCGCCCGCTCGCTGTTCGCGATGATCCTGTTAATTGGTTCACACTTGGCGAGCCGCAATGGCAGCCTCTGGCCGCGACCGATGTCCTGTTGCTGCGCAAGGATCCCCCCTTTGACCGCGAGTACCTGTACGACACCCTGATCGCCGACCTGGCCGAACAGGCAGGGGTGCGGGTGGTGAACCGGCCGCAGTCCCTGCGCGACGCCAACGAAAAGCTGTTCGCCCTGCACTTTCCGCAATGCTGCCCGCCCACGCTGGTCGCCCGCGATGCCGGCCGCCTGCGCGCCTTCGTGCGCGAGCAGGGTCTGGCGGTACTCAAGCCGCTGGATGGCATGGGCGGACGCAGCATCTTCCGGGTCGGTGCCGACGACCCGAATCTGAACGTGATCCTGGAAACCCTGACCGAGGGCGGCCAGGCGCTGGCGCTGGCGCAGCGCTACCTCCCGGAAATCCGCGACGGCGACAAGCGTGTGCTGGTGGTGGATGGCGAACCCGTCCCGTACGCACTGGCACGGATTCCCCAGGGCGACGAGTTCCGCGGCAACCTCGCCAGAGGTGGCCGTGGCGAGGCACGCCCATTGACCGAGCGCGATCGCTGGATCGTGGCGCAGGTCGCGCCGGAGCTGAAACGCCGCGGTCTGCTGTTCGTGGGTCTGGACGTGATCGGCGACTGGCTCACCGAGGTCAATGTCACCAGCCCGACCGGCGTCCGCGAGCTCGACGCCCAAGCCGGCTTGAACATTGCCGGACTGCTGTTCGACGCGCTGGAGCGCTGACCCCGGTCATGACCGTTGATTCCGCCTCGCCCGTGGCCGCGCCTTTTCGCACCGGTCCGGTGCAATCGGCTGCCGGCACAGCCGGCGGCGAGCGTCTGGCCCTGACGGTGGTGTTCTCGGCAATGCTGCACGGGGTCGTTCTGCTCGGCGTCGGCTTCAGCGCCGCCCAGGCGCCGTCGGCACCACCCATGCTCGACGTCATCCTGGTCGCCACCTCGACCCGGGACAAACCGGAGAAGGCCGATTTCCTGGCCCAGGCCAACCAGGAAGGTGGCGGTGACCTCGACCATCCCGAGCGGCCCACCGCGGTGGGCAATGCGCCAACCCTGAAACCGGATCCGGGCGAGGCCGAACAGATCCAGGAGGCTGCCGCACCGCGCGCTTCCACCGATGCCCAGGCGCCGGTGCTGACCACCTCCGCCGCGGCCGCGGAATCCGCCAGCAGCGAGGCCAAGCCCCAGGATGTACCCAGTGCCCTGCCGGAATCGGACGAGCTGCGCGAACTGCAGCGGGAGATCGCCGCGCTGGCCGCCGAGCAGGATCGGCGCCGCCAGGACTATGCGCAGCGTCCGAACAAGAAATTCGTCTCGGCCCAGACCCAGGAGTATTTCTACGCGGCCTACGTGCGTGCCTGGGACCTGCGCATCGAGCGCCTGAGCAACGAGGAATATCCGGCGCAGTTCTCCCGACACCGGTTGCATGGCGAGCTGATCATGGCGGTGGAGATCCGCGCCGACGGCAGCGTCGCCCATTCCGAGATCGTCACCTCCAGCGGCCATCGCGTGCTCGACGAGAG
>JAMHVM010000135.1:0-76498 GCA_035911475.1 Lysobacterales bacterium | reverse complement strand
CCGGGCTTGGCCACCTCGTCGACGCGACGCGGCTCCGGGCCGCGCGAGCCGACACTGAGGTAGGGGCGCGCCCATTTCACCGCGGCCAGGTCGATCTCGATCACATCGCCGTCGCGCAGCTCCACACGTGCCTTGTCGGCACCGCTCTCCAGCACCAGCGCCGGATGCAGGCCGGAAATGTTGTAGCGGCCGGCCAGCGGATCCAGCCGCCAGCGCATCTCCGGATCGCTTTCGGCCAGATCCAGCTGCGCCTCCGGACCGCGATAGCCGTGGCGCCGGTCGTAGTCCAGGATGCCGGCGCGCACGGCCTCGTTGGCCGCGTGCTGCATGGCGCTGTCGATGCTGGTGACGACGGTGTAACCCTCCTCCATCGCCTTGTCGCCCAGACGCGCCAGCGCTTCCATGCGCACCATCTCGGCCAGATAAGGGGCATTGATCTCGGCCGGCGATTCGTGTGGTGCCGCGCGCTCGGGTTCGGCCTGGGCTGTCTGGTGGGTGGCGCGGTCGATGTAACCGACCTCCAGCATGCGGTCGAGCACGTAGTTGCGCCGCTCCAGCGCGCGCTGCGGCCGGGTCAGCGGGTTGCCGGTCGAGGGGAACTTGGGCAGCGCGGCAAGCATCGCGCATTCGGGCAGGGTCAGCTGATCCAGGGTCTTGCCGTAGTAGAAATCGGCGGCAGCGGCGATGCCGTAGGAACGATGACCGAGGAATATCTTGTTCAGATAGAGCTCGAAGATCTCGTCCTTGGTCAGTTCGCGCTCGATGCGCAGTGCCAGCAGGATCTCCGACAGCTTGCGCTTGATCTTGTATTCGGAACTCAGGAAGAAGTTGCGCGCCACCTGCTGGGTGATGGTCGAGCCGCCAGGCACGCGGCCTTCGTGACCGGTTCCGAGCAACCAGACCGCGCGGAAGATGCCGCGCCAGTCGACACCAGGGTGATCGTAGAAACGGGCATCCTCGGCAGCCAGGAAGGCATGCCGGATACAGTCGGGCACCTGCTCCATGCGCACCGGCATGCGCCGCATCTCGCCGAAATTGGCGATCAGGAAGCCGTCACGGGTCTCCACCCGCAACGGCACCTGCAACTCGACCTCGCGCAGGGCCTGGACCGAGGGCAGGGTGGGCGCGATCAGCCAGTACAGGACCCCGATGGCGGCCACACCAAGCAGGCCCAGGCCGAGAAGAATGCCCAGGGTCCAGTTGCGGATTTTGCGCCAGCGCCGACGCGGCGGGGCGTCGACAGATTCGGTATTCGACACGGCGGCAAGTATAGGGCCGGGGCTTCAAGGCGGCTATGGCATAGGCAGGAGGGCAGGCTCCACGCCAGACCGGTAGAGTCGTTTGTCCGGGCGTTGACGACCTGTTGCCAGCCGTCCTGACGGCGGCTTTACGCGGACGCGATTTTTGCCGTTCTGGCCAACCAATCGGCCCGGGAAGGAGCCTCCAGGTTCACTCCAGCGCTTACTGTTCAACAATTTGCCAGCGAAACTGTGCGCAGGATCACCGCCTGTGCCGCTAAAAGGACAAAGTTGTTGCGTTTAGCTATTGTTATGCCTTCTAATCCAGTCCGCACAGGGTTCCCGGATCGCGAACGTCGTTCGCAAGCTAGGGGGGGAAAGTGGGTCTGTTCAAAGCCAGAACTCCGGCGGTCGTCGGCATCGACGTCTCCTCGACAGCGGTCAAGCTGATCGAGCTGTCGGGCAGTGACCGTCGTTACAAGATCGAGTCGTGGGCGGTCGAACCACTTCCTGCCGACGCGATTCGCGACAAACAGATCACCGACGTCAACGCTGTGGGCAGCGCCATCCGTCGCGCCCTGGATCGTTCCGGCTGCAAGCTCAAGCACGCGGTTGCTGCGGTCGCCGGATCGGCGGTCATCACCAAGGTGCTGACCTTGCCGGCGGACCTCAATGACGACGACCTCGAAGGTCAGGTCCAGGTCGAAGCCGCGCAGTTCATTCCCTATCCGCTGGACGAGATCAGCCTCGACTTCAACGTCGTCGGCAAGCGCGGCGCCGAGCTGGTCGACGTGTTGATGGCAGCCTGCCGCACCGAGTCGGTCGACGCACGCGTGGCTACCATCGAACTGGCCGGCCTGAGCGCCCGCATCATTGATGTCGAGGCCTTCGCCATCGCCCGTGCTGCCGAGCTGCTGCCGCCGCTGCGGCAAGCCGCGGCCGACCGCGTGACCGCCCTGTTCGACATCGGAGCGACCACCACAACCATGATCGTGCTCCGCGAAGGGCGCATCGTCTACACGCGGGAACACGCCTTCGGCGGCCAGGGCCTGACCGACAGCGTGCAGGCCCGCTACGGACTGAACCCCAAGGAAGCGGAGGTGGCGATCAAGGCCGGCGACCTTCCGGAGAGTTTCGCCGAGGAGGTAGCGCCTGGGTTCCGCCACTCGGTCGCCGTGCAGATCGGTCGCCTGCTGCAGTACTTCTATGCCGGCAGCGAATACAGCCGGGTCGACCAGATCATTGTCACCGGTGGTGTTTCGGCGATGCCGGAACTGGCCGCGGCGATCAGCTCGGAAATCGGTGTGCCCGCCTTCATCGGCAACCCGCTTGCCGACATGGCGCGTGCCGGTCGCGTACCGGCCAGGGTGCTGGAAGAGGGGCACTCGATGATGATCGCCTGCGGCCTCGCCCTGCGGAGCTTCGACTGATATGGCGGCCAATATCAATCTCCTTCCGTGGCGCCTGGAGCGCCGCAAGCTGCGCGAGCGCGAGTTCTACCTCATGCTTGCCGGTGCTGCGCTGGCCGGTGTCCTGCTGGTGCTTGGCGTGGTCGGTCTGCACAGCGCGCAGATCGACGCGCAGCAGGCCCGCAACCAGTTCCTGCGCGGCGAGATCACCAAGCTGGATGCCCAGATCGTCGAAATCGAGCGGCTCAAGGAAGCGCGTCGGCAACTGGTGGCCCGCAAGGACGTGATCGAGCGCCTGCAGGCCAATCGCACACAGATGGTGCATATGTGGGATCAGTTGGTTCGCACGATTCCCGAGGGTGTCCGTTTGAGCGCGGTCAAGCAGGCAGGCACACAGCTGACCCTGGAAGGCTTCGCCCAGTCGCAGGCGCGGGTGTCGACCTACATGCGTCGTCTCGAGGATTCCGACTGGCTGACCGGTACCAGTCTCACCATCGTGGAAGCCAAGGACGAGGACCAGCGTAGCCGCTTCGCCTTCACCCTCCGCGTGCAACTGACCCAACCGGGCGCTCCCGACCCGACGGAATCGGAAGATCCCGATTTTCCTGATGCGGTGGCGGGAGGGGCGACGCCATGAAGCTCTCCGATTTCCGCAATCTCGATACCAGCAACCCGGGTGGCTGGCCATCCAGTGTCAAGTATTTCGTAGCCGTGCTGGTGATCATCCTTATCGCAGCGGCCGGCTGGTACTTCAAGATCAGCGACCAGCGCGATCAGCTCAGGCGTGTTCAGGGCGAGGAAATAACCCTGCGGCGCGAGTTCGAGCAGAAGCAGGGTGAGGTGGTGAACCTGGAAGCCTACCGTGAGCAACTGGCGGAGATGGACGAGATGTTCCGCCAGATGGTGCGGCAGTTGCCCAGCAAGACCGAGATGCCGCAGTTGCTGATCGATATTTCCCAGGCTGCGTTGACCGCCGGCATCGATACGCAGCTGTTCGAGCCGGGTGCCGAGAAGCCGGAAGACTTCTACGCCGAGCAGCCGATCACGATCCGCATGGTCGGCAGTTATCACCAGTTTGGCGAATTCGTCAGCCGCATTGCCCAGCTGCCACGCGTGGTCATTCTGACCATGCACGATATCGAGCTTCGCCCGCAGGACAATGCCGCCCGTGGCAACCGCCGTGGTCGTGCAGGTTCGGCCGCTGCGCCGGCTCCCTCGGGGGCATTGACGATGTCCGGCACCGTGCGCACCTACCGCTACCTGGACGAGCAGGAGCAGGCGCAACTGGCCGAAGCCGAGGCAGCGGCGCAAGCACAGAGCGGGAGGCGCTGACATGCATCGGATTCGTTCATTCCGCGTGCGTCGTTTCAGCAGATTCATGGCAGCGACCGGTCTCCTCGTACTGCTGACGGGCTGCGCGGGAAACACCGGCGACCTGGAGGGTTGGGTTGCCGAGGTGAAGTCGCGTCGTGGCGCGCCGCTGGATCCCTTGCCCGTGCTGCGTACGTTCGAGCCATTCGAGTACAACGCGTTCCACCTGCGTGAACCGTTCGCGTTCTGGGATGACGAAGAGGCCAGGACCTCCACCGCGGCCGGTCCACGGCCCGATCCGGGCAGGCGCAAGGAAGCGTTGGAGCTTTTCCCGCTGGACGCTCTGGCGATGGTGGGAACCATCGGGCTCGGCAGCGACATGTTCGGGGTCATCAAGGCTCCGGACGGCGTTATCTATCGGGTTCGCGCGAACAACTACGTCGGCCAGAGCGATGGCCGCATCACCGGCATCCACGAGGATCGCATCGAGGTGATGGAACTGATTCCCAACGGTGTCGGCGGCTGGATCGAGCAGTCGGCCCGTATTCCTTTGGAAAGCAGCGAGTAAGACAACTATGACTGCCCACATGATTGCCCCGAAGCGTCGCCGTCGTACAGCGACGACATTGTTCGTGGTTCTGCTGCTGTCGGCACTGCCGACCTGGGCGGCCAACCTGCTCGAATCGGTCAGCTACAGCGTGGCCGGTGGCGGCCGGGTGGAGGTTCGCATCGATCTCGCAGAGGCCACGATCGATGCACGCGATTTCGCCACCGAGTCGCCGCCGCGTATTGCCGTCGACTTGATCGATACCCAGAACAACTGGCAGCAGCGCCGACTGGCGGTCGGCAGTGGCGCGGTCAGCAACCTGTCGGTGGTCGAGGCCGGCGGCCGCACGCGCGTGGTGGTCGACCTGTTGCGTCCCGCCAGTTATTCCATTCGGCAGGACGGCACCAGCCTTTTGCTGTCGGTGGACGCCGGTGTTGCGCTGGCTGGCTCGCCGACCCTGGCTGCCGAAACCGACCCGACCAAACGGGCAGCGATCGCGGCAAACGTGGAACTGGATCGTATCGACTTCCGTCGTGGCAAGGATGGCGAAGGCCGCATCGAACTTTCGTTCACCGGCGAGGGTGCCGCCGTCGATCTGCGCGAAATGGGCAACCGCCTGCAACTGGAACTGGTCAACGTGGCCGTGCCGGACCGCAATGCGCGGCGGCTGGATGTTGCGGACTTCGCAACGCCGGTACAGAGCGTGAATGTCCGCCGCGCGGGGGACAGCGGTGCCAGCATCGAGGTTGCCACCAGTGGCGAGATCGAGACCCTGGCGTACCAGACCGGCAATCAGTATGTGATCGAGGTCGCCCAGAAGCGCCAGGAGACGGCGGCCGAGCGTCGACTCAAGGAGCCGGAATACAGCGGTGACCGGGTCACCTTCAATTTTCAGGACGTGCCGATCCGCTCGCTGCTGCAGTTGATTGCCGAAGTGTCGGAACTGAATATCGTGGTCGCCGACAGCGTCCAGGGCAACATCACCATCCGTCTGGACAACGTGCCCTGGGATCAGGCGCTGGACGTGGTGCTGCAGGCCAAGGGGCTGGACAAGCGCCGTCAGGGCAACGTGGTCTGGATCGCGCCGCAGCAGGAGATCGCATCGCGCGAGAAGGAGATGGAAGACGCGCGCATCGCCATCGAGGAGCGCGCCGAACTGGTTACCGACTACATTCCGATCAATTTCGGCAATGCCGAGGAGATCGCGAAGCTGCTGACCACCGAGAGCGAGCAGGCGCAGAGTGGCGGAAGTACCGGTAGTACCAACAACGCCCGTGGCTTCCTGTCGCCGCGCGGCAGCGTTTCCTTCGACCGTCGCACCAATACCCTGCTGGTCAACGACATTCCGCAGAAGATCCAGGAGATCCGTGAACTGATCGCCTTGCTTGACCGTCCGGTGCAGCAGGTGCTGATCGAGTCGCGCATCGTCATCGCCAACGAAAGCTTCGCCCGCGAACTTGGTGCCCGGTTCGGTATCAGTGGCGCCCGCGAGGACAGCAACGGCAACATCATCAGTACCGGCGGCAGGTTGGCCGCGACCGACCGCATGAGTGGCGAGGCGATCCGCAACCGCTATGACGGTCGCAGCCGAGGCCTGCCGGTGGCTGTAGAGCCGAACACGCGAGGTGGCCCGATTGTTTCGCCGCCGTTGGGTGAGCGTTTGAACTTCGACCTTCCGGTCAGCACGCCGGGTGCCGGCAGCTTCGCGCTGTCCATCCTCGGCGCCGACTATCTGCTCGATCTGGAGTTGTCCGCGCTGCAGGCCGAAGGCCGGGGCGAGGTGGTTTCCAATCCGCGCGTGATCACCGCCAGCAACAAGGAAGCGGTGATCATCCAGGGTGACGAGGTCGGCTACACCACCGTGCAACCGGGCGGTGGCGGCACCACGCCGACGTTCACCGTGCAGTTCAAGGAAATCGTCCTGGAACTGCGGGTCACGCCCAAGATCACCAATGATGGCCGCATCGATCTGGATGTGGCGGTCAAGAAGGATGAAGTCCGTCGCTACATCTCCACGCCGCAGGGCACCTATCCGGAAATCGCCCGTCGCGAAATCAACACGGCGGTGCTGGTACAAAACGGCGAGACCGTCGTGCTGGGTGGTGTGTACGAGATCACATCGCGCGAGGATCTGTCCAAGGTACCGTTCCTCGGCGACGTGCCGGTGCTGGGCAACCTGTTCCGCAACAAGAACCGGTCCAGCAGCAAGGCTGAACTGTTGATCTTCGTCACCCCGAAACTTCTGCGCGATACGCTGTAAAACGCCTGCGGCAGCCACGAAAACCGACACTGAAACATTGATCGTTTGGAGAACACCATGACGCGTGCCCTGTTCAGGCTCGTACCCGTACTTGCCAGCCTCGCACTGGTCGCCTGTGGCGGCGGTGGCGGCGGCCGTGACGGTGGCTTCGAGCCACCGCAGAACGACACCATCCGGATCACACCCAGCAGCACGACGCTCGGGGTGAGTTCGCTGACGGATGTGACCGTGGCGATAACCCGTCACGGCGGCGGAGCAGTCGCCGATGGCACCAGCGTGCAGCTCAGCGTGACGCCAGCCAATCTGGGTCAGGTTGGTGCCGCGAGCGGCGAAAACCAGAGCTTCAACAATTCAGCCACCGCAACGACTTCAGGCGGCCAGGCCCGTTTCCGCTTCAAGAGCACGCAGGCCACGGGCAGCGCCACGCTGACCGCGTCCGCGCCTTCCAGTACCGGCGGGTCCTCGATCACCGCGAACACCAACATCTCGCTCAATGGCGGACCGTCGAACGACACCCGTCTGACGCTGACCGCAGACCGCACCACCATTCCGGTGAACTCCGCCGGTGTGCCGCCGTCGTGCCGCAACTACCCCTACCAGGCTGAAGTCACCGTCACCTGGCGGAATCTGCGTGGCGAGCTGGTGACTGTGCCGGAGGATGAGGAGGCCATGCGTGCTGCGTGGACTTCGTCGGAAAGCGTGGGCGCCATTACCACTCCCGACAATCCCGAAACCGACGAGAACGAGTGCGAGATGTTCATGGCCTCCATGGGCGTTCCGGTCAATGCGGGGCGGGGTACGGTCTTCGTGCGCTCGCTGTCGCAGGCGGGCACCGGTACGTTGACCGTGTCCGTGCGCGATCTCGATACCGGCGAAGACCTCAACGCGACCATGAACTTCACCATGAGCTCGGGCGCACCTTCGTTGCCGGCCGCGGTGATCGTCAGCCCATCGAATGCCCCGACTTACGTCAGCAGCTCGGGTGGCAACACCAGCAACCAGCTCAGCGTAAGTGTCAATGACGGTGCCGGCACACCGGTTCCAAACCCTGACGGGGTCAACAATGTCCGCCTGGAACTGCTCAACCCGCAGGGCGAGCGTCTGAGTACGACCAATGCGGCCGGTCAGACCCAGGAAGGTACGGCTGTCAACACGCGCACCTTCAACGGCATCGCTGGGGCGATTTTCCTGGCCAGCGACCGACAGGGAACCATAACGGTTCGCGCCACTGCGGATCGGGCCGACAACAATGTCGACAACGGTATTCAGGATCCGGTGGTCGGCGAAGCCGCGATCGTCGTTTCCGATGGACGACTGTTCAGCGTGACCTTGAGCATGCCGATCCTCGAATCGCTGTACGTAAACCGGCAGAACATCATTGTTCCCGGTGACGACAACGACGACTTCGTTCCGCCGCCCGACGGGACCTACAGCATCATCGTCGGCGCCATCGCCACCGATCGTCTGGGTAATCCGGTATTGCCCGGCACGGTGCTGAGTTTCGGCATGATCGACAGTCCGCTGGCCGGATTCCCGGCGCAAGGCTCGGGGTCCTTCGCCATCTCCGGTGGTGACGGCAACCCGCAAGAAGGTCAGCGCATGTTCACCGCGCCGTCCGGTGCATTTACCACCGCGGGCGGTGGCGCTGGTCCCGGCGATGCGCTGGTGCTGTTCGGTCGCGATGTCCAGGGCAATCGCGATCTGGAAAGTGCGCGTGTCATCCAGTCGATTCAGAGTGCTGGACAACTCACCGTCGAGCGGCGCTTCAACCGCAACGACGATACCGGCCAGCTGGTGGACTACGGGCCGGTCATCCCCTATGCCATCGGCCGGGCCTCGATCGGCAACATCGGTGCCAGCGCAACCACCAACCAGATGGGTGTCGCCAACACGACCCTCAACTATCCGGTCTCGCAGCTGGGTCGCGCGGCCATCGTCTGGGTCCAGGGCGAAGGCGCCATCGTTGCTGGTGAGGCCAAGACCGTTGCCGACGTGGAACGTGCGGTGTTCGCGGGTGTCGGTCCTCTCGAGATCACAGCAAATCCAACCTCGATCACTGCCAACGGCTCGACCTCTGTCCTCGTTTGCCTGACCGATGCACGCATGCAGCCTCTGCCGGGTGTCGACATCAGCTTCGCGTTCGAAGGGCTGACCTCCGGTACCGGCTCCGTGAGCGGTCGGCCAGGTTCGGGTGTCGCCGGTCGTACCCTGCAAAATGGCTGCCTGACCGCCGCGGTGGTGACCTCGGGAGTCGAGGCAGGAGACGGTGATCGCGGCGTCCGGTTCTTCTACGGGGGATCCTCCATCCTTATTCCCATCGTGGGCGGTACTGAGCCTGAGCCGGAACCGGAGACATTTACTCTGCAGATCATTGTCGTCGGCAATGGTACGGTCAACATTTCGGCTGCCCCCAGCGGCTTTTCACCGCCATCTGACGGCACCGGCAACTTCACCTGCCCTCCCAGCTGTCAGCACAGCTTCGTCCGGGGGACGGACGTGAACCTGTCAGCGGTACCGTCGGCCAGCTTTGTCAGTTGGACAGGCGACTGCGTGCCGTTCGGCAGTAATCCAGGTGGTGGCAATCTCCGTATCAACAGCAACAGCACGTGTACGGCGACTTTCAATCCGTAATCAGGTGCTAGTCGGTCGGATCGGCGGGGTTGGCAGTTTGCCGGCCCCGCACGACCCACTCGGTTCATTGCGCTACCATGCCTCTGGACTCCGATAGCCTCGCACTCATCGCTCCCTGATTGCCTTGATCAGGTTTCGATTGCAAATCCCAGGTGACGGCGGTCTTCCCGCAAGAACCACAAACTTCCTGGGAGGCGATGCATGAAACTGCACACCAAGATGCTGATCGGCTTCGTTGCCGGACTTGTCGGCGGCCTGATCGCGCATGTCGCCACTGGTGGCGATGCTCCGTGGCTGACGTGGTTGACCGCATGGGTCACCCAGCCGATCGGCACGGTGTTCCTGCGTCTGCTGTTCATGCTGGTCATTCCTTTGCTGTTCTCGGCGCTGGTGATGGGCGTGGCCGAAATGGGCGACATCAAGGCGCTGGGCCGGGTCGGCTGGCGCACGCTGGCCTACACCATCATCGTTTCCAGCATCGCCGTGATCATCGGTCTGGTCGCGGTCAACGTGTTCCAGCCGGGAGCCGGTGTCGATCCGGCCCTGGCCGAGCGTCTGCTGGCGGAAGCCGGTGGTCGCGCCGACAGCATCGTCGCCGCCAGCCGCGAGGGCGCCAGCGGCATGAGCATGCTGATCCAGATCGTGCCCGACAACGTGATCCGCGCAGCAGCCAACAACGACATCCTAGCCGTGATGTTCTTCGCGCTGATGTTCGGTATCGGTCTGGTGCTGGCGGGCAACCATCCCAGCGCCCAGGCGCTGAAGTCGGGGATCGACGGTCTGTTCCAGGTCATGATGACCCTGATCAATCTGGTGATCCGCATCGCGCCTTACGCGGTTGCCTGCCTGGTGTTCAATCTGGCGGCGCTGTTCGGCTGGGAACTGCTGCTGCGTCTTGGCGCGTACGTCGGCGTGGTGGTCGGCGCCTTGGCGGTGCACATGTTCGTTGTCTATCCGCTGGCGTTGCGACTGGCCGGCGGGATGTCCCCAACGAAGTTTTTCCGCGACAGTCAGGAGGCCATCGTCATGGCCTTTTCGACCGCGTCCAGCAATGCCACCCTGCCCACCGCGCTGAAGGTGGCCGAGCAGAACCTGAAGCTGCCGCAGCGCATCTCGCGCTTCGTGCTGACCATCGGTGCAACCGCCAACCAGAACGGTACCGCCTTGTTCGAAGGCGTGACCGTATTGTTCCTGGCGCAGTTCTTCGGGGTCGAACTCACCTTCGGCCAACAGATGCTGGTGATGCTGGTGTGCATCCTTGGTGGCATCGGCACGGCCGGCGTTCCGGCCGGGTCGTTGCCTGTCATCGCGATGATCTGTGCGATGGTCGGGATACCACCGGAAGGGATCGGCCTGATCCTGGGCGTGGATCGCTTCCTCGACATGTGCCGGACCACCTTGAATGTCACCGGTGACCTGACTGCCGCCGTGGTGGTGTCGCGCGGTGAAAGCGATATCGGTGAGCCGCCCACGATCCCACGAGAGCAGACGGTCAGCGGCTAGTCAACGGCACGGCGCTGAATCGCTGATCGGTATGTCGGTGCAACTGCGGACGGTATGTTCGTGGGTTGCGGTGGCAGCAGAATCAGCAATGACGAGGGCAACATCTCGGTCCGCGGTCTTCGCTTTGAAGTTGTCGGGTCTGGCGAATGCGTATCGCTGGATTCGGAAGCGGCTCTCGGCAGCCGGCCGCCATGCCTTCCGCCGGGTGTCGCTATCGGCTCTGGGATTTGTGGTGCTTGTGGTGCCGGTACACGCGCAGTCGCCCTGGCAGGTGTGGCAGCACCCGCTGAATCTGGCTCGCGTCGACGGCCACAATCTGGTCCTTCAGCGCTCCAGCGTCAGCACCGACGCCTGCCAGTACGATGCTGCCGGGCAGGTTGTTCCGGCGACCGGACTGGACTGTCGTTACGATCATCTGTATCGACCGGCCGGTCGGCACCGCTACCTCTACGCTCGGGACGGAGAACTGGTGCTGCTGGACGAGCCAGGCTCCGGCGTGCTCTCGCGTATCTGGATGACCACCGGCAGCGGTCACAGCGTCGACTTTCCGCACGATCTGCGTCTGCGCGTACGTCTGGGTGAGATGCCGACACCATTCATGGAGCTGCCGGTTCGGCAGTGGTTCGACGGCAGCAGTTGGCCCTTCGTCGGCGCATTGGTCGGGGATCGCCACAGTGCTGCCGGGGCCGCCTACAGTTATGTGCCGATCCGCTTCGACCACGGCATCCGGATCAGCCTGGTCGGTCCAGATGCCGCCATCGATGCCGCGCCGATCTGGTATCACTTCAATGTCCATCGCCTGCCGCCTGTGCTGGCCGATGGCGATGGCTTCCCCGACGACGTCGATGACTACCAGAACTTCGCCGCGACAGCGACTGGCGTCTATCCCTGGCCGTTGTCGCTGACCTGGCAGTCGACCGAGTTGACGATCGCACCCGGTACCGAGGCGACGGTATTTCAGCGTGATCACGGCGACACCCTGCTGGCCTTGCGTATCCGTCCGCAGACGATCGAGCAACTGCAGCGCCTGCGCATCCGCCTGCGCTTCGACGAGGAGTGGCGGGTCGACCAGACAGCAGCGGCTCTGCTGGGCCTGGATGAGGAAAGCAACGGCGATTCGAGCGTGCTGCCGCGTAGCCTGCTGTCAGGCATCGACGCAGATGGACGCACAGCCTATCTGTTCGTGCCGATGCCGTTCCAGGCGTCGGCCGGCCTGCACCTGTCGTTGCCGGCCGATGCAGCACCGCTTCCGTTGCAGGTACAGCATGCCTTCGCCGGCAGTGCACCACCTGCCGATGCCTTGAGGGTTCGCGTGCAGTCACATGAGGTCTGCATCGCCGACGGTCGCTACGCACCCGATCTGCGACTGCTGGATCTTCACGGCCGCGGTCGCTGGATTGGCCTGTCGGCATGGCAGCACAACCAGGTGCCGGCGACCCCGGCTTTCCTGGAAGGGGACGAGCGTGTCTACGTCGACGGCTCGCGTGATCCGCTGTGGCCTGGCACCGGCAACGAGGACTTCTACAACGGCGGCTTCTACTTCGACCGCGACGACACATGGGGCTTGCCGCATGCACGGCCGTTCGCCGGTGCGCCACGACATGCCTTCCACTCCGGCATGCTCTCGGCCTCGCGCATGTACCGCTGGCTGCTCGCCGACGCGGTCGCCTTCCACAGCCGCTTGCAGGTGAATGTTGAGCGCGGCGCCTACGGCGATCTGCCGATGTGCTCGCGAGGTATTGCCTGGCTGTACCACGAAGCCGAACGCCGGCAGGCACCTCTGTCACGTCTCGATCTGGGCGATCCGGTATCGATCGCCATGGCCGGATACCAGCCACCGCTCGGTGCTGTCTGCGGCCAACGTAGCGGCGTTTTCCCCGACCAGCCACCGACTGCATCGACGTTGCGCACCTGTGAGTTCGTGAGCGGCTCGTCGTGGTTTACGCTGAGAGTGCCGACTGACAGCGGCCAGCTCTGGTTGCGGCGTCGCTTCGACGGCAGCACTGGCGGTCAGGCCGCGGCGGTCGAGGTCAACGGATCGATCGTGGCGCGGTTTCCGCCGGCGGCAGCGGCGAGCGGCTGGCGCTGGCAGGAGGTGATCGTGCCGCTGGATCTTCCGCCGTCGGGCACCGCCGGGACCGCGCTGTTCCGGATCATCCCCGCGGATCCGGAAACCGCGTTCACCGAAGTCGCCTACGAGCTGCTGGGCGATGTGGCCGAACCGCTGTTTGCCGACGGGTTCGAGCCGGCCGAGTGAGCGTATGCCGGGATGGGGAATGCGGCATCGGCAACCGTGATCGCCGTCCAGCCTTCGATCAGGCCACCAGCCTGAAACCGGGGTTCATACCGTCGCATCGGTGAGTCCAGGCCGGCAATCCGCGCCCGAGTCGGCGACAATATGCGGCTGACGCCGCCCGAAACCTTTCCGGAGTAACCCAATGCCCAGCCGTCGCGAACTCGCCAACGCCGTCCGCGCCCTCGCCATGGATGCCGTCGAAGCGGCCAAATCCGGTCATCCGGGCATGCCCATGGGCATGGCCGACATCGCCGAGGTGCTCTGGAACGACTTCCTGCGCCATGACCCCAGTGAACCGGGCTGGCCGGATCGGGACCGTTTCGTGATTTCCAACGGTCACGGCTCCATGCTGCAGTACGCGCTGCTGCATCTGTCCGGCTATGACCTGCCGATCACCGAGCTGCAGCGGTTTCGCCAGCTGCACAGCAAGACGCCCGGCCACCCCGAGGCCTTCGAGACGCCGGGCGTGGAAACCACCACCGGCCCGCTGGGACAGGGTCTGGCCAACGCGGTCGGCATGGCGCTGGCGGAGAAGGTGCTGGCCGAACGCTTCAACCGGCCCGAGTTTCCCATCGTCGACCACAACACCTGGGTGCTGCTGGGCGATGGCTGCCTGATGGAGGGAATCTCGCACGAAGCCGCGTCGCTGGCCGGCACGCTGAAGCTGGGCAAGCTGATCGCGATCTACGACGACAACGGCATCTCCATCGACGGTGAGGTCGAGGGCTGGTTCACCGACGACACGGTCAAGCGTTTCGAATCCTACGGCTGGCAGGTGATCGCCGCTGTCGACGGTCATGACCCGGAGGCGATCAAGACGGCATTGCTCGCTGCCCAGGAGGAACTGGATCGGCCCACGCTGGTGTGCTGCCGCACCACCATCGGCTTCGGCGCGCCGACCAAGGCCGGCAAGGAAGCCTCGCATGGCGCGCCGCTGGGTGCGGATGAGATCACCGGCACGCGCAAGGCGCTGGGCTGGTCGCATGTACCGTTCGAGATACCCGGCGAGATCAGTGCCGGCTGGGATGCACGTCTGGCCGGCGGCATGCGCAGCAAGGCCTGGCATCGGGTGTTCGGCGAGTACCGCCGAGTCTATCCAGCCCTGGCCGCCGAGTTCGAGCGACGCCAGCGTGCCGAACTGCCGGAAGGATTCGCCGACGAGGCCGATGCCTATATCCAGGGCGTGCAGGACAAGCTGCCGGAAGTCGCCTCGCGCAAGGCGTCGCAGCAGGCGATCGAAGCCTTCGCGCCGCATCTGCCCGAGCTGATCGGTGGCTCGGCCGACCTGGCTGGTTCCAACCTCACCCTGTGGTCGGGTTCCATCGACGTCAACACCGATGCCGCGCGCGGCAACTACGTCTACTACGGCGTGCGCGAATTCGCCATGACCGCGATCAGCAATGGTCTGGTGCTGCATGGTGGCTTCATTCCCTATGACGCCACTTTCCTCGTGTTCTCGGACTATGCGCGCAATGCCGTGCGCATGAGCGCGCTGATTCCGGCGGCTGCCATCCATGTCTACACCCATGACTCGATCGGTCTGGGCGAGGACGGGCCGACCCATCAGCCGATCGAGCATCTGGCGTCGCTGCGCTACATCCCCGGCAACGAGCTGTGGCGTCCGGCCGATGCGGTCGAGAGTGCGGTCTCGTGGAAGCGCGCGATCGAGCGCCGCGACGGCCCTACCTGCCTGGTGTTCTCGCGTCAGAACCTGGTCTGCCAGCCGCGCGATGCCGACACCCTGGCGGCGGTCGCGCGCGGCGGTTACATCCTGTTCGACCCGAGTGATGCCAAGGTCGAGGCGGTCGTGATCGCCACCGGTTCGGAAGTGGAACTGGCGATGGCGGCGGCACGCGAACTGGCCGGCGAGATCGGCGTGCGGGTGGTGTCGATGCCAAGCACCAGCGTGTTCGATGGTCAGCCGCTGGAGTATCGCGAAGGTGTGCTGCCGTCGTGGTGCCGCGCCCGCGTTGCCGTGGAAGCGGCGCATCCGGACTACTGGCGTCGCTATGTCGGACTGGACGGCGAAGTGATCGGTCTGGCGACCTTCGGTGCTTCGGCACCGGCCAAGGACCTGTACCGGCACTTCGGCATCACCGTCGAGAACGTGGTTGCGGCATTGCGCAAGGTGGCCGGAGCGAAGGCGTGATGCGGACAGCGCTGGCGGTCATGCTCGCGCTGGCACTGGCCGGGTGCTGGGGCGGCGGCGCCGATGTCCGCAACACCAACACGGCACGCTCGACCACGGTGGGCCAGGAACTGATTGATCTGCAGCGTGCACATGATCAGGGCCTGATCGACCAGAAGGAATACGCCCGTCAGCGCAAGCGCATCCTGCGCGACCGCGACTGACGCGGTGAACACGGACCGGAAGGCTCCGCGCGTATCGCACGCGCGGAGCCTTCGCCCGGTCAGTGCTCACCCAGCGGCTCTTCCTCGAATCCGTTGAAGAAGATGGTGTCGTCGTAGTCGTAGGCATAGACGAAGACCCGGCCGTGCTGCCCGTCGGCATCCGGATAGCCCGGCGCGCCCACCGCCAGCCAGTCCGCGTCTCCGGCCGCTGCCGTGCCGAATTCCGACGTCGGCAGGCCCGGGCCGACCGGATGGAAGGGTTCGTCCTCGTTGAGCAGCCAGTCGCTGCCGTCGAGCACGTAGTGACGTCCCTGCCCAGCGAAGGTCGGCCACGGATACATCGGCGCACCGGCGAACACCCGGCTCGGCTCCGCCACAAGCACGGCATTTCCCAGGCGATTCTGCGGCACCGGCTGGCCGATGGGCAGGGTCACCATGGTCAGTTCGGTGGTTGGCGCGCTCCAGCCACACACGCCCTGGAAATTGCAGGCGCGGGTGGCGACGGTGACACTGCCGCTGGCAACCGTTGTCGGCGGATTGGAGCCGCTCAGGAGCGTGCGGCGCTCCGGTGCGCCTACCGCCAGCCGCCCCAGGTTCATGTCGACGCTGAAACCAAAGCGGGAGCCGGCACCGGGTCCGGTGAGCGCGTGTTCCTGGGTCCAGGTCTGGACGTTGGCGCCCATGGCGTAGACGCGCGCGCCACCCACGGCATCGCCGACACCGGGAATGCCGACCGCCAGCAACAAGGTCATGCCCGGGCTGGGGCCGGCGCGATTGAAGTCGATGCTCTGGCCGAACCCGACATCGGCGATCGCCGGGCCGACCAGCCTTGTCGCAAGACTCCAGTTAACCGGGTTCCAGTAGATATCGATGCCGCCTACAAGCCCGACCTGGCCGCCAGGAAAGTCACGCCGGCTCGGACAGCTCACCGCTGCCATCGGATAGGGGCTGCCGGTCCCGGGCGCCGAATCGATCAGGGCGACACTGGTGCCACAGCGGGCACCGGCCTGCTGGGATTGATCGACGTAGCTGGACCCGTCGACGAACTCGCCGGTACTGGCGTTGCGGGTGTACATGATCGCCCGGCCCCGGGCCACGCCACTGACCTCGTGGTACGGACAGCCGACCAGCAGCGAATCATCGTTGAGTGCCACCGAGGTGCCGCACTGGCCGTTGCCGCCGCTGCCGATGGCGATGCGCTGCAGGAACTGCCAGCTGCCGTTTTCGGCATGGCGCCGATACAGGAACACGGCGCCACGCTGAAAAATGTTGTCACCGCTGCCGGTCATGGTTCCCGGCGCGCCGACGGCGAGGGTGTCGCCATGCAGGGCGACGGACTGGCCGAAACGCGGATCCTCCTGTGTCGGCAGTCCGCTGAAGTCGCCGTGCAGTTGCGCGACCAGGGTGTGGATGACCGGATCCGCGCCGGGGGGAATGATGACGCCGCGATCGTCGGCCAGTGCCTGGGACGCGATGCCGGTCGAGGAGATCAGCGCGACGGAAACGGCGCGCACGAACGAGCCTGCATATGAACGCATGGTTGGGTTCCTGGTTGATGAAGGGAAGTCGTCGACCGAAACCGATGTCGGTGACGTCTGCGAGGGAAAACGCAGGTCTCGGAAAAAACCGCACAAACCGATGTCGTTTCCGGTTCACGAATCCGATCACGCCAGCGCCAGACCGGGGCGCGGCCCCGGCGCGGTGCTGCCCGTTTTCGCACCGAAGGCACGAGTGAGACGATATGATCCGGGCATCGTCATCGGGGAATCGGGTTTGACGCTGGCCCTGCAATCCTTGTCCACGGAGACCTTGTTGCAGCGCTGGCAGGGAGGTGAGCCGGCCGCGCGCGAGGCGATCCTGGCGCGTTATCTGCCGGTGCTGCGGCGGCTGGCGCACAACCGCTTGCCCTCGTGGGCGCGCGATCTCAGCGGCACCGAGGATCTGGTGCAGCTGACCGCGATCAAGGCGCTGCGCTGCCTCGACGATTTCCAGCCGCAGGGTCCGGGCGCTTTGCTGGCCTACCTGCGCACGGTGCTGATGAACACCTTGCGTGACGAGCTGCGGCGCAGTCAGCGCGAACCCGGTCGTGTCGGCGAGGAAGCGCTGTTCGACCAGGCCGATGTCGGCCCCTCGCCGGTACAGCAGGTGCTGTCGGAGCAGGCCCTGGCCGCCTACGAGCAGGCGCTGTCCCGCCTCAAGCCGGGTGAGCGCGACGCGGTCAGCCTGCGTGTCGAGTTCGGCCTGGACTACAGCGAGGTGGCGGCGCTGTGCGGCATGCGCTCGGCCAATTCGGCACGCATGCGGGTCAGTCGTGCGCTGGTCCGGCTGGCGGAGATGATCGATGTCGAAGCCATCCGGTCCTAGGGGCCTGCGCGGCAGAAGCCGTCCGGGCTGCAAAGCCGTCTGCGCGGTCCGTATTTCCGCCGCTTCTTGCCCCATGGATGCCGCCATGGGGCGGCGAATCGGCGAAAATCCGTCCTCACGCAGCCGACCTTTGGCCTCGAACGTTTCTGCCGCGCAGGCTCCTGGCCCGCATTTCTCACACCGCTCCCGCTGCGGCCGCCGATCCTCGTGCCGTGGCGCAGTCTGCTCCCGTTGGCCGGCTCGACGTGGTGTCGACTATGCCTTCGCCGTCCACCGCTCCGCTGCCCGCGCCACGACACGGTCTCAACGCCCTCGCGACGGAGCCGCGTGAGAAATGCGCACTGGTCGGCGCGGAAAGCGACGGACATCGGCGAGCGATCAGGCCTCGGCACTGACCATCGCCAAGGCGATTGCCGATGGCGATGTGCTGTCCTGGTCGGATCAGGGCAAGTCCGGTGTCCTGAGCGGATTGAAGATCATTGCCGGACTCAGCGAACGGCTCGGCGCACTGGCCGAAGGTCGCGACCTGCCGGCACGGCAACCGGCCCTGTTCCAGTGGTGCCATCTGGATGTGCTGGAAAAGATCGGCGAGGGTGCGTCGTCGGAGGTTTATCGCGCTTGGGATCCGTTGCTGGCGATCGAGGTGGCGCTGAAGCTCAGTCATCCGGGCATCGGCCGGCACAGCGCCCGCGAATGGATCGAGGAGGCGCGGCGTGCAGCACGCCTGCGGCATCCCAATGTGGTCAGCGTGCACGGTGTCGATCAACAGGATGGCCGTGCCGGCATCTGGCTGGACCTGATCGACGGCGAATCGCTGCAGGCCTGGGGTCAGCGTGTGGGACCGCTGGGACTGCGTGACTGGTGTCTGGTCGGCATCGACATGGCACGCGGTCTGGGCGCCATCCATCGCAGCGGCATCGTGCACTGCGACCTGAAGCCGGCCAACCTGCTGCGTGATCGCGACGGCCGCGTGCTGATTGCCGACTTCGGTGCGGCGGCATCGAGTTCGGCGCGCCCGGTCACCGGCTGTCAGCGCGGCACGCCGTTGACGATGGCGCCGGAGGTGCTGCAAGGCGGCGCCAGCACCACGGCGTCTGACATGTACGGGCTGGGCGTGGTGATGTACTGGCTGGCCACCGGAAAACTGCCGGTGCAGGCGCAGACCCTGGACGAGCTGCTGGCCGAACACGCGCGACCGCGCGATCTGCCGATGCCGGGCAACTGGCCACCGGCGACCCGATCGGTGCTGCAGCGTCTGCTTGCCGGCGATCCACGCCGGCGTCCGGCAACGGCTGCCGAGGTCGAGGACGTGCTCGCGCAGACCTTGCAGCCGGCGATCACCGACAACCTGATCGAACCGCGCCGCACCTTGCGCGCACCGGTCACCGAGTTCACCGGCTTTGGTCGACTGGTTGGTCGCGAAGCGGAGCAGGCCTATCTGAGGCAGGAGTACGCGCGCGCCTGTCACGGACATTCGCTGCCGGTGCTGGTGGCAGGCGAGACCGGTACCGGCAAGACCGCCCTGTTGTCGCGCTTCGGGCAGTGGGTGCAGGCCCAGGGCGGTCGCTTCGCGCAGATTTCGCTGGCGGGCGAGGCAGTGTCTGCGCGCCTGGCGCCAGCGCTGCTGTGGGCGATGACGCATGGCGATCCGGAAACGGCGGCCGCCTTGCCCGCCGGTATCGACGGCAGCGATCCCGCTGCCGTGGCGCGGGCGTGGATGGCGAAGTCGTCCGGGCAGCCGCTGGTGCTGGCGCTGGATGACGTACAGGGGCTCGACGAGGGCGACCGGCAACACCTGATACGCCTGGTGGCGGGAGCGCCGCCACGCCTGCTGCTGATCGGTGCCCTGCGCAACACGCCGGCGCAGAAGGATGCCGGCAACCGCCTGTTCGGAGACGGGCCGATCGGCATCCTGCCGCTGCGGCCATTCGCCGCCGAGCAAGCTGAAGGTGTGATTGCGGAACTGCTCGGCGCACCCGAATACGAACATGATCTGTCGGTGGCGCGTTGCGAGGAATTGCATCGGCTCAGTGGCGGCAATCCGTTCTACCTGAGCGAACTGCTGCGGCATCTGATCGCCAGCGGCCAACTGGTGGTCGATCCGCAGCGTCGCTGCTGGATCGGTCAGCCAGCGCCGATGTCGCTGCCAGCGAGCCTGGAATTGCTGGCGCTGGATCGCTGTCGCCATCTGCCCGACCGGACCCGTGCTGTGATCGATGTTGCAGCGGTTCTGGGCGAGCGGTTTCCCCGCGCCTGGCTGGAGGCGGTGTGGGGCGATTCCGAACAGCCGTCGCCCGAGCTGGCACAGGTACTGGCGCCCGCATTGGCCGCCGGCGTGCTGGAGTGGGTGGACAGCCAGCAACTGGCCTTCCGGCATGGCCTGATCCGACACGCCTGGTATGCCGCGATGGCGGAAACCGCGCGTCGCGACCTGCACCGGGCCTGCGCGCGGCGACTCACGCTCGGTGCCAGCGCCGGTGAGCGTCTGGTGCTGAGCCGGCACGCCGAACACGCCGGCGATATCGCCGCGGCGTTCGCCGCGGGCTATCAGGCCTTGACCGCGCCTGGCGACAGCGATCAAGCCGATCTGCCGGCGCTGGAGCGTCTCAGCCAGTTGCTCGCACGCGGCGCCGATGCCGATGTCGGTCAGCGCTGGCGGATCGCCTTGGCGCGTGTACAGGCGCTGCGGCAACGCGGTCGCCTGCCCGAGGCGCAGGCAGCCATCGATACCCTGGGCACGGCGTTCCGTGTGCCGGTCGGTGGCCAGCGTGATCGTCAGCTCCGCCTGGAGCGCGCGCACATCGCCTTCGCATTGGGCGAGCATCGCGAGGTTGTGGCCGATCTGGCGTCGACCGTCGATGCGGCCAACGACGAATCGAGCATGCCGGTGCGCTGGCGCCGCGAGACGCGCCTGCTGTCGATCCGCGCACTGGCGGCGCTGGGCGAGTACCGGCGCGCGGAAATCCTGTTGCAGTCGGCCCTGCAAGAGCCGCGCGTCGCCCGTGACGAGCAGATCGCGCTGCGCACCCTGCACGGCTGGTGCATGGCCTTGCAGGGACGCATGGCCGACGCCGAACGCATGCTCGATTCGGCCCTGCGACTGACCGGCGAGAGCGACCTGGCGGTACGTGCCGATCTGCTGCGACGCCTGAACTGGGTCAGCCTGGAACGCGGGCGCTACCAGCAGGCCTACCGGCACGGTCAGGCCGCCCATGCTGCCTACCGCCGCATCGCCGACGCTATGGGCCAGGCCAAGTGTCGCCTGGCCCTGGCCGACGTGCGACTGGCGCAAGGCCTGCACGACGAGGCCATGGGTTTTCTCAACCGCGTGATTCCGGAACTGGACCAGGTCGGCGACCGCCACTGCCAGGCCGAGGGCTTGTGGTGCCTGGCACAGGCGCAGCGCCTGCTGGGCGATCACGCCGCGGCGCAGTACAGCCTGGACCAGGCCTTGACCGTGATCGCCGAGGTCGGCGATCGCGACGACGAGTTCCGCTTCCTCACCGAGTACGCCCGGCTGCACCGCGATCGTGGCGATGCCGGCGCCGCCATGAGCTGCGCGCGGCAGGCATTGGCCATCGCCACCGAACTGGCCAGCGACACCGGGGTCGCCTATGCCCAGATCGAGGTCGCTGCCGCGCAGTTGGCTTCGGGCGAGACCGCACAGGCCACGGCACTGTGCCGACAGGCTGGAAGCGTGCTGCGCGCGATCGGTGCGGGCGAGATCTGGCGCGCCGACTGGTTGCTGGGTCGTTGCCTCCTCGCACAGGACGATGTCACCGCCGCGGTGCAGGCGCTGGCGGCGGCGCAGGGGCGCGTGCAGCAGATCATCGACGACCTGCCACGTACCGACAGTGCGCGTCGCGAGCGGCTGCGGGTGACCTGGCAGCCGCTGGTCGACGAGCACGCGCAAGCCGTGCGTGCGGACGCTGGCGATGACGCGGCCACCCAGTTGCTGCGGCGCTGGAGCGGAATCGGCCAGTCGCACGGATGACGCAGGGCGGCCAAACTGCCTGTCGCGCGGTGCAATGATCGGGCGTTGACACAGCGGAAGCCGCGGGGCTTGACAAGATAATTTACGCTTGTAATCTGATGATCGATTACGGGTGTAGATGAATGCGTATCAGCGAGGCCGAATCGCAGGTGATGGCGGTGCTCTGGGCCAGTGCCGTCGCACTGCCCGCGGACGACATCGTCGCTGCGCTCGCCGACCAGCAGGACTGGCAGCCGGCCACGATCAAGACACTGATCAATCGCCTGCTCAACAAGGGCGCGATCGACGCCGAGCGGGATGGCCGGCGCTATCTGTATCGCCCGCTGCTGTCGCGCGAGGACTGGTTGCAGCAGGAGAGTGCTTCCCTGCTCGATCGCCTGTTTGGCGGTCGGGTGGCGCCGCTGGTCGCGCATTTCTCGCGTCACCAGCGCTTGAGCAAGCGTGACCTTTCCGAACTTCGCAAGCTGATCGAGACACTGGACGATGATCGCTGAGCTGTGGCGATGGCTGCTGGTCTCCACCGTGGCGAGCAGCCTTGCCATCATGCTGGTGCTGCTGTTGCGCAAGCCGCTGCGACGCCTTGTCGGCGTGCGGGCGGCCTACGGGTTGTGGCTGCTGCCGCTGGCCGCATTGATCGCCTGCTTCTTGCCGGTGCCTGCCAGCAACCCGTTCGGGGTCGCATGGGTAGTCGCCGACCTCGGTCTGGCCACGCGGTCGGATGTCGGCATGGCCGAGACCGGATCGGGCCTCGGCCTGGCGTTCATCGGAATCGCCATCTGGTCGCTGGGTTGCGGCGTCATGGCCACTCGCCTGGTTCTGGCGCAGCAGCGCCTTCGACGACAGTTGGGGACCTTGTCGCTGCAGGGAGACGGCACCTGGCGATCCGACGCCGATCCGGAGTTCGGTCCGGCGGTGATCGGCGTGTGGCCGTCACGCATTGTGCTGCCGCAGTCGTTCGCTTCGATGTGGAGTCCGCGTCAACAGCCTCAGGTGTTGGCGCATGAGCGTTGTCATGTCGAGCGCCGCGATCTCTGGGTGCAACTGCTGGCGCTGGTCTGGTTGTGCCTGTACTGGTTCAATCCCCTCGTTCATCGGGCTGTGCGCTCGCTTCGCATCGACCAGGAGTTGGCCTGCGACGCCACCGTGGTCGGTCGACGTCCGCAGATGATCCGCGACTACGCCGAGGCACTGCTGGCAACGGCACAACGAGACATTCGTGCGCCACTGTGCAATGCCTGGACCGATCCCGGTCCGCTCAAGGAGCGAATCAGCATGCTGGGGCAATCACACCGAAATCGCTGGACCCATCGCGTCGCGCTCTGCGCGATCGTGGTTGCCGCACTGTTGTCGGGGGTATCGGTCTGGTCGATGCAAGCTGGCGGAGGCACTGGAGAATCGGACGAAGCCGCCGAGTCGCTACTTGTCGTGGACCTGGATTTCCGGTTGCTGCAGGGCGCCGCCGACTCGGATGGTGCCGATGGCCGCAAGCTTCAGCTGCTGGTGCGTCCCAACGAGGAAAGCGTGGTGTCCAGCGACCACGCGGCCAATCCCTGGCGGCTGATGTTGCGGGTGTCGCCCACGCAGCAAGGTCATTTCATCGTGGCAATGACCCTGACCGTACGCGAACAGATGATGGCGGCGCCGAGTATCACGCTTCTTCCCGGCAAGGACGGTAGCATCGAAGTACACAATCTCTTCCGGGTGGAGTTGCGGGTATCACGCCTGACGGTCGACAACGACCCCCGGACAACCACCGGTACGACCAATCGCGGGTAGTGTCGGATGTGCGCCGGTTCGATGCTGTGAACACATCGAATCGTGTCGGCTTCCCGCATTGTGGGATGAGTTCGCTCAGTCGCGGCCGCAGCGCAGGTTGGCGGGCACGGCGATGTCCATCAGCTTCGGGTTGGGCAGGCCGAGGTTGTTCATGATGGCGATGTACTCGTCGCGGGTCTTGCCGGCGACGCGCGGGTTGTGGCGCTTCTCTTCGCCGATGCTGGAGCAGGTCTCGCCCTTGTAGTCGTGCGCGGGATAGACCAGCGTGGCGTCGGGCAGGGTGAACAACCGTTGCGTGATCGAATCCCAGGACTGGCCGGCGTCGCCGTTCTGGAAGTCGGTGCGGCCGGTGCCGCGGATCAGCAGCACATCGCCGGTGAACACGGCGCGCGGTCGATCCGGGTCGAGCACGAAGCTGAAGGATTCATCGGTGTGCCCTGGCGTGTACAGCGCGCGCAGGCGGATGCCGTCGACATCGAGGATCTCGTCATCGCGGACATGCCGGGTCACGCAGTCGGCACGGCTGCGTTCACCCATCACGGTGATGCAATCGGTGGCGTCTTCCAGCGCGCCCAGTGCGGTGATGTGGTCGGCGTGGGTGTGGGTGTCGATGGCCTGCACCAGGCGCAGATCCAGTTCCTCGATCAGGCGCAGGTACTGGTCCAGATTGTTGCGGCAGGGATCGATGATCAGCGCCTCGCGTCCCGGCGCGGAGGCGATCAGATACGTCCAGGTGCTGGATTCGGCATCGAAGAGCTGGCGCATCAGCATGGCGGAAACTCCGTGGAACGGTGACCTGCCGTCAGTGGACAGTGTGCCCAAGCTGGCCGCGCGAGGGAAATCGCGTCGATTCCGTCCGGCTGGTGGCGTGGCCAGCCGGACCGATATCCGTGGCCGTAGTAGTCTGTGGCACAGGTCGACGAACGAGTCACCTGATCAATGACAGCAGGAGTACGCCATGACTGACACGCAACTGGTGGCCTGTCCGTTCTGTGCGGCGCTCAACCGCGTTCCGCCGGATCGCCTGCGCGAGAAGCCGTCCTGTGGGCGCTGTCACGAGCCCTTGTTTGCCGGCCGGCCGATACCGCTGGACGAGCATGCGTTCGCGTTGCACGCGCAGCGCAGCCAGGTGCCGTTGCTGGTGGATTTCTGGGCGCCTTGGTGCGGGCCTTGCGTGCAGATGGCGCCACAGTTCGAGCACGCCGCCGCTGAACTGGAACCGGCGTTCCGCCTGGGCAAGATCGATACCCAGGCGCATCCGGAACTGGGTCAGCGCTTCGCCATCCGCAGCATTCCGACCTTGTCGCTGTTTGTAGCTGGCGAGGAGGTGGCGCGTTATCTCGGCGCGATCAGCACCCGCGAGATCGTGGCCTGGGTGCGCTCGCAGCACGCTGCATGAACGCTTCGCGATGCGGCGCAGTCTCAATGGTGCGGGTGGCCCCGGCGCCGGTTCGACGGTCATGCGACGCGTATCGACATCAGTCCGGCGTGCGGATCAGGTGAGCGCGGAGCCAGCTCGACCTCGGCTGCCAGCGTCCGAAAACCTCTGAGTGGCGTGGCAAGCGGGCGACCGGCGGTCATTACCGACACCAGGCGGCGTGCATGGGTGATACCCGAGCACGCCTGGCGCCGCCGGGAATTGTCAGGCGTTGGCGAAGCAGTTGTTCACGGCCTCACTCAGGGCAGGCCGGGAAAGTGCTCGACCAGCTGGATGGTGAAGTCGGGAAAGTGCTCCACGAACTGCACGGTGAAATCCGGGAAGTGTTC
Source organism: Lysobacterales bacterium (assembly GCA_035911475.1). Taxonomy (GTDB): domain Bacteria; phylum Pseudomonadota; class Gammaproteobacteria; order Xanthomonadales; family UBA2363; genus Pseudofulvimonas. The sequence continues at coordinate 51,050 of JAMHVM010000135.1, read as the reverse complement.
GACCCGCTGCCATTTTCCGGGCGCATCGGGAAAGTGCTCGACCCACTGCACTTTCAGATCCGGAAAGTGCGGGACGATCTTGACGGTGTAGTCGGCGAAATGCTCGACCACCTTGACCTTCCCATGCAGGGCAGAGAGGTCGATGTCGGCAGCCAGCGCCGCTGGTGCCAACGGGATCAGGATCATCGGCAGCATGCCCAGCAACGCATGCCGCAACCGTCTTGAGCCGGTCGCGAAGCGCGTGTTCACGAGAACTGCGTTCATTGCATGGTTTTCCCGGCACTACTCCAGCTCGGTCCAGCGTAAGTAGGCACTATCCAGTTCGGCCTGGACCTGCTCGATGCGCGCATTGTGCGCGCTGATGGCATCGCTGTCGTTGCGATAGAACGTTGGGTCGGCAAGTTGCGCCGACAGCGCGGCGAGTTCGGTTTCCAGTGTCTCGATCCGGCCGGGCAGTGCTTCCAGCTCGCGCGCATCCTTGTAGCTGAGCTTGCGCTTGCCGGACGCCGTCGCTGCCGGGCCCGCACCGCTGCCAGGGGCGGGCATCGTGGTTGCCGGAGACAGGCGGTTCGCCGTCCCGTCGGCGCTCGTGCCGGTCTTCGCCGAATCCGCGGAGGCGCCAGCCATGCCGGCGGGTCGTTGCCGCAGCCAGTCGCTGTAGCCGCCGACGTACTCGCCGACGCGCCCGTCACCTTCCATGACCAGGGTCGAGGTGACCACGTTGTCGAGGAAGTCACGGTCGTGGCTGACCAGCAGCAGCGTGCCGGAGTACTCGCCCAGCAGTTCTTCCAGCAGCTCCAGGGTTTCCACGTCCAGGTCGTTGGTCGGTTCGTCCATCACCAGCAGGTTGGCCGGCTGCGCGAACAGGCGCGCCAGCAACAGCCGGTTGCGCTCGCCTCCGGACAGGCGGGTGATCGGCGCGCGGGCGCGTTCGGGCGTGAACAGGAAATCCTGCAGATAGCCCATGACATGTTTGCGCTGGCCACCGACCTCGATGAATTCTCGGCCCTGGGCGACGTTGTCGAGCGCGTTCCAGTCTTCGCGCAGCGTGGCGCGGTGCTGGTCGAAATAGGCGATCTGCAGCTGGGTGCCCTGTTCGATGGTGCCCGACTGCGGCGTCAACTCACCCAGCAGCAGGCGCAGCAGCGTGGTCTTGCCACTGCCGTTGGCGCCGATCAGGCCGATACGGTCACCGCGCAGGATGGTGGTGTCGAAATCGCGCACCATGACCCGCTCGCCGTAGCCGAAGTTCAGGCCCTTGGCCTCGACCACCTTGCGTCCGGAACGGTTGGCTTCGGCCAGCGCCAGATTGACATTGCCCTGCAGCTCGCGGCGTTGCGCGCGCTCGACGCGCATGGCCTTGAGCCGACGCACGCGGCCTTCGTCGCGTGTGCGCCGCGCCTTGATGCCCTGGCGGATCCAGGCCTCTTCCTGGGCCAGCATCTTGTCAAAGCGCTGGTTCTCCAGAGCTTCGGCATTCAGGCGCTCGTCGCGCCGACGCAGGTAGTTGGCCCAGTCGCCGGACCAGCTGGTCACCTGGCCACGATCGATCTCAAGGATGCGCGTGGCCAGCGCGCGCACGAAGCGACGATCATGGCTGACGAACACCAGTGCCCCGGCGAAGGCCTTGAGGAAACCCTCCAGCCAGTCGATGGATTCGATGTCCAGGTGATTGGTCGGCTCGTCCAGCAGCAGCAGGTCGGGCGTGCCGACCAGGGCGCGTGCCAGCAGCACGCGCCGCTTCATGCCGCCGGACAGGCTGTCGAAGCGGGCCTCGCCGTCCAGCGCCAGTCGCGCCAATGTCTCGGTCACGCGCTGGTCCAGCGACCAGCCCTGTGCCGCCTCGATCTTTGCCTGCACCGCGGCCAGGGCGTCGGTGTCGATGTCGGCTGCGGCGATCAGGTGGTGATACTGGGCCAGCCACTGGCCGAGTTCGCCCAGACCGCCGGCAACCACGTCGAAGACATCGCCGGTGGCACCGGCTGGTACTTCCTGTTCCAGCCGTGCGACACGCACGCCGCCCTGGACGCGCACCTCGCCATCATCGGGCTTGTGTTCGCCGGACAGCAGCTTGAGCAGGGTCGACTTGCCGGCGCCGTTGCGGCCGATCAGCGCGATGCGCTCGCCTGGTTCGATGGCAAGGTCGACTTTTTCGAGCAGAAGCGGGCCGCCGACGCTGAAGTCGACGCCGTGCAAGGTGATCAGGGCCATGCCGCCATTCTAGGGCTTGCGTCGTACCATCACTTGCGGCGGGTCATCGCCTTCTGGTTCGGTGGTGGATGATTCGAGCGTTCGCCAGATCAGCAATCGATCACAGCCGGGTCCGGACGGCGCCGGACACGGTGTGGCCTGTCGAGTCGGTGAGGGTCTGTAGCTATTGCGGTCGGTAGGTAAACCACGCGACGAACGCGAAGTCGTCGCTGTTGACATCGATCAGCAGACCTTCGCCATCGCGCAGGGGCCCGCCCCACCACGAACCGGAGATCCACTCACGGTCCGGAGCATTCTGAAAGCCGACCTGCTGGCAGCGTTGCGAAGCCGGGCTATCCATGAGGCGCTGGATCGGATAGCCCCCTTGTCCGAATCCTGCCGAATCGGGCCCACTCGAATTCCAGGAGAACTCGCCGGTTGTGCAGCTGGTGAACCGGATCCTGGCAGATCCCCAGCGCTTGCGCTGGATCTGCCCGGGATCATGGTCGTTGCCGAACCGGCTGCCGAAAGACGCCATCACTGCGTCGAGTTCGAGTTCGTTGTTGTCAATGGATCCGCCCGCGCTGAGCCAGAACTGGGAGCCGACCTGCTCCTGGTCGATCGGGCCGGTTGCTTCCGCAGCCGGCAGCAGGGTGACGAATGTGGGTCCATTGGCATTGCCTTGAGTGGCGAGAGCGACATTGCCGAGATTGGCGCCGTTGGCCGGATCGATACGGATGACTCCGGTGGCGACGGCCACCAGCAATGTTCCGTCGCGATCAAGGGTCATGCCGGTTGGACGGCTCAGTCCGCCTGCCAACTCTCCCACGAACCCGCCACTGGATGCGGAATAGCGCAGGATGCGGCCGTTGCCCTCGCTGCTGACTAGCAGCGTCTGTCCGCCAGGCTCGAAGACGATCCCGCGAGTGTTTCTCAAGGTGCCCGAGCGAGTAGCGATGAATGTGCTCGTGGCACCGCTGGCGGGGTCTAGACGCACCACATTGTCGCTGTCGAAACCCGGGATGTAGAGCATTCCGTCGGGGCCGAAGACCATGCCGTTGTCAGCACCGCGCAACCCCCCTGCATTTGCGCCAACGGCATCGCCCAGGGCATTGCCATTGGCCAGGTCGAAACGTCGAACCAGGCTCAGGGTATAGCTGGCAACCCAGATCTCGTTGTTGCGGAAGACGATGCCTGTGGCGCCGAAATTGGGGGGAAGAACAATGTCACCACCGACCGCAGCAAGGGTCTGCGGGTCGAAGCGGACAATCCGGTCTCTTTCTTCGGCCACCACATAGAGCAATCCGTCCGGGCCGATTCGGCTGGCCTGCGCTCCGGCCAGCTCGGTTCCGCTGCCCAGGTTGCCCTGAAACTGCCCCGTGCATGGGTCATAGATGTGCACGTTGCCGCTATAGTAGGCGCTCATCAGCAGGCGATCCGGACACTGTGCGTGGGCCGGGGCGGTCAGCAAAAGCAGGGCGAAAAGCAGGGTCGATTGCAGGATGTATCGCATGTTGTCATCTCGTTTCAGCGGGGGCTCCACGCTGCGGCTGGTCGCTCTGCGGTGCCTGCGGATGACCTCCCTTTTTTCTCCCTTTGTTGTGAGTTCGTTTGATTTCATGCGCTTGCGGTGACCGGGTCGGCGGGTTTCGTGCACGCAGGTTTCAAGGTCGGGGACTGGCAGGTCTTTCCGGACCGACATGAACTGCGTCGCGGCGACGAGGTAAGACGCATTCCGCGCCGGCTCGTCGCTTTGCTGCTCTATCTGGGTCAGGCCCAGGGGCGTACGGTCACCCGGGAAGAGCTGCTGGACGCCGTCTGGCAGCGACGCATGGTCAACGACGAAGTCCTTTCCCGCGCCATCGCCGACCTGCGTCGTGCCCTTGACGATGACGCCCGGCAACCGACCCTGGTCGAAACGCTCCCGAAGCTCGGCTACCGCTTGCTGGTTCCTGTGCAGCCATTGGATGTCCTCGAACAGCATCCCGGACCGGGCGAGGGTGTCGGTGTGGCGACCGAAGCGTCTGAAGCCGCCCGGCCCTCGCTGGTCTGGAGGCTGATCGCTCCGGCGGCAGCCACCGTGGTGGTCGCTCTGATGTTGGTGGGTTGGTGGCTGGTACACCGACAGTCGTCCGAACTCTTCGCGGTTCGTCCGTCATCGGCAGACTTTGTCCGTTTCCAGCCGCTCGTTTCCGAGAGTGGCGTGAACGTGATGCCCCGCTTCTCGCCACAGGCGGACCTTTTCGCGTACAGCCGCTTGGCGGATGATCGCAGTCATGCACGAGTACATGTGCGCTCGCGCGATCGACGTGTGGATCGCGTAGTCGGCAATGACGGTGAATGGGATCTCTGTCCGCTGTTTTCCCGCGACGGCCAGGATCTTCTGTGGACACGTCATCATGCCGGCGAATGCCGTGTGATGCGCATGGCCTTGGCTGGTGGTGAGCCACAGGTGCTGGACTCCTGCCTGGGCGACACTCAAAGTTGTCCGGATCTGAGTCCCGACGGCCGGACCCTGGTGTTTTCACGAGTGGTCGATGGTGGCCTGGTTGCATTGGGTATGGACGACGGCGTGCGACGATCGATCACGGCTCCCGACCGGCAGGTCGATAGCGACGCCGATCCGCGCTGGTCACCGGATGGCCGGCGCATCGCTTTTCTCCGCGGGCGGTCCTCCGATCGCCGGCTGTTGGTGCTGGATGTTGTCGCGGGGAACGATCCGACTGAAGTGGCCATGCCGCCGGCTCGCATGTATGGAATCGCCTGGCTGGATGACCGCGCCGTCATTGCCGCGACAGACAGCGAAGGGGTTCGGGCGCTGGTTCTGGTTGACGTCGATTCCGGACACCGCGACTTGCTGGGTGGTCACGGGGCGCGGCGCCCCGATCGTGCGCCCGACGGCGCTCTGGCCTGGGAGGTCGCCAGCTACCGGGCAAATCTGCTGCGTCTGGATGATGCCGGCACCCGGATCCTGACCGATCATCGCCGTAGTGATGGTCATCAGGTCCTCTCGCCCGACGGAGCACGATTGGCGTTCCAGTCCAATCGGGAAGGGCCCGATGGCATCTGGCTGCTGGATCTGGCCAGCGGAGAACAGCAGCGCTTGCCGTTGCCGACCACGATGCGCTGGTTCTATCCCGCGTGGCTGCCGGATGGTTCCGGCTTGCTTCTGGTCGGGCAGCTCGGCGAAGTTGCCACTGCCTGGCGGTATCGATTCAGTGAAGCTGCACCGGAGCAGCTTGATGCAGTCGGTGACCGGATCCACGGCGTTCAACAGGACGACGATGCGGGTCTCTGGTATCTGCGTGATGACGATCATGGACAGCCGCAATTGTGGCGGTTACCGGCAAATGCCTCCCAGGCCCGCAGGATCTCGGGTGGCGGCGTGCAGGTGTTCCGCCTGCATCGCAACGGGGTCTATTTTCAGCGACCGCAATCCGACCGGCTATGGCGTTGCAATCAGTCGGGCGAGGACTGCCGGGAGACGGCCTTGCGTCTGTCATCACCGACACCGGCAACGTGGGCGCTCAGCGATGAGACCTTGTTTTATCAGCAGCCGCTGGCTGACGGTGTGGTGGGCATCATGCGCGCCGCCCTGACTGGCGACGTTGCGCCGGAGAAAACCTCATGGACGATGCCATCCATGATGTCCAACGGATTGGCGGTCACCCGTGATGGTGGCACCGCGTACGTTACCCGGGCCACGCTGGAGCACGTCGAGATCGCGTGGCTGCCACCCGCCGCTCGCGCGGCGGACTGAACTGCAGCCTTGATCGACGACGGCCTTGTCTCGACGACGGGGTCGGCAGGCCGCACGAGTTCAACCGAAGTCGGCGAAGATCAGGAACGCGGCGACCACGATCAGCGCGAAGCCGAGCAGATGGTTCCAGCGCACCGATTCACCCAGGTACAGGATCGAGAACACCACGAACACGCTCAGGGTGATGATCTCCTGGATGGTCTTGAGCTGCACCGCCGAATAGACCGCGTGGCCCATGCGGTTGGCTGGCACCTGCAGGATGTATTCCGGCAGAGCGATCAGCCAGCTCACCGCGATCACGATCAGCAGCGGCGAGGTCTTGTACTTGAGATGCCCGTACCAGGCGAAGGTCATGAAAACGTTGGAGGCGATCAGCAGCAGGATCGGCGTGAGGTAGGCGGACAGCGAGGCGGGCATGGTGGCGGGCCGAAGGGATCCGGCCCGCTTTATGCGCTTCCCCCACGCCGTCTGCAAGCATCCTCGCGCGACGGTGCGGATACCGGCCGTTTCGCCGGGCGACCGTGCCGGTCAGCGCTCGACCGAGCCAGCCGCCGCGGGTGCCGCCAGGAACTCCGTCAGCGCGGCGCGGAACAGCCCGGGCTGGTCGAGCATCAGGAAGTGCGCCGATTCGGCGATGTCGACAAAGCGGGCATTGCCGGCACCGGCATACTGGCTCCGATACAAGGTCTCGACGGCCTGCTGTCCGTACCCGCCTGCGCTCCACGCGTACAGCACGGTGATCGGTGCCGTGATCGAGGTCAGCAGCGGACGGGCATCGGTGGTGAGGTGGTCGTAAAGCGCCCGCCCCACCACGCGCAGATCGGCCGCCATCGCCCAGGCTGTGATGATGTCGAGATTCTCCGGCTTCAGGCTCATGCCGCGCAGCTGGGCCCGGGTACCGGCGGCATCGCGTGGCGCGGCGTGGTTCGCCATCACCGCGTCTCGCATCGCACGGGCATTGGGCTCGACTTGTTCGACCGTCACGTCGCTGCCCGGCGGTGCCGACAGCACGGCGAAGAACGGCAGCGCGTCGACGATCATCAGCCGATCCACCGTCTCCGGGTGGCGTGATGCCAGCAGCATGCCGGTCAGTCCGCCCATCGAGTGGCCCACCACTGCCGCGGGTTCCAGCTTCTGGTCGACCAGATACTGCGCCAGGTCGGCGACGATGCCGTCGAGCACGCCCGGCTGCAGGTTGTCGCCGGGATCATCGCCGGCGAAGCCGTTGACCTGCACGCGCAGCACGCGATGGTTCTTGGCCAGCTCGTCGGCGAATGCATCCCAGACGGCACGCGGCGAGGACAGCCCGGGAATCAGCACGACCGGCGAACCCTTGCCGAGCGCGAGCACCGAGATGTGGCCACTGCGGGTTTCCTGCACTTGTCCGGTCGCCGCGGCGGTCGGCGCCGCCGCGATGGCCGGCAAGCTGACCAGTGCCAGCAGCCCGGTGAGCGCCAGCAATGTCGCACGTTGCATGAGGGTCTTCATGGGGTTGTCTGCTCCGGTACGTGAATGAAGATGGCTTCGATGGATTGACCGAACACGTCGGCGATGCGGAATGCCAGCGGCAGGCTGGGGTCGTAGCGACCAGTCTCGATGGCGTTGACGCTTTGTCGCGAGATGCCCAGCCGTTCGGCCAGATCGGACTGGCTCCAGCCCCGTTCGGCACGCAGCACTTTCAGGCGGTTGTTCATGTCTCGTCCCCGCCGGCACCCCGGGCCACCATCGCGTTCCACCAGGCGCCGACGCCCAGGCCGACGAACCACAGCGGTGCGATCAGGAAGGCATCGACATGTCGGACCAACCCAAAGGTCTCCAGAAAGCCCCAGACGGTGACGATGCTGAGCGTGAAACCGGTGGCGATCAGCGACTGCCGGACCATGAGCATGCGCTGGTACTCGTCGGTTTCCTCCACCAGCAGGCGGCCGTAGACCCAGAACACGCTGGCGATGCACAGGCCCGGCAGGATCGCCAGCAGCCAGGCCAGCGGGCCGGTGACCTCGCCCTTGCGCACCAGCGTGACCGCCAGGAACAGGGTGATCAGGTAGGCGGTCATGGCGATGGCCAGACGGCGGGTGTAGCGGCGCATGGCGGGACTGCGACAACGGCTCATGGAAATTCTCCTTGACTGAAAGTAAAGGTAGCTTTCCATACGGCAAGGGCAATGTCAAGTGTCATTGACACGTTGTCGTCCCTCGGTTGGCGAAGCGTGACCGATGACTGCGGATCGGTCGGCGTCGCTGACGGCGACCTCGGCTGCCGTTGAGCGCAGGAGCGTGCGAAACCAGATGTACCAGGCTGCGAGCCGGCGATGACGAGTCTGTCGGCGAGACCGCGGCGACAACCCGCTTTAGTTGAAGCACCGGGGAATGGCGCTCGACATGGATGTCGGACAAGTGGTCTGGCGGCGGTTGATACACGGCGGGACTGCTGATCAGCCGGTACGACTCGTCGGCCCAACACGCAGATGCCTACGGCTACCTCGAGCATCGGCACTCATGGCGAAACCGGTCGTGGGGCTTGCCCATTTCGCCCAGTCTCGTGCGGCGTGGCGCAGGATGGCACCTTTCCGCAACGCATGAACTCTGCCGCCGCGCGAGAGGGTATGTCCGCTACGTATTTTCGAGCGACGGTCGCCGCAGCCGGCATGCTCCCGCTGCCGGGTATCGTCGGCAGCAGCCGCTGCGTCCGACGGCACCGGCCGGCCATCGGCGGATGCGACGATCAGGCGGTTCGGATTTCCTCCAGCGCCAGTGCCGCCACCATCTGCTTGCGCAGCACGAACTTCTGGATCTTGCCGGTGACGGTGATCGGGAATTCGCTGACGAACTGCACGTAGCGCGGCACCTTGTAGTGGGCGATGCGCTCGCGGCAGAAGGCGCGGATGGCGTCGGCCTCGACATCGGCGCCGCTCTTGACGATGACGCAGGCGCAGAGCTCCTCGCCGTACTTGCTGTCAGGCACGCCCACGCATTGCACGTCCTGCACCGCCGGGTGCTGATACAGGAATTCCTCGACCTCGCGCGGGTAGATGTTCTCGCCACCGCGGATCACCACGTCCTTGGCCCGACCGATGATGTTGCAGTAGCCCTCGGCATCGATCACGCCCAGGTCACCGGTGTGCATCCAGCCTTCGGCATCGACAGCATTGGCGGTGGCGGTATCGTCGCCCCAGTAGCCGAGCATCACCGAATAACCCTGGGTGAGGATTTCGCCGGGTTCGCCGACCGCCGTGGTGTTGCCGTCGCCGTCGATGATCTTCACCGCCAGATGCGGCTGGATGCGGCCGATGGTCGACACCCGACGCTCGATCGGATCCTGTGTGCTGCTCTGAAAACTGACCGGCGAGGTCTCGGTCATGCCGTAGGCAATGGTCACTTCATCCATGTGCATGCGCGAGATCACCTTGCGCATGACTTCGATGGGGCAGGGCGAGCCGGCCATGATGCCGGTGCGCAGCGAGGACAGGTCGAAGCGGTCGAACTCGGCGTGGTCCAGTTCGGCGATGAACATGGTCGGTACGCCGTACAGCGCCGTGCAGCGCTCGGTCTGCACGGTTTCCAGCACCGCGCCGGCTTCGAAGCCTTCGCTGGCGTAAACCATGCAGGCGCCGTGGGCGATGCAAGCCAGGTTGCCCATCACCATGCCGAAGCAGTGGTACAGCGGCACCGGAATGCACAGGCGGTCGCCGTCGCCCATGCCGATGGCCGCGCCGACGAAGTAGCCGTTGTTGAGGATGTTGCGGTGACTGAGCGTGGCGCCCTTGGGGGCGCCGGTGGTGCCGGAGGTGAACTGGATGTTGACCGCGTCGGTGTTCTTCGTGGTCGCGGCGATGCGCGCGAGTCGCTGCTGCTGCGCCGGATCCGGCGTGTCCTCCAGCACCTTGAAGTTGAACATGCCTGGTGTGGCGTCTTCACCCAGCCGGATCACCAGCCGCAGGTCGGGCAAGGCCCGGGCGACCAGTTCGCCTGGCTGGCAATGTGCCAGCTCCGGCGCCAGCGAGGCCAGGATCGCCAGGTAGTCGCTGCTCTTGAACGACGGCGCCAGCACCAGCGCCCGACAGCCGACCTTCTTCAACGCGTGCGCCAGCTCATGGCTGCGGTAGGCGGGATTGATGTTGACCAGGATCAGCCCCGCCTTGGCGGTGGCGAACTGGGTCAGCACCCATTCGGCGTTGTTCGGCGACCAGATGCCGACCCGGTCGCCCGGCTGCAGGCCCAGCGCCAGCAGATTGGCGGCAACGATATCCACGCGCGCCTGCAGTTCGCGGTAGGTCCAGCGAATATCCTGGTGGCGAACCACCAGCGCCTCGGCATCGGGTACGCGGTCGGCGGTGGCATCCAGACGTGCGTGGATGGTTTCTTCCAGCAGCGCCGGCTGTTCGATGCCGCGGACGAGGCTGCTGCCATTGACGGGCGTGATGCGGATGTCCTGGCTGGTCATGGCGGGTTCCTCGGACGGCTGGGGTGGGTTCGGATTTCAACGCTGATGCGAAGGCGGCTATCAGGTCTGCAGCATCGAGCTCCGGGTCATGGTCGCGGCAGGGCATTGATCCGGCCATGCGGCCTTGGCCGCATCAGCCATCCTTGCCGGCGAAATCCTGGTCAAGGTATTCGTTCTCCGAACGCTCGCTGCCCGCACGCGCCGTGACTTCCTCGCGGCGCAGTTCCACCCGCCGGATCTTGCCTGAGATGGTCTTGGGCAACTCGCGGAATTCCAGTCGACGGATGCGCTTGAACGGCCCCAGCAGATCGCGGGTAAAGGCGAAGATCGACGCCGCCAGTTCGGCGCTGGGTTCGACGCCACGCACCAGCGTGACATAGGCCTTGGGCACCGACAGCCGCAGCGGATCGGGGCTGGGAATCACGGCGGCTTCGGCCACGGCCTGGTGTTCGATCAGCGCGCTTTCCAGTTCGAACGGACTGATCCGGTAGTCCGATGACTTGAACACGTCGTCGGCGCGACCGACATAGGTGTAGTAGCCGTCGGCATCGCGGCTGGCGACATCGCCGGTGCGATACCAGCCGTTGCGCATGACCTCGGCGGTCTTGGACGGATCATCCTGATAGCCGAGCATCACCGACGGCGTCGGAATCGCCACCGAGATCTCGCCCTCGTCGACAGCGTTGCCGTCACCATCGAGCAGGGCGATGCGATAGCCGGGCAGTGGCCGGCCCATGGCGCCGGCCTTGAGCGGCTGGCCCGGCGGATTGCCGATCTGCGCGGTAGTCTCGGTCTGGCCGAAGCCGTCGCGGATGGTCAGACCCCAGGTGTTGCGGATCTGCTCGATGATTTCCGGATTGAGCGGTTCACCGGCGCCGACCAGCTCGCGCAGCGACATCGTCCACGCGGCCAGGTCTTCCTGCACGAACAGCCGCCACACCGTCGGCGGCGCGCACAAGGTGGTCACGCCGCAGCGGGCGATGACGTCCAGTGTGCGCGCGGCGTTGAAGCGCGCGGCGTTGTAGGAGAACACCGTGGCGCCGATGGTCAGCGGTGCGAAGAAACAGCTCCAGGCGTGCTTGGCCCAGCCGGGTGAGCTGATGTTGTAGTGGATGTCGCCGGGCTTCAGGCCGATCCAGTAGATGGTGGACAGGTGCCCGACCGGATAGCTGCTGTGGCTGTGCAGCACCAGTTTCGGCTTGGCCGTGGTGCCGGAGGTGAAGTACAGCAGCATCGGGTCGTCGGCCAGTGTCGTGCCGTCGGCGTTGAAACCGGTGCCGGCATCGTAGGCCTGCTCGTAGGCATGCCAGCCATCCACGCTGCCGTCGACGCTGATGCGGGTGGCGTCCTGGCCCAGTTCATTGAACTTGTCGGTCTCGCCGGCCAGGGTGACGATGTGCCGCACCTGGCCACGTTCGATGCGGTCGGCCAGCTCGCTGCCGGACAACAGCATGGTCGCCGGAATCACCACCGCGCCGAGCTTGATCGCCGCCAGCATGGTTTCCCACAGCGCGACGTGATTGGGCAGCATCAGCAGGATGCGGTCACCACGACGTACGCCCAGCGAGCGCAAGTGATTGGCGACCTGATTGGAGCGCTGCGACAGCTCGGCATAGCTCAGCCGAAGCTCACGGCCATCTTCCTCGACCAGCCACAGTGCCGGCCGATCGTTGCCAGCCGCGATGGCGTCGAAATGGTCCAGCGCCCAGTTGAAGGTTTCCGGGCGCGGCCATTGAAAGCCGGCCATGGCGGTGGCGTAGTCGTGGCGGTGTGCGACCAGGAAGTCGCAGGCCATCTGCAGGGGAGAGGTCGCCGTCATGATCGGTTGATTCGCTGCTGCCGGTCCGGTCAGATTGCCATGAAAACGGATTTGGTCTCGAGATACGCATCCAGCGACACCGTGCCCATCTCGCGACCGAAGCCGGACAGCTTGAAGCCACCGAACGGCACCGACACATCGAGCATGTTGTGGCAGTTCACCCACACCGTACCGGCCTTGATCTTGGGAATCAGCCGGTGCACGCGGGAAAGGTCGTTCGACCAGATGCTGGCACCCAGGCCATACGGCGAGTCGTTGGCCAGCCGCGCCACTTCGTCGAGATCGTCATAGGGCATGGCGACCAGCACCGGTCCGAAGATCTCCTCGCGCACGATGCGCAGGTTGGGATCGGTGGCGGCGAACACGGTCGGCTGCACGAAGTAGCCCTGGTCCCTGGCTCGCGCGCTGCCGCCGGCAACCAGTTCGGCGCCTTCGTTCTGGCCGATGTCGATGTAGCCGGTGACGCGCTCGAACTGTTCCTGCGAGACCACCGGACCCAGTTGCGCGTTCGGATCGAAGCCGTGGCCGATCGGCAACGCGCGGGCGGCGCCGCCAACATCGGCAACCACCTTGTCAAACAGCTTCTTCTGCACGTACAGGCGCGAACCGGCACAGCAGACCTGGCCCTGGTTGAAGAAGATGGCGCCGGCAGCGCCTGCCGCAGCCGCTTCCGGCGCGCAGTCGTCGAGCACGATCACCGGCGACTTGCCGCCCAGTTCCAGGGTCACGCGCGCCATGTTGTCCATGGCCGCCTTGCCGATCAGCTTGCCGACGTCGGTGGAGCCGGTGAAGGAAATCTTGTTGACCAGCGGATGCTTCGTGAGCGGTGCGCCGGCACCGGGGCCGTCGCCGGTGACGATGTTGACCACACCATCGGGGAAGCCGGCTTCGCCGATCAGTTCACCCAGGTACAGCGCGGTCAGCGGGGTCTGTTCGGCAGGCTTGAGCACGACCGTACAGCCGGCGGCCAGTGCCGGTGCCAGCTTCCAGATCGCGACCAGCAGCGGGAAATTCCAGGGCACGATGGCACCGACCACGCCGACCGGCTCGCGCCGGGTCCAGGCAGCAAATTCCATGGTCGGCGCGAAGGTCACCGAGGTTTCGATCTGCTTGCCTTCGATCTTGGTCGCCCAGCCCGCCATGTAGCGGACGAAATCGATGATGAGATTCAGGTCGACGGCGCGTGCGATCGCGACCGGCTTGCCGTTGTCCAGCGATTCCAGCTCGGCAATCACCTGGGCGTCGCGTTCGATCAAATCGGCCAGCTTCAGCAGCAGGCGCTGGCGCTCGCGCGGCTTGGCGCGATGCCACGGGCCTTCCTCGAAGGCACGTGCGGCCGCGCGCACGGCGGCATCGATATCGGCGGCGTTGCCGGCCGGCACCGTGGCGATGACCTGTTCGTTGGCGGGATTGACCACGTTCAGTCGGGCGCCATCGCTGCTGTCGCGCCACTGCCCGCCGATCAACAGCTTCTGGTGCTCGCGGGCCAGGAATTCCGAGGTGCGTGCTTGCAGCAGCGGGGCGATGTCGGCGGGAATGTTCATGACGAAGGTTCTCTGGCAGGTTGCAACGAATGCGCGGTAAAGAAGCGGCCGCACCCGGTACGGGTGGATGCGGCCGCAAAGGGCTCAGGGCTTGGGACGAACCGCGTCCGCCGTGCCCTGGATGAAGGCCTGGATCTTGCGGACTTCTTCCGGCGTGAGCTTGCCGGTGAAGTCGGGCATGCCGCGATCGACGAACGGACCGTTGAACAGCATGGCTTCGAGGTTCTCGATCACCGCCTTGGGCCGATAGGCGAGGTTGGGCAGGTTGCCGCCCTTGTCGACGCCGGGAACGCCATGGCAGAACACGCAGTTGCTGACATACAGCGCCGTACCTTCGGGCACATCGGCCGGGTCGTAAGGAATGCCCTCGATCAGGTTGCCCAGCTGGTACTCGACGAACTTCGGCGGTTCAGCCGTGCCGCCCAGCGCGAAGGTGTACACGGTGCCTGGCGTCTGCAGGTCCGAAGCGCGTGCCGACAGACCGAACACGCCGCCCCAGCCCACGGCGATCGACACGTACTGCTTGCCGTCGATCTCGTAGGTGATCGGCGCGGCGACCACGCCGGTGCCGGTGGCGGTGCTCCACAGCGATTCGCCGGTGCGTGCGTTGTAGGCGACGAAGCGCGCGTCGGCGGTGCCCTGGAACAGCAGGTTGCCGGCGGTGGTCAGCGTGCCGCCATTCCACGGCGACAAGTGCTCCTGACGCCACACTTCCTTCTGCGCGACCGGATCCCACGCAATCAGACGGCCGAAGGGCAGCGCCTTGGGCGGTTCGGCATTCACGAACTTGGCCGTGTTCCAGCCCACGCCACTCATCGGCTGGCCGGGCGTGTTGTCGGTGGGGCCGCTCCAGTTGAGATCGTCCTGCAGCGTGACCGGAATGCCCTGCGCCGGAATATAGGCCAGGCCCAGTTCCGGATTGAATGACATCGAATGCCAGTTGTGCGCGCCGAACACGGTCGGGATGACCTCGATCGGCTTGTCGGTGCGACGCGCTTCCGGGTTCTCGATCGGGCGGCCGTCCGGATCGAAGCCGGTGGCCCAGTTCACCTCGACGAAGTTCTCGGCGGAAATGAACTTGCCGTTGGTGCGGTCGACCACGAAGAAGAAGCCGCTCTTCGGTGCCTGCATCAGCACCTTGCGCTTCTCGCCCTGGATGTCCAGGTCAGCCAGGATGATGTCCTGGGTGGCGGTGTAGTCCCAGTTGTCGCCGGGCGTGCCCTGGTAGTGCCAGACGTACTCGCCGGTATCGGGTCGCAGGGCGACGATCGAGGTCAGGAACAGGTTGTCACCACCGGCCGGACTGCGGGCATGCTGCGACCACGGCGCGCCGTTGCCGACGCCGATGTACATCAGGTCCAGATCCGGGTCGTAGACCATCGAGTTCCAGACCGTGCCGCCACCGCCGGCCTCCCAGTATTTGGCCGATGGATCCCAGGTCTTGGCGGCCATTTCCATCGCCGCGTTCTCGAACGGCTTGGAGGGATCACCGGGCACGGTGTAGAAGCGCCACGCCTGCTTGCCGGTGTCGGCCTCGTAGGCGGTGATGTAGCCACGCAGGCCCAGTTCCGAGCCGCCGTTGCCGATGATCACCTTGCCCTTGAACACGCGCGGCGCGCCGGTCACGGTGGCGGCAGCCCTGGCGGCTGGCTCCAGCGTGTCCTGTTCCCAGACCTTGGCGCCGGTGCCGGCATCCAGCGCGATCAGGCGACCGTCGAGCGCGCCGACGAAGACCTTGCCGTTGTGATACGCCACGCCGCGGTTGACCACGTCGCAACAGGCCTTGCGACCGGCCTCGCCGGGCACCTTCGGGTCGAAGGTCCACTTGGCCTGACCGGTGCGCACGTCGATGGCATGCACCACGCTCCACGACGCGGTGACATACATGACCCCGTCGATCACCAGCGGCGTCGCCTGCACGCCACGGGTGGACTTGAGGTCGTAGGACCAGACCAGGCCCAGATCGCCGACATTGGCGTCGGTGATCTGCTTGAGCTTGCTGAAGCGGGTCTCAGCATAGTCCAGACCGTAGCTAGGCCACTGGCTGGTGCTCTGGGCGTTGCTGATGACCAGGTTCTCGGCCAGCGCCGGCGCGGGCGTCGCGACGGCATTGTCGGACGCGGCGCCGGTGGCGTTGCTGGCCGGTTGCTGGCTGCAGCCGGCGACGAACCCGCCGGCCAGCAGGATGGCGATCAACGTGGACAGCTTGCGATGGGTGGAGCGGGTGGCAATGGCAGGCACTGCGGTATCCCCTTCTTGTCTGGGTTTTGGCTGGGTGATCCGGTCGGTGACCGGATCACGGGGCTTGCGACGGTATTCCTCCGTACCGTCAGAACACCTTCAGCAGTCGCAGGTTGATGCGGCTGTCTTCCTTGAAGCCATCGCGGACCGAGGCGTCGCGGCCGTAGTTGGCCATCAGCTGCACCGAGGGCGTCACGAAATAGCTGGCACCCACCTGCCACTTGGAGATCTGGGTGCGGTCGCCGGAATCGATGCCGTCCACTTCGGTTTCGCCACCCCAGGTGCGCGACACGCCGGCACGCAAGTCGAAGGTAGGCGTGACGTGATAGCGCAGGAAGGTCTGAAACTGGAAGCTGGCGTCCTGCTTCATGTCCACGCCGGTGGCGCCGAAGTCGTCGTTCTTGCCGTAGATGGTGAAGTCACCGATGACGTCCAGCGAGAACTTCTCGCCGAGGCCCTGGATGTAGCCACCCTGCAGGGCGAACTTCCAGCGGTTCTCGCCCAGGTTGAGTGCGCGGTTCTTGTCGTAGCTGCCGGTGGGCAGGAACAGGAACGGCGTGACGCCGAAGTAGCGCTTGTTGTCCGGATCGTTCACCAGCCAGACGGTGGCAGCCAGGATCAGGTCGCCGATGCCGGAGGTATCACCCAGCGCCGAGGTGGTACCACCGGCGTCGAGCTTGCCGAACGGCAGCAGGAACTGCGGGTCGACGATGAAGCGACCCATCTGCATGAAGTGCACGCCGCGCAGGATGCCGACCTGCGAATCGAGCTCGGCGCCGGGCACGGCTTCGTTGCCACCGGCATAGACGCCATCACGCGAGGCGAACTGGGCGTAGGCAATGAACAGGTTGGTGCCTGCCGGCAGGGCGGTGTAGTCGCCGGCGTCGACATCGACGGCCTTGGCGGCGGGTGCGGCAAGCGCCAAAGCGGTGCCGACGGCGGCGGAAAGGGCGGCGGCGCGGAACGTGCGGTTCACGGTGGGGCGAGTAGTCATGGATCCTCCCGGCGGGTAGTAATCGGTTGAGTGGGCGCCGTCGTGACAGGTCGACGTCGAATTGCACCGATGCACCTGCTATGCCATTCTCGATCGGTATTCCGGGCCGCGAAAAACCGCGCGATTTCATCCGCTTATGCTGCGATGCGACATGACAGAATCGGTGCTGACGACAGGTCTTGCGGGCGCTTCGGCACGGCCTGTCGGCTGCGTTCGGTCATTGATGGAAGCGTGTAGCGGCGCGAATGTCGGCGATACGCCCGCGGGTCTGCACCGGACCAGTTCGGCCTTGCGCTTGGGTCTGGTCATGCTGCAACGCAATGGAAAATCGTCGTGAACGGTGTCGCAGACGGCTTGTCCCGTTACGGGGCAGTGACCTGTCCAGGCTGTCGCAATCCGCGACAGCAGGCACGCCCGGGATGAGCGGACGCCGACCGCCCGATGACGACCGCATCGTCGATGCCCGTGAGCGCTTCCAGGATCTGGATGGCGTAGCCGGCAACGCGGTGTTGCCGGAGGTAGCGCGTTCCTGGGAGCGCTCCCGGCAAATGGGCCTGTCGATGTCCAGCCGGGCCGTGTTCGACGAGGTCTCGCGGTCGCGCCGGCAGCAGGTGCAGGAACGCAACCAGCACCTGATCGAGTTCGCGGTGCCGGAGATGGAGCGCCTGCTCACCGCGCTGTCGCGCTCGGACTGGGTGCTGGCCTGCGTCGATGCCACCGGTTCGGTGGTGGCTTCGCTCAGCAGCGGCGACCCGCATGCCGATCTGCGCAGCGCCTTCCGCCCCGGAGTCGACCTGGCCGAACAGGCGATCGGGACCAGCGCGCCGGGTTGCGCGCTGGCCGAGGACCGGCCGGTGGCGGTGCTGGGCAGCGAGCACTACCTGCGCGACCTCGCCAACTTCTCCTGCATCGCCGTGCCGATCTACGGGCCGGATGGCCGCGCCCACGGCGCGCTCGATGCCAGTTGCGCGCGCAACGGCAACCCGATGATGGCGATGGAGCCGGTGTTCGTCGCCGCGCGCGCGGTCGAGAACCGCATGTTGCACGCGATTCCCGACGCCCTGCGCCTGGGCTTCCACTATCGCGACGACATGCTCGGTTCGCCGATGGAAGGCGTGATTGCGCTGTCGCCGGACGGTCGCCTGCTGGGCATGAATCAGGTCGCGCGCCGGCTGCTGGGCGTCGACCCGTTGTCGGGCGAGCTGCTGTTCGACAACCTGTTCGAGAGCGGTTTCGGAGCGCTGCGCGACCGCCTGCGCGGCGGCCGCGGCGAGCCTGTGTTGCTGCATCATCGCGACGGTCTGCGCGTCAGCGTGCGCAGTCGCGAGACGGTTCGCCCGCTCAGCATGCCGGTATCGCGCCCGGCCACCGGCAACGACGCGGGCAGCGATGCTGAAAAGCCGACCGACGCTGTCATGGGCCGCGCGCTCGGGCTGGCCCACAACGCCCAGGCGCACGACATTCCGGTACTGATCGGCGGCGAAACCGGCACCGGCAAGGACGTGCTTGCCCGGCGCATCCACGATCAGGGCAAACGTGCGCAGGCGCCGTTCGTGGCGATCAACTGCTCGGCGATTCCGGCCGGACTGATCGAATCGGAACTTTTCGGTTACGAAGACGGCGCCTTCTCCGGCGGTCGCCGTGGCGGTGCTTCGGGTCGCTTCGAGCAGGCCAACGGCGGCACCCTGTTCCTGGACGAGATCGGCGACATGCCGCTGGATCTGCAGGCGCGCCTGCTGCGCGTATTGCAGGACCGGCGCGTCACCCGCGTCGGCGGCACCCGTCAGATCGCGCTGGACCTGCGCATCATCTGCGCCACCCATCGCGATCTGCGCAGCATGGTTGCGCAAGGCCAGTTCCGCGAAGACCTGTACTACCGCATCAACGGCCTGCGCATCACCTTGCCGCCGTTGCGCGAACGCCCCGACCTGCCCGAACTCATCCACTCGCAACTGGCGCAGGCGACGCCGGCTGGCCACGCCTTGACGCAGATCGACGCGGAGGCCATGGCGATGCTGCTGGCCTACCGCTGGCCCGGCAACCTGCGCCAGCTCAACCACGTCATGCGCCTGGCGACCATGCTCGCCGGGCCGGGCGCCCGCATCGAGGCCGAGCATCTGCACGAGGATCTGCGTGACGAGCTGCGCAGCCGGAACTGGCGCTTCGCGGCCGGCGAGGGCAGCGACGGTGATACTGCCGCTGTCGGCAGCCTGCAACTGGCCGAACGCCAGGCCGTTGCTGCCGCGCTGGCCGGCCACGGCGGCAACGTCTCCGCTGCGGCCCGTGAACTGGGCATCAGTCGCGAAACCCTCTACCGCAAAATGCGCGCGTTCGGTCTGGGTTCCTCGCGCCCATCAACAGACTGATCGTCGTCTCTGCGATACCGCTGGCTACAGCCAGCCCTTGCGCTTGAAGTACCACAACGGCAGCACGGCGCTGAGCAGCATCACGCCAATCGCCAGCGGATAACCGAACGGCCAGTGCAGTTCCGGCATCACGTCGAAGTTCATGCCGTAGATGCTGGC
The DNA here is from genome assembly GCA_035911475.1 of Lysobacterales bacterium. Taxonomy (GTDB): domain Bacteria; phylum Pseudomonadota; class Gammaproteobacteria; order Xanthomonadales; family UBA2363; genus Pseudofulvimonas. The sequence continues at coordinate 31,534 of JAMHVM010000135.1, read as the reverse complement.
GATCAACGTCGGCGGCAGGAAGGCGGCGGCGGCGACCGAGAAGATCTTGATGATCTTGGTCTGCTCGATGTTGATGCGACCCAGGGTGGCATCGAGCAGGAACTGGATCTTGCTGGTCTGGTAATTCGTGTAGTCGCCCAGCGAGGCCAGGTCGCGGCCCAGGGTCTTGATCCGCTCGCGGATGGCCGGATCGCGGATGAAGCCGTGTTCGGGGTGACCGAACCAGGTCAGCAGGCGGATCGACGAGGCCACTGATTCGCGCAGCTTGGAGGTGAGTTCGCCGCAGCGTCCGGTGGCCTTGAGCAGCTCCTCCAGTGGCCGTTCGTCGGGAATCTCGTCGGCGTGGAAGACCTCGGTGGAGATGCGGTCGGCGTCGGCGCTGATGCGCTCGAGAATATCGGCGAAGCGGTCGACGATGGTTTCCAGCAGCGACAGGAACACGCCCTCGGCGCGGACATCGCTGAGCCGGGTCTTCTGCGCGTAGTGGGCAAAGATGCGGAACGACTTCGGCTCGGTGTGACGCAGCGTGACCAGCGCCTTGGGCGTCACGATGAAGGTTACCGGCGCGCTGACCGGGTCGCCGGCCTCGACCTGCGCGACCAGTGTCGCGGTCATGAACAGCGCATCGCCTTCGTCGTAGAGACGGCTGGAGGCCTCGATCTCCTGCATCTCGTCGAGGGTGGGGATGTCCAGGCCGGTGCAGCGCTCGACCAGGCGGACTTCTTCCTCGTCGGGCTTGTTCAGATCCAGCCAGACCAGATTGTCGGCACCCAGGGCCTCTTCGATTTCCACGGGTCTCAGCAGGCCGTTGTGATGGAGGTAGCTGGTCAGCATGGCAAAGGTCGAGGCGGTGGCGGCGCCATTATGGAGCAGCGGCAAGCAGTGGCGCCGACTGGACGGGGTGCGAATCCGTTCGACCCACGGCCGCCTGGCGGTGTCGCCTGAATGGTTCCCGCATGAACGCTGAGTGCTGCGGCTGGCGTGGTCGATGCCGCCGTCGGAGAGCGGTCTAGAATCGCGCTCCGCTCCCTGCACCGCCAAGATCGATCCCGCATGCCGCTTCGTTGTCGCCGTATCCGTCTGCTTGCCTTCCTGCTGTTTCCTTCCTTCGTTTTCGCCCAGTCAAACCCGCACCGGACCGAACCGGCTTCGTTCGCCGACCTGTTCGCAGCGGTACTGGACGAGAACCGCATTCCCGGTGGCGCCTACGCGATCGTGCGCGATGGCCGCATCGTCGAAGCGCAAGGCCACGGCGTGCGCCGATTGGGTCATCGCGAGCCGGTGACGGCCGACACCGTGTTCCGCATCGCCTCGCTGTCCAAGACCTTCGCCGCGCAACTGGGCGCAATGCTGGTCGAGGAGGGCAAGCTGAGCTGGGGCGAGCCGGTGAGCCGGTTTGCGCCGGCATTCCGGCTCAAGCGCGCCGACCAGACGGCGCGACTGCAGTTGCAGCACCTGCTCGGTCAGTCGACCGGGCTGGTGCCGAACGCCTATGACAACCTGATCGAGGACGGCCTGCCGCTGGCCCGGATCCTGCCGCAGTTCGCCAGCCTGGAAGCGAGCTGCGCGATCGGCAGCTGCTACAGCTACCAGAACATCGCCTTCTCGATGGTGCAGCCGGCGTTTGAAAGTGCAGGCGGGGCGAGTTACGAACAACTGCTGCGCGAACGCCTGTTCCAGCCGCTGGGCATGGACACAACCTCGGTGGGTCTGGAGGCCTTTACGCAAACCGCCGATCGCGCCGAGCCACACGTACGTCGGCTCGGTATGTGGAGCATGGTCACGGTGGCCCCGAACTACTACCAGCTGGCACCGGCCGCCGGCATCAATGCCAGCGCCAACGACATGGCGCGCTGGCTGCTGGCGCAGATGGGCAGTGCGCCGGAGGTGGTGACCACCAACCAGGTGGCGACGCTCACCGGCAAGCGGGTACGCACGCCACGCGAGCTGAACCGACGCGGCTGGCGTGATCTGCTCGACGACGCCCATTACGGCCTGGGCTGGCGCATCTACACGCTCGGTGGCGAGGACATCGTCATGCACAGTGGCTGGGTGCAGGGCTACGTCGCCGACATCGCCTATTCGCCCAGCCGCCGGACCGGGCTGGTGGTGCTGCTCAACGGCGCCTCGTCCGCGATCAACGAGATCAGCACGGGATTCTGGTCGCGCACCCTGGGCATCGCGCCGCGTCAGGCGCCCGAGGCGGTCGCCGGTGCGACTCGGACCACGCGGGCAGGTCAGGTCGGCACCACCCCCTGAGGATTCGGCCCGGGCCGGCGTTCCCGGCTACAATAGTGCGATTTTTCAACCCACCTTCGCAGGAGTTCCGTCATGTCCGTCAAGGTCGCCATCAACGGCTACGGCCGTATCGGCCGCAACATCCTTCGTGCGCTGTACGAATCCGGCCGCACGGGCGAGATCCAGATCGTTGCCATCAACGACCTTGGCGATGCCGAAACCAATGCCCACCTGACCCGCTATGACACCGCCCACGGCAAGTTTCCGGGCGAGGTGTCGGTGGAAGGCGGCGACCTGATCATCAACGGCGACCGCATCAAGGTCTGCGCCGAGCGCGATCCGTCCAAGCTGCCCTGGGGCGAGCTGGGCGTGGACGTGGTGCTGGAATGCACTGGCCTGTTCACGACCAAGGCCAAGGCCGGCGCGCACATTACCGCCGGCGCCAAGAAGGTGATCATCTCAGCGCCGGGCGGCAACGATGTCGACGCCACCGTCGTCTACGGCGTCAACCACGGCGTGCTCAAGGCCTCCGACCAGGTGATCTCCAACGCCTCCTGCACCACCAACTGTCTGGCGCCGCTGGCCAAGGTGCTGCACGAGAAGATCGGCATCGTGCACGGCCTGATGACCACCATCCACGCCTACACCAATGATCAGGTGCTGACCGACGTGTTCCACAGCGACCTGCGCCGCGCGCGCAGCGCTACCATGTCTCAGATCCCGACCAAGACCGGCGCTGCCGCTGCGGTCGGCCTGGTGCTGCCGGAGTTGAACGGCAAGCTCGACGGCTTTGCCATGCGCGTGCCGACCATCAACGTCTCGGTGGTCGACCTGTGCTTCACCGCCGCCCGCGCCACCAGCAAGGAAGAGATCGACGCCGCCGTGCGCGAAGCCGCGGAGGGATCGCTCAAGGGCATCCTCGGCGTCAACACCGGTCCGCTGGTGTCGGTCGATTTCAACCACGACCCGCGCAGCTCGATCTACGACGCCACCCTGACCAAGGTCGTCGACGGCACCTTCGTCAAGGTGTGCTCCTGGTACGACAACGAATGGGGTTTCTCCAACCGTATGCTCGACACCACCCTGGCGCTGGTCAACGCCAAGGGCTGAGCAGCCGACCGGGCCGGCAGGCGATGACGATGAATCCTCGTCATCGCCCTGTCTTCGGATACAGAGTCAGGTCGCGATGAAGGATCATTCTTCGATTGAAGAGCTTGATTCGTGTGACCACCTCTATCTGAGCGATCTCGGAGCCGAATACCAACGGCATTCGCTTGGTATTGAGTGAGGGGATCGTTGCGGATCGGGAAGTGACATGGATGATTGGCGACGTGAACATCCCCAATGTTCGCCCTGTCGAGGTGACTGGCGCTTCCAGGTGGTTTGAGGTCTTCTGGGGCCACTACATCACCTATGCTGGTCGCAGCGAGTGTTACTTCTCGGGGGACAACGGTGAGGAGTCGTCTGGTAACTCATTTCGGATCTACACGAAGTCCGCGTTTCTCGATTTTGTGTTGAATGGGACCTTTGCGCGAGATGACTATCCCGGACCCTTTGTGCATTACCAGGTCGTCTGTTCAGACCACATAATCGATGTGGCTTCCATGCGCCCGACCGAGATTCGCCGTGTGGGTGCCGGCCATTTGTCAGGGCCGACGCTATTCCACGGGACAGCTTAGTTTCGCCATGTCCACGTCGGACTTGGTCGCCGAGCCATGCTGACGACGCTGGCGGTCGACAACTACCGCTCGTTGCGCGAACTGCGCCTGCCACTGGCGTCGCTGACCGTGGTCACCGGCGCCAACGGCAGCGGCAAGAGCAATCTCTATCGCGCCCTGCGCCTGCTCGCCTCGGCGGCCGATGGCAGCCTGGCGCAGCGGCTGGCTGCCGAGGGCGGCATTCCGTCCGTGCAATGGGCCGGGCCGCACGACATCCGTCATCAGGCCCGGAGCGGGCGACCGATCCAGGGCAGCCATCGGCGGGATGGCCCGATGCGGGTGAGTTTCGGATTCGCGGCGGACGATCTGGCCTACGAGATCAGCCTGGGCCTGCCGACACCGCGGCAGTCGATGTTCGCGCTCGACCCGATGATCAAGACCGAGTCGATCTGGCAGTCGCCGCCGCGTCGGCCGGCCAACACCTGGCTGACGCGGGACGGAACGCAGGTGCGCCTGCGTGATCGCGATGGCGACTGGGCCGCGCTGGATTTCCGCGCCGCCGACAGCCGCTCCATCCTCGCCGATCTGGGTGAACCGGAGCGCTTTCCGGAAGCCTTCGCGCTGCGCGAGCGCATGCGCGGCTGGCGCTTCTACGACGGCTTCCGCACCGACGGCGAGAGCGTGCTGCGGCAGCCGCGGGTGTCGGTGCAGACGCCGGTGCTGGCCGACGACGGTCGCGATCTCGCGGCTGCCCTGCAGACCATCCTGGAGATCGGCGACGACGAAGGTCTACGCGAGGCGGTTGCCGATGCCTTCGACGGTTCCTCGCTGGCGATTCTTGCCGACGAGGGCGCACGCCTGCAGGTCGGGCTGCATACCGACGGGCTGCTGCGACCGCTGATCGCGATGGAACTGTCCGACGGCACCTTGCGCTATCTGTGCCTGCTGGCGGCCCTGTTCAGCCCGCGGCCACCGGAGTTGCTGGTGATCAACGAACCCGAGCAGAGCCTGCATCCGGATCTGCTGCCGGCGCTGGCGCGGCAGATCGCCGCCGCAGCGCGTCGGTCCCAGGTTTGGGTGGTCAGTCACGCGCCCGCATTGGTGTCGGCACTGGCCGAAGCCGGCGCGGAATGCGTGGAGTTGCAGCGCGACCACGGCGAGACCCGCATCGTCGGGCAGGGCTTGCTGGAGCAACCGTCCTGGCCGTAGGCGCCCCAAAGGGGATCGGGAGGTCGGACACACCGGTCGCAACAACCTTGTCGACAGCCGACGATTGCGATCCGCCATTGAATGGACGCGATGCTGCCCCGATGCCGTTGCCGACGTCGTCTGCACCACGTGATGGCCACAATTCCACGCTGGCGGTCGCCTCATCCGCCGAAGCCTGTGTGTCATGGTCGCTGTCTGGCCGGACCTGTGATTCTTGGAGAATGTGTCGCATGACTGTTTTGCCCGCCTCGCCCGCTGCCCTGTTCGCCGCCTGCCTGCTGCTTTCCGGATGTCTGGTGCCGCCATCGACGCCAGTGCCGGAGACTGGCTACAGCGCGTCCGAATGCTGGTTCGACAACAGCGGCGCGGTGCCGACGAGTTGCGGTTGGTTGCGGCCCACACGGCAGGATCAAGGTGCGACCACCGCCTTGCCGGTAGTCATCCTGCCGGCGGTGCCGGGACAGCGCTCGGCCGATGCCGTGGTCTATCTCAACGGCGGCCCCGGTGGCGAGAGCGGTTTCGATGACGAAGGCCTGCGGGTGCTGCGCATGCGCCAGACCATGATGGGGTTGCGCAGCGACTTCGTGGTCTACGACCAGCGTGGCTCTGGTCTGTCGGTGCCGCCGCTGCTCTGTCCCGAGCTCGATGCCGGCGTCCGCGACGAGGTGCTGGCGCTGCAGCCGTCGGCGCAGCGCTTGCAGCATGTCTGGACGTCGCTGGAAACCTGCCTGTCGCGGGTGCCGGAAGCCGATCGTGCCGTGAGCCTGTATTCCACACCGACGGCGGTTGGCGATCTGCGCGAGCTGGTCAAGGCGCTGCGCAGCGACCTGGGCTATGACGGGATCAGCCTGTATGGCGTGTCCTACGGGACGCGCCTGGCGATCGAGGCGGCGCAGGCGCCGGACCTGGATGTGCAGCGACTGGTGCTGGATTCGATCCAGCCGCCGGATGCGCCGTTGATGGTGCGCTATCCCTCCGACTACGAGCGCATGCTCGACGACATCGACGGGCATTGCGCCAACGATGTCTGCGAACTGCCCGAAGGCGGCATTCGTGAACTGCTACGTGTGGCCGGCGAGCAGCTGGCGCGCAGGCCCTACCAGACGCGTGTCTCCGATCCGCAACGCCCGGGCCAGCAGCTGGCGGTGCGGCTGGATGGCGAGGATCTGTTCGGGCTGGCGACGCTGGCGCTGCTGCTGGATGACTGGGGGCCATCGTTGATTGATGTGCTGAACCTGCTCGCGGCCGGCAAGGACGATCCCAAGGTGCAGGGCGCCATGCAACTCATGGCCGTGGTCGGGTTGGAGCTGGGCGTGAACATGGTCGGCAACCTGCTGATCAACTGCGCCGACCGGCCAACCCTGGACCAGACACGCATGGTCGACGAGCGGCAACGGTTCCCCGAATCCGCCGAGGTCGCGCAGCGCGATGGCGCGGCGGCGGCGATGTGCGAACGGGTCGGTATCGCGGCGCCACCGACCGTGGCCGACTGGCGGGTGGCGCTGCCCACCTTGCTGGTGGCACGTCGCCTGGATCCGCTGACACCGTTGCACCTGATCGAGTCGACCCTGGATCACTTTGCCGATGCCCACCTGCTGGTCATGCCCGGCGCCGGACACGGCGCCATCGACAGCGATCCGCAACTGGCCGGCTTGGCCGGTCGCTTCCTCGATGGTCGCATCGGCCTGGACGAGATAACCCGGGCGCATCGCGAGCGTTTCCCCGATGCCGAGTGACTCACAGCCAACGCGGGTTGCCTGGCATCAGCGATCGTCTGCGGCGGAACCGCCAACGCCCTCCGACGGCGCGGCCAGCCGGTCGCGCCGGCTGATCCCCGCCTGGTCGGCGACGCTTGCCGGCCACCGGCGTCGCAGCGCATAGCCTGACGTCGGCGGCTCAGCGGCGCCGGCCGACGATCAGGTTGTCCATGGTTGGCCAGGTCTGGGTGCCGGTGCTGGGTGCGGTCACGGTGATGCTGGTGATCGGGGTACTGGTGATCAGGCCGGCGAAACTGTCGGCATTGGTCGAATCGATGGTGTGTTGCGTGTTGTTGCTCAGGGATATGACGATCGAGGATCCGTTGGGTTGCGATGAGTGGTTGGTTGCCCAGAAGTTGCCTCCCACGGCGGTTACCGGTGCACCGGTGAAAGTGACCACGATCGATGCATGCGAGTTGAACACGGATATCCGGCCGTTGCTGTTGTACAGGTTGCCGCCATTCGCACTGACGGTGTAGGCGAAACCGTTGCCCGAGAAGTTCAATGAGGTTGCCATGCCATTGGCGACCTGATCAAAGTTCTCCTCGTAGTGATCGTCGTGCACGTTGTTGAGGAACAGCTGTCGAATCGGATAGGTGCCTGTGGTTGGGCCCTGCTCGAAACCGCTGCCCAGCAGTTTTTCGTGCTGGACCAGGGCGTAGGTGCCGCCGACAGGTGTCAGGAAGCGAACCGTGCGCAACTCGTGATCGAAGTCGATCCAGTTATCCGGAAGCGGAAACCACGCCATCGCCGGACTGGGCTGTTCGCAGTTGCCGACCATCCGGTAGACGTGCAGGTTGCGTGGATTGATGGACGCCGGCGGTGTCCAATGGGCGAATGAATAGGTGACCTGCATGTGGGTTCCGAACACCGGCTCATCCAGGATGTTGACCCGCTCGCGATGGTCGGGCTTGACCAGATGGAGCATCACATCGCGATGCAACGACGGCAGTTCGGCGTAACAACTGGGCTGTTCCAGCTTGATTGCACTGTCCTGAAAGGAGTTTCCCCGGAGCCGGAACGTGTCTCCGGGCAGACCGGTATCGAAGTAGTGTCCGGTCGGTGGCGAGGGCGTTCCGTGGAAGACGCCGCCGACATGCTGAGGGCCGTAGCCAAGATCCAGGAACATGTCTCCGGTGTAGGTGCCGAAACGCTGGTCGAGGATCATCCGCAGTTGCGCCATGCTCGCTTCGCCAGCGTGGTAGCCCTGATTGGACTGGTAGACGTTGTCCAGTCCGGCGACAGCGAAGGCCAGGTCGCTGTCGTCGGCGCCGAAGCGCTGACACAGCTCGTAGACCATCGCGCCACGGTACGTCACGAGGTTCTGGCTGCACATTCCCTGCGGTAGAGGTACGCCGCCGCCGATCATGTAGGACCAATAGCGAACGAAGTCTTCGCCGCCGTAGTGAAATCGAGCGGCGAAGATGATGTGCGCGTACTCATGCACGATCAGTGTCTGTGAACTGCGCAGGCCGGCTGCGGCGGGGGTGAAGTAGTCGATCTGCCCGGCTTGCTGGTAATCCCAGAGGAACAGGCAGACCTTGCCACGTCGTGGCTGTCCCGGGCCGAAGCCATACGGCTGGTAGAGGCCTGCGTAAGCCGCTGCATTGCCTACCCGCGGGCAGATGCTGTTGGTTTCGAAGGCGATGTCAACCGGACGAACGGCGGGCAGGGTGTCGAGGCCGGCGAATGCCAGCAGCTCGGGTTTGACCGCCCGAAAGCCATCGCTGGCCGCTTGCAGCGTCGCCAGCGGTATGGGGCATGGTGCTTTGCAGACGAAGCGAAAGGTCGTCTCGCCGACTTCCTGATAGGTTGTGTAGGCGTTGCCCTGCAGGGTGTCGCTCCCGACGATCAGGGCCGCGTGCAGGGGCGCTGCGCTCATCAGCAAGGCGAGCGCACTGATGACGAGGGCCGGTAGTGACCTGCCACGCAAGACCAGGGAACGCTGCATCGTAATGCTCCGGAACGGCGCCACTGGGGCGTCATTTCAGGGATTACGAATTTTCCCGATCGGATGTGCCATGCACTCGGCGTCGTCTGCCGCCGGCCTTGAGCGCGTGCCATGGCTTCGCACCGAAACGGTGTGGCGTTATCGTGCCGTTTCGTTGACCAGCCTCCAGTGTGATCGTCATGGCGCTGCCCGCAGCGATTGGGCCAAGGCGAACTCAGGCGCACGCGTGGCGCCCAGTTCGCGCAGCAGCGTGAGCGCCTGTTCGGCGAATCCTTGGCCAACGGAGTGCTGGCCTTCGGCAGCGGCGAGTTGTGCGCGTTCGATAAGCCACTCGATGCGATCGATGGCTTGGCCGTCGATGAGCGCTTCGGCTTGGGTCAGGGTTTCGGCGGCCGATCGGTGCTCTCCCAGCCCACGCTCCGCGCGCGCACGCTGGATCAGTGCGCTGCCGGCCATGGGCGACTGTTGTTCCAGCAACTCCGGAATCAGCGCCTGCAGCGCCTCCAATGCCTGCGCCGGTTGCCCCGTATCGGCCATGGCGCGTGCGCTCAGGATGGACACGCGCGCGGCAATGTCCGGCCGGGTGATGCCGCCGGCCTGCATTTCCCGCAGCACCGGCAGCGCTGTTTCCGGTTGCCCACCGCGAATCCAGGCACGACACAGGTAAACGTCGAGCACGGGGATCAGGGGATGTCCGGGCGAATGCTGCAGATAAATGGCTTTCGCCTGACCGGCATGGGCAATGACGGCTTCGATATCGCCGACACCGAGTTCGGCCATCGCCAGCAACTGCAATGACCGCGCGTACTTGGGGCTTTCCAGCCCGTAGATCGTCTCGACCAGAGGCAGCGCCTCCTGGAGGTAGGTCAGTGCTTCCGATTCCCTGTCTGCCAGGGTCAGGGCATAGCCCAGTGCCCACAAGGCACGGGTCAAGCCGGCGTCGGGCCCCGGGCCGGCGTGGGCACGATAGACCTCCAGCGCCTGCCGGGCGGTGTCTACGGCGAGATCCGTGTCCGGAAGCTGGTAGGTCAACTCCACGGCGGATGCGGCGAATTCCAGGCTGTCACGGCCATGCAGCTGGCGGACGATGTCGTGGGCCAGCAGGGCATGCTCCAGGGCCGAATCCCTTTGCCCCAGCACGAAGCCGGCGCCGGCCAGCAGGCTGTGCGCGCGATGCAAGGTCATGCCGGTCGGGATGCCTTCGAGCAACGCGACCGCGGCACTGGCGTGTTCGATGGTCTCCTCGGCGCGATGGTCATTGATCAGCGAGTAGCCGTACTGGGTATGGATGTCGGCACGAATCTCGTTGCCCACTCCCGGATGAGAGTCGGCCAGCTTCAGCGCCCGCTCGAGGATGGCGCGAGCACGTTCCCATTCGTTGAGGTCGTTGTAGATTCGGCCAACCACGCCCAGCAGCTCGATGGCCAGCTCCGGTTGATCGCCGAACTGATCATCCACCCGATTGGCTGCGGCGTCGACGAATTCGCGCAGCGTGACGTCACGCCGACCAGTGTCCTCGGGTGAGGCCTGGCCCATCATCGATACCAGGAAATCCCGCGTAGCCGCAGCCCGGGTGGCCTGTTGCTCGGCGCGCATCGCCTCGGCCTGCGCCTGTCGCGACTGGATTACGACACCGGTGATGCCCGCTGCCAACGCGATGACCGCGATCGTTGCCATGGCCACCGCGGCCGGGTTCCGGCGCACGAATTTGCCCAGGCGGTAGCGCCAGGAGTTGCCGGTGGCGTGTACCGGTGCGCCGGACAACCAGCGTTGCAGATCGTCCGCCAAGGCAGCTGCCGACCGGTAGCGCCGCTCGGGTTCCTTTGCCAGTGCCTTGTCCAGGATGCGCGCCAGGTCGCCACGCACCAACCGTCGATAGCCGGAGCCGTGGGTTGCACGAGCTGCCAGACGCTGTTCCTCGACATCGGCGACGATGGCCTCGCCCCCGGCCCGGGAAATCGCTGTCGTCAAGGTCTGCGGCTGCGCCTCCCGGATCCGCCGGCTGGCCAGCAGGACATCACCGGTGCTCAAGGCGATCGGCGGCACGCCGGCGATCAGGGCGTAGAGCACCGCGCCGAGACCGTAGACATCGGCGCCAACGCCGACAGCACCGCCGCTGAACTGTTCTGGCGCCGCGTACTCGGGAGTGATCGCGTAACCGGTGCCGACGCGGGTCAGCGCCTCGGCGTCCTCGTCGTCACCGAGCAGGCGGGCGATGCCGAAATCCAGCAGGCGCACGGTGCCGTGCTCATCGACCAGGATGTTCTCGGGTTTGAGGTCGCGATGAACGACCAGTTGCGAGTGCGCGTATTGCACGGCGGCACAGACATCCAGGAATAGATGCACCCGTTGCCGGATGGTCAGGCGATGGTCGTCACACCAGCGCGTGATGCGCTGGCCACGGACAAACTCCAGGGCGAACCAGGGTCGACCGTCGTTGGTGATCCCGCCGTCGATGAAGCGGGCCAGATGGGGATGGTCGAGCTGGGCGAGAATGCGTCGCTCGCGCAGGAAGCGACTCTGCACCTCGTCGAAGTCGAAGCCGCGCCGAACCAGCTTCAGTGCGACTTCCTGCTGGAAGTCGGCCTGTTCGCGCTCACCGCGGTAGACCACGCCCATGCCGCCGCGACCGACGCGTTCGATCACGCGAAACGGTCCGAGCCGGGCTCCGATCAGGCGGTCGGTCGCTTCCTCGTCCTCGCCTCGTCGGTGGCCGGAGCGTGAACTGCCATCATCGGTGATCTCGTCCAGCCGTCGCATCAGGCGCCGCACGCGATCGGCCAGTGCTGTATCACCGGCACACTGTTGGTCAAGGAGTCTTTCGTGCTGGTCCTGGCCGTGTTCGAGCAGCGTGCGAGCGATGCCCAGTGCCTGGCGTTCCCGATCATCCATGGACGTTGCTTTCGTGGCCGGATCCAGGTGCTGGCAACGGGTGTCCTCGCCGCGTACGGGTTCCCGAGAAAACGGCTTCGCCAGGACAAGCCGGTTTCCCGATGGTCGCGTTGCGCACTTGCCTCAGCGTTGTCGGGCAACCTCGCCCGGTCACGGTGCCGGGGTTGAGCAACAACGGTGATCGGCGCAGAGCCATCTGGTTTAGTTCAATGTTCCGGATGCTCAGCTGGCCAGTTGGTCGCGCAGCCAGGCCTGGGCCAATAGCCAGTCGCGCTGCACGGTACGCTCGCTGGTCTGCAGCGCCGTGGCGATCTCCTGCACGGAAAGGCCGATGAAGTAGCGCAACTCCACCACCTGGGCCATGCGCTGGTCGAACTGCTCCAGTTCGGTCAGGGCCTCGTCCAGGTCGAGGATGTCGCTGTCGTCGGGAATCGGCAGATGCATGGCCTGGGTGAAGTCATCGCGCAGCCAGCCGCCGCCACGCTTGTCTGCAGCGGCCGCGCGGGAACGGTCGACCAGATGCTGGCGCATCATCCGCGCGGACGCGTTGAACAGATGGGCGGTGTTGTTGAAGTCGGCCGGCGACCGGTCCAGCAGGCGGAGCAGGACATCGTGTACCAGCGCCGTGGTCTGCAGGGTCTCATGCCCATCGTGTCGGCGCAGTTGCCGCGAGGCGATCGCGCGCAGGTCGGCGTAGACCAGTGGCAACAAGCGATCCAGCGCTGCGTGGTCACCGTCGCGCCAGTCGTTCAACAGCAGGGTGACGCTGGCGTCGCTGTGGGTACCGGTTGCCATGAGCCGAGTATAGGGCTGGCTTCAGCCGGAGAAACCACCGCTGTCGAGGAAGGCCTGTTCGTCGGGCGTGGTTTCGCGACCCAGTACCGCATTTCGGTGCGGGAAGCGGCCGAAGCGGCGGATGATGTCGCGGTGGATGATCGCGTAGTCGTGGGTCTGGCCACCCAGCGGATGGCACAACTCCACGCAGCGATCCTGATCGGCCAGGGCTTCGCTGTGCTCCAGCGGCAGATAGAAGAACGCGCGCAGCTCGGCCGGTGTCGCCTGGTCGTGGCCGTGGGTCAGCGCCAGCCGGGTGAAGTGAAGGGCCAGTGGGTCGGTGGCGAACATGTGGGCGGTGCCGCGGAACGCGTTGCGTGGAAACTGGTCTAGCAGGATCAGCAGCGCCAGTGAGCCTTCCGCGCTGTCGGTCCAGTGGTCCAGTGCACGCGCGGCGGCAGCCATGTGCGTGTCGAGGAAGCGGGTTCGGAACGCGTCATCGAAGGCATCGCTCTTGCGGAACCAGGCTTCCGGCCCCGCGTCGCGCCAGAAGCCGACGACATCGGACGGCTGGATGGATGTGTCATTCATGTCGCGTCTCCGGTTGCGGGGACCGCGCCACCATCGTCGGCATTGAGCGAACGACCCTCACGTCGCGGACTGAACAGCGGCTCCTGCTTCTTCAGGTTGCCGCGCAGCAGCTTGCGGCCGGCAGAGACATCATCGGCCGCGATCTCCAGTTCGAAGCGTTGCCGGTCGCGACTGCGGATGTCCTCGGTGATCGCCTCGACCTGATCTTCGGGCACATCCAGCGCCTCCAGCGTGGCAGCGCTGAAACGCAGCGCCGACTCGAAGGTCTCGCGGATCTGGTAGTCGACACCGACCTTGGCCAGCTCCAGGGCGTGCTGGCGATCGAACGAGCGCGCCAGCACCTTGGCCTGTGGAAACGCCTCATGGATCAGGTGCACGATGCGGTTGGTGTTCTCGCGGCTGTCGATGCACACGGCAACGGCACGGGCCTTGCCGGCGCCGGCCGCATGCAGGACGTCGCTGCGGGTACCGTCGCCATAGTAGATCTTGAAGCCGAATTCCTCAGCGCTGCGGATCATGTCGACGTCGTTGTCGATGATGGTCACGTCCACGTCGCGGGCCAGCAAGGCCTGGCTGACTACCTGGCCGAATCGGCCGAAGCCGATCATCAGCACGCTGCCGCTGAGGCCGTCTGCGGTCTCCAGGCCCTCTGTCGATGGACCGGCGTCGGGTTTGCGTATGGCGCGTGTCACCAGCACGATGATCGGCGTCAGCACCATCGAGATGATCACGATGGCGGTGAGGTTGGCATTGGTGCTGGCGTCGATCACGCCTTCACTGGTCGCCGCCGAGAACAGCACGAAGGCGAACTCGCCGCCCTGGGCCATGATGATAGTGCGATCCAGCGCATCGGCGTGGCTGCTGCGCAGCAGCCGGGCGATCACATAGATGCAGGCGGCCTTGGCCAGCATGTAGGCGACCACGCCCAGGGCGATCAGCTGCCAGTTGCCGGCCACCACTTCCAGGTTCAGCGCCATGCCGACGCCGAGGAAGAACAGGCCCATGAGCAGGCCGCGGAAAGGCTCGATGTCGGCTTCGAGCTGATGCCGGAAGGTCGATTCCGACAGCAGCACACCGGCCAGGAAGGCGCCCATGGCGCTGGACAGGCCGCCGATCTGCATCAGCACCGCGGCGCCGAGCACCACCAGCAGCGCAGCGGCGGTCATCACCTCGCGCGCCTTGGCTGCGGCCAGGATGCGGAACAGCGGGTTGAGCAGCCAGCGCCCGGCCACGATCAGGCCGACCAGCGCGGCGGCGGCGATACCGATGTCCTGCCACACCGAGGCATCGCCCTGGTCGACCATTACCGGCGACAGGAACGCCACCAGGATCAGCAGCGGCACGATCAGCAGATCCTCGAACAGCAGGATCGCGACCATCTTCTGCCCGCGCGGCAGGGCGATGTCGCCGCGTTCGCTCAACAACTGCATGACGATGGCGGTGGAGGTCAGCACGAAGCCGGCACCACCGACGAAGGCCACCGGCCACGAGAAGCCCATGGCCTTGCCGATCAGCGTCAGCACCACCGTGACCGTGCCGACCTGGGCCAGGCCCAGGCCGAAGATGTCCTTGCGGATGGCCCACAGGTGCGAGGGCTGCATCTCCAGGCCGACCACGAACAGGAACATCACCACGCCCAGTTCGGCGACGTGGATGATGGTGTCGGGATCGGTGAACCAGCCCAGTCCGAACGGACCGATCAGCAGGCCGGCGGCCAGATAGCCCAGCACCGAGCCCAGGCCCAGTTTGCGGAAGATCGGTACCGCGACCACGGCGGCACCGAGCAGGGCGACAACCCTGACCAGTTCGGGGGACGTTCCTTCAGCGGCCAAATGGGCGTTCCTCGCTACCGGTTCCGGGTGGACAGTATCCACGCGCAGGGTTGGCCCGGGCAATCGCACGATGATGATCGGCGTCGGCCAGCAACCAGGCCACCGCGTTCATCGAGAGAGAACGCTGTTCGTCGACGGCATCGACACGGCGCATCGCCGCGCTTTCGCCATCGAGGCACGGCAGTGGTCGTCGAAGCGTGTCCTGCGGCTACGGCCCCCGGTCGTCAACCGGATGACAGCGCGGCCAGTGCCGCGGCCGCGTCGCGGCCCTGCTGACGGAGATTGAAGTAGTGCTGGCAATTGGCCGAGAAGCCACGCAGCTCCGTGCGCTCGGGCAGGGTGAGAAAGCGGCGGATCAGGTCGATGGCGTCCTCGGCGATGCCGGCGTCGGTCAGCATCGTCTGCAACTGGACGGCGCGGTTGGCGATCATGCGCGGATTCTCCTGGAAGCGCCGTGAGGCAGCGGCCAGTAGTTCCCGGATCAAGACCTCGTCGTTGTCACTGGCCGGGGCGCCAGCCAGGCGATGGGCAATCAACCAGCGCTCCGGAGGCGTCTTGTCGCTGACCGCGAGCCAGTCGTCCGACGCGGGCTCGATCGTCGCCGCAGGCGCGGCGACGTAGGTCGATTCGTCTGGTTTGGGTTGGTCGGTGCAGGCACTGGCCAGCATCGCGATCGCCAGCAGCCCGATGACACGGCTCGGATTCATCGGTGATCGTTCGGACGCTGGCATGTTCGTGCTCCGTTGCGGCCTGCCGGGCCAACCGGCGTGCACGCCGGCGGCCGTGATTGTATTGCAGGGCATCCAGCCGCTAGGCTGGCGACCATGTCATCAGATCGTTTCCGCCAGCAGCGATTCCAGCGCCTCAGTGCCTGGTTGCTGGTGTTCGCCCTGCTGTTCCAGAGCGGGCTGGCCATGGCCTGTGCCGGACACGATCTGCTGCATGCCTGGGGCGTGGACAGCCATCACAGCGACCACGAGCACGCCATGGCCCAGGGACACGATGATCAATCGGCTGTTTCCGATGCCGGGCACGACTTGTTCCATGGCAGTCACGGCTCGCTGCATGCGCCGGTCCTGGTGACCAGTGCAGACATCCTCATCGCGGCCGCGATGACGGTTCGGCCGCATGCCGCGCAGACCGCGCAGCCGCCGTCGGCACGCCCCGATCTGAACCTGCGGCCTCCGATCACCCGCTGATCCCCGACCGATCGATCCGGATATCGCCTGTGGCGATGTCCGGTCACGCGCGCGTACGCGTCGCGATCATCGCTGGAGATTGGCATGAAGCTGTCGTTGTTCGGTGTCGCTGCCTTGTTGGCGGCGACACCCTGGTGGGCCGGATCGGTGCTGGCCCGGGAAACCCGCGTGCTGGATCCGGAAACCGCCTTCGAGCGGGTGCTGGAACGGCACCCGGATCTGCGGGTGTTCTCCGCTCGCGAGCGGGTGTTCGTGGCCGAGAGCGCCAGTGTCGAGCTGGCACCGCCGATGCGCGTGGGTGTCGATCTGGAAAACGTGCTGGGCACCGGTGAACTCAGCGGTGTCAGCGGCGCCGAACTCGGCATCAGCCTGTCGTCGGTGTTCGAGCGCGGTGGCAAACGCCAGGCGCGCGTCGACCTGGTCACCACCCAACTCGGTACCCTGGCCCTGCAGCGGGAGGCACGGCGACTGGACCTGCTGGCCGAGGTGGCCCGGCGCTATCTGGACTGGGCCGCCGCGGGTGCCGAACAGGTCATTGCCGGCGACGATCTGGCCCAGCGCGAAGTCACGCTCGCGGCAGCGCAACGGCGCGTGCGTGCCGGTGCCTCGCCGCGCTCGGTGGAGCTGGCGGCGCAGGCGGCGCTGGCCCGCGCGCAGCTGGCGGTGGCGCAGGCCGACGCCGGGACCGTGAGTGCCTGGCGTCGTCTGGCCATCCTCTGGGGCGACATCGACGCGACCGCTGCGGTCGATGCCTTGCCGACACCGGCTGCCGACCCCCTGGCGTTGCCACCGATCGCCGGACTGGACGAGCTGCATCGGCTGCTCGCCGATTCGCCTGATCTGGGTCGCTTCGCCGACGAGCAGCGGGTCCGCGAGGCGCGTCTGCTTCTGGCACAAACCCAGCGCACACCGGACCTGGACTGGCAGATCGGCGTGCGCCGCCTGCAGGCCGAAGGCGACTGGGCGGTGATGGCCGGTGTCTCGATCCCGCTGGGCAGCGCGCGCCGTGCCGAACCGGCGATCCGCGGTGCGCAGGCCGAAATGGAAGTGTTGGCGATGGAGCGCGAGGGCAGCGAGCTGGCGCTGCAGGCGACACTGGTCGAGGCCCATGGCCGCTACAGCAACCTGGCGCTGTCGGTAGCACGGCATCGCGACGACATCCTGCCGGCACTGACACGCGCGGCCGACGCCGCCGGGCAGGCCTTCCGCGCCGGTGCCCTCAGCCATCTGGAATGGGCGCAGCTGCAGAGCGACATCGTCGAGGCACGTCGTCAGCAGCTCGCTGCGGCCATTGCCGCCAGCCAGGCTCTGATCGAGATCCAGCGTCTCACCGCTCAGCCCTTCGTACTCCCGACTGCCGCCGCGCCGGAGGATTCGCCATGACCTGTTCGTCCACTCCGGCGATGCGCGCCGTCCCGTTGATCGTGTTGGCTGGTGCCCTGCTCGTCGTCGCTGCCTGTTCCAGCAGCAGCCATCCGGGCCCGACCGACGCACGCGACCACGATGCTGGGGCCCGGCACGACCATGCCCACGAAGGCCACGATCACGACGATCATGCCGGCCACGATCATGGCCATCGGCACCCTGGACCATCGGCTGCCGATACGGGCTCGGGCAGGCATGATCATGGCGAAGAAGGCGGCGATCACGTCGAGCATCAGGGCCACGATCATGGCGGAGGAGACCGTGCCACCGATCACGGCCATGACGACGATCATGATCATGCCGACAGCGTGCGCATCGCCGCCGATGTCGCCGAGGCCGCGGGCATCCGGGTCGAGCCGGCCGCAGCGGCACCGATCCGTCGCGAGCAGGTGGTGCAAGGCCTTCTGGTGCCGGTGGAAGGGCGCAGCGCGCGCGTGGTGGCGCGCTTCCCCGGTCCGGTGCGCGATGTCCGTGTCAGCACCGGCGACACGGTGCGCGCCGGCCAGACCCTGGCGCTGGTGGAAAGCAACATCAGCCTGTCCAACTACGCGGTAAATGCGCCGATCGGTGGCACGGTGCTGGCGCGCAACGTCGCCGTCGGCGATCTGGCCGGTGAAACGCCGATGTTCGAGATCGCCGACCTGTCGAAACTGTGGGTGGATCTGCATGTGTTCGGCGCCGACGGTGATCGCCTGGCGGCAGGATTGCCGGTGCGGATCGAGCGGCTGTCCGATGGCGTGCACGCCGATCTGGTCATCGACCGGGTGTTGCCCGGTGCCGCGACGGCGAGCCAGAGCACGGTCGCGCGGGCCGTGCTCGACAACACCGACGGCCGCTGGCGGCCAGGCAGCGCCGTGCGTGCCCGCGTGGCCACCGCGCAGCAAGAGGTGCCGTTGTCGGTGCCGTTGTCGGCGCTGCAGCGACTGGAAGGGCGCGAAGTGGTGTTCGTGCGCGAAGGCGACGAATACAGCGCGCGGCCGGTGCAACTGGGCGAGCGCGACGCCGAACGGGTCGAGATCCGCGAAGGTCTGCACGCCGGCGAATGGGTGGTAGTCGAGCAGAGCTATCTGATCAAGGCCGACATCGGCAAGGCCGGCGCGGCCCACGAGCACTGAGGCCACGACCATGATTGAAGCATTGGTTCGCAGTTCGATCCGGCACCGCTGGCTGGTGCTGGCCCTGATCGGTGCGCTGGTCGCGCTGGGCGTGCACAGTTTCCTGCGCCTGCCCATCGACGCGGTGCCCGACATCACCAACGTGCAGGTGCAGATCAACACCGCCGCACCCGGTTACTCGCCACTGGAGGCCGAGCAGCGCGTCACCTTCCTGGTCGAGCAATCGCTGGCCGGCCTGCCGGCGCTGGATCACACCCGCTCGCTGTCGCGATACGGGTTGTCGCAGGTGACTGCGGTGTTCGCTGACGGCACCGACCTGTGGTTCGCACGGCAGCAGGTGGCCGAGCGCATCCAGCAGGTGCGTGGACAGTTGCCCGACGGCCTGCAGCCGGAGCTGGGACCGGTGGCGACCGGCCTGGGCGAAATCCTGATGTACACGGTCGAGGCCGAACCGGATGCGCAGCGCGCCGATGGCGGCGAATGGACGCCGACCGATCTGCGCACGCTGCACGACTGGGTGGTGCGACCGCAGCTGCGCACCGTACCCGGCGTCACCGAGGTCAACACGATCGGTGGCTTCGAGCGACAGATCCACATCACGCCCGATCCGGCGCGGCTGGTTGCTTTGGACCTGACCTTGGCCGATGTGGTCGCGGCGGTCGATGGCAACAACCAGAACGTCGGCGCCGGCTATATCGAGCGTTTCGGCGAGCAGTTGCTGGTGCGCGTGCCTGGCCAGGCGCAGAGCCTGGATGACCTGCGCGACATCGTGCTGGATTCGCGCGAGGGCGTGCCGATCCGCGTGCGCGATGTCGCCACGGTGGCCGAAGGTCCGGAACTGCGTACCGGCGCCGCCACCGAGAACGGCCGCGAGGTCGTGCTCGGTACCGTGTTCATGCTGGTCGGCGAGAACAGCCGCACCGTGGCCAAGGCCGCGGCCGCGCGTCTCGACGAGATCCAGGCCAGCCTGCCCGAGGGCGTGCGCGTGGTGCCGGTGTACGACCGCACCACGCTGGTCGAGCGCACCATCGCGACCGTGGCGAAGAACCTGGGCGAGGGCGCCTTGCTGGTGATCGCCGTGCTGTTCGCGCTGCTGGGCAACCTGCGCGCTGCCCTGATTACCGCCGCGATGATTCCATTGGCCATGCTGATGACCGTGACCGGCATGTTGCGCGGCGGCGTCTCCGGCAACCTGATGAGTCTGGGGGCACTGGACTTTGGGCTGATCGTCGACGGCGGCGTGATCATCATCGAGAACTGCCTGCGCCGCTTCGGCGAGATGCAACATGCTCTCAAGCGCACCATGACCCGCGAGGAACGCTGGGATCTGGCGGCGACGGCCACGGTCGAGGTGATCCGTCCGGCCCTGTTCGGTGTCGGGATCATCACCGCCGTGTACATCCCGGTGTTCGCACTCACCGGCGTCGAAGGCAAGATGTTCCATCCCATGGCCTTCACCGTGGTGTTTGCGCTGACCTGCGCCATGGTGTTGTCGCTGACCTGGATTCCGGCGGCGGTGGCGGTATTCCTGTCCGGTCGCGTGGCGGAAAAGGACAACCGGGCGATGGCAGCGATCCGCCGCGGCTACGCTCCCGTTCTCGGCGGCGCGCTGCGTCTGCGCTGGCCGCTGCTGGGCATCGCCGCGGCCGGCATCGTGTTGACCGGTCTGCTGGCGACGCGACTCGGCAGCGAGTTCGTGCCCAGTCTGGACGAGGGCGACATCGCCCTGCATGCCATGCGTATTCCCGGCACCGGCCTGGAGCAGTCGGTGCAGATGCAGACCCAGGTCGAACAGCGCCTGCGGGAGATGCCGGAAGTCGAGCGCGTATTCAGCAAGATCGGTACGCCGGAGATTGCCACCGATCCGATGCCGCCCTCGGTCGCTGACACCTTCGTCATGCTCAAGCCGCGTCGCGACTGGCCCGATGGCAGTCGTTCCCGCGCCGATCTGGTCGCCGAGATGGAGCAGCGGCTGGAGACGCTGCCGGGCAACAACTACGAGTTCACCCAGCCGATCCAGATGCGCTTCAACGAGCTGATCTCCGGCGTGCGCTCGGACTTGGCAGTGAAGGTGTTCGGCGACGACCTGGATACGCTCACCCGCATCGGCGCCGAGATCGAGTCGGTGCTCTCGGGTATCGCCGGTGCCGCCGACGTGCGCATGGAACAGGTCACCGGTCTGCCCATGCTGGAGATCGTGCCGCGCCGCGAGGCGCTGGTGCGGTACGGCCTCAATGCCTCCGATGTCCAGGATCTGGTCGCCAACGCCATCGGTGGCCAGGTTGCTGGGCAGATGTTCGAGGGCGACCGCCGTTTCGACATCGTGGTGCGCCTGCCCGAGGCGATCCGATCCGACAGCGCCCGCTTCGGCGATCTGCCGGTGCCGCTGCCACGCCAGCGGCAACTGGACGAGCGCGCGCGCACGCTCGCAGGTGCGCTGGCGCCGCCGCAGACCGTGCCGCTGCGCGAGCTGGCCGACATCCGGGAAGTGCAGGGGCCAAACCAGGTCAATCGCGAGAACGGCAAGCGGCGCATGGTGGTCAGCGCCAATGTCCGTGGCCGCGACCTGGGCGGTTTCGTAGCCGAGGCGCGCACGGCCATCGCGGAACAGGTCAGCCTGCCCAGCGGTTACTGGCTGGGCTACGGCGGCACCTACGAGCAGCTGCAATCAGCCAGCCAGCGCCTGATGATCGTCGTGCCGCTGACGCTGCTCGCCATTCTCGGTCTGCTGTTCATGGCCTTCGGCAGCCTGCGCGATGTGCTGGTGGTGTTCAGCGGCGTGCCGCTGGCGCTGACCGGTGGTGTGCTGGCACTGTGGCTGCGCGGCATTCCGTTCTCGATCTCGGCTGGCGTCGGCTTCATCGCACTGTCCGGCATCGCGGTGCTCAACGGCGTGGTCATGGTCAGTTTCATCAAGCGCCTGCTCGCTGATGGGTTGAAGCTGGATGAAGCGATCCGGCGTGGTGCGTTGTCGCGGCTGCGGCCGGTGCTGATGACTGCGCTGGTGGCCGGTCTGGGCTTCGTGCCGATGGCGTTCAACACCGGCATCGGCAGCGAGGTGCAGCGGCCATTGGCGACCGTGGTTGTCGGGGGCGTCATCAGCGCCACCTTGCTGACCTTGCTGGTGCTGCCGGCGCTGTATCGCATCGTCTGGGCACGCCACAGCGCGAGCGCTGAACAACCGCTGTAGCGGCGGTGCTTGCCCCGCCGAAACGTCTGAACATGCCGATGTGTCTCAGGACTTTTCCGCTCCGAACATCATCACGCGGGAACCAGACAGTTCAGCCGGGCTAGCCCGGCTCTGCAGTCGCGATCAACGCGGTCTGGGCGAGGAGCCCGCGACCCCGGCGACCAGCGCCGAATTGCTTGCGAATGCCGCGCTCGACGAGATCGTGCTTGCTGGCAGCCGTGTCTGAGGTCGCGCGGCCTGGA
Organism: Lysobacterales bacterium; assembly: GCA_035911475.1. GTDB lineage: Bacteria > Pseudomonadota > Gammaproteobacteria > Xanthomonadales > UBA2363 > Pseudofulvimonas. The sequence continues at coordinate 9,461 of JAMHVM010000135.1, read as the reverse complement.
CGCTGCCTGGGAGCTGGCGCCGACAAGTCTGGCACTGGTCGCGTTTGTCAGGCCGCTGCACCTGCCTGCTGCCGGTCGCACCTATGCGACCTGAGGCAGTTTCCACGTCAGCGTGGGCTGGTCTGGCTGTGCCAGCTCGACGGTGTGGCACCTGATCGCCCGGATCTGATCGGCGCCGGATCGACCCTGGTCGGCATGGCCGTGCTGGTGCTTCGGCCGACTAGATCCGTGCTGGCCGTGCCGCCAGTGACGACGGTTACCAGTCGGGCACGAAAAAGCCGGCGCAGGGCCGGCTTTCGGTAAATCGTTGATTGTCTGGTCGGGGAGACAGGATTCGAACCTGCGACCTCTACGTCCCGAACGTAGCGCTCTACCAGACTGAGCTACACCCCGACGACAAAGAGCCGCGAATGATAGCGGCCGTCCCGCGGTCCTGCAATGGCGTTTCCGCCAGGGGTCCGGGGTGGGCCCGGGTTTTGCTACCCTTGCGCGCTTTCCCGCCGAGAACCTGCATGAGTCTGGTCCAGCCCCGCAGCCTGCCCGGCGCGCTCGAACTGCTGCCGCGCGACCAGATCGCCTTCCAGCGCTTTCTGGATGCGATCCGCAGCGCCTACGAGCGCTTCGGCTTCCTGCCGATCGAAACCCCGGTGATGGAGCTGACCGAGGTGCTGCTGACCAAGGAAGGCGGCGAGACCGAGCGCCAAGTCTATTTCGCCCAGTCCACCGGCGACCGTGAAGCCGGTCGTGAACCGGAACTGGCCCTGCGCTTCGACCTGACCGTGCCGCTGGCGCGCTACGTGGCGCAGTACGAGAACCAGCTGGCGTTCCCGTTCCGGCGCTACCAGATCCAGCGCGTGTATCGCGGCGAACGCGCCCAGCGCGGCCGCTTCCGCGAGTTCTACCAGTGCGACATCGACATCGTTGGCAAGGACGCACTGCCGGTGCGCTACGACGCCGAACTGCCGGCGGTGATCTTCGACCTGTTCCGCAGCCTGGGCTTTGGCGCGTTCCGCATCGAGTTGAACAACCGCAAGCTGCTGCGCGGCATGTTCGCCGCACTGGGCATCGCTGATGGCGAGACCCAGAAACTGGTGCTGCGCGAGGTCGACAAACTGGACAAGCGCGGTGCCGACTGGCTGCGCGACACCTTGCGCGAGCGCTTCGGCTTGACCGACGACACCGTTGCCACCTTGCTCGATTTCGTCGGTTCGCGCTCGCAGTCCTACGCTCACGCCGAGGAACTACTGGCGAGCCTGGCGGCGCGGCATGACCATCCGCTGCTGCAGGCAGGTGTGGGCGAGTTGCGCGAAGTGCTGGCGCGACTGGCCGATTTCGGCGTGCCGGATACGCACCTGTGCCTGAACTTCGCCATTGCCCGCGGTCTGGACTACTACACCGGCACCGTCTACGAGACCGTGCTCACCGACCATCCGGAGATCGGCAGCATCTGTTCCGGCGGTCGTTATGACGATCTGGCCTCGCACTACACGCGCTCGAAGTTGCCCGGCGTCGGCCTGTCGATCGGTGCCACGCGCCTGTTCTGGCAGTTGCGCGAACTGGGTCTGTTCGCGCAGAGCGATTCCACCGTGCAGGTGCTGGTGGCCTTGCTGGACGAATCGATGCTGGGCCACACCCTGCAACTGGCCACACTGTTGCGTGCCGCCGGGATCAACGTCGAGGCGCAGCTGGAACCGGCCAAGCTGGGCAAGCAGATGAAGTACGCCGACCGGGTCGGCATCCGTTTCGTGGCCTTGCTGGGCCCGGATGAGCTGGCCAAGGGCGTGGTCGCCGTGCGCGACCTGCGCCGGCAGAACCAGTTCGAGGTGGCGCCGGAGGATCTGGCCCGCACCCTGGAAGTCGAGATCGCGCAGGCCCGGGCCATGGGCGTGGAGAGCGGGCAGTGACCGACGTCGTCCTGGATGGCCACAGCCTGGCGCGTGCCGACGTGGTCGCGGTCGCACGGCAAGGGGCACGTGTGGTTCTGGATGCCGATGCGCTGGGCGGGGTGCGGGAAGCCGCCCGGTTCCTGGAGGCACAGCTGGCGCGCGGTGAACCGTTGTATGGCGTCACCACCGGTTTCGGCAGCAACGCCGAGAAGCTGCTCAGTGCCTCGCGGCAGCGCCCGGCGCGGCTTTCCGGCGCACTGGAGAACGAGTCGCTGGTCGCCGAATTGCAGCGCAAGCTGATCGAAAGCCACGCCGTGTGTGTGGGTGAGCCGCTCCCCGCCGATGTGGTCCGGGCGATGATGGCCATCCGCATCAATACCTTGATGCAAGGGCACTCCGGCATCCGCGAATGCACCCTGGGGCAGTTGTGCGACTGCCTCAATGCCGACCTGCTGCCGGTGATTCCGGCGCAGGGTTCGGTCGGTGCCAGTGGCGACCTGGCGCCGCTGTCGCATCTGGCCTTGATGCTGCTCGGACGTGGCGAGGCCATCCTGCGCGGTGAACGCATGCCGGCCAGCGAAGGGCTGGCGGCGATCGGCCTGCAGCCGCTGGTGCTGTCGTTCAAGGAAGGCCTGGCGCTGAACAACGGCACCACGCTGATGCTCGCCGTGGGCGTGCTGGCGCTGGCCGACATCGAGCGTCAGCTCAAGACGGCCGACGTTACTGCCGCACTGGCGATGGAAGCGTTCTGCGCGCGCAGTGCTGCACTGGATGCGCGGGTGCACGCCGCGCGCCCGCATCCGGGCCAGATCGCCACCGCCGACAACCTGCGCCGGCTGCTGGCTGGCAGTTCGCTGATCGACCAGCCCTATCACCGGCCGCCGCGCTTTCATCCCTGGACGCCGGACAGCTGGCCGGATGGCAACGACTCGGTCGAGAATTTCGACCTGCGCTGGCGCTGGGTACCGCTGTCCGAGCGTGCCGGCAAGGAAGCCTTCTTCGAGCGCAACCTGCCGTTCCGCGGCGGCAAACGCGCGCAGCCGCAGGACAGCTATTCACTGCGTTGCACGCCGCAGGTGCATGGCGCCGTCAAGGACGCTGCCGCGAATGCGGCGCGCGCCTTCGAGATCGAACTGAACTCCGTCACCGACAACCCACTCATCTTCCCCGAGGACGAAAGCGTCATTTCGGCGGGCAACTTCCACGGCATGCCGCTGGCGCTGGCACTGGCGCACCTGAAGTCGGCGCTGCCGGTGCTGGCCTCGATTGCCGAGCGGCGCATCGCCAAGCTCACCGATCCGGCGACGAGTGATGGTCTGCCGCCGTTCCTGATCGCCAATCCGGAAGGCACCGATTCGGGCCTGATGATCGTGCAGTACACCGCCGCGGCGCTGGTCAACGCGCTGGCCACACGCGCGCATCCGGCGGCCGTGTATTCGGTGCCGACCAGTGCCAATGCCGAAGACCACGTGTCCATGGGCGCCAACGATGCGCTGGATCTGCTGGCCATGCTGCGCGACGTGGAGCAGGTGCTGGCGATCGAGCTGATCGTCACCTGTCAGGCCCTGGAGTACCGCCAACGGACCTTGCTGACCGCCGCGGCCCTGGCTGCTGATCCGCAGCGGCTGGCGACCAAGGTCGACCGGCCGCAGAATCTGTCCGCCGAGGGCGAGCGCAAGTTCGCCGATGAGCTGGCCGGGCTGGCGCGCGACCTGCATGCCCAGACCGGTGCCCATGCCGGCGCTGCCGCCGAAGCGGTGCTGTCAGCTGTGCGCGCCGCTGGTATCGCCTACCTCGACTACGACCGTGTGCTCACCGAGGATCTCGCGGCCGCGGCGGCGCTGGTTCGCGACGGCGTGCCTGTGGTACGCGCCGAAGCGACGCTGGCGGCGCCGCTGGCAACCTGAGACCCCGCTGCTCTGCCGCTCTGGGCAGGGTGCTTCGGCGCAAGGCATGGTCCGAATCGGTCAGGGATCGGCACACGCGGGCCGGCGCCGACGATGACCCTTGCTTTCAGGTCGGGAAGCGGTTGTCCAAGTTCCGGATGGCAGCCATTGGGTCGAGCACGTGCAGATCGCCCTTGCCGGGTCGGTAGGCAGCTGCGAGCGCGGCTTGCAGGAAGGCGATGGCTTGATCGATGGCGTCGACCGGCGCATCGCCATACGCCAGCCGGGTGGCGATGGCCGACGCCAGGGTGCAGCCCGAGCCGTGGCCATTGATCGGCAGGCGCGGGTGGCGCCAGCGTCGAGTCACCGATCCAGGTCCCAGATACAGGTCGGTCAGCTGGTCCCCGGGCAGATGCCCGCCTTTCAGCAGCACGCCGCCGCGGACCTGATCCAAAAGGGCGTCGGCCGCATCCGACTGGGCGGATTCGTCGGCAATCGGTCGGCCGAGCAGGGTCTCCGCTTCGGGGATGTTGGGGGTCAGCAGGTCGGCCAGCGGCAGCAACTGGTGGCGCAGGGCATCCAGCGCACGCCGTTCGGCCAGCCGGGCGCCGGAGCTGGCGATCATCACCGGGTCCAGGACGATGTTGCCGGCCTGCCGCTCGCGCAGGACCTCGGCCACCGTCTCGATCACCGGCACCGTGCCGAGCATGCCGATCTTCACCGCGGCGATCGGGAAATCGTCGAACAGTGCGTCGAGCTGGGCGCGCAGAAAGCGTCGCGGCGGGCGGTGGATGGCGGTCACGCCGCGGGTGTTCTGGGCGGTCAGGGCCGCGATGGCGCTGAGGCCGTGGCCGCCCAGGGCCATGACCGTCTTCAGGTCAGCCTGGATGCCGGCGCCACCGCCGGAGTCGGAGCCGGCGATGGTCAGCACGATCGCCTGGGCAGGGTTGTTCTTTTTTCGCAACAAGTTGTTCAAACGGTGTTATCCCGAAAGGCGAGTTCAAGTCTTGACAGGTGTTTACGTGTCTACCATAGTGTGGTCCGCAAACCACAGTGCTCGGGAAAAGCAGAACTCCTAGGGGTATGCCGCAAAACTCAGCGAGCCATTTCAAGGGAGTGTTCGGGCTGATGCTCGCGCTCCCTTGTTCCTTCTTCATGCAGCCGGTCCAGGCTTCGGACCAGGCTGGCGTTTTCGCGTCGCTCACCCAGACGCTGGCCGCGGAAGAGGCAGTGCTGCAGGGCTGGCGCGAGTACGCGCGCTCGCGCATCGTACCGGAGTTCGATTGGGCCGATGCCCCGGAAGCCACCGTTCCGGACCTGACCACCGTGGCCTTTGCCAGCCCGAACCGGCAGCGCTTCACCCGTGGTGAAGGTCGCTTTGGAATCAGCGTGGAGCATTCGCGCTCCAACCTGCGCGACGCCGCCCGCAGTGGTCCCGGCGCCTTCGCCCCGATGCGTCTGGATGATCTGGCCCCGGTCGGTTTCCGCCAGGAGATCTTCAGCCCCGGCGTGATCGCGGCGACCCGGTTCGGCGATCTGGAAATGGGTGCGGTGTTCGCCTATCAGCGCTTCGCGTCCTGGGACTTCGGCATGTTCAGCGGCGGTGATGTCGGTGTCGGCGTCATGGCCGACCGCAGCGGTCGCGCCGAGTCCTCGTTCGGTCAGGGCGTACGCGTCGGCATGTCCGGCCCGGTATCCGTGTTCCGCGGCATCGACTACTCGCTGAGCTATCGCTCGCGGGTGGACATGGATGCCTTCAACAACTACCGCGGCGCATACCTATCGCCCGGCGACTTCGACCTGCCGGCCGAGCTGTCGCTGGCGTTCGGCTTCCGTATCGCGCCGAGCCTGAAGTTCTCGCTGGGCGTCGACCAGATCCAGTACAGCGACGTGCAGCCATTCCTGAGCACCTCGCTGCCCAATCGCGTGCTGGCCTTGCTGGGCGATGGCGGCAGCCCGGAATTCCGCTGGCGCGACCTGAACGTCTACCGCGCCGAACTGGCGTGGCAGGCAAGCGACAACGATGCCTTCGTGCTGCGCTACTCCACCCGGCAGCAGCCGACGCCGACCTCATCGGCCCTGCGCACCGCGCTGGCGCAGGACTACACCAACAACAATCTGGCGTTCGCCTATGTGCGCCGCCTGAATGCCTTCCTGCAGCTGGGTTTCGCCGCCAGCTATGCATCCTCCAGCTACTTCCTGGGCCAGCCGGACGTGTTTCTGCGCACGCCCCGGGATGGTCGCCAGATCGAGGGTGAGCTGGTCCTGACCGCGCTGTTCTAGTGCGGCTTGCCTGATCCTGCTCTGGCGTCGGTGTCGCTGCGGCACACTGACGCCCGGGTCGTGTGCGCACCCGTTGGCACGAACCGGCGGCATCTGGGTGACAATGGCATCCCACGTTTCCTCTTCGCATGAACAAGGCCATCCATCCATGAAACGTTCGCGCCATGTCGGTCTGGTCCTGATGGGAGCCAGTCCGCTGTTGTTGACGGCCTGTGCGCCGGAAAACAGCACCGAGGAGGGTCTGTACACATCGGTGGAGGCATGTGTGGCACAGACCGGTGACGAGACCAGTTGCCGGCAGGCCCACGACCAGGCCCAGCTCGAGTTCAGCCAGAGCGGGCCGCGTTACGCCACGCGCGAGGAATGCATCGCCGTTCACGGTGCCGAGCAGTGCCAGCAGGTCGGTCAGCAGCACGGTGGCTCGATCTTCATGCCGTTGCTTGCCGGCTATGTCATGGGGCGCATGCTCAGCGGTGGCAATGTCGCTGGTCTGCGCTCGGCGCCGGCGTTTCGCGACCGCAACGGTGGCTGGCAACGTCCGGCCGCGGCGGCCGGTGGTGTGTATCGCCAGGGCGCCATCGGTCAACGGGCGATGGCGCCGATCCAGATGGCGCCCAACCAGGCGCCGACGGTGACGCGGGGTGGATTCGGCAATCAGGATCGTCGTCGCAGCAGCGGCAGCTGATGCGCCGCATCGAGCTGGAGGAGCGCCCTGACTGGCGCCGTCGCGCCGAGGAAAGCGGCTTCGTCTTCCACAGCATCGGCGGCGAGCGCTACTGGGACGAAACGCATTGCTATGCGTTCACCCTGGCACAGATCGAAAACGATCTGGAGGCGCCGACCGAGCAGTTGCACGACATGGCCCTGGATCTGGTCGGCGACATCGTCGGCGACGAGCAGGCGTTGCGTCGGCTGGATGTTCCCGAGCCGTTCTGGGACTGGATCGCGCAGAGCTGGCGTGATCGCGAGCCGCATCTGTACGGTCGCATGGACCTGGCCTACGACGGCACCGGTCCGGCCAAGCTGCTCGAGTTGAACTACGACACGCCGACCTCGTTGTTCGAGGCCGCCTTCTTCCAGTGGCAATGGCTGGATGACCTGCAGCGTCGCGGTGTTCTGCCGATGGGCGCGGACCAGTTCAATTCCGTCTATGAAAGTCTGGTCGAGGCCTTCGGCACCATCGCCACCCAGCTCAAGCGGCCGCTGTACTTCGCGGCCGTTCGCGACAGCGTCGAAGACCAGGGCACCATCGACTACCTGCGCGACTGCGCCATGCAGGCCGGTATCGACTGCAGCGCGATCGCTCTGGAGGATATCGGGATCACCGGTGACGGCCGCTACACGGATCTCGACGATCAGGCGATCGGCACCCTGTGCAAGTTGTACCCGCTGGAAGACCTGTTTCGCGAACCCTTCGGACGGCATCTGCCGACGGCGGGAATGCAGTTGCTGGAGCCGCCGTGGAAAGCCGTGCTCAGCAACAAGGGCATACTGCCGCTGTTGTGGCAGCGGCATCCGGGGCATCCCAATCTGCTGCCGGCGCAGTTCGACGACGGCTATGCGCCGACGCAGCCGGGCTGGGTGATCAAGCCGCTGCATTCGCGTGAGGGTGCCAACGTGCGACTGCATCTGCCCGATGGACGCAGCGAACGTGTCGACGGTCCGTACAACGGGCCTGGCATCCGTCAGGCCTATCAGCCGTTGGCCCGCTTTGGCGAAGACCACGTCGTGTTGGGCAGCTGGGTCGTCGGCGACCGTGCCTGCGGCCTGGGTCTGAGGGCGGATCGCTCGGTGATCACCCGCGACAGTGCGCGCTTCGTGCCGCATGTGATCCTGCCGGACGCGGCGGGCGTGCTGGAGGCCTGAGGTCGACAGGCCCGATCTTGCATAACGATCCGGCTGCCCAAGTCGCCGCCTGGCCGTTATTGATCCGGCCCGAACTCTGGTCGACGCACCTGCAGCTGCCGGGCTTGCCCGGCAGGGAATGGGGCAAGCCCATTCCTGCAGAACAAGGGCCGGATCTATCGTCGTGTCGCCCCGCGCCGTCCGTCGCGGGGCGGACCGAAATGGCAGCGCTACAGCGCCTCGGAGGCGAAATCGGCCAAGCGTGAACGCTCGCCACGACGCAGCGTCACGTGTGCACTGTGCTGCCAGGCCTTGAAGCGGTCGACGGCGTAGGTGAGGCCGGAGGTGGTCTCGGTCAGATACGGCGTGTCGATCTGCTCGACATTGCCCAGACAGATCATCTTGGTGCCGGGGCCGGCGCGGGTGAGCAGGGTCTTCATCTGCTTGGGCGTGAGGTTCTGTGCCTCGTCGATGATCACGTAGCGGCTGAGGAAGGTGCGGCCGCGCATGAAGTTGAGCGAGCGGATCTTGATCCGCGAGGCCAGCAGGTCATTGGTGGCCTGGCGTCCCCAGCTGCCGCCCTCCTGCGGGCTGGCCAACACTTCCAGATTGTCGGTGAGCGCGCCCATCCAGGGCGTCATCTTTTCCTCTTCGGTGCCGGGCAGGAAGCCGATGTCCTCGCCGACGCTGACCGTGGCGCGGGTCATGATGATCTCGCGGTAGCGCTGCTGGTCCATGGTCTGGGCCAGGCCCGCGGCCAGCGCCAGCAGGGTCTTGCCGGTGCCGGCGGTGCCGAGCAGGGTGACGAAATCCACGTCGGGATCCATCAGCGCGTTCAGTGCGAAGTTCTGCTCGCGATTGCGTGCGCTGATGCCCCACACCGCATGGTTGCCCTGGCGATAGTCGTCAAGCATCTGCAGGGTCACGCGATCGCCGTCGCGGGCGATCACCCGCAGCTCCAGCTCGTCGTCGCCAGGGAAGTAAAGGAACTGGTTCGGCTGCCAGTCCTCGTCGCTGGTCATGGTGACTTCGTAGAAGGTATGGCCGCGATCGGTCCACGAGCGCAGGCTGCTTTCGTGCTTGTCCCAGAAATCGGCGGCCAGCTCGTGCAGGCCGGTGTAGAGCAGGTTGAAGTCGTCCAGTGCGCGGTCATTTTCGTAGTCCTCGGCCGGGATGCCGAAGATGCTGGCCTTGATGCGCAGGTTGATGTCTTTGGATACCAGCACCACCGGATGGCTGGGCATGCGCTCGCGCAGGCTGAGCACCGCGTTGATGATCTGGTTGTCGGGCGCGTTCTTCAGGCCGTTGACGTTGCTGGCCGGCGTGGTCTGGAAGTACAGGCGTCCGACCTCGCCGCCATTGCCCAGACGCAGGTCGCGCGGGCGCAGCAGCGGAATGCCGTCATCCAGCGACCTGTCGCCATGCGACTGGATCAGCTCGTTGAGGAAGCGGCTTACCTGGCGCACGTTGCGTGCGACCTCGGAGGTGCCCTTCTTGGCGTTGTCCAGTTCCTCCAGCACGATCATCGGCAGCAACACATCGTGTTCCTCGAAGCGGAACA
>JAMHVM010000134.1:0-5295 GCA_035911475.1 Lysobacterales bacterium | reverse complement strand
GTGCCGGTTGCATGTGCGCGAGCAGCGTCGTCAGGTCGCTGATCGCAGGCGTGTCATCGGCTGGGTTGTGCGTCGACGGGTCTGGCAAGGCGGCTCTCCATGCGCGGGCGCTATCCGAACCGATCAGGTCGGCGCGAGGCGACATCCGGCGCACCTTGCCATGTTCGTTGCGGGAACGCATTCGGTGTTGGTGATCGCGTGCGCCAGCATGGTGGCCGTGGCCGAATTCCTCCGACGGGAACCGGTTCAACGACCGGTTCAACGGCGAAGGATCTTGTCCATGGTCTTGCCCTTGGCCAGCTCGTCGATCAGCTTGTCCAGCCAGCGGATGCGCTGCATCAGCGGGTCGTCGATCGTCTCCACCCGGACACCGCAGACCACGCCGGTGATTAGCGCGCTGTTCGGGTGCAGGGCCGGCGCCTGGTCGAAGAAGGTGCGGAAGTCGGCTTCACGCTCGATCTGCCGCTGCAGTCCGGCCTGGTCGTAACCGGTGAGCCAGCGGATGACCTCGTCCACTTCGTCCCGGGTCCGGTTCTTGCGTTCGGCCTTCTGGATGTAGAGCGGGTAGACCCTGGCGAAAGCCATGCTGTAGATCCGGTGCCCGGTCATCGTCGTTCTCCGAGCGGCGGTGCTGCGCGCAACGCCGGTGAGGTTGGCTGCACACGCACGCGCGGAGGAATGCCTGTGAAACCTTGCGCTGCGATCAGTCGCGTCCAGCCGGATGCAGTGCCCGCCTCAGACGCCGTCGATGAAGGTGTTGCCGGTCGGGACGGCATCAGCTTCGTTCCTTGCTGCTGGTCCGCGGACGGCATCGGCTTGTGACGAGATGGAAGGCCAGGCCTGCCAGCAGACCCCCGAACAGATATAGCGGCAGCGTCTCGGGATCGAATCGAGCGCCGGTCAATCCGATGCCGAAGCCGCGACTGAAACGCTCGGGTATCAGCAGCAGATCCAGCAGCATGGCGGCGATGCCTGCGGCCGCGAACAGCACCGACCTGAGCACGCCGCCGGTCGAGCGCAGGCGTGAAACAAGCCAGCACAGCCCAGCGAAAAGGCCGCCGAACAGCAGCTTGGCCAGGGGACTCATCTCATCGGCGATGCGCCAGGTCGCCGCTGGCAGCCCGGAGACGCCGTCGACAGCGATGCCATGGCTGCTCGAGGAACCAAACAGGGCGATCAGCGCACTGGATGCGAACACGGCCGTGGCCCAGCCAACGATCCAGGCCGTCAACGGGCAGCGGTAATGTCGAAACAGTTCCAATGCGGGCCTTGAGGAGCCTCTGGAAAAACCACTGCGCAGGCGTCTGACGGTGTCCGGCGGTGCTCGGAATGCTCAAGTATCACTCATACACGGCGTTTCCTGCGCGTCGGCGGCCACCGCCAACCACCCGCTCGCTACGCTTTTTCAGAGCATCCAGTAAAACTCGGGCGGGCTGGATCCACGACCCGGGCATCATCGTGGCAGCGTCCTGCACGCGACAGCCATTCTGCGTCGATGTGGCCTGGCCCGCTCCCGGCTCCGACTCACGCCCGACGTGGACGGTTAAGGCCGCGGGCGATGGCCCATGGAACCAGTCCTTATTGGTAGGAATGGGGCTCGCCCCATTCCCTGCCGGGCAAGCCCGGCAGCTGCAGGCTGCTTCGTACAGATTTCGGGCCGGATCGACAGGGCGGCGTGTTGGTCAGCACGTCGCCGATGCAATGTTCATGGCGTTTGGCCGTCATCCGATGCCAGGCGCCACGGGGGATGCTTTCGGTTGCTGCCAGCATGAAACAGGCACAACACGTTGCCCGAGGGATCAAGCAGACGCGCCTCGCGCCACAGCCAGCGCTCATCGGCAGGCGCGCGGGTGAACGCGAATCCCGTCTGCTGCAGCCGATCGACGCGCTGGTCCAGATCCGGACATTCGAAATAGACGACCACACCGGTGTCGTGTACCGGATGCTCGACCGTGTGCAGCGAGAACGTCGCGTCGCCGTCCGGACATTCGAAGCGGGCATAGCGCGGCGGCGAGTGCACGATCAGGGTGAAACCCATGTCGCGATAGAACGCGACCGAGCGCTCGAGGTCGATGGCTGGCAGGGTGATCTGGTTGAGGTTCACGGGAAACGTCGCCTCCAGACGACTGACCGATCCGGACGAATGGCCATGGGCCGTCAGTTCAGAGTAGCAACGGGCCCTGCAGTTGCTCCCGCAATTCGTCGACAGCCGCCCGCCATTCGGCAAACTCCTCCGTGTCTTCCCAGAGCTCGCGCAGTTCCGAGTTCCGGGCCAGGATGCGCGTCAGCGCTGCTTCGGCCTGGGCGACCAGATCCGGTGCCACCCGGGGACGCAGCTGTGCCAGCCATCGACCGAGGCGATCCTGTCCTTGCCCTGCCGGCGTGGCTCGGCCGAGTGCCGCGGCCACGATTTCGGCAGCGGCGATCGCCTGGCGGGCATCGGCAGCCTCCACGTACTCGGTCGAGGTCAGCACGTTGTCGAAGACCTCGCGAACCAGCGACAGATCACCGCCGGCCGTGACCTCCGCCAGAAAGTCCCTGGCATCGTCGTTGTCGAACGAGCCGATTCCCCGGTTTGCCATAGCGCACCCCCTGCCATCGTTCCTACTGCGAGCGGTCGCCCGGCGCGCGGTCGCAGCGGGGTCGGAATGCCGGCCGCCGGCGATTGTCCTTCCGGAATCGTTGCCAGCTACTGCGCAAGGCAACGGCAACCACTCTCGCCAGCGAACGATACCGGCCCTCCGTTCGGAACACGATGGTATCGGCGCCGTTGTGCCGTCTGTTCTCGTCCCGGTTCCCGGGGAGGGCCGGTGCCGTACCAGATGTCCGCGCTTGTTCGGCTGACCTGGCTCACGCCATCCCGGCAACCTCGATGTATCCGGTTCGCCTGCCGTTGTCATTGGCCAGGGAGCCTGCGGCGAAACGGTTCGCGAAGCGACGGGCTCCCGGACGGTCGCCGGTGCCCGAGCAGATTCCCACGATCCACGAAACAAGCACGCCAGCAGCATGGGCTGCGGCGACGAGCGCAGCAGCAAGGCCACGGTCTGCAGTGGGCGGCGCGATTCCGGGCCAGGCCCGGGCAGGTGCCATCGGGGCCGGGCTGAAGCGGTTCCATGGCCAGTCAGACGCCAGCGCTGGCTGGCTGAAGCGGGAAGTGGCACCCGGCCGACGCAGGAAACCGCTGCCGCAGGCCCGGTTGACGGTTCACGCCGGCTGTCGTTAGTGTCGCTTGGTTGTTTGACCCTAGGGGCACAAACCATTGACGAATCTTGATTCCAGCCGGCCCTTGCGGCTCGGCATAGTCGGCTGCGGCGCGATTGTTCGTGCGGCACACCTTCCCGTGATCGTCGCCGATCGCCGGGTCGAGGTCACGGTGCTCTGCGATCGCGACCGCAAGAACGCCACGCTGACTGCCCGCGAGTGTGGCATCGACGCTGAAATCGTCACCGACGTCGCCGAGCTGGCCGGCAAGGTCGACGCCGCCCTGGTGGCGGTTCCACCACGCTTCCACGCTCCCATCGCCATCCAGCTCATGGAGATGGGCATCGACGTGCTGTGCGAAAAGCCGATCGCGATCACCGTCGCCGATGGTCGCCGCATGGCCGAGGTCGCCCGCGCCACCGGTCGCATCCTCGCGGTCGCATTGATGATGCGGTTCTTTCCACACAACCGCTGGCTGGCGGACCTGGTCGAGGAAGGCGAGATCGGTGCGGTGCGCGAGGTGATCGTCGAGGACGGCGCGGCGCTGGACTGGGCCATGGCCAGCAACAGCTACTTCGACCGCAAGGTGACCGGCGGCGGTGTCCTGTTCGACACCGGCGTGCACCTGCTCGACCGCACGCTGTGGCTGTTCGGCGACCTCGAAGACATCCGCTACGAGGACGATGCCTTCGGCGATGGCTTCGAAAGCAATGCCAGGCTCACCGGCACCCTGCATATCGGCGACCGACCGGTGCCGGCGAGTTTCCAGTTCAGCTGGTCGCATCGCCTGAACCGCAGTATCCGGGTAGTCGGCGAGCGCGGCACGCTGGAAGCCTCGACGTCCAGCCCGAGGATCCTGACCCTGCATCGGAGCGCGCGCCGTGGCGCGATGGAGATGCAGATCGTCTGCGCCAGACACTGGGACTCGCACAGCCACTACCGAGCCCAGCTCGATGACTTCATCGGCGCGGTTCGCGAGCGCCGCGCACCCTACGTGACCGCGGAGTCGGCACTGCAGGCGATGGCCGTCATCGAGACGGCATACGCGCGGCGAACGGCAATGGCGCAACCCTGGCTGGCCCGGATGGAGGCGGTGGCATGAAACCGACCAGGATTCTCGTGACCGGCGCCACCGGATTCATCGGCTCGCGCCTGTGCGAGCTGTTGTCGCTCGAGTACCGGTTGCCCTACCGGGCCATGGTCCGCGATTTCTCACGCGCGGTGCGCATCGCGCGGCTCGACGCCGAGTTGGTGGCCGGCAACCTGGCCGACGCGGCCAGCCTGGCCGGCGCGCTGGAAGGCTGCGATGTCGTGGTCAACCTGGCGCATGGCGACGACCGCGGTGCGCGCAAGGAAACCAGCAACCTGGTCGAGGCCTGCAGCCGCGCCGGGGTTCGTCGCGTCGTGCACATCAGTTCGATGGCGGTGCACGGGCCGGCGCCGGAACTGCCCGTGCTCACCGAGCGCACTGCGCCGATGAAGCGTTGGCGCGAGGCCTATTCCGACGCCAAGGCGGCCGGCGAGGCCGTGATCACCGCGGCCGGAAAGCGCGGCGCCTTCGAGACGGTCGTCATCCGGCCGACCATCGTCTACGGCCCCTACAGCTTCTTCGTCATTCCCATCGTCAACGATGCCCGTGCCGGCAAGATCAGCCTGATCGACGGCGGCCAGGGCATCTGCAACGCGGTCTACGTCGACGACGTCTGCGAGGCGATCATGGCGGCGATCAACCGCGATGATGCGGTCGGCGAAGCATTCCTGATCAACGGCGATTCCCGCATCACCTGGCACGACTTCATCACCACCTTCGCCGGCATGGTCGAGGGCGAGAAGATCGTCCACGACCATGCCCTGGACGACATTGCCGCGCACTGGAAATCCAGACGCCCGCGCGTGCGCGACAACTTCACCGGCGCGCTCAAGCTTGCCGCCTCGCCGGATTTCCACGCCCAGCTCGGCACCATCCCGGCGCTGGGCAAGGCCATCCGCGGTTCCAAGGAACTGGCCGGCCGCTGGATCACGCCGGAACGAAAACTGGCGCTCAAGTCGCGGCTGCAGCGGCCCAACATCGCCGTGCACGCACCCGATCAGGGC
>JAMHVM010000133.1:0-4530 GCA_035911475.1 Lysobacterales bacterium | reverse complement strand
GTCGGGCGCTCGAAGCGCTCGCCCGTGCGGCCGTCGTACAGGTAAGCCTGCGTGCGCGACTCGGTCAGGCCCTTGCGGTCCTTGATGTCGTCGGGGTAGGCCAGCTTGAGCATGTCCTTGATTTCCTCTTCCGAGGCGCCGTCGAACACCGGGGTCGCATAGGGCACGCCGTTGGTCAGGTTGGAGGCCATCTCCACCAGGTCCTCGTCGCTGAGCTGCGACAGGTCTTCCTTGCGGCCGCGCGAGTTGTACACGTCCTCCAGGAACTTGCGCAGCTCGGCTGCCTTGGCCTGTTCGCGCAGCATGTCGCCGATGCGCTGGCCGATGCCCTTGCCGGCCCAGCCCAGGTGGACTTCGAGCACCTGCCCGATGTTCATCCGCGAGGGCACGCCCAGCGGGTTCAGCACGATGTCGGCAGGCGTGCCGTCGGCCATGTAGGGCATGTCTTCGACCGGAACGATCTTGGACACCACGCCCTTGTTGCCGTGGCGGCCGGCCATCTTGTCGCCGGGCTGCAGGCGGCGCTTGACGGCCAGGTACACCTTGACCATCTTGAGCACGCCCGCAGGCAGTTCGTCGCCTTGGGTGAGCTTCTTGCGCTTTTCCTCGAAGGCCAGATCGAAGCTGTGGCGCGTCTGCTCCATGGCGTTCTTCATGGATTCGAGCTGCGCGGCCACTTCGTCTTCCGCCGGGCGAATGTCAAACCAGTGGAACTTCTCCACGCTCGCCAGATACGCCTTGTCGATCTTCGTGCCCTTGGCCAGCTTCTGCGGGCCGCCGTTGGCCACGCGGCCCGTCAGCAGCTTCTCGATACGGTCGAAGGCGTCGGCCTCGACGATGCGCAACTGGTCGTTCAGGTCCAGGCGGAAGCGCTTGAGTTCATCGTCGATGATCTGCTGGGCGCGCTTGTCGCGCTGGATGCCTTCGCGGGTGAAGACCTGCACGTCGATCACGGTGCCGGACGAGCCCTGGTCCACGCGCAGCGAGGTGTCCTTCACGTCCGAAGCCTTCTCGCCGAAGATCGCGCGCAGCAGCTTCTCTTCGGGCGTCAGGGTCGTTTCGCCCTTGGGCGTGACCTTGCCGACCAGCGTGTCGCCGGGCTGCACTTCGGCGCCCACGTAGATGATGCCGGACTCGTCCAGGCGATTCAGTTGCTGTTCCGACAGGTTCGGAATGTCGCGCGTGATTTCTTCCGCACCCAGCTTGGTGTCGCGGGCCATCACCACCAGTTCCTCGATGTGGATCGAGGTGTAGCGGTCTTCCGCCACCACGCGCTCGGAGATCAGGATCGAGTCCTCGAAGTTGTAGCCGTTCCAGGGCATGAAGGCGATCAGCATGTTCTGGCCGATCGCTATTTCGCCAAAGTCCGTCGAAGCGCCGTCGGCGATCACGTCACCCTTCACCAGCTTGTCGCCCTTCTTCACGATGGGGCGCTGGTGGATGTTGGTGTTCTGGTTGGAACGCTGGTACTTGATGAGGTTGTAGATGTCCACGCCGACTTCACCGGCCACGGCTTCGTCGTCGTTCACGCGCACCACGATGCGGGTCGCATCGACATAGTCCACGATGCCGCCGCGATTCGCCGTCACCACGGTGCCGGAGTCCACCGCTGCCACACGCTCGATGCCGGTGCCGACCAGCGGCTTTTCGGGACGCAGCACGGGCACAGCCTGGCGCGACATGTTGGCGCCCATCAGCGCGCGGTTCGCATCGTCGTGCTCCAGGAAGGGCACGAGCGAAGCCGCCACCGACACGATCTGCGCAGGCGACACGTCCATGTACTGCACGCGCTCGGCACCGCACAGGATGGATTCGCCCTTCTCACGCGCCGACACCAGTTCGCCCGTCAGGCGGCCGTCCTTGTCGAGCACGGCGTTGGCCTGCGCGATCACGTACTTGCCTTCCTCGATGGCCGAGAGGTAGTCGATGTCGTTCGTCACCTTGCCGTCCACCACGCGGCGGTACGGCGTCTCGATGAAACCGTACTCGTTCAGGCGCGCGTACAGGGCCAGCGAGTTGATCAGGCCGATGTTCGGGCCTTCAGGCGTTTCGATAGGGCAGACGCGGCCGTAGTGGGTCACGTGCACGTCGCGCACCTCGAAGCCTGCGCGCTCGCGCGTCAGACCGCCCGGGCCCAGGGCCGAGACGCGGCGCTTGTGCGTGATTTCCGCCAGGGGGTTGGTCTGGTCCATGAACTGCGAGAGCTGGGACGCGCCGAAGAACTCCTTGAGCGCAGCCGAAATCGGCTTGGAGTTGATCAGGTCGTGCGGCATCAGCGGCTCTTGCTCGGCCTGGCCGAGACGCTCCTTCACGGCCTTCTCGATACGTGCCAGGCCCGTGCGGTACTGGTTCTCGGCCAGCTCACCCACGCAGCGCACGCGGCGGTTGCCCAGATGGTCGATGTCATCGACTTCGCCGTTGCCATTGCGCAGGTCCACCAGGATCTTGACCACAGCCAGGATGTCTTCGTTGGACAGCACCATGGGGCCGGTGGATTCGTCGCGGCCGATCTTGGCATTGAACTTCATGCGGCCCACACGCGACAGATCGTACGTGTCGGGGTTGTAGAACAGGCGCTGGAACAGAGCCTGCACAGCGTCTTCCGTTGGCGGCTCGCCAGGGCGCATCATGCGGTAGATGGCCACGCGGGCAGCGAACTCATCGGCCGTTTCATCAATGCGCAGGGTTTGCGAGATGTAGGCGCCTTGGTCGAGTTCGTTGGTGTAGATGACTTGCAGGTCACGCACGCCAGCGGAGCGCAGTTTCTTAAGCAGGGCTTCGGTCAGCTCTTCGTTGGCCTTGGCGATGATTTCGCCGGTGTCCGCATCCACGATGTTGCGGGCCACGACGCGACCAATCAGGAAGTCTTCGGGCACGCTGATGTGGGTCGTGCCGGACTGCTCCAGCTCGCGCGTGTGGCGCGCGGTGATGCGCTTGTCCTTGGCGACGACGACCTTGCCGCTCTTGTCGGTGATGTCGAAACGGGCAACTTCACCCTTGAGGCGATCGGGCACAAACTCCATTTGTGCGCCGCTGTCCATCAGGCGGAAGTTGTCGTTGACGAAGAAGTTCGCCAGGATCGATTCCGGGTTCAGGCCGATGGCCTTGAGCAGGATGGTGACCGGCATCTTGCGGCGGCGGTCCACGCGGAAGTACAGGATGTCCTTGGGATCAAATTCGAAGTCGAGCCAGGAGCCGCGGTACGGGATGATGCGCGCAGAAAACAGCAGCTTGCCCGAGCTGTGGGTCTTGCCCTTGTCGTGCTCGAAGAACACGCCCGGCGAACGATGCAGCTGAGACACGATCACGCGCTCGGTGCCGTTGATGATGAAGGAACCCTTGTCGGTCATCAGGGGCACTTCGCCCATGTAGACCTCCTGCTCCTTCACTTCCTTGACCACCTTGGATTGCGGCGTGGAAGACTCGCGGTCATAAATGATCAGCTGGACCTTGGCGCGCACGGCCGACGCAAAGGTCAGGCCGCGGGTCTGGCATTCGCGCACATCAAATGCAGGTTTGGCCAGGTTGTACTCAAGGAACTTCATCTCCACAAAACCGTTGTGCGAGACGATGGGGAATGCGGCGTCAAATGCCGCCTGCAAACCCTCTATGGTGCGTTTTTGCGGGGCTGCGTCGGCTTGCAGGAACGCGGTATACGCGTCTTTCTGCATCTGCAGCAGGTAGGGAACTTCCAGCACGCTGTCGCGGCTGCCGAAGCTTTTGCGGATGCGTTTGCGTTCGGTGTATGAGTAGGCCATGAGATCTCCGGGCTATGAGCTCTTAGCAACTGTCACGCCCCGGCCAGATCGGACGAGGGGCATTCCTGGTGGGTTGGCCACTACCAACCATGGCGGACGGCGATGCATTGCACATCGCCCGAACCAGGGCATCTTCTGCAGTCGGGGTCAGAAGACACTCATAAATACTGCGTTCGCCAGCATTTATGGGTGCGTTCTACACGCATCCTTGAAGCACCAAAGGCTGGAGGCCCTTGTGGAGCACTCCAGCCTTGGACTCGGGTCGAATTACTTGAGTTCGACCTTGGCGCCGGCTTCTTCCAGCTTCTTCTTGGCAGCTTCGGCGTCGGCCTTGTTCATGCCTTCCTTGACAGCCTTCGGTGCGCCGTCGACCAGGTCCTTGGCTTCCTTGAGGCCCAAGCCGGTGATTTCGCGCACGGCCTTGATGACCTGAACCTTTTGTGCACCTGCTTCGAGCAGCATGACGTTGAATTCGGTCTTTTCTTCGGCCACAGCGGCAGCGGCACCGCCACCACCAGCAGCGGGAGCAGCCATGGCGGCTGCGCTCACGCCAAACTTCTCTTCGATGGCTTTCACCAGGTCGTTGAGTTCCATGACCGTCATGCTGTCCAGCGAGGTCAGAAATGCGTCTTTATCGAATGCCATTTTGATTTCCTAAATAGATTGGTACGTTTGCCGCGCGCTCAGGCCGCGGCGGCCTCGGCTGCCGGTTCGGCAGCGCCTTCGCCACGCTTGGCCGCGAGCGCACCCAGCACAACGGCCGTGCGCGAGA
>JAMHVM010000132.1:0-36934 GCA_035911475.1 Lysobacterales bacterium | reverse complement strand
ATGTTGCGGGTTTCGGTGGTGGTGGCCAGCTTGAAGTCGCGGACATGGGCGGCGGTGGCGGCTTCGGCCGCTCCGAATCCCATGGCGCCCAGCGTGGTCGCCGCCGCCCCGGTTCCCGCCAGCTTGAGGAAGCTGCGCCGGGACAACTCGAGACTCATCGGAGAACTCCTTTCGTACCTGTCGTCGGATGGGTGCGTGCAGGCATGGTCTGCCCGCTGCTCCGGTGAGTCAAGCACTGGCGGGTTCGACCTTGGGTTGATCGGGCTCGCTGCGCGAGCGTATGTGCGGGATGGCGTGCTGTGCCGGATCGGTTGTGTATCGCGGTGATGCACCCGGGGGCGGACTGCGGCCGCCCCACATCCGCCCTGCGGGCACCTTCTCCCCGCACGCGGGGAGAAGGGAAGAAGGGAAGTGCAGGGCAATTCCCCGCGCCGCGCTTGCGCAGCGAGGTACCGGTTTTCCCGCGCTCAGGTAAGCAGCGCGGTGCCGGTGCGCGGATGTGTGCTTTCCCCTCGCCCCGCGTGCGGGGAGAGGGTGGCGCGCAGCGCCGGGTGAGGGGCGCCTCCGCACTGGCGGCGATGTACGAGGGTGCGCGGATGTTATGCGCCGATGCGCGGATGCTTCGAATGGCCAGCGGCAGGTCCTGTGCCGGATGCCTTGCCAGTGTGAGCTTGCTCCACGCTGCCGGATCGTCACAAGATGATGGCCATGAACGATCCGACCGATTCCGCCGAACCGCGGCTGACCTCACTGGCGCACGGTGGTGGCTGCGGCTGCAAGATCGCGCCCGGTGTGCTGCAGGACATTCTGCGCGGTGTCGGCAGCACCGGACTGCCGTTGCCGCCGGACCTGTTGGTTGGCATCGAAACCTCGGACGACGCCGCCGTCTATCGCATCAATGATCGTCAGGCCATCGTCGCCACCACCGACTTCTTCATGCCGGTGGTCGACGATCCGCACGACTTCGGCCGTATCGCCGCGACCAACGCATTGAGCGATGTCTACGCCATGGGCGGCACGCCGATCTTCGCTCTGTCGCTGGTCGGCATGCCGGTGAACCGGCTGTCGACGGCGACCATCGGCCGCATCCTGGACGGCGGCGCGCAGGCTTGTCGCGACGCCGGCATTCCGATCGCCGGCGGCCACAGCATCGATTCGGTGGAGCCGATCTACGGGCTGGTCGCCATCGGCCTGGTTGATCCGGCAAAGCTGAAGCGCAATGCCGACGCACAGCCCGGTGACGTGCTGGTGCTGGGCAAACCGCTGGGCGTAGGCGTGTTCTCGGCGGCATTGAAGAAGGAACAGCTCGATGCGGCGGGCTATGCGCGCCTGATCGACACCACCACGCGCCTGAACACGCCCGGTCCGGAACTGGCGGTGTTGGCGGGTGTGCATGCCATGACCGATGTCACCGGTTTCGGCCTGGCCGGCCACGCGCTGGAGATGGCGCGGGGTTCCGGATGCCGCGTGCGCCTTGACTGGTTGGCGGTGCCGCTGCTGGAGCAGGCGCGTGAACTGGCGCAGGCCGGGTTCATCACCGGCGCTTCCGGCCGCAACTGGGCCAGTTATGGCGACCAGGTCGCGTTCGCGCGCGAGATGTCACCGGTTGACCAGGCGCTGCTGTGCGATCCGCAGACCAGCGGCGGCCTGCTGGTGGCCTGTGCGCCGGATGCGGTTGCCGAGGTGCTGGCGACCTTCCAGCGCCACGGTTTCGACCACGCGGCCGTCATCGGCAGCGTGCTTGCCGGCGAGCCCGGTCTGTACGTGGCCTGAGCCGATCTGGCGTGCCGCCGCATGCCTCGTGGTGTACCCCGTCACCGGTGTTGTAGATGCGGGGCTTGCCCCGCATGCAACCGACAACACCGCGGGATCGCGTTGTCCCGCCATGGTGCAACAAAGCAAGCCCGGCACGGCGGCGGTGTTCGCCGCGGTGCCGGGTTGCCGTGTGCAGGAGAGTCGCTGTCCTCAGTCGGCCTGCCGGCGCAGGAAAGCCGGGATGTCGAGGATGTCGATGCCGCTGCTGGCGCTTGGAGCCGGCGCCGATTCGGTGTTGATCGACGGCGCGGTACCGGCGTAGATGCTGGGGCCGGTGCCGGTCTTGAGCATCATCGCGGTTTCCAGATTGGGCATGCCGTCGTCGCGACCGCGCACCAGGGTCGGGCGACGGGCGCCGTCCTTGCTCAGCGGCTGGCGGGCCGGCACGCGGTTGAGGCCGGTGGCGACCACGGTGACGCGCACCTCGTCCTGCATTTCCAGGTCGGTGGCGGTGCCGATGACCACGGTGGCATCTTCGGAAGCGAATTCGGAGATGGTACGGCCGACCTCGTCGAATTCGCGCAGGCTCAAGCTGGCGCCGGCGGTGATGTTGACCAGGATGCCGCAGGCACCAGCCAGGTTGACGTCGTCCAGCAGCGGGTTGTTGATCGCCGCTTCCGCCGCGGCCTGGGCGCGGTCGTCGCCACGGGCGCTGCCGCTGCCCATCATGGCCATGCCCATCTCGCTCATCACGGTGCGCACGTC
Organism: Lysobacterales bacterium; assembly: GCA_035911475.1. Classification (GTDB taxonomy): domain Bacteria; phylum Pseudomonadota; class Gammaproteobacteria; order Xanthomonadales; family UBA2363; genus Pseudofulvimonas. The sequence goes on along the minus strand of JAMHVM010000132.1, from coordinate 34,414 downwards.
GGCGAAGTCGACGTTGATCACGCCCGGACGGGTGATCAGGTCGGCGATGCCCTGCACGGCGCCGAGCAGCACGTCGTTGGCGGCGCGGAACGCATTCACCAGCGAGACTTCACGGCCGAGCACGCCGAGCAGCTTTTCGTTCGGCACGGTGATCAGCGAGTCGACGAACTGGCTCAGCTCCTCGATGCCCTTGTGCGCGACCTGCATGCGCCGACGGCCCTCGAACGGGAACGGGCGGGTGACGACCGCCACGGTGAGGATGCCCATTTCCTTGGCCAGTTGCGCCACCACCGGCGCCGCGCCGGTGCCGGTGCCGCCGCCCATGCCGCAGGTGATGAACACCATGTCGGCATCCTTGAGCACTTCGGTGATGCGCTCGCGGTCTTCCAGCGCAGCCTGGCGGCCGACTTCCGGATTGGCACCCGCGCCCAGGCCCTTGGTGACATTCGGGCCCAGCTGCAGCTGCACTTTCGCGCCGGTGCTCTTGAGCGCCTGCGCATCGGTGTTCATGGCGATGAACTCGACGCCCGAGACGTCGGCATTGACCATGTGCTGGATGGCGTTGCCGCCACCGCCGCCGACGCCGACCACCTTGATGGCGGCATTGGGTGATTCGCGTTCAACCAGTTCGAACATGTTGGTGATCTCCGTTTTCATTAGCGACTCTCCTGCGATTTTTTTTTGGCTGTTGCTGCGGCGTTGCCGCCGCGGTTTCCTTGCGCCGTCCTGCAACGACGCTCAGAACTGTTTGCGGAACCAGGCAATCGCCCGGTTCCACGGTGAATCGGGATGCCCCAGCGGGCGCGCGCGGCGACCGCCGTGGAAGTGCCGGGCACCGAACATCAACAGGCCCACGCCGGTGGCGTGGGCCGGGTTGTTGACCACTTCGGCCAGGCCTTCGACGCCGTGCGGCTGGCCGACGCGCACCGGCGTCTGGAACAGCTCCTCGGCCAGCTCGGTGACGCCTTCCATGCAGGCGCCGCCGCCGGTGAGCACGATGCCGGCGGCGATCACGCTCTCGTAGCCGCTGCGGCGGATCTCGCCCTGCACCATCGAGAAGATCTCCTCGTAGCGGCTCTGCACCACCTGCGCCAGCATCTGCCGGGCGAGACGACGCGGCGGGCGGTCGCCGACGCTGGGCACCTGGATGGTTTCCTCGGCGCCGGCCAGCTGCGTGAGCGCGCAGGCGTAGCGGATCTTGATGTCCTCGGCGTGCTGGGTCGGCGTGCGGAACGCCTGCGCGATGTCGCTGGTGACCAGTTCGCCGGCAATCGGCAGCGAGGCGGTGTGGCGGATCGCGCCTTGGGTGTAGATGGCCAGGTCGGTGGTGCCGGCGCCGATGTCGACCAGGCAGATGCCCAGTTCCTTCTCGTCCGGCGTGAGCACGGCGTCGCTGGATGCCAGCGGGGCGAGGATCAGCTCGTCGATGGACAGGCCGCAGCGGTTCACGCACTTGGTCAGGTTCTGCCGCGCCGACATCGCGCAGGTGATCAGGTGTGCGCGGGTTTCCAGGCGCACGCCGGACATGCCGATCGGATCGCGGATGCCTTCCTGTTCGTCGATGGCGTATTCCTGCGCCAGCACATGCAGGATGCTCTGGTCGGCGGGCACCGCGACGGCGCGCGCGGCGTCGAGCACGCGCTCGACATCACCGGCGGAGACTTCCTTGTCGCGGATCGCGACCACGCCGGGTGAGTTGCGACTCTGGATGTGGCTGCCGGAAATCGACGCGTAGACCGAGCGGATCTCGCAGCCGGCCATCAGCTCGGCTTCCTCGACCGCACGCTGGATCGACTGCACGGTGGATTCGATGTCGACCACCACGCCGCGCTTGAGGCCCTTGGCGGTGTGCGAACCCACGCCGATGACCTGGATGGATTCGCCGGGCTCGTACTCGGCGACGATGGCGACCACCTTGGAGGTGCCGATGTCCAGTCCCACCAGCAGGGATTTGTCGGCTTTGCGATTCATGTCGGGCGATCCTTGGCAGGAGCCGGCCGCGGCGTGGCCGCGGTCGGTGGTGCAGCATTCGAGGCGGTGGCCTGGACTTCGGCGGGCGGCGCGTCGGTCCAGGTCAGGGCGTAACCGTTGGGGTAGCGCAGGTCGGCGCGGCTGAGCAGCTGCTGCGGGTGACCCTGCAGCAGGGTCGGTGCGGTGGCGGCGAAGCGTGCCAGGCGCTCGTCGGCGCGGTCGCGGCCGAGCAGCACGGTGGTTCCGTTGTCCAGCTGCACGGTCCAGCTGCCGCGCGGCGACAGGTGGGTGATGCGCGGATGCAACGTCGAGCGCTCGAAGGTGCGCACGCTGCGGGCATGGAAATTGACCACATCCACGATGCGCTCGTCCGGACCGAACAGGCGCGGCAGTTCGGCCATCTCGGGAACCTGCGGCACCTCGAAGATCACGCCTTCATGCGAGACCAGCGCGCGGTCCTGCCAGACGGCGTAGGGCTGGTGTTCGTCGATGCGCACCACCACGGTGTCCGGCCAGCGCTTGCGCACCTCGACATGGCTGACCCAGGGCAGGTCGGCCAGGGCAGTGCGCAACTCCGGCAATGACAGCGCGAAGAAGCCCTCGCGCGTGTGCGCGTGGACCACCTCCTGGATGCGTTGCGCCGGCACCTGTCGCACCGGCGCGGTCAGGTCGAGCTGGCGCAGCGGCCAGCGCTCGGAGGCGAACTTGCCGCTGAGCACGCCGACCACCGGCAGCGCCAGCAAGGCCAGCGCGACCGACCAGGCCAGCAACCGCAGCAGCGCGCTGCCGGTCATCGCTGCCCCTCCGACAGGACACGCAGGCCTGTTCCGTTGGCCCGGCCTGTGTTGGCGTTGCCGTGCGCGATGTCTGTTCCCTTCTCCCCGCGCGCGGGGAGAAGGTGCCCGCAGGGCGGATGAGGGGCGGTCACGGTTCGCGACACGGCAACGTGCGGTATGCGGCGACCCTGCGGCAGCCCCTCACCCGGCGCTGCGCGCCACCCTCTCCCCGCAAGCGGGGCGAGGGAATCGAATCGCGTCGGCATCACTGCACGCCGTGCATTGACCAAAACGCATGCAACGCCGAGCCCGATCATCGCTGGCCTCCGTCGAAGCTGGTTTCCAGCACTTGCCAGCACAGCGTGGCGAAGTCGATGCCTTCGACGCCGGCGGCCTTGGGCACCAGCGAATGGCTGGTCATGCCTGGCGCGGTGTTCACTTCCAGCAGGAAGAAGCGGCCACTGGCGCGATCGCGCATGACGTCGACCCGGCCCCAGCCGGTGACGCCCAGCGCCTGGAATGCGGCCAGCGCCAACGCGCGGATTTCCGTTTCGGCGTCGCCGTCCAGGCCCGGGCACAGGTACTGCGTGTCCTCGGCCTGATACTTGGCGTGATAGTCGTACCACTCGCCGGCCGGCACGATGCGGATGCTGGGCAGGGCACGGTCGCCGAGCACGGCGACGGTGAGTTCGTCGCCGACGATCAACCGCTCCATCAGCAGCTCGCCGTCATAGCGGGTGGCCAGCGCGACCGCGGCGTCGAGATCGGCTTCGCTGTGTACGCGGGTGACGCCGACGCTGGAGCCTTCGCGTGCCGGTTTGACGATCACCGGCAGGCCCAGTTCGCGGGCGGCACGCGCGACGTCGTCGCCTTCGTGGATGACGCGGTAGTCGGCGGTGGGCAGATCCAGTGCCTGCCAGACCTGCTTGCTGCGGATCTTGTCCATGCTCAGCGCCGAGCCGAGCACGCCGGCACCGGTGACCGGCACGCCCAGCGCAGCCAGCAGTCCCTGCAGGATGCCGTCCTCGCCACCGCCCCGTGTGCCGTGCAGGATGTTGAACACGCGGTCGACGCGTTGTTCGTTGATCGCGGTGATCAGGGCCGAAATGCCATCGACCGGAAACGCATCCACACCCAGCGACTGCAGCGCCGCCAGCACGTTGGCGCCGGAGTCCAGCGATACCTCGCGCTCGCTGCTGCTGCCGCCGAGCAGCACGGCGACACGGCCGAAGTCGGCGGCGTTGCTGATGCGGCTCATGGCGGCGCTCCCGTTCCGGTCACCAGGAGTGAGTGCAGGGGAGTGAGGAGTGAGAGTTCCTCCGACGCGGCGCTTCGCGGTGCGCGACAGATCATGGCTTTGACCAGATCGTCACTCCCACCGCGACGCTCGGTAGCGAACACTCGCTCCTCACTCCTCTTCACTCGCTTCTCGCTGTTCATGACGTGCCCTCCGTGGCAAGACGAAGCAGTTCCGCGGGCGCGCGACCGATGTCGCCGGCGCCGGCCAGCAACAGCAGGTCACCGTCGCGCAGCAATGGCGCCAGCGCATCGGCTAGGTCGCGCGGATGTTCGATCAGCACCGGATCGACCTTGCCGCGGGCGCGGATGGCGCGCGCTAGGTCGCGGCCTTCGGCACCGGGAATCGGCGCTTCGCCGGCCGGATAGACCTCGGTCAGCACCAGCGCGTCGACCTCCGACAGTTCGCGCGCAAAGTCGTCGAGCAGGTCGCGGGTGCGCGAGTAGCGATGCGGCTGGAAGGCCACGACCAGGCGGCGATCGGGCCAGCCGCCGCGGGCAGCCTGGAACACCGCCGCCAGTTCGCGCGGGTGATGGCCGTAGTCGTCGACCAGCAGCACGTGCTTGCCGCCGATGGCGATTTCGCCGTGCAGGTTGAAGCGACGGCCGATGCCCTGGAATGTCGCGAGCGCGCGGGCGATGGCGGCCTCTTCGACACCGAGCTGCCAGCCGATGGCCGCCGCGGCCAGCGCGTTGAGCACGTTGTGCCGGCCGGGCAGGTTCAGCACCACCGGCAGCGCTCGTTGCTGATCCGGCAGCACCAGGTCGAAGCGCATGCGGTTGCCGTCGTGGACGATGTTCACGGCGCGCACGTCGGCGCCTTCGGATTCGCCGTAGAGCACGGTGGTGCGCGGCGAGGTCTGGGCCAGCGCCGCGGTTTCGGCATCGTCGGCGCAGAGCACGGCCAGACCGTAGAACGGCAGCCGGTGCAGGAAGTCGTTGAACGCCTGGCGCACCAGGGCGAAGTCACCGCCGTAGTGGTCGAGGTGGTCGGCATCGATGTTGGTGACCACCGCGATCATCGGAGTCAGCAGCAGGAAAGAGCCGTCGCTCTCGTCGGCCTCGGCGACCAGATATTCGCTGCGACCCAGACGCGCGTTGGCGCCGGCGCTGAGCAGCTGCCCGCCGATCACGAAGGTCGGGTCCAGACCACCTTCGGCCAGCACGCTGGCGGTGAGGCTGGTGGTGGTGGTCTTGCCATGTGTGCCGGCGACCGCGATGCCGCGACGGAAGCGCATCAGCTCGCCGAGCATCTCCGCGCGCGGCACCACCGGCACGCGGTTCTCGCGCGCGGCGACCAGTTCCGGGTTGTCGGCGCGGATCGCGCTGGACGCGACCACGACATCGGCATCGCGCACGTTCTCGGCGGCGTGGCCGTGGATCACGGCCACACCCAGCCCGCGCAGTCGATCGACCACGGCACCGTCACCGATGTCCGAGCCGCTGACCTGATAGCCGAGCACGTGCAGCACTTCGGCAATGCCGCTCATGCCGGCACCGCCGATGCCGACGAAATGCACGCGCCGGAACGCCTGCACGGTGCCGTTGTGTTCGGCGAAACGGCGCCGGATCATCGACTCGCCTCCAGGCAGGCATCGGCGACGCGCGCGGCGGCATCGGTGCGCGCGCAATCACGGGCGGCGTGGGCCATGGCCAGCAGGCGCGGGCGATCGCCCAGTCGTTCGCGCAACAGCGCCGCCAGGCCACCGGCCTCCAGCTCCGGCTGCGGCAGCAGCACGGCAGCATCGTGATCGGCGAGGAAGCGGGCATTGCCGGTCTGGTGATCATCGACCGCATGCGGATACGGCACCAGGATCGCACCGACACCAGCCGCCGCCAGCTCCGCGATGGTCAACGCACCGGCGCGGCAGACCACCAGATCGGCCCAGCCATAGGCATTGGCCATGTCGGCGATGAACGGTTCGACCCGTGCCTCGACGCCGGCCTCGGCGTACGCGGCCTGGGTCGCATCGACCTGGTCGCGACCGCACTGGTGGCGAACCAGTGGCCGCTGATCATCGAGCAGTTGCGCCACTGCCAGCGGTACCTGCTGGTTGAGGGCGCGGGCACCGAGTGAACCACCGAGGATCAGCAGTCTTGCCGGGCCATCGCGCAGCTCGAAGCGCAGTTGCGGCGACGGCAGTGCAGCAATGGTGTCGCGCACCGGGTTGCCGACCCATTCGCCTCGCGGCAGCACGTCCGGGAATCCGGTCAGGATGCGGCTGGCGAAACGCGCCAGTGTGCGGTTGGTCAGGCCGGCGACGCGGTTCTGTTCGTGCACGATCAGCGGTACCCGGCGCAGCACCGCTGCCAGGCCACCGGGTCCGGCAGCGAAGCCGCCGAAGCTGACCACGGCGCGCGGGCGGATCCGTCCCAGCAGGCCGAACGCGCTGCCGGCGGCGCGGATCAGGCGCAGCGGTGCCAGCAGGCGGGTCAGCAGCGATTTGCCGCGCACGCCGGAGATCGCCAGCGTGTCCAGTTCGATGCCGGCTTCCGGCACCAGTCGGGTTTCCATGGCGCCCTGCGCGCCCAGCCAGCGCACCGGCACGTCGCGTTCGGCCAGCGCATGCGCCACCGCCAGACCCGGAAAGATGTGGCCACCGGTACCGCCGGCCATGATCAGCACCGGCGCGCTCATGCCGCGGCTCCTGCAGGCAGGGCGGCGTCGTCCGGTGCCGAACGCGTGCTCAACCGTTCGGCGCGATCCAGTTCGCTGGAGCAACGCAGCAGCAGGCCCAGTGCCACCAGCGTCATGATCAGGCTGGAGCCACCGGACGAGATCAAGGGCAGGGTAAGGCCCTTGGTCGGCAGCACACCCATGTTCACGCCAATCGACACCAATGCCTGGATCGACAACCACAGCGCCACACCGAAGGCGCAATAGCCGGCGAAGCGCTGGCCGATCTGCATGCAGCGGAAGCCGATCAGGAAGGCGCGGCCGTTGAGCCAGACGTAAAGGCCGATCACCGCCAGCAGGCCGATGAAGCCCAGTTCCTCGGCCAGCACCGCGAGGATGAAATCGGTGTGCGCTTCGGGCAGATAGAACAGCTTCTGCACGCTGGCGCCGAGACCGACGCCGAACCATTCGCCGCGGCCGATCGCGATCAACGCCTGGGTGAGCTGGAAGCCGTCGGTGAACGGGGTTTCCCAGGGATTGGTGAAGCTGACCAGGCGCTTGAGACGATACGGCTCGGCCATGGCGACGAACGCCAGTACCGGCAGGCCCGCCACCACCAGCACACCCAGGTTGCTCAGGCGCGCGCCGCCCAGCCAGATCATGCCGACGGTGATCGCCACCAGCAGCACCGCGCTGCCGAAATCCGGCTGCAGCAGCAACAGCACCACCATCAGGCCGACCGCGCCGATCGGCTTGAGGATGCCCATGAAACTCATCGCCACGTTGTGGCCCTGACGCACCAGATAGCCGGCCAGATACAGCACCAGCAGCAGCTTCACCGCTTCCACCGCCTGGAAGCCGAAGAAACCCGCGTTGATCCAGCGCGTGGCGCCGTTGACCGTGCGACCCAGGCCCGGCACGAACACCAGCATCAGCACGATGAAGCACAGCAGCAGCCACAGCTGCCCGCCTTCCTTGAGCCGGGTCAGCTCGATGCGGGTCATCAGCAGGCAGCCGGTCGCGCCGATCACCAGGAAGATCAGGTGGCGGATCAGGTAGTAGGAGGGATTGCCGGTCTGGCTCTCGGCGACGGCGATCGAACTGGACGCGACCATCACTACGCCCAGGGCGATCAGCAGCGCGGCCGGCAGCAGCAACTGCCGGTCGATGCGGCCCTGCACGGTGTCGTGGCGTTGCGCCTGTCTCATGCGCTTGCCCCTTCGGGCGAGAAAACAGTGGAGAGGAAAGAGGGACGAGAGAAAGCCGAGCAGCCGCGGCGAGCGACCACTCGTTTCTCGTTCCTCGTTTCTCGTTTCTCGCGCAGGGCATTCATCAGCGCACCTTCAACGTGGCCAGGCCGATCAGCACCAGCACCACCGAGATAATCCAGAAGCGCACGATGACGCGCGGCTCGGGCCAGCCCTTGAGTTCAAAGTGGTGATGGATCGGCGCCATCCGGAAGATGCGTTTGCCGGTGAGCTTGAAGCTCGCCACCTGCAGCATCACCGACACGGTTTCCAGCACGAACAGCCCGCCCATGATGATGAACACCACTTCCTGGCGGACGATCACCGCGATGGTCGCCAGCGCGGCGCCGACGGCGAGCGCACCGATGTCGCCCATGAACACCATCGCCGGATAGGTGTTGAACCACAGAAAACCCAGGCCGGCACCGGCCAGTGCGGCCAGGAACACGGTCAGCTCGCCGGCGCCGGGCACCGCCGGAATCTGCAGATAGGCCGAGAACTGCGCGTGACCGGCGGCGTAGGCGAACACGCCCAGCGCGCAGGCGACCAGCACCGACGGCATGATCGCCAGGCCATCCAGACCGTCGGTGAGGTTCACCGCGTTGGAGAAGCCGACGATCATGAAATAGGCGACCAGCACGAAGGCGGCGCCGAGCGGAATCGCCACGTCCTTGAAGAACGGCAGGAACAGTTCGGTGTTGGCCGGGACATCGGCGCTGAGGTACAGCCACAGCGCGGCGCCGAGACCGAACACGGTCTGCAGCAGATACTTCCAGCGCGCGGGCAGGCCGCGGCTGTCTTTCATCACCAGCTTGCGGTAGTCGTCCAGCCAGCCGATGAAACCGAAGGCGACGGTCACCGCGATCACGATCCAGATGTAGCGGTTGCTGAGGTTGGCCCAGAGCAGGGTGCTCAGGATCAGCGTGACCAGGATCAACGCACCGCCCATGGTCGGCGTGCCGGCCTTGGCGAAATGGCTTTGCGGGCCGTCCTTGCGGATCGGCTGGCCACCGTGCTGACGCATCTGCAGCGCGCGGATGACGCGCGGGCCCAGCCACAGCGACAGCGCCAGCGCGGTCAGCGCACCCATGATCGCGCGGAAGGTGAGGTAGTTGAAAACATTCAGCGCGCCGAAACGCTCCTGCAGCAACTGCACCAGCTCAAGCAGCATGGTCGAGTCCTCCCCCGCCCAGTTCGGCCAGGACACGTTCCATGCCGGCCGAACGCGAGCCCTTGACCAGACAGACCACACCCGGCGTGAGTGCATGGCGCAGTTGCGCGACCAGCGCGGCGCGGTCCTCGAAATGCAGCGCGTCGACGCCGAAGGCCTCACTGGCCGCGCGACTCAGCTTGCCCACGGTGTACAGGCGGGCGATGCCGCGCTCGCGCGCGTAGCTGCCGATGCCGGCATGCAGGGATTCGGCATCGGGACCAAGCTCGCCCATGTCGCCCAGCACCAGCCACGGCTCGCCGGCCAGTGAAACCACCGTGTCGATGGCGGCGCGCACCGACGAGGGATTGGCGTTGTAGGTGTCGTCGATCAGCGAATATCCGCCCGGCTGCGGCAACAGGCGCAGGCGACCGGCAACCCCCTGCGCCGATTCCAGGCCCTCGCGGATCGCCTGGAATGGCGCATCCAGCGCGGTGGCGATGGCAGCGGCAGCCAGGGCGTTGCTGACGTTGTGCGCGCCCGGCATGGGCAGCGCGATCTCGCCCTCGCCCTGCGGTGTGTGCAGGTGGAAGCGGGTGCCCTGGCCAGCCTCCAGGATCTCGCCGCGGATCGGCGCATCCGCCTTCAGCGCGAAGTGCAGTACACGGCCGGCACTCACCTGACGGGCGAAACGGTCGGCATAGGCATCGTCGGCATTGATGATGGCGACACCATCGGCCGGCAGGGCCTCGTACAGCGCGCCCTTGGTCTGGGCGATGCCATCCAGCGAGCCCATGCGCTCCAGATGCGCCGGCGCGATGTTGTTGACCAGGCCGATATCGGGCTGGGCGATGGCGGCCAGCCAGGCGATGTCGCCGGGCTTGCCGGCGCCCATCTCGAACACCGCGTACTGGTGTTCCGGACGCAGTTCCAGCACCGCCAGCGGCAGACCGATCTCGTTGTTGCGATTGCCCGGATTGGCGTGGGTGGGACCGAGCCGCGCGAGGATCGACGCGGTCAGCGTCTTCACCGTGGTCTTGCCGTTGCTGCCGGTGATGCCGACCACGCGTGCCGGCATGCGGCTGCGATGTCGGCGTGCCAGTTCGGCCAGTGCCGCCAGCGTGTCGCTGACGATCAGCTGCGGCAGATCGATGTCGGTGTCCGCCTGCGCGACCAGCGCGGCAGCGGCACCGGCTGCCTTGGCCTGGGCCAGGAAATCGTGGCCGTCGAAGCGCTCGCCACGGATGGCGACATACAACATGCCCGAGGTCATCGACCGGGTGTCCTGGCTGACACCGCTGATCGCGGCATCGCCGCCATGCACGCGGCCGCTCGTCCACACCGCCAGTTCGGACAGGCGCGCGCTCAGCATGACCAGGCCTGCAGCGCGGTGCGCGCCTGTTCACCGTCGTCGAACGGGCGCTTGACGCCGGCGATGTCCTGATAGGGCTCGTGGCCCTTGCCGGCGATCAGCACGATGTCGTTGGCGCCGGCCATGGCCACGGCGGTGGCGATGGCACGCGCACGATCACGCTCGACCGTGGTGCGGGCGAGGCCGTCGTCGTCCAGGCCGGCGAGGATGTCGTCGACGATGTCGTCGCCGTTCTCGTGACGCGGGTTGTCGTCGGTGACGATGATGCGGTCGGCCAGCGCCTGCGCGGCCGCGGCCATCTGCGGGCGTTTGCCGGTGTCGCGTTCGCCACCGCAGCCGAACACGCAGTGCAGGCGCGCGTGCTCGTGCTCGCGCAGGCCGCGCAGTGCCTGTTCCAACGCATCGGGCGTATGCGCGTAATCGACCACGACCAGCGGCTTGTCGCCGCCGCCGTAGCGGTTCATGCGGCCCGGCACGCTGTCCAGCTTCGCCAGTGCGGCGGCGATGTCGGCCATGGCCCAGTCCAGCGCGTGCAGGCAGCCGGCCACGGCCAGCAGGTTGGCCACGTTGAAGCGGCCGAGCAGGCGGGTGGCCACGGCCGTGGCCTCCGTGCCGATGCGCAAGGTGAAGCGCAGGCCGTCGGCGCCGGTGACGACATCCCCGGCGGTGATCTCGGGTTGCGCGCCGTCGATCGCCTGCAGACCGTAGCGCAGGCGAACCACGCCGTCGGGCAACTGCGTCGACAACTGGCGACCGAAGGCATCGTCGGTGTTGATGACCGCGTGACCCAGTCCCGGCCAGGCGAACAGGCGCGCCTTGGCGGCGCCGTAGCCGGCCATGTCGCCGTGGTAGTCGAGGTGGTCGCGGGTGAGGTTGGTGAACACCGCGATCGCGTAGGTGACCTGGTCGACGCGACCTTGGTCCAGCGCGTGCGAGGACACTTCCATGGCGACGTGACTGATGTCGGCATCGACGAAGCGGCGCAGTTCGGCATGCACGGTGAGCACGTCGGGCGTGGTGTAGCCGGTGTCGACCAGCGCGCCCGGGCGGCCGGTGCCGAGGGTGCCAATGCTGGCGACATCGACGCCGGCACCGGTCAGTGCCTGTGCCAGCAGGTACACGGTCGAGGTCTTGCCGTTGGTGCCGGTGACGCCGACCACGGTCAGTGCCTTCGAGGGCGAATGCCAGGCGCGGTCGGCGATCACGCCCAGGTGCTTGCGCAGGTTGGGCACCGCGATCAGATGCTGTCCAGGAAGATCAGCCAGCGTTTCCGGCACGGCCGGCGCGTCGTAGATAACGCCTGCCGCGCCGCGATCCAGCGCTTGCGATGCATGCGCCAGGCCATGTCCACGCTGTCCCGCCAGGGCGACGAAGCATTCACCCTGGGCGATCGCGCGGCTGTCCAGACGCAGGCCGGTCGGCACAACGTCGGCCAGTTGTGGCGGCACCGGAGCGATGCCCTCCAGCAGTTGCGCCATCGACGGCATGGGCGTGCTCACGGCGTTGCTCCGGCGTCGAGATCACGCAGTTCTTCCGGCAGTTCAGGCACGAGCTCGGCCGAATCATCCGGTGGAGCGATCGCCACCAGCGCGGTCTGCACGCGGTCCGGCGGAATGTCCATCAGGCGCATGGCGCCATCCATCACGCGACCAAACACCGGCGCTGCGACCAGACCGCCGTAGTAGCCGCCGCTGGTCGGATCATTGATCACCACCACGCCGACCAGGCGCGGATCGCTGGCCGGCAGCATGCCGGCGAACACACTGACGTAGCGGCTCTCGTAGCCGCCGGTGGTGGCGCGGCGGGTGGTGCCGGTCTTGCCGGCGACGCTGTAGTTGGCGACCGCTGCGCGCGTCGCCGAACCGCCCGGGCCGGTCACCGCTTCCAGCATCTGCACGATGCGGTGCGCCATGTTGGCATCGAAGATCTGCTGGCCTTCGCGACGTTCGCCCTTGATGAAGGTCGGTGGTTGCAGACGACCGTTGTTGGCCAGTGCGCCGTATGCCTGGGCCATCTGCAGCGCGGTGGCGGAGATGGCGTAGCCGTAGGACATGGTCGCCTTGTGCAAGGTGCCCCAGCGCTGCGCCGGCGGCAGCACGCCGCTGCCTTCGCCCGGGAAACCCGAGCCGGTCGAGCGGCCGATGCCGATGCGCTCGAACACGCTCCACAGCTGGTCATTGGTCAGTGCGAGCGCAATCTTGGTCGCGGCCACATTGCTGGACTTCACCAGCAGGCCGGTCAGATCCAGCGGGCCGAAGTTGCGGATGTCACGCACCGTGTGGCGGGTGACCTGCATGCGGCCGCCTTCGGTATCGATGACGGTTTCCGGCTGGAACTTGCCGCTTTCCAGACCGGCGGCCACGGTGAATGCCTTGATCACCGAGCCGGGCTCGAACAGGTCGGTCACCGCACGGTTGCGCCGGTTGGCCGGATCGACCGTACCGCGCGCGTTGTTGTTGTAGGAGGGCAGGTTGACCATGGCGAGGATCTCGCCGGTCGGCGCGTCCATGATCACCATCGAGCCGGAGCCGGCGTTGTGGTCGATCAGCGCACGGGTCAGCTCGCGATAGGCCAGGTACTGCAGGCGGCGGTCGATCGACAGCTGCAGATCCTTGCCCGGTACCGGTGCACGCACCTGTTCGACGGTTTCCACCACCAGCCCGCGCTGGTTGCGGATCACCCGCTGGCTGCCGGGCATGCCGGACAGATACTGGTCGAAGGTCAGCTCCAGACCTTCCTGACCTTTGTCGTCGATGTCGGTGTAGCCCAGGATGTGCGCGGCCACCTCGCCGGTCGGGTAGTAGCGGCGGAACTCGCGCATGAGGTTGACGCCGCTGATCTTCAGCGCCATCACCTGTTCGGCCAGATCCGGGCGCATGTGCCGGCGCAGGTACAGGAATTCGCGATGGGCTTCGGCCTTTTCCCTGACCATCGCCAGCAGTTCTGCCGGATCGCGGCCCAGTGCCTGCGCCAGTTCCGGAATGCGCTCGGCCTCGGCCATCAGCGCCGGCGGATTGGCCCAGATGGTCGCCACCGGTGTCGACACCGCCAGCGGTTCGCCGTTGCGGTCCAGGATCTGCCCGCGCGAGGTTGGAATGGCCAGTTCGCGCAGGAAGCGCGCATCGCCCTGGCGCTGGTAGAAATCCTTGTCCAGCAACTGCAGGTTGGCGGCGCGCGCGACCAGCACCACGGCACCTGCGCCCAGCAGCAGCAAGACCACGCCCAGACGCAGGCGCAGGTTGGTCTGTGGGCGACGACGCTTGCTGATTGCCGCGCTCATCGCCGCACCACCGTGATCTTGGTCGGATCGGGCCGGACCATGCCGAATTCGTCGCGGGCGATGCGTTCGATCCGGCTCATCTCGGCCCAGGTCGCCTGCTCCAGCTGCAGGCGGCCGTATTCGATGTTGAGCTCGTCGCGCTCGGCATTGAGCCGGCGCAGCTCGATGTAGTTCTGCCGCGAGTCGTGGCGCATCTGCACCACGGCGATGGCGCTGGCGACGGCGGCGGTGAACAGCACCGCGATGGCGATCCGGGCCAGGCTCATGCCGGCTTCTCGGCGATGCGCAGCACGGCGCTGCGCGCGCGCGGGTTGCTGACCAGTTCCTCGCTGCCGGGCATCACCCGCTTGAGCACGGTGAACTCGGCGGCGACGGCCTCCGGCATCAGCGGGCGACGACGGTCGCCGACCACCTTGCCGCTGCGCGCGCTGAGGAAGCGCTTGACCGCACGGTCTTCCAGCGAGTGGAAGCTGATCACGGCCAGCCGGCCACCGGGGTTGAGCACCGACAAGGCCGACGCCAGCGCGCGGTCGAGTTCGCCCAGTTCGTCGTTGATATGGATGCGCAGCGCCTGGAAACTGCGCGTGGCCGGATGCTTGTGGCCGTCGCGGGTGCCGGGCACGCCGGCGATCAGCGCCGCCAGCTGTGCGGTGGTGTCGATGGTCGTGCGCGCGCGTTCGGCGACGATGGCGCGGGCGATGGCGCGGCTGCGGCGTTCCTCGCCGTAGTGCCAAAGCACATCGGCGATGGCGCTTTCCTCGGCGCGCGCCAGCCAGGCCGAGACCGGTTCGCCGCTGTCCGGGTCCATGCGCATGTCCAGCGGACCGTCGGCCATGAAGCTGAAACCGCGACGGGCCTCGTCCAGCTGCGGCGAGGACACGCCCAGATCGAGCAGGATGCCGTCGACGCCTTCGGCGACCTCGGGCCAGTCGGCCAGGGTGGAGAACGGTGCGTGGCGGATGCCGACCCGGGCCTCGTCACCGAATCGGGCGCGGGCGTGGGCGATCGCCTGCGGGTCGCGGTCCATCACCAGCAGGCGGCCGCTCGGACCGAGTTGCGCGAGGATCGCCGCCGCGTGGCCGCCGCGACCGTAGGTGCCGTCCAGATAGCGTCCATCGGCTTTCAGCGCCAGCGCCGCGAGCGCCTCGTTCAGCAGCACCGACTGGTGGCTGAAATCGCGCAGGGCGACCGGTTCGGCACACATGATCGCGTCGCCTCCCGGGGTCAGAAGCTGAGGGATTGCATTTGCGGCGTGATGTCCTCGGAAGAAATCGTCTTGGCGATGCGGCGCAGATGGGTGTCCTCGCCCCACAGCTCGAACTTGTCGCCCAGACCCAGCAGCACCGCGCGCCGACCCAGCTCCGCCGCCTGGCGGTGGCTGGATGGCAGCGACAGGCGGTACTGGTTGTCCGGTTCCAGCGGCATCGCCGCGCCGACCAGTTTTCGCTTGAGTTCGCGGTGCGCCGGGCTGAAGCTGTCCAGGCTATTGACCTGGTCGCGGATCCGCTCCCATTCGGCCACCGGAAACAGCCACAGGCAGCCGGCGTCGAAGGGGTTGTAGGTCAGTACCAGCCGATTGGCGCAGACTTCCGCCAGGGTGTCGCGCCAGGCCGTGGGAACGGCCATGCGACCCTTGTCGTCGATGCTGATGCTGGATTCGCCCTGGAACATGCCCGCCCGATTACCCGCTATGACCAACCACTAATCACCACGAAAAACCACTTTTCTCCACCAGCGGCACGTTAATGGTCGGGGTTCGGGCTGTCAACAGAAAAATCCCAAGTGCGGCAAACACTTACTTGAGTTTCATGAAGCAGATAAGGTTCTGTCCGTAAGCCATTGAATGTCGGCGAGACTGCGAACCGGGCCTCTGCGCTGGCCAGTTTTCAGGCAATTTGCATGATCTCGTGCCGCCAGGTCCCTTGGTCGCCGCCGATTCGAGGGTGGCCGGAGTTGTTCGGATCGAAGGCCTGGCTTGGAGACTGCCCTCGTGATTCGGGCAAGCCTGGGCCGCGTCGGTTGCGCGGCCTCGATCAGCGCGCTGGCGAATACCTCGACAGATTGCAGCGCTGCCTCACGCAGTCGCTGTCCGTGGCCGCTGCTGATCGATGGGTCGAGTAGGCGCGCCTGACTATCCGGCGCTCAGATGTCCATTCCGCATCGCGCTGATCAACTGGCGGAGTAGGGCGAAGGCTCGCCGTTCGGTCGCGTCTTGAAGCGCTTGTGGATCCACAGGTACTGGGTCGGCGCTGCCCGCACCATCGCTTCGATCTCGCCGTTGATCCGGGCGGTATCGGCGACTTCGTCACTTCCGGGAAAGTTCGGCAGTGGTGGATCCAGACGAATCTCGTAGCCCTGCGTGCCGTCCAGACGACGATGATGGAAGGCGATCACCCGCGCCCCCGACATCCGTGCCAGATGGTGGGTGGCGGTGATGGTCGACGCCGGGATGCCGAAGAACGGTGCGAACACGCTGTCCTTGCCGCGCATGTCCTGATCGGGCGCGTACCACAGCGCGCCGCCTTGCTTGAGGTGGCGCACGGTCGCGCGCAATTCGCGGCGGCCGAACATGGCCTTGGCGTAACGCAGGCGGCGGCGCTTGATCGCCCATTCGAACACCGGCGAGCCATGCTCGCGATACAGCCCCGCCAGTGGCACCTGCTGCGCGATCAGCCGCGCGCACAGTTCCAGATGGCTGAAGTGCGCGCCGACCAGCAATACCCCGCGGCCTTCGGCATGTGCCGCGTGCAGGTGTTCCAGCCCGACGATCCGGTGCGGAATGCGGGCAAAGGCGCGGCTGGATGCCATCCAGCTGGTGGCGAACTCGGCCAGCATGCGGCCGAGGTCGCGGAAGTTCTCGCGCAGCATCGTCTGCCGCGATTCGGCGTCGAGTTCGGGAAAGCACAGCGCCAGATTGGTCTGTGCGATGCGACGGCGTCGACCCATCAGGCGCAGCAGCGGTGCACCCAGCGCGGAACCCGCGACGATGGCATGTCGCCACGGTACTCGGGCGATCAACCAGATCAGGCCCAGGGCCAGCCAGGCGGGCCAGTGCCAGGGCAGCAGCAGGGAAGCGGGGAGACGATCCATCACTGTGGATTGTAGGCGGCCCGGCCTGTGCACCTACAATCCCGCCATGAATAAAGAGCCGCCCGAGCCCGCCCGGCGACATTCGCCACTGACCCGCATTCGCCTGGTCCTGCTGCGGTGGCTGTATATCCTCACCATGTACGTGGCTACACCGGTGATCCTGTATCGCCTGTTCATGCGCGGCCTGAAACTGCCCAGCTATCTGGAGCGATGGGCCGAGCGTTTCGGCTGGTTCAAGGCGCCGGGATTCGCCACCGGCAGCATCTGGGTGCATGCCGTATCGGTCGGCGAACTGAATGCCGCCATTCCGTTGATCGGCGCGCTGCGCAAGCGCTATCGCGACCTGCCCATGGTGGTCACCACGGTTACGCCGACCGGCTCCGAGCGGGCCCGCCAGGTGTTCGGCGAAGAAGTCTTCCATGTTTACCTGCCCTATGACCTGCCGGCCTCGGTGAACCGCTTCCTCAACCGCGTGCGCCCGCGCCTGGCGGTGGTGATGGAGACCGAGATCTGGCCGAACCTGTTCTTCGCCTGTCGCAAGCGCGACATTCCGGTGATCATCGCCAATGCCCGCCTGTCCGAACGCTCGCTGCGTGGCTACGGTCCGGTACAGCCGCTGGCCGGCGAGGCGATCCGCTCGGCGACCTTCATCGCCGCACAGTCGCAGACGGACTACGACCGCTTCCTGAGCCTGGGTGCACGCCAGGAGCGTCTGGAGATGGTCGGCAACATCAAGTACGACATCGATCTGCCCAAGGCGGTGGTGGAAATGGGCGTCGCCTGGCGCAGCGAGGCGAGCCTGGATCGGCCAGTGTGGATCGCGGCGAGCACACACGAGGGTGAAGAGGTGGCGGTGATGAACGCCCAGCGTCAGTTGCTGGAGCGGTTCCCGAATGCGTTGATGATCGTTGCGCCGCGCCACCCGGAGCGTTTCCGCCACACCGTGCAGCTGAGCGAGAGTTGCGGCTTTCGTACCCGTTCGCGCAGCGAACACCGGGTGGCCTTGCATGATACCCAGTGTTTCGTCGCCGACAGCCTGGGCGAGTTGATGGGATTTTACGCTGCGGCCGATGTCGCCTTCGTCGGCGGCAGTCTGGAAAAGATCGGCGGTCACAACGTTCTGGAACCGGCGCTGCTGGAAAAGCCGGTCATCGTCGGTCCGCACACCTTCAACTTCACCGACATCACCGAGCTGCTGATCCAGCAGGGTGCCGCTGTCCGCATTCCCGACGGCGAATCCCTCGGCGAAGCAGTGGCCTGGCTGCTCAGCAGCGAGCAACGCATGCGCCGCATGGGCGAGGCGGCAAGGGAAGTGATCACCGCCGAACGCGGCGCGCTGTCGCGGATCATGGGCGTGATCGAGCGCATCGCCGGCTGATCGACGGCGAGTTCTGACCGGTGCGATCCGGACTGGCCCTGGATTGGTGCGCTGCGGAAATGGCCGTGATTGACGGGTTTCCCGCCGGGCGTCACGCTTGCGCGGTTTTTTCGCCCCACCACCCACCCGCCGACACAGAACCTGCCACGGCCATGCCGGCACCGCTCAAGCAAGGGAGCCATCGATGAGCACTGCCCGTCCACCCCTGGACACCACGACCCCGGTGATACCGGACTTCTCCCAGGTGATGGGCCATCCACGCCCCTTGTGGATGCTGTTCATGTCGGAGTTCTGGGAGCGTTTCGCCTTCTACGGCATCCGCTGGGCGATGGTGCTGTACATCGTCGCGCAGTTCCACGGCGGCGATGCCAGCGGGCAGCGACCGGCCAGCGAGATGTATGGCGCCTACCTGGCGCTGGTCTACGCCGGCGCGATCTTCGGTGGTTACGTCGCCGACAAGCTGATCGGTTTCCAGCGCTCCATCCTGCTCGGCGCGGTGTTCATGGCCTTGGGACTGTTCCTGCTGGCTTCGCCGACCGAGCCGTTGTTCAAGCTGGGCCTGGCGACCATCATCGTCGGCAACGGCCTGTTCAAGCCGATCATCTCCACGATGGTGGGCAAGTTGTATCTGCAGGGCGACGCCCGTCGCGATGCCGGCTTCACCATCTTCTACATGGGCATCAACATTGGCGCGATGATCGCGCCGGTGGTCACCGGATATCTGGCGCGGCAGGTGTTCGGCACCAATGACGACCCGCACTACCAGTGGGTGTTCATCGCTGCCGGCATCGGCATGGTGATCAGCCTGATCTGGTTCTGGCTCGGCCGTCACCAGCTCAAGGGCATCGGCCTGCCGGAACCCGGTCAGGAAGGCATCGGTCGGGTCGGCCTGGTGGCCCTGCTGGGGATCGTGGTCGGCATTCCGATGTTCTATTTCCTGCTGACCATCGATGCCAGCGCGTTGCAGGCCATCCTGATGGCCCTGTTCATCGTGCCTGCGGTGATGCTGCTGATGGAAGGCGCTCGCAACGGCAAGGTCGCACGCGACATGGTCATCGCCATGCTGGTGATCTTCGTGTTCAACGTCCTGTTCTGGATGTTCTTCGAGCAGGCCGGCAGTTCCTTCACCTTCCTTGCCGACAACATCGTCAACCGCGACTTCGGCAGCTGGACCTTCCCGCTGGAATGGTTCCAGTCGGTCAATTCGGTGGCGATCATCACCCTGGCGCCGGTGCTGGCCTGGCTGTGGGTTCGGATGGGCAAGAACAATCCGTCGATCCCGCGCAAGTTCGGTCTGGGCCTGATCTTCAACGGTCTGGCCTTCCTGCTGCTGATGGTCGCACTGAACAGCATGGTCGATGGCAACGGCAAGATTCCGTTCTGGACATTGTTCGCGGTCTACGTGATCCAGTCGGTGGGCGAGCTGTGCCTTTCCCCGATCGGTTTGTCGATGACCACCAAGCTTGCGCCGGCCCGCCTGGCCGGCATGGCCATGGGCTGCTGGTTCCTGTCGATCGCGATCGGCAACAACCTGGCCGGCATCTTCGCCGGTCGCGTCAGTGGTGAAACCGGCATGACCGTGGCGTCGGCCCATGCTGGCTACACCTTCGGCTTCTGGGCGCTGGCCGGTGCCGGCGTACTGCTGTTCCTGATCGCACCGCTGATCAACCGCCTGATGCATGGCGTGAAGTGACGCGCCGGCCCGCGCCGGATGTTCGACATCCCGCGCGGGCAGCTGGCGTGTCCGGTTCTGCCGCCGCCGTGCGTTGATTGCGGACAAGCCATGGACCCGCCGAGGGCTGATCACGCTGTGCGCGTGGTCGCGTCTCGGCGCAGGCGTGTAAAGTCCCGTTCCAGTCAAGACCAATCCGGGGAGATGCTTTGATGGCCGATCCGAACGCGGGCGCAGTGCTGCCCCGACCGACGCCGCTGCAACGCTGGCTGGTGCTGATCTTCGTCAGCCTGGCGATGTTCGGCAATTACTACGTCTACGACTCGTTCGGTCCGGTGGTCGACCTGCTGAGGGAGCAGCAAGGCTTCAGCTACGACCAGATGAGCTGGATCTTCGCCGCCTACAGCATCGCGGCGGTGCTCGTGCTGCTGGTTGGCGGTTACATCATCGACCGCTGGGGCACCAAGTCGGCGATCACCGTGTTCGCGCTGATCTGTCTGGCCGCGGCGGCGCTGACCGCGTCGAGCGCGCGCTTCGAGACCATCCTCGCTGGTCGTTTCCTGCTTGGACTGGGTGCCGAGCCGCTGATCGTCGCGGTCACCGCGGTGCTGGCGAAATGGTTCAAGGGCAAGGAGCTGGGTTTCGCCTTCGGCATCAACCTGTCGATCGCACGGCTGGGTTCGGCATCGGCGGACTGGTCGACATCCTTTGCCGCACCGCTGTACACCAACTGGCAGGATCCGCTGTGGCTGGCCACCGCGATCGCCGGCGTCGGCGTTGCCGCGGCAATGCTGTACTGGATGATGGAAGCGCGCGCCGAAGGCCGTGTCGATCTGGGCGCGCCGCCGGAGACCGACAAGCTCGACCTGAAGAACATGTACAAGTTCAGCGCGTCGTTCTGGTACATCGTCGGCCTGTGTGTGGTGTTCTACGCGACCGTGTTCCCTTTCCGCGCCTTCGCCATCGACTACTTCCAGCAGGCGCATGGTCTGGATCGCGGCACCGCCGGCATGCTCAGCAGCCTGCTGCCGGTGGCGGCGATCATTGCCACACCCTTGTTCGGCTTGTGGGTGGATCGGGTCGGGCGACGTTCTCTGTTCATGGCGGTGGGGTCGCTGATCATGCTGCCGCTGTTCCTGCTGGTGACGTACGCGCCACCGGGCCCGGAAGTCGGCATCTGGATCCCGTTTGCCGGCAGTGCGCAGGTGCCGCTGACCCTGCTGATCGTGATGCTGTTGCTGGGCGGCGTGTTCTCGCTGATTCCAGCCGTGATGTGGCCGTCGGTGGCCTACATCGTGCGAGAGAGCCGCCTGGGTGCGGCCTATTCGATGATGACCCTGTGCCAGCAGATCGGCGTGTTCCTGGTGCCGCTGGCGGTCGGGCGCCTGAACACCTATTTCCTGGCAGGTCCGGAGAATCCGCCCGGCTACGCGCCCGGCATGTGGTTCTACAGCGCCCTGGCCGCGCTCGGACTGCTGTTCTCGTTCCTGCTCTGGCGTACCGAATCCGGGCCGCGCGGGCATGGACTCGAATACCCGTCCGGCAAGGCGGCCGCGAACGCGTAGCGGGTGACCACAGGGGTCTGGTCGGGCCCGGTTTTGTGACGTACTTTACTTTTTCCGACGCTGGGCGCATAACGCCGGTGCGGCGCCACCGGTGCCGTACTTTTTGCCCACAATGGAGATGTCGCTGATGATGAGCAAACGTCTGGGTGCCGAGTTCCTCGGCACGTTCTGGCTGGTGTTGGGGGGGTGTGGCAGCGCGGTCCTGGCCGCGAATTTCGGTGGTGACGGCAATCCGTTCGGCATCGGGCATCTGGGTGTTGCGCTGGCCTTCGGTCTGACCGTACTGACCATGGCCTACGCGGTTGGTCACATCTCCGGCGGCCATTTCAACCCGGCTGTCTCGATCGGCCTGTGGGCCGGCGGTCGCTTCCCGGCCTCCGATCTCCTGCCATACATCGTGGCCCAGGTGCTGGGCGCGCTCGCTGCCGGTGGTGTCCTGTACTGCATCGCAAGCGGCAAAGGCAATTTCAGCATCGACCCGAACGCGGCTGGTGCCTTTGCCAGCAACGGCTACGGGTCGCACTCGCCCGGTGGCTTCGACCTGAAGTCGTCGGCGATCACCGAGATCGTGATGACCTGCTTCTTCCTGCTGGTGATCCTGGGCGCGACCAGCAAGCTGGCACCGTCGGGCTTCGCACCGCTGGCCATCGGCATGGCGCTGGTGTTGATCCACCTGATCTCGATCCCGGTCACCAATACCTCGGTGAACCCGGCGCGCAGCACCGGCGTCGGCGTGTTCGCCGGCACCGTCGCAATCCAGCAGCTGTGGCTGTTCTGGGTGGCGCCGGCGATCGGCGCGATCATTGGTGGCGGCATCTGGCGCTGGCTGGCCGGTCGCAACGACAGCTGATCGCCGTCTGACCGGAGCCGACGGCTTACGCCGGCTTCCGGATCATCCAAGGCAAACACGGCGGCAGCTTCGGCTGCCGTCGTCGTTTCAGCGGCCGTCGCGGCACGGCTGCGGACCGCTGTGACTGACGCTCCGGTGTTGGGGCGACAGATGGCCTCAGGCAACCGGGGCAGCAACGGCCCGGTCGAGCTTGTCCAGCAGGCGGGCGAACTGGTCGCGCTCGCGTGGCTCCAGGCAGGCGAACAGCTGCTGCTCAAGATCCAGCGCCATCGGCACCACCTGCGCATAAATGCGCCGGCCGGCCGCGCTCAGGCGCAGCACGGAACGCCGCCGGTCGTCGTCGGCAACGCCGCGGATCACCCGACCGGACTCGACCAGACGTGCCAGCGCGCGGCTGACGGCTACCTTGTCCATCGCCGTGCGCTCGGCCACTTCGTTGGCCGACAGCCCGGGCGAGGGGCCGAGCACCGCCATGACCCGCCATTCGGTCACGCTCAGGTCGAAGCGGTCGCCATAGATGCGGGCAATGGCCTGGCTGGTCCGATTGGAGACGATCGACAGGCGATAGGGGAGAAAGGTCTCCAGATCCAGGGTGGGCTCGGTCATGTTGCGGCGCGGCTTGCGATTGGTTTCATGTGTAACTATAAAGGCGGTCCGGTCGCGCCGCATCTGGCGCCGCAACATCAGGAGAACCTGCCATGAGCACCCAGAACGATCTCGGCATGACGCCGGTCACCTTCGACAATCCGATGGGCATCGACGGCTTCGAGTTCGTCGAGTATGCGGCGCCCGATGGCCAGGCCGGACGCCTGCATGACTACTTCAAGCGTCTGGGCTTCGTGCAGGTGGCGCGGCACAAGACCCGTCCGATCAGCACCTACCGGCAGGGCGAGTGCACCTTCCTGATCAATGAGGATCCGGATTCCTTCGCCGCCCGCTTCGCCGCCGAGCACGGTCCCAGCGCCTGCGGTTTCGCCATCCGCATCAACAAGCTGGCCGAGTGGGCGCGCGTGCAGGCGCTGAAGAACGGTGCCGAAACCTTCGACACGGCCGACGAGCTGACCAAGGCGGTCGCGGCGCCGGTGATCAAGGGCATCGGCGGCTGCATGCTCTATCTGGTCGACCGCTACGACGCCAAGGGCACCATCCATGATCCGGATTACGAGTATCTGCCCGGTGCCGAGCTGATGCCCAAGGGCTTCGGGCTGACCTTCATCGATCACCTGACCCACAACCTCTATCACGGCAACATGGCCAAGTGGGCGGATTACTACGAGCGGCTGTTCAACTTCCGCGAGATCCGCTACTTCGACATCAAGGGTGCCAAGACCGGTCTGCTGTCCAAGGCGATGACGGCGCCGGACGGCATGGTGCGCATTCCGCTGAACGAGTCCTCCGACCCGAAGTCGCAGATCAACGAGTATCTGGACGAGTACAAGGGCGAGGGCATCCAGCACATCGCCTGCTTCACCAACGACATCTATGAAACGGTCGAGGCCATGCGCGCCCAGGGCATCGATTTCCTGGATACACCCGACACCTATTTCGACGTGATCGACCAGCGCATTCCCGATCACGGTGAGGACGTGGCGCGATTGGCGAAGAACAAGATCCTGATCGACGCCGATCCGGAGACCAAGCAGCGCAAGCTGCTGCAGATCTTCACCAAGAACGCGCTGGGCCCGATCTTCTTCGAGATCATCCAGCGCAAGGGCAACGAAGGCTTCGGCGAAGGCAACTTCCAGGCGCTGTTCGAGAGCATCGAGCGCGACCAGATGCAGCGCGGCGTGCTTTGATCGCCTGGTTCCGGAAGGCCATGGAGACCTGGTGAAATGAACGTCTCACCGCAGGACAACGTCATCGCCCTGCCGCTGCGTGAAGCGGATGCCGATGCCGGCGTTGCCTACCAGAGCGGCTTCGGCAACGAGTTCGCCAGCGAGGCGATCGCCGGCACCTTGCCGGTCGGCCGCAACTCGCCGCAGCAGGTTGCGCACGGTCTTTACGCGGAGCAGATCTCCGGCACGGCGTTCACCGCGCCACGGCACGAGAACCATCGTTCCTGGCTGTACCGCATCCGCCCGGCGGCGATGCACGGCCGTTTCGAACCGTTCACGCAGCCGCGTTTCCACAACGACTTCGAGACCGGGCCGGTGACGCCGGACCAGTTGCGCTGGAGTCCGTTGCCGTTGCCGGCGGATGACCAGTCGGTCGATTTCGTCGATGGCCTGTTCACCATGGCCGGCAATGGCAGCGCCTCGGCCGGAACCGGTGTCGGCATCCATCTGTATGCGGCCAACCGCTCGATGGCTGGGCGTTACTTCTACGATGCCGATGGCGAGCTGCTGATCGTGCCGCAGCAGGGTCGCTTGCGTCTGGCCACCGAGCTGGGTCTGGTCGAGGTCGAGCCGCAGCAGGTCGCGGTGATTCCGCGCGGCATCCGCTTTCGCGTCGAGTTGCCCGACGGTGCCTCGCGCGGCTACGTGTGCGAGAACTTCGGCGCCTTCCTGCGCATTCCTGATCTGGGGCCGATCGGATCCAATGGTCTGGCCAATCCGCGCGATTTCGAGACGCCGGTGGCCTGGTACGAGGATGTCGAAGGCGATTTCGAACTCATCGCCAAGTTCCAGGGTCATCTGTGGCGCGCCGACATCGGCCATTCGCCGCTGGATGTGGTCGGCTGGCACGGCAACCATGTGCCGTACCGCTATGACCTGCGCCGTTTCAACGCCATCGGCTCGATCAGCTTCGATCATCCCGATCCGTCGATCTTCCTGGTGCTGACCTCGCCCAGCGACACGCCGGGTGTGGGCAACATGGATTTCGTGATCTTCCCGCCGCGCTGGCTGGTGGCGCAGGACACGTTCCGGCCACCCTGGTTCCACCGCAACATCGCCAGCGAGTTCATGGG
Source organism: Lysobacterales bacterium (assembly GCA_035911475.1). GTDB lineage: Bacteria > Pseudomonadota > Gammaproteobacteria > Xanthomonadales > UBA2363 > Pseudofulvimonas. The sequence continues at coordinate 9,242 of JAMHVM010000132.1, read as the reverse complement.
CCTGATCCACGGCGCCTACGACGCCAAGGCCGAAGGCTTCGTGCCCGGCGGTTGCTCGATCCACAACTGCATGACCGGCCACGGGCCGGATGCTGCGACGTTCGAGAAGGCCAGCCATGCCGACCTGTCCAGGCCCGATGTGGTCAAGGACACCATGGCCTTCATGTTCGAGGCGCGCGGCGTGATCCGCCCGACCGCGCAGGCGCTCGCGGCTGGACATCGCCAGGTCGATTACCAGCAGTGCTGGTCCGGTTTGCAGAAGCACTTCCGGACGGAGGCGCCGTGATGCGCGTGCGCATTCCGTTGCCCGTGGTTCTCGCGATGACGCTGGTGCTGGCGGCTTGCGGCCGCGAGGAAAGCACCGATGCCACCACGGCGTCGCAGACTCCGGCTGATGCGCCGACCGCCGTGGATGCGCCGGCAGGCGAAGCCCCGGTGCCTCCCGCAACGTCGGCGGCAGCCACGTCCGAGACGCATCCTGCAGTGCCGCCGATGGATGAATCGGCAACACCGGCCGGCACCGAAGGGCCCACCGGCTTCCACGGGTTTGGCCCGGCCCGTTTCGGCGACGATGAAGAGTCCGTGCGCATCGCCTGGGGTCGACCGCTGGCCTTCGATCGCGAGTTGGCGCCGGGCGACACCTGCGCCTACCTGCAGCCCGATCCGGCGCAGCAGGCTGGCGCCGGCATCGCCTTCATGATCGAGGACGGCCGCTTCGTCCGTTACGACATCCGCACGCCGGACTACGAAGCACCGGGCGGTGGTCGGGTCGGCATGGACAAGCAGGCGCTGGAGTCGCTGTATCACGGGCGCTCCGAACTGGGTCCGCACAAGTACATCGAAGGCGGGCACACTCTGCGCGTGGTCGGTCCCGACGGTAGCGAATCGGCGCTGGTGTTCGAGCTGGATGCTGGCGATCTGGCCACTGAATGGCGTGTCGGTCTGCCGCCGCCGGTCGACTACGTCGAAGGCTGCAGTTGAACGCGACACCGGCTCGCCCGCACAGCACACGAATTCCGGCCAGGTGCCGAACAGGAAGTTCACGATGAAACTGGCAACACTCAAGCAAGGCGGACGCGACGGTACCCTGGTGGTGGTTGATCGCGGCCTCACCCGAGCCATGGCCGTGCCGGCGATCGCCCCCACCTTGCAGCAGGCGCTGGAAGATTGGCAGCGCAGCGCGCCGCTGCTGGCGGGCGTGTACGAGGCGCTTAACGCCGCGCCGAGCGATGCCAAGGCCATCGATGGTCAGGCGATAGTCGCCTTCGATCCGCAGCAGCTGGCGTCGCCGTTGCCGCGCGCCTACGAGTTTGTCGACGGCAGCGCCTACCTGCCGCACGTCGAGCGCGTGCGCCGCGCCCGCGGCGCCGAGGTGCCGGAAAGTTTCTACGTCGATCCGCTCATGTACCAGGCGGTCAGCGCCGGTTTTCTCGGGCCGCGCGATCCGGTGGTGGTGCCCAGCGAGGAATACGGCATCGACCTGGAAGCCGAGGTCGTGATCGTCACCGACGACGTGCCGATGGCGGTGACGCCGGAGGCCGCCGCCGAACACATCCAGCTGGTCGGCCTGGTCAACGATGTCTCGTTGCGCAATCTCATCCCGGCCGAACTGGCCAAGGGCTTCGGCTTCCTGCAGTCCAAGCCGCGTTCGGCCCTGTCGCCGGTGCTCGTCACGCCCGATGAACTGGGCGATGCCTGGCGCGACAGCAAGCTGCATCGGCCGCTGCTCACCCATATCAACGGGCAATGGTTCGGCGCGCCCGAGGCCGGTGTCGACATGCAGTTCAACTTCGCGCAGCTGGTGGCGCACGCGGCCAAGACGCGGCCGCTGTCGGCTGGCACCATCGTCGGTTCCGGCACGGTTGCCAACGAGGACACCTCGCTGGGCGCGTCGTGCTTTGCCGAGAAGCGCACGGTGGAAACCCTGGAAACCGGCAAGCCGATCACGCCGTTCATGAGCTACGGCGACACCGTGCGCATCGAGATGCTCGATGCCGACGGCAACAGCATCTTCGGCGCCATCGAGCAGACCATCGCGCCCTTGCAGCGCTGAGAAGCAGGCATAGCGATTGGACGTGGTTGATCCGGCACGAAGTCTGTGCGAAGCACCTGTAGCTGCCGGGCTTGCCCGGCAGGGAACGGGGCAAGCCCCACTCCTGCAGAGCGAGGGCCGATCCACCAGCTCCCGCGTGTAAGCGCGTTGCCTATCCGGTCCAGCGAGAACGCCATGACTGCCACAGCGATCACCCTCTACGACTACTGGCGTTCCAGCGCCGCCTGGCGCGTGCGCATCGGCTTGAACCTCAAGGGTCTGGACTACGACAGCGTGCCGGTGCATCTGGTGCGTGACGGTGGCGAGCAGCATCGCCCCGAGTACCGCGCGCTGAACCCGGCCGGTCTGGTGCCGGCGCTGGTGCACGACGGCCATGTCATCACCCAGTCGCTGGCGATCCTGGAGTATCTGGACGACGCTTTTGCGGACACGGTGCGACTGTTGCCGGCGAACGCGGCCGGACGTGCGCGCGTGCGTGCGCTGGCCCTGGCGATCGCCGCCGACACCCATCCCATCCACAACCTGCGGGTGCAGCAGTACCTGAAGAACGACGCCGGCCTCTCCGAGGGCGCGGTGGCTGCTTTCGTGAAGCATTGGCTGGAAGCCGGGTTCGCCACCCTGGAGCGTTTACTGGCCGACAGTCCGGACACCGGCGCCTGCTGCCATGGCGACCAGCCCGGTCTGGCCGATTGCGTGCTGGTGCCGGCGGTTTATGCGGCGCGACGCTTCGGTGCCGCCATCGACGGTTGCACCACCGTGCTGCGCATCCACGACCATTGCGCCGGCCTGCCGGCCTTCGCGGCGGCACATCCCGATCGGCAACCGGACGCACCGCCGGCAAGCTGAGCCACACGGCCAGTCCGGGCTGACGACGGGGCCAAGCCCGGTTCATCTTCATCCGGCACAATGGCGGCCGGAATGGAGACCGCCATGCGCCTGATCCGCATCAACCTGATTGTTCTCGCGCTGCTGACCCTGGCCTGCGCGGCCCACGCCAAGCAGCGCAGCTACGATGTCGACTTCACGGTCGGCTTTCATCCTGCCGACAAGCAGGCCAGCGTCACGTTGAAGCTGGCCAACGACGACGGCCGCGCCACCCGCTTCGACTTCGACATGCCGGCCGACCGTTATCACGCTGTCGAAGGCGACGGCGAGATCGAGCGCGACGGCGACCGTGTGGTCTGGACGCCGCCGGAAGCCGGCGGCGAACTGCGTTGGCGCTACGACATCGACAAGCGTCGCCGCGATGGTGGCTACGACGCGCGCATCACCGACAGCTGGACCATCGTCCGCGGCGATCACCTGTTCCCCAGCGCCCGCGTGCGCATGACGCCGAACACTGATTCACGTACCCGCCTGCGCTTCGATCTGCCCCAGGGATGGACCAATGTCGACACGCCCTGGAAGCCGTCGCGTGACGGCAAGTCCTTCGTGGTGGTGAACGCCGATACCCGCTTCGACCGGCCGACCGGCTGGATCATTGCCGGCGATGTCGGCACCCGTCGCGAGCACTACGACGGCGTCGAAGTGTCGGTGGCCGCGCCCAAGGGTGACAACATGCCGCGCCAGCAAATCCTGGCCATGGTCGGCTGGACGCTGCCGGAAATGCAGGCCATCTTCGGCAAGCTGCCGTCCAAGCTGCTTATTGTCGGCGCCGGCGATGCCATGTGGCGCGGTGGCCTGTCCGGCCCGCGCTCGCTGTACATGCACAGTGGCCGCCCGTTGATCAGCGAGAACGGCACCAGCACGCTGCTGCACGAGCTGGTGCACGTGATCACCCGCATCAGCGGCCGCAGCGGCCACAAGTACATCTCCGAAGGCATCGCCGAGTTCTACTCGATCGAGTTGCTGCACCGTACCGGCGGCACCACGGATGCCCGCTACGAACGCACCCGCGACCAGCTCAAGCGCTGGAGTCACGACGTCAAGTCGTTGCAGGTCAGCCGCTCGCATGGGCCGGTTACCGCCAAGGCCGTGTTGCTGTTCATGGACCTGGACAAGGAAATCCGCGCCGCCACCGACAACGCCAAGAGCTTCGACGACGTCACCCGCATCCTGATGAAGCAGCGCCGCGTCGACACCGACGACCTGCTCGCTGCGGTCGAACAAGTGCTGGGCAAGCCCTCCAAAACTCTCGATACCCCGCTGCTGCGTTGACCGATACGGTGCTATTCCCCGACTTCCGCACTTTATGGATTCGGCCCCCAAAATTTGTCCGAATTGCCTGTTGCTTCCGGGCTTGTCCGGCAGGTTGCGAGACAAGCTCCATTCCTGCAGAACAAGGGCCTTATCAGTAGCGCATCGCCGGGACCGCCGCATTCGAGGTGGTGGTCTCTCGTTACCCTGGTGAGGGTCAGGCTATTCTCGGTTCTCGGGCGAACCGGTTCCGGACCGTTTGTCGATCGTTTTTCTCATCGAGAGAATATCGACGACGAGCCCGTCGTCAGACTGGCGGATCTCGCCGACGACATTCACGTGCTCAGACACGATGCACAGACCGGCATCTCCGGCCAGCTCGCACTGCTTCTCCCAGGCCGTCCAGAGGGCTGTTGCGCTTTGCGAGTTATTCCGTCCAACCTGAAGGATGTTTCCCGGCTCGCCACAATGATCGTCGATCAGCAGCGAGAAATGGCGTCGGTCGCTGTTGTATCGCGCCGACAGGTGGATCTTCCTGCCGACAAGATCGTTACTGCGGGCCTTTACTTCGCAAATTGATGTCGGATGGAACGCAGCTACCGGCTCGCCGACCGTCTGCACTTGATCGGACGAAAAGATCGCGAAAAAGACCGTGGTCAACGCTGGGATCATCGAAATCTGTCTCACGTTTGGCTGCGATACGAAATAGTCGCGGGATGTAGCCAGTCGGATATCCCTTGTTCGTACCAAGCGGTTTCGCTTAGCTCAGACGAGATAGCGCACCATCTGCACCGTCGCGACGATCAGCAGGATGGCGATCAGGCCGACGCGGATCAGGCCCGGCCAGTTCCGGCGCGTAGTCGGTGCTGGCGCATCGGGCAGGCGGATGAAGCTGGAAGGCCGGTCAAACGCGGGCGCCGCGTCGGAAGCGACCTCCACCTCGGTGTTCGAGGCGGCTTCCTGCCAGTGGCCGGCTGCCGAGGGTTCGATCAGCCCGGATTCGCGCAGCAGCGCTCGCGCCTGCGGCAGGTCGCCGTTGTTGACGATCATGACGCCGGGCCAGCCCTGCTTGTCGTCGGCGCCGCGGTTGTAGTCGACGCTGCGCCAGGTGTTGCGGCGATGGCGCGGGCCGTGGATGACGCGCGTGGCGATGCCGGCTTCTTCCAGCAGTGCGGCGATCTGCTCGGCGTTCTGCACGCGCGGTGAGCGGTAGATGATGTGCATGCGGGAAGGATAGCGCGGCAGCGACGCGGTCATCCGGCGCATGCGAGAATCCGTTCAGATGGACACCAAGATCATTGATGTCGAGCAGATTCCCGGCGAAGGCGCCTGCGAGGTCTGGCTGCGTGAAGATGCGCCCGATACCAGCGTGATCGTGATGCGCCGTGGCGAGGCCATTCATGCCTGGCGCAACATCTGCCCGCATGCCGGGCGCTTCCTGAACTGGGCGCCGGGACGGTTCCTGTTTGGCAAGGACGGCAAGCTGGTCTGTGCCGCGCATGGTGCCGCGTTCCAGATCGAGGACGGTCTGTGCACCGATGGCCCGTGTCGGGGCAGTTCGCTGGTGCCGGTGACCGTGACCCGGCTGGACGACGGGCGGATCCAGCTCAGCGCCGACGATTGATGGCGCCCCTGCCGCGCCGGACAGGGCCTGGCTCATGCCCCTGTCCGGCAGGCCCACAGAACAACCGTCCTTGCCGCGACCTGTAGAGCGGGGCTTGCCCCGCTGAACTCTCCGCAGAATAGCCACACCCCACCAAGTCCCGAACACCACCGCGTCGCATCTGTGCCACCACCATGCCGCGCAAGCACGACATCCACCGGCGATCCGTGTGAATGCCCGGCTGGGTCAACCGGTTCAAGGTCTGGTCGGGTGCTGGCAAGCCATCGGAACGGTTGCTGCCGACGTGGCCCTTGTCGACGCCGCGTCGGCAAGGGCCGATTCCACAACCATGACCGATGGCGCTGCGACCGTTTGCCCGTCTGCGGCATCCTGACCAGGTGTGAGCAGCCAATTCGCCATCGAGGTTCCCGATTCCCTGGTTCGCGCCGCGCGTGCCGGCGAACTGCCGGCGATCGAGCGGCTGTTCCGCCTGTTCGAGCGGCCGGCCTGGACGCTGGCGACGCGGATGCTGGCCGATGCCGATGCTGCCCGCGACACGGTCCAGGACGCGATGCTTCAGGCCTTCGACCGCATCGAGGCGTTCCGCTTCGAGGCACCGTTCTGGGCGTGGTTGCGGCAGATCGTGGTCAATGCCGCGCTGATGCGGCTGCGCGGTCGCCGAGCGTTCGCGTCGCTGGATGACGACGAAGTCGTCATACCCGACGCACTGGCACATGACGCCTCCGGCGTCATGGACGGCCTGGCCGATTCGTCGGCGCTGGAGCGCGCCCTGACCCGGTTGCCGGCGACCACACGCAGTGTGCTGTGGCTGTACTGCGTGGAGGGCTACAGCCACGGCGAGATCGGTGCGCTCACCGGTCAAAGCGCCAGCTTTTCGAAATCACAGGTCGCCCGCGGCCTGGCGCGTCTGCGCCAGTGGCTGGGCGTGGCCGAGGAGGTGTGTCATGTCAGTTGAACCGCGTGGGCCAGGTGCCGATCCCGTCGACGATGCCGCCATCGTGGGGGCCTTGCAGGCCTTGCCGTCGGTCATGCCTGCAGCCGACCTGTGGCCCGATCTGGCGACGCGGCTGGCCACGAAACGGCAGCCGGTCCCGGTCCGGCGGGCATGGCTGCAGCGATTCTGGCCGCTGGCGGCCGCCGCGGGTCTGTTGATGGCCGTGCTGGTGTTGTGGCCGCAGTCGGTCGAGCACGAAGCCGGTTCGAGTAGCGGCGGTGTGGCCGGCGTCGTCGCCGAGCCATCCAGGAGGGAGGCGGCCGCCACCGGCGCGGAATCCGATCTGGTGGCGCGCTCGCAGTGGCTGCAGCGGCTGGTCGAATCGCCGGCACTGGCACCGGTGGTCACGGATGGCGATCAGGCCTTGCTGGAGCAGGGCTTGCGTGCACGCATCGTCGGCATCGATGCCGCGCTGGTGGACGAACCCGAACAACCGCAACTGTGGCGCGCTCGCGTAACCGCGCTGGGTGAGCTGGCGGAATTGCGCTGGGCCGGCCGTCGTGCCGGTCTGGCATCGACCGCAGGTTTTGCGTCCGAGGACGCAAGCCTGCAATGGATCCAATAGGAACTGGCAAGGAGCAGGACATGAGCAAGTATCGAATCAAACCCTGGCTGGTCGCCGCGGGCGGAGTGTTGTTCGCCGCCGCGGCACTGGCCAACGAAGGCGCCGGCAGCGACAACCAGGCCTTGAAGCAGGAGCTGGATCAGGCGCGCGAGCAACTCAACAGTGCCGCCGAGCGGGTGGCGGAATTGTCGAAGCAACTCGGCGAGGAAGCCGGGCCGATGATCATCCGGCGCATCGAACGCGGCCCGGGATCGAAGCGACCGATGCTGGGCGTGGTGCTCGGCGGTGACGAGCAACGCGGTGTACGCCTGCAGGCCGTGACGCCGGAAGGCCCGGCCGCCAAGGCCGGACTGGAAAGCGGCGACGTGGTCACGGCGATCAACGGCCAGGCCATCGCCGGTGCCGATGCCCGCGCCCGGTTGTCCGACGCCCGCGAGCGGCTGGCCGGCCTGAACGACGGCCAGGTCGTGCAGCTGGATTTCGAACGCGACGGCCATCCCGGTCGTGCCGATGTCACCGCCAAGCCGATCAGCGCGCAGGTGTTCATCAGCGGTCACAAGATCGATGGCATCGGCCCGGACGAGCTGAACATCGACCTCAAGGGCATGGACATCGACATTGAGCGGATCCGCGCCGATGTCGAACGCTCGCTGGGCGATGCCAATCTCGGCCGCCTGAGCATGATCGCGCCGATGCTGTCGGACACGCTGCGCTTCGACGCCTGGCGCTGGCAGCGCCTGCGCCTGGCGGAACTGGATCCCGATCTCGGGCGCTACTTCGGGACCAGCGAGGGCGTGCTGGTGCTGAAGCCGGAGGGTGATGGCGAACGCGACGTGGTGCTGCGCAGTGGCGACGTGATCCTCACGGTCGCTGGCGAGGCGGTCACGGCGCCCGGCCAGGTGATGCGCAAGCTGGCCGATGCCGAGCCCGGTCAGCCGGTGGCCTTGTCGATCATGCGCGACCGCAGCCGGCGCGAAGTGACGATGACGGCGCCGGATCGCCCCAACCTGTTCGACCAGTTCGGCGCGCCGCCCGCGCCCCCGACGCCGCCTGCTCCGCCGGCACCACCTTCACCGCCGGATCGAGCGTTGCCGACACCCCCGGCGCCGCCCGCGCCGCCTGCTCCGCCGGAGCGCGTTTCCCAGGCAACACCGGAACCGCTGGTGGTGCTCTGAAGGTCGAGCTGGTTTCCGCGATGGCTGCGATGGCCGTCAGGTCGCCACGATGGCGCCGGAAGCTGTAGAGCCGGGCTTGCCCGGCTGAGGTGCGGCGTTTCGCGAGGTCGATGTGTTCAGCGGGGCAAACCCCGCTCTACGGTCGCCGGCGAGGTCGACGTGTTTGTGTAGGGCCGGGCTTGCCCGGCTGAGGTGCGGCGTTTCGCGAGGTCGATGCGTTCAGCGGGGCAAGCCCCGCTCTACGGTCGCCGGCGAGGTCGACGTGTCTGTGTAGAGCCGGGCTTGCCCGGCTGCAATGCGGCGTTTCGCGAGGTCGATGCGTTCAGCGGGGCAAGCCCCGCTCTACAGGGCGACATCGATCTGTATGCGGGGCAAGCCCGCATCCACGGATGCGGCCAGGTGCCGCTCAGCGCTGGTCCGCAAGCGCCGGACTTGGCGGCTTGACGAACTTGTCGAAGGTGCCGCGCAGTTCGGTGTCGGTCACCGTCTCGCCCTTCAGCGCCCGGTCGGCCTGCTGGAAGGTCTCGATGATCATCGGCATGCCGTCGACCGGCATGTCCAGGTGCACGCCCTGCTGACTGGCCAAACGTGAATCCCACAGGTCACGCACACGCGCCCAATAGTCACGCGTACCTTCCCAGTAGCTGTAGGCCGGACTGAAATCGAACTCGCCGGTCTTCAGGCGCTGGTAGTCG
>JAMHVM010000131.1:0-19771 GCA_035911475.1 Lysobacterales bacterium | reverse complement strand
GACCTGACGCTCGATGTTGATGAAAAGCCCGATCTGCGGCTCTCTGGCTTCTCGACACATCAATCCGGTCGCTCACAAGTTCCCATTGTTTGCGGCCTGAAGTCGCCCTGATCTCCACGATCACCCCATTGCTGATCACACAGGAATGGCGCGATGGTGGCTTCGATCTGGCTGCGCGCCGCGCATCGCGGCGTGCCCACTTTTCTCGTGACGGCCCTCCTGCTGGGTCAGTCCCAGATGGCCTTGGCCGAGTCCCCGGCACAGCGCCAGGAGCTGGTCGCCGCACTGCGCCAGCTCGACGCGCTGGAGCGCACCGTCGCGGACAGCGCCGCGCATGCCCCCATCCAGCCGGGCGAGCGCTACCACTTCGACTACCCGCGGCTGCTGGCTGACCTGGCGCGCGTTCGCGCCGGCATCCAGTTTCACCTGACGCCATCGCGCGCTCAGCCGCGCGACCCCTCCGAACTGGCCGGCGACTACCGCACCGAGCGGGCGGCCGAGCCGCTGCCGGCGACGACTGCGGGGGGCAAGCAATGAACGGCGCCCAGGTCTCGGCATTTCAAGCCAACAGCGGTATCGCGCCTTCCGCGATGGCGACCGTCCTGGTCGGCGTCGTGCTCGCGGTCCTGCTCGTGTGGGGCGTCTGGGCCATCCGAACGGCCTACGTGGGGTGGTCCGAGAGCCGCCTCAACCAGCGCCAGTTCCTCGGCGTCTGCATTCGCTTCGTCGCGATGTACCTCGTCCTGAGTTTCTTCCTTCTGTCCGGACCTGAAAGGCCCGACCAGGCCCAACCGCAACCACACGTCCCGTTTTGCCCAGCGCGCCGCCGTGGCCCTGGGCGCCGCCGCGCTGCCCGCGCTGTCGTTCGCGCACGGTCTGCCGCAATTGGAGAACCCCACGCGCGGCACCGGCAACGGCATCATGGAGACCATCCGCAACTACGGCTACGACATCATCATGCTCGTGGCCCTGCTGGTGGTGGCGTCGATGTTCATCGGCGTCTGCTACCACGCCTACGGGACCTACGCGGAGATCCACACCGGCCGCAAGACGTGGGGCCAGTTCGGCCTCACGGTCGCCATCGGCGCCGTGCTGCTCGTGATCGGCATCTGGCTGCTCACCGAAGCCACCGGCATCCTGTAAGCGAGGCCGGTATGTCCGAGCAGCAGCACGTCCGTGCGGACGGAACGGTCACCTTCCTTCCGCACCGGCTCAACCGCCATCCCGTTGTGGTGCGCGGCCTCACCGCTGACGAACTCTGGATTTGCTGCGGCCTGTCCGGCGCCGCCGGCCTGCTGGTCGGCGCGCCGCTGTCCTGGGTGTTCCGCACGATCGCGCTGGCGCCGACGTTCGTCGTCCTGGGCGTGGCGCTCGGCGTCTTCATCGGCGGCGGCATCCTGCGCCGCCTCAAGCGTGGGCGTCCCGACACCTGGCTGTATCGGCAACTGCAATGGCGCATCGCCACGCGCCATCCGCTGATGGCTGGCTGGGTCGGTGGCCATGTGCTGATCTCGCGCTCGGGCTTCTGGTCCACCCGCAGGAGCATGCGATGAGCCGCTTCAAAAACGAGGTTACCCACCTGCAGGCGCACATCAAGACCTTGCGGCTGGGCGCGGGCGCGCTGGTCGTCGTCGCCCTGGTCATGGGCGGCGGCTGGTGGAGCGCGCCGCGCGACCTGACCATCCACGTCCCGCCCGACCTGCGCTCCGGCAGTACCCGCAAGTGGTGGGAAGTGCCGCCCGAATCGGTCTATGCGTTCACGTTCTACGTGTTCCAGACCCTCAACCGCTGGCCAACCAATGGCGAAGAAGACTACTCGCGCAACCTCCACACGCTCTCGCCGTACCTCACCCCGTCCTGCCAGGCCTTCCTGCGGGCGGACTATGACTACCGCCGCTCCACGGGCGAGCTGCGTCAGCGCGTGCGCGGCATCTACGAGATTCCCGGCCGCGGCTATGGCGACGACCCCACGGCGCGCGTGCGCACCGTGTCCGATCGCGACTGGGTGGTGACGCTGGACATCACGGCGGACGAGTACTACGGCGCCGAGCAGGTCAAGCGCGCCCTGGTGCGCTATCCGATCAAGGTCACGCGGGTGGACGTCGATCCCGCCCGCAACCCGTTCGGCCTGGCGCTGGACTGCTACGACGGCGCGCCCCAGCGCATCAGTGCACCGGAGCCGACGCGCCCGGCGCCGAGTGGCCTGTCTCCGCAAGCGCCTCAAGGAGGACACACCCCATGAAGCATCCTGTATTCGCGCTGCTGGGGCTACTGGCCGTGGCCGCGGCACCCATCGCCCATGCAGTGGAGATCCTGCGCTGGGAACGCATGCCACTGGCAGTGCCGCTGAAGGTCGGTCAGGAACGCATCGTGTTCATTGACCGGAACGTGCGCGTGGGCGTGCCCGCGGGCGTGGGCGAACGCCTGCGCGTGCAGAGTGCGGGCGGCGCGGTGTACCTGCGCGCCAGCGAGCCGATCGAGCCCACGCGGTTGCAACTGCAGGACGCCGACACGGGCGCGCTGATCCTGCTGGACATCGCAGCCGAACCACCCAAGGACGGGGAAGCCGAGCTGGAGCCGGTGCGCATCGTCGAGGGTGACAGCGCACCGGGACGCTATGGCGAGCAGGCCGACAGTGCCGAGGCCCCGGCACGCGCCCAGGGCCAAGCAGGTGCGCGGACCGCGCGGCGCGAAACTCCGGTCCCTGTCGTGCTGACGCGCTTCGCCGCGCAGAACCTCTACGCACCGCTGCGCACCGTCGAGCCGCTTCCGGGCGTCATGCGGGTCAACCTGCCCCGCGACCTCGACCTGGACACACTGATGCCAACGCTGCCCGTGCGCGCGGTCGCACTCGCGTCGTGGCGCCTGGAGGACCAGTGGGTCACTGCCGTGCGCCTAACCAACGGCAGCGGCGGCTGGATCACGCTCGACCCGCGCGTGCTGCAAGGCGATTTCCTCACCGCCACCTTCCAGCACGAGGCGCTGGGCCCGCGCGGCACGCCCGAGGACACGACCGTCCTGTACCTGGTCACGCGCGGCCGCGGCCTCGCGCAGTCGCTGCTGCCGGCGATTCACCGCTTCGACCCTGCCGTGCATCTGCCGCAGCCGGACGGCGACGAGAACGCCAAGGAGGCCCGCCATGCGCAGTAACGGCCTACTCAAGTGGCTGATGATCCCTGTCGCCATCCTGGTGCTGTTCGTCGGTATCCGGCTTTTCTCGGGTGGAGGCAGCACGGCGCCACCCGCGGCGGACAACGGCGCCCAGCTCACGCCCGATGAAATGAAGGCGCTGGGCATCGAGGGCGATACCCCGCGCGACACCGTGGCAACGCTGGTTGCGCAGGTCAAGCAGTTGCGCACCGAACTTCAGACCGCGCTCTCGGACAACAAGTCGCAGCGTGAAGAGAACCAGCGACTGCGCCAGCGCGAGAACTCCATCGACCAGCGCATCAACTCGGCGCTCGAATCCGAGCGGTCCAACCTGCGCCGCGACCAGGAGCAGGCGGCCAGCGCGCGCCCGCAGACCGAAGGGCTGCTCGCCGACCTGCAGCGGCGTCTGGACAGCATCGGCGGGCGCGGCGGCGGCCATGCGGACCTGCCCGTGGGCCTGGGGCTGCAGGGCGGCGACGAGGCAGGCATGGAGGGCGGCGTGCGGTGGGTCGAGCCGGACGACGCAAAGCCCGCCGAGGGGCGCAACGGGGGGCGTGGCGCGAGCGGCGGCATGAGCTTCCCCACGAGCTTCGGCCCGGCGCAGAGCACGCTCGAAACCACCGCGGAAACCGTGGCCAACGCGGGCGCCCGCGCCGCCGGGGTCAAGAGTGCCAAGCCGGTCTATACCGTGCCGACCAACTCCACGCTCATGGGTTCGGTCGCCATGACCGCGCTGATCGGCCGCGTGCCGATCGACGGCACGGTCAACGATCCCTATCCGTTCAAAGTTCTGGTCGGGCCGGACAACCTGACCGCCAATGGCATCGACATTCCCGACGTGGCCGGCGCCGTGTTCAGCGGTACCGCCTCGGGCGACTGGACGCTCTCGTGCGTGCGCGGTCAGGTGCGCAGCATCACGTTCGTCTTCAACGACGGCACGATTCGCACAATCCCCGAAGACCGCGAGGGCAACCAGCAGAACAACCAACAGCGCGACGGCTTGGGCTGGATCAGCGATCCCCACGGCATTCCTTGCGTCAGCGGCGAGCGGCGCAGCAACGCCCAGCAATACCTCGGCTCGCAGGCCCTGATCACCGCGGCCGGTGCCGGTGTGGCCTCGCTCATCGAGAGTGACAGCGGCCGCATGTCCTATGTCGGCTCGGACGGCTCCATCGGCACCGTGGGCATCACCGGCCAGGAAGCGGTCGGCCAGATTCTCGCGGGCGGTGTCCGGGACATGTCGGCCTGGGTCAACAAGCTCTACGGCCAGGCGTTCGCCGCCGTCTATGTGCAGCCCGGCGCCAAGGTCGCCGTCCACCTCGAAAAACCGCTCGCCATCGACTTCGATCCCGAAGGCCGCAAGGTCGATCACCGCGCAGGAGAAAGCCATGCTCTCGAACTCGATTAAGGGCCTGGTGCTGGCCCTCGCCGTCGCGGTGCTCGGCGGCTGCGCCACCAGCAAGGAAAAGCTGCTGACCCACGGTGACCGCACGATGATGGACATCTGGCAGCAGGAGGCCGGCGACGGCGGTGGCGCAGCCGGACGGAACGCCGGCCGCCAGCTGCTCGATGCGCGCCAGAGCCTGCGTCGGCCCCTGACCGACGCCGACGTGCAGGCCGCACCTGTCGAGCAGATGCGCTACACGCGCACCGCGCGCAATGAGGTCCACCGCCAGTTCCAGCGCCTGCCCAATCCCGATCTCGTGATGTACGTGTACCCGCATCTGGCCGGCACCGATCCCGTGCCGGTGCCCGGCTACACGACCGTCTTCCCGCTCTACCAGCGCATCCAGTACGCGATGCCGGGCGAGCGCGTGGAGGACTACTGATGCGGTGGAAACTCCCATGGCCGAAGCTGGCCGGCGCCGGCTCCAGTAGCCCGGCTAGCGATGAGCAGCCGGACAGCTGGCAGCGCCACGTCGAGGCCTTGCGCCAGGCCGGCATCCCCGAACCCGGTTCGGCAGTCCACGGCCGCAAGCCAGCGACCGTGGCCGACGAGCAGGCGCTGTACGACGTTGCGCCGTCCTTCGTGGAACTGCTGCCCTGGGTGGAGTTCTTGCCCGGGTCGAAATCGATGCTCCTGGAGGATGGCCAATCGGTGGCGGCGTTCTACGAACTGGTGCCGCTGGGCACCGAAGGCCGGGAACCCGGCTGGCTCGCGCATGCCCGCGACGCCCTGGAAAACGCGCTTCAGGACAGTTTCGATGAACTGGACGAGAACCCGTGGGTGCTCCAGCTCTATGCCCAGGACGAACCGAGCTTCGACCAGTACATGCAGACCTTGCGCGATTACGTGCAGCCACGTGCGCGCGGCTCGGCGTTCACCGAGTTCTACTTGCGCTTCTTCGGCCACCACCTGCGCGCTGTGGCCAAGCCCGGCGGCCTGTTCGAGGACACGGTGGTTACGCGGCTGCGCTGGCGCGGGCAGACGCGGCGTGTGCGCATGGTGGTGTACCGCCGCGCGAGCGGACAGGGACAGGCAAACCGCCGCGGCCAGACACCCGAGCAGATGCTGGGCATCGTCTGCGACCGCCTATGCGGCGGCCTGGCGAACGCCGGCATCCAGGCCCGGCGCATGGTTGCAGCGGACGTTCACGACTGGCTGCTGCGATGGTTCAACCCGCGCCCCACGCTGCTCGGCCCTGGGGTGGAGGACCGGGAGCGCTTCTACGCGTTGGCGCGCTATCCGGACAGTACCGAGGAAAGCGAGGCCGGCGAGATCGAGTTGGCGAGCGGGCGGGATTTCAGCCAGCGGCTGTTCTTTGGGCAGCCGCGCTCGGACGTGGCGCAAGGGGCCTGGTACTTCGACGGCATGCCGCACCGCGTGCTGATCACCGACCGGCTGCGCATGCCGCCCGGCACCGGGCACCTGACCGGCGAGACCCGCAAGGGAGACGCGATCAACACGCTATTCGATCAGATGCCCGAGGACACCTTGATGTGTCTCACGATGGTCGCCACGCCGCAGGATGTCCTGGAAGCGGATCTCAACCACCTGGCGAAGAAGGCCGTGGGCGAGACGCTGGCGTCGGAGCAGACGTTGAAGGACGTGCAGGAAGCCCGCTCCCTCATCGGCAGCGCACACAAGCTCTACCGGGGGACGCTGGCATTCTACCTGCGCGGACGCGACGAAGCGGAACTGGACCGGCGCG
The DNA here is from genome assembly GCA_035911475.1 of Lysobacterales bacterium. Classification (GTDB taxonomy): domain Bacteria; phylum Pseudomonadota; class Gammaproteobacteria; order Xanthomonadales; family UBA2363; genus Pseudofulvimonas. The sequence goes on along the minus strand of JAMHVM010000131.1, from coordinate 13,469 downwards.
GCCTGGACCTGGCGAACGTGATGCTCAATGCTGGCTTGCAGCCGGTGCGCGAGGACGACGAGGTGGCGCCGCTCAACAGCTACTTGCGGTGGCTGCCATGCTGCTACAACCCCGGCCAGGATCGGCGCAAGTGGTACACCCAACTGATGTTCGCTCAGCACGCGGCGAACCTGTCGCCGGTGTGGGGCCGCGCTCAAGGTACGGGGCACCCGGGCATCACGATGTTCAACCGCGGTGGCGGGCCGATCACCTTCGACCCGCTCAGCCGCCTGGATCGGCAGATGAACGCCCATCTGTTCCTGTTCGGCCCCACCGGCTCCGGCAAGAGCGCCACGCTCAACAACCTCTTGAATCAGGTCACGGCCATCTACCGACCGCGGCTGTTCATCGTGGAGGCTGGCAACAGCTTCGGCCTGTTCAGCGACTTCGCACGCATGCTCGGGCTGACGGTAAACCGGGTCAAGCTGGCCCCAGGTTCGGGCATCAGCCTCGCGCCATTCGCAGACGCGCGTCGGCTGATCGAGACGCCCAGCGACGTGCAGACGCTCGACGCCGACGCGCTGGATGAAGACCCGCCACCAGATGCCTCGGCCATGGAGGCGGACGAGCAGCGCGACGTGCTCGGCGAACTGGAGATCACGGCGCGGCTGATGATCACGGGCGGAGAGGACAAGGAGGAAGCCCGGATGACGCGGGCTGACCGCTCGCTGATCCGTCAGTGCATCCTCGACGCCGCCGAGCACTGCGTGGCCGACAAACGCACGGTGCTTACGCGCGACGTGCGCAACGCGTTGCGCGCCCGCGGCCAGGACCCGACGCTGCCCGAAATGCGCCGCGTGCGGCTGCTGGAGATGGCGGATGCGATGGACATGTTCTGTCAAGGCACGGACGGCGAAATGTTCGACCGCGACGGCACGCCGTGGCCCGAAGCCGACATCACCTTGGTTGACCTCGCGACATACGCCCGCGAGGGCTACAACGCGCAGCTCTCCATCGCTTACATCAGCCTGATCAGCACGGTGAACAACATCGCCGAGCGCGACCAATACCTGGGACGCCCGATCATCAACGTCACCGACGAAGGCCACATCATCACGAAGAACCCGCTGCTCGCGCCCTACGTCGTGAAAATTACAAAGATGTGGAGGAAATTGGGGGCCTGGTTCTGGCTCGCGACGCAGAACATCGACGACCTGCCGCGCGCCGCGGAGCCCATGCTCAACATGATCGAGTGGTGGATCTGTCTCAGCATGCCGCCCGATGAAGTTGAGAAGATCGCGCGGTTCCGCGAACTCTCGCCCGCGCAGAAGGCGCTGATGCTTTCGGCGCGCAAGGAAGCGGGGAAATTCACCGAAGGCGTCATCCTCTCCAAGAGCATGGAAGTGCTGTTCCGCGCCGTGCCGCCGTCCCTGTACCTCGCCCTCGCGCAGACAGAACCCGAGGAGAAGGCCGAACGCTACCAGCTCATGCAGCAGTACGGCTGCACCGAACTGGAAGCGGCTTTCAAGGTGGCCGAGAAGATCGACCAGGCCCGCGGCATCGAGTCGCCGGCCCTGGAACTGTCGTAAACCGGAGAACGCCATGGAACAGAAACGTCCTTCCATTCCGATGCAGGTCCAGGCGTTCCGCCGTCGCCGCTGGCGGCCTCGCTGGCCCTGGGTATTGGCTGCTGCGCTGGTCGCGCTGCTGCTGATCTGGCTGGTGTCCCGGACGCCCGGCGAATCCTCAGCGCCGTCGCGCGCGCCGGTCAGCACGGCGCAGGTCGCTGGGCCACCCTGGCAGATGGGCAACCCGGAAGGCCGTTTCACGCTGACGCTCTATGCCGACCTGGAATGCCCGTTCTGCCGGGAGTATTTCCCGCAGCTCAAGCGCTGGGTCGGCAACAACACCGACGTGGCGCTGCAATGGCATCACCAGCCGCTGGCCGCGCACGAGCCTGCCGCGTCGGCCGAGGCACGTCTGGCCGAGTGCGCCGCCGAAGCGGGCGGGCATGCGGCGTTCTGGCAGGCGGTCGAATGGGTCTATGCCCACACGCGCAGCGACGGCCAGGGCTTGCCCGATGGCTTGCGTTACCCCGAAACAACGTCAGCCATCGAACAGTGCATGGCTAGCGAGCGCCCCAACGTGGCCATCCGCGCGCAGGCCGCGGAAGCCACCAAGAGCGGCGTGACCGCCACGCCGTCGCTGCGACTGCTCGATCGCCAGACGGGCCAGGCCATCCTGTTGCAGGGGCCGATCGAGGGCGATGCCTTGCTCTCGGCCATGGACCTGCTGGCGGCCGGGGAAATGGCCAGCGACGCGCCGGGTTCGCCCGCCACCCCCACATCCGAAATGCCTGCCGACGTTGTCGGCGACATGCCCAGGTAGCCCTCGGTCTTGAAGGCTACGGCGCGGCTCGCCGCGCTGACCGCTACCCGTTCGCTTTCGCATCCTGGCCGCGAACAATCACCGCCGCGCGGTGATGGATGCACCTTGTTCCGCTGTTTCCATCCCCAGGAGGGCTTGCCCTCCCAGGGTGGCGCCCTCCGCTCACTTTCTGGAGGTCCGCCATGTCTCTCGTCGCCAACGACTCCTGCGTGGAGCCACGTTTTGCCCCCATGTCCCAATCCGATGACTGGATCATCCGGCAAGCCATCGCGCTGCTGGAGCAGCGGGTCTTCAAGAAGGGGCCATCCCTGGAGAGGCCTGCCGCCGTCAAGGACTACCTGCGCCTGAAACTGGCCGCCGAGCCCAATGAAGTCTTCGCCATCGTGTTCCTCAACAGCATGCACGAGGTGCTGGCCTACGAGCCGATGTTCAGAGGCACGATCCATTCGACCTCGGTGCATGCGCGTCCGATCGTGCAGCGTGCCTTGGAACTGAATGCGGCAGCGGTCATTTTTTCTCACCAACACCCTTCGGGCTGCACGGAGCCGTCGAGCGCGGACCGTGCGTTGACCCAAACGCTGAGGGCCGCGTTGTCGCTGATCGACGTGAGGGTGCTGGATCACCTCATCGTCGGCCAGGGCACGCCGTACTCGTTCGCGGAATCCGGCCTGCTGTAGCGACGGCATCGGCTCCCTGATCCACGCGGAGGCTTCGGCCTCCGCTTTTTCATGGGCGCGAGACAAGCAGGTATGCGGGCAGTGCGCGATGCGCATTGTTTGTTGGGGCCGCGTCGGCTTCGCGTTTGACTACTGCTCTGATCAACTTCAAGGGCACGCGACATGACAGCATCCCTTTCCAGGTTCGCGCCGGGCTGGCGAACCCTCGGCCGGGCCGTGGCGCTGCCGGCAGCCCTGGCCGTTTTCAGCCCGGCCACCTTCGCCGCCGACGTGGTGGTCGTCACCGACAGCCGCCACCCGGTCAAGACCATGGGCGGCGAGCGGCTGATCGAGCTGGACGAAGCCCACAGGATTGAAGCGGAGCTTTCCGCGGGACTGCCCACCGACCCCGAACAGGCGACGGCCATCGTCAAGCGCCGGCTGAATGGCGGCGGTGCCGATCTGCAGCGACGCATCGCTTCCGCATACCAAGGCGTTACCGACGCATGGAGCCTCGGCATCACCAGCCTCCCGGCCGTGGTGGTGGACAGGCGCTATGTGGTCTATGGCGAGCCGGATGTGGCTCGCGCTGTCGCGCGCATCGAGCAGCACCGGAGGACCCAGCCGTGACCCGACCATTCGACCTGATGCGCCGCCTGCGCGCTGGCGTGGCTTCGTTGCTGCTGCTCAGCGCCACGGGCAGCTACGCCCTCAATACAGCGACCATCATCGGCTCGGTGGCATCGCCCGATTGCCTCGAATACCGCGTCGTCGGCATCTGCTACTGGCTCTACTGCACATGGACGGGCTGCACCGTGCGCACGTCGATCAAGGTGCGCCACTACATCCCCGATGCAGTGGTGTCGTCGTACTCGAATACCGGAGAAAACCCCTGGGTCGAAGTCCAGGCAATGAGCACGCCCAACCCGTCCGCCCAAGCTGGCGGCGACGGAACGACGAACGAGGATCACGAAAACAGCCTCGCCAAATTCAAGAACGCGGATGTCATCGGTCACCCCGGCGCAGAGGTGTTCAACCAGTTCGTCTCTTCGTCAGGCTACTTCTGTGAGGGCGCGGGCACGGCGTTTATGCCGTACTTGCTCAGCACCCTGGATACGCTGGCCTGGCGCTACAACGTGCCCGAGATGGCCTACCCGGAAGCGCTGATTCCGGGCCGGCGCGAAGTCGGTGCCCGTACCACGATGAATCTCTGGGGCAACGTGTATCCCCGTGGCGGCTTCCTGCACCAGACCGACGACTTCAAGGCCGGCGCAGTGGTGGCCCAGCGTGCGGGCGATGTGGTCACGCGCCGCGGGCAGATCCACGTCTATCAGCCGTTGCTTGCCAACTCCCGTGACGGCTACTGGCCGGCCGGCGCGCTGATGGAGGGCGATGCCTCGACCGGCAAGTGGCAAGAACTCACGCCCGTCCTGTCCTCGTCCTGCACGGTCTTCCCGCGCAGCGGCTTCCTTACCCAGGCCCAGCAAGGCGACTACGCATGGGCGCTGTGGCGGCCGTATGCCTGCTGCGAGCGCCGGGGCCAGGTGTTCCTGGGCAGCGTCGATTTCCTCTGAGGGGGTGCCATGAAGTTCCGTCCTGCATTCAATCCGTTCTCCCGCCGGGTACGTCGCACGGAGATCGTCCTGGCACTGGCCGGCGCGCTCGCGCTGGGCAGCGGCGTGGCCTGGGGTCAACTGGGATACCAGACCAGCGGCAGCGTCATCGGCGATGACGTCATGTACTCGATCGGTGGCGGCAACGCCGTGTCGATGGGACGTGCAGCCGGCATGCGCTCCATCGGTGTCGGCGTGGGTTGGAACAGCAACTTGATCTGCGGCGACATGAGCATCCAGACCACGTTGAAGAACCAACTTAACGGCATTACCAACGGCTTCCAGCAAATCATGTCGTCGGTGATCCAGAGTGCCACCAGTGCGGTGGCATCGTTGCCCGCACTGATCATCCAGCGGGCCGATCCCGGTCTGTACAACCTGCTCACCAATGGCGTGCTGCAGGCGCGGCTGGATTTCGACCGCAGCAAGCTGACGTGCCGTGCCATGGCCGAGAAGATGGCCGAAACGGCGGGCGGCCAACTCGGCTGGAGCCAGATGGCCGAAGGGCTGGCGCTGCGCGATGCCGTGTCGAGCACGGATGCGGTCTCGGCCATCGAGCAGGCCGAGACGCGCCGCGGCAATGACGGCGTGCCGTGGGTCGGGGGCAGCAACGCGGGCGGCTCCGGCCAGCCCGCGATCAAGGTCGTCGGCGATGTCACCCGCGCTGGCTACAACCTGGTCAACGGCCGCGGCGTGACCGACACCTCGTCCATTGCGCCGGCCAGTTGCAGCAGTCTCTCGTGCCAGACCTGGACCTCGCCGCAGGCTGCCGTCGAGTGGGCCACGCGCGTGCTCGGCGAGAAGGAGCAGCGCACGTGCGATGCCTGCACCAAGACCGAGACGACGCCGGGCGTCGGGCTCACGCCGCTGATCCAGGAGGAGTACGACGCCAAGCTGCAGGCGCTCCAGGACCTGGTAACCAAGGCCAAGAACACGACGCCGGAGAACCTGCGCGAAGCTGGCAGTGCGTCGCTGCCGATCACGCGCGGCGTGATCGAGGCGCTGCGCGACGAGCCCGACCAGCACCTGCTGTCGCAGCGCCTCGCGTCCGAGGTCGCGCTGGCATCCGTGCTGGAGAAAGCGCTGCTGCTGCAGCGCACGCTGCTCACGGGCAAGAAGGAGCCCAACGTCGCGGCGAACGAACTTGCCGTGGAGGCGGTGAACCACGAGAGCGACACGCTCGACCGTGAGATTCGCAACCTCAAGACCGAACTGGAGCTGCGGCGCGAACTGGCGAACAACTCGCCCATGGCGATCATCCAGCGCCACGGCGCGCGCGCGGCCGGTTCGCGCGGCATCTACGAGGGCGATCCTGTGCCGGACCGTCTCGACCAGCTCCAGAAGGGCAATCCGGGGAGTCGGCCATGAGCCCGGCGCGCATGGCCTGGCGGCCGCTGCGCTGGTTGTTCAGCCGGCGCGCGGCGAAGACGCTGCTGTGGCTGGTGCTTATCGTTGCCGCCGCAGTGGGGGCGAACGTCGCGGGCATCAACCTGGTCGGCAGCGTTGCAGGCTGGGAACGGTGGCTGGCGGCCTCCGCAGGGTATTTCTTCATCTGGCGGCTGTGCGTGTACGCGGCAACGGCCTATGGATGGTTCTGGATGCGCCGCCGGGTGCTGGCCCGCGAAGACCAAAGCGGGACAGATGGGCAGGCGCGGCGCCGGCTGATCCGTACCGAGGTCGCCGGCGTCGTCGCCATCGTCGCGCTGGAAGCCAGCCTGTTGATGCAGGCCGCTTGAGGGGAGATCGGGGCCATGACGCTCTTCACGACCGACTATCTGGAGTACTACCTCACCCTCGTGTCCTGGATCGTCAACAACGGTATCTGGGCCGTGCTGGTGTCCAGCGGGGTGTTCGCGCTGCCTTTCGTCGCCATCGTCGTGCAGGAGTGGCTGAAGGCCCGCGCGGAAGGCGCTGACGAGGGCAACAAAGGCGTTCTGAGTGCCGCCCGTATCGAGAACCGGGTGTTCGTCGCGATCGTGGTGGTGATGTTCGCGGGCATTCCGTTCATCGACGTGGACCTCAGCACCATCCAGTACGACAGCTCGCGCTCGGCGCAGTGCCAGGTCAGCGTGCCGCAGCCCACGGAAACCGGCTGGTCGCAGTCCTTCAGCACCATCAACAACCAGTCGGCGAAGGTGCCGGTCTGGTGGGCTTTCATGCACGCGCTCTCGCGCGCCGTCACGAGCGCCTCGGTGGCGGCGATCCCATGCGGCACGGACCTGCGGCAGATGCGCATGGAGATCGACGCGACCCGCATTGACGACCCGGTACTGGCTCAGGAAGTAGCGGATTTCTCGCGGGATTGCTATGGGCCTGCGCGGGCCAAATTGTTCATGCAGCGCCCTCAGCTTGATGAGCAGCAGATGCACGACGTGACCTGGATAGGGTCGAGGTTTTTCACGGGCACGGGCGGCTACTACGACACCTACCGCTCAAGCACGCCGCGCGACGACTGGCCCTACGACAGCACCCGCGATGCGGGGCTTGCACAGGTGGGCAGCGGTGGCGGCTACCCGACCTGCAGGCAGTGGTGGGCCGATGGCGGCAATGGCCTGCGGGCACGCCTGCTGGGACAGGTGGACCCGAACCTGTTGAATCGCCTGGCAGGCTGGGCCGGGTTCCTGAGCAGGGCCGAGGTGGACGACTCGGTGATCCGCGCCATCGCGTCACCGCGGCAACAGAAATTGAACCAGGGTAGCGTCTATACGGACTATGGCGGCCAGATCGACAAGACCTTGCCGAACATCGTGACGCGGGCCACGGGAGACGTTGGGATGGCCGTCGGCGCGATTGCCGCGTTTCCCGCCATGGACGTCGTGAGACAGTCTCTGCCCATGGTCCTCGCCTTGCTCAAGATGGCGCTGGTCATCTGCATCCCGCTTGTGCTGGTCGTAGGCACCTACGATCTGAAGACGGTCGTTACCGTCAGCGTCGTGCAGTTCGCGCTCTTCTTCACGGACTTCTGGTTTCAGCTTGCGCGCTGGATCGATTCGACGATCCTGGATGCGCTCTATGGCTGGGGGTTCGGCTGGAATCGGCCGCACACCAACTTCGACCCGCTGGTGGGGCTGAACAACGCCTTCGGAGACATGCTCCTGATGTTTGTCACGGGCACGATGTTCATCGTACTGCCTACGTTCTGGATCATGGCCTTGGCTTGGGCGGGCGTTCGTGCCGGCAACGTGTTGCAAGGCCTCGCAGGAGCCACCGGAGATGCCAAGGCTGCTGGCGGAAGGGGAGGAAGCATTGCGATCAATGCAGTGTCGAAGAAGTGATCGCTGCTAGTCGTCCTCGACATGAGGATCAATGCGGAAACCGTCGTAGGTGTATAGGCCGAATCCTGCTGGTCCGTTTCGCCACTCTGGCTCGGGCAACTCCTCGCCCAAGTCGGTGTTGCGGGCCATCCAGGCAACCACCATGACGCACACCATCACCAGGGCCAGCCAGAAGGTGGTGTACAGCAGCACCCCGAGCGCAGCCAGCTTAACCATCCACACGAGCGCGGTGGCTCCAGCCGTCGGCATGCCCTTGGAAACCAACCAGTTCGACGCCCGCCGTTCACAGCGCGCGTAGGCACGCCATCCGCGGCCAAAGGCGCGGCCGAGGCGTTCTGCGGTGCTGGTGCGAGTCGTGGTGTTCATGGTCGTCTCCTACTGCTGAGGGATGCCTATTTCAGTTTGGTCCATTTCATTCTGTTTAGGGCTTCAATGTGTTCTCTTGCTGCTTCAGGACGCTTCGTCATCCGGTTCCAACGGGCCAGGGTCGGGCTCCACGCCGATGCGGTATGTAGCAACGAAACGCGGCCAGTCCACATGGTCAACGAGATCGATGTCCTCGATGACACTGACCTTCGCGCTGGCACGCTCGAACAGCGCGATGCTCTTGGCGGGATAGTTGTTGCGCGACGGATAGAGCACCCCGTCGAACAGCACCTGGCCGTCATCTCCAAGCATCGCATGCACCTGGGCCGACACCTGCTGCGTGTGCGTGTAGTCGCGGCTGGCCAACTGCTCCAGGTTCAGGCCGAAGTAGCCCGCCATGACGCCCGGCGCCGTGAGGTCGGCCAGAAGCACGTCGTCCATCACGCCCACTGCGCGCACCATCCGGCTCTGGACTTCTTTCAGCGCGATCGAGCGCTTCGTGTCCGCAAGCCACTGGTGCTTATGAAACACCGACTCCATCAGCGCCGTGGGCAGGTCGCGCCCTAGGTAGAGCACCCCGTAGGCCTGGGCCGGGTCATCGTAGCGATTGGTGCTGCTGCGGCCATAGTACAGCGGGCTGCCCCGATAGACGACGCGGCTCACATGCTGGAGCAGCTCACCGGCATCGATCAGGAACGAAGGCAGCTCGTGGCTCATGGCGATCTCGCTTCAATGCACCTGAACGCCCAGCACGTTGAACACGGCCTCGGCCACGTCGTCGATCGTGCCATGCGTCACCGCATCCACTGGCGAGCGGCCGCCCAAACCTTCGAGCGGTTCGGACAGTGCGCGGTAGATCGTCCAAGGGTCGATGCCCTCGACCTCCTGAAGCACGGTTTGGGTCAACTGCTGCTTCACCGGGTCGAGCTGCCAGTCGGGCAGTTTCTGGCCTCGCGGCCCCACGTTCAGCGCCAGCAGCCGACGGGCGAGGATGTCCTTGTAGATCTGCTGGCGCGACTTGTCCGCCAGCTTGGCGTACTCCGCGGGCGGCAGGTTGTGCGGCTGGTTGAAGGTTTCCAGCAGCACGGCGCGGCCTCGCTGGACGTCGGTTTCAGTCGGCGCCCAGCGCGTCTCAGCGCGCAGCGCAGCCGTCTTACGCTTCAAGGCGTGCTCCACCGTTTCACCTTCGAGGTTGGCTGGCAGCTTTACCGCCTCCACGCGCTCGTGAATGAACGCCTGCAACTCGGCCGCGAAAGCCGGCGCATCCCGGATTTCGACGGTATCCGCGAAGCGGCGCACATCCTCCACGGTGACACGCGGCAGACGGTCGGCAATGAATTCAATGGCGGTGGGCATGGTCATCTCCCAGGTAGGTTTGAGACAGGACTTACTCTAGTCGCCTTTGTCGCATTTGTCAACTTTGACGCCTAGAGAGCAACCTACCTGGCGAAAACAGCGTCTCCGCAGCATAGGCCGAGGCCAGCGGCTGGTCGCCGCGCAATCCATTCGTGCGGGTTCCACATTGACGCTGGAACCGCAACCCAGGCCCCGCTATACCGAAACGGTTAAAGGCCAAAGGGCCGAAACGGCAAGGGAATGGGGTGCAAGGGGAAAGGCCCTACCTCGAAAAGGCAAAAAGGCCTCCCGGTCGGCCCGCCACAGGACACCCGCATGCTCTCCCTGTTCCAGCGAAAACGGCCCCCGGTCGCCGGCGCGCCACCGCCAGCACCCGCCACCGTCCTCCCGAAAGGGTTGATGCGGCCCGAGTCGGCCGCATCGCTGCTGGCCACCCCGCGCCGGCAGAAGCTGCTGGAGCACATTTGGCAGCGCACCTCGCTGTCGCGCAGGCAATTCGCCACGCTGTACCGAGCGCCCCTGGAACGCTACGCCGAGCTGGTCCAGGCCTTCCCGGCCTCCGAGGCGCATCACCATGCCTATCTGGGCGGCATGCTCGACCACGGCCTCGAAATCGTCGCCTACAGTCTGAAACTGCGGCAGTCCCATCTGCTGCCCATCGGCGCCAGCCCCGAAGACCAAGCGGCACAGTCCGAAGCCTGGACCGCCGCCGTCGCCTACGCCGCGCTGCTGCACGACATCGGCAAGATCGCCGTCGATCTGCACGTCGAGCTGGCCGACGGCAGCATCTGGCACCCTTGGCACGGCCCGCTGCGCCAGCCATACCGATTCCGCTACCGCGACGATCGCGAGTACCGCCTGCACAGCGCCGCGACAGGTTTGCTCTACCACCAACTGCTCGACCGTGAGGCCCTGGACTGGCTCAGCGGCTATCCGTCCCTGTGGGCACCACTGCTCTACGTCCTGGCCGGGCAGTACGAGCACGCCGGCGTACTGGGCGAACTTGTCGTGCAGGCAGACCGGGCCTCGGTGGCCCAGGAGCTGGGCGGCGATCCGGCCCGCGCCATGGCTGCGCCCAAGCACGCGCTGCAGCGCAAGCTGCTCGACGGGTTGCGCTACCTGCTCAAGGAACAGTTGAAACTGAACCAGCCGGAAGCCTCCGATGGCTGGCTCACCGACGATGCCCTGTGGCTGGTGAGCAAAACGGTCTCGGACAAACTGCGTGCGCACCTGCTGTCCCAAGGCGTCGATGGCATCCCTGCGAACAACACCGCGGTGTTCAACGTCCTCCAGGATCACGGCATGTTGCAGCCGGCGCCCGACGGCAAGGCTATTTGGCGCGCGACCATAACCAGTTCCACCGGCTGGTCCCACTCGTTCACCCTGTTGCGCCTCGCTCCTGCGCTGATCTGGGAATCTGGCGAGCGACCGACGCCTTTTGCAGGCACGGTAGCGATCGACGCGGCAGTCGCCGAAAACGACGCCGAGGCGCCGAAAATGCCGCCTGCGGCCATGGCGAAGGCAGCCCCGAACGGTCAGAAACTTCCATCTTGGGAAGGCAGTAGTACCGTCACCGCCTCACCGCCTAAGGCCCAGCCCGTGTCCGATGTCATGGAGGACATGCTGGCAATGGTGAGCACGAGCGGCTCGCCTGGTGCCGAGCAGGATGTGGAGCCGGTCGCACAGAGAAGCTACCCCGCAGACCCCAGCACTCCTATGCCAGCGACTGCCGCAGTGCTTCCTTCGCCACCACCATCTACTGCTAAACCACCCCTAACAGCAGCGCCCCCGTCAGGCGAACATTTCATGATGTGGCTGAAACAGGGAATTGCTTCGCGCCGGCTCATCATCAACGACGCAAAAGCGCTCGTGCATTCCGTGAATGACACGGCCTACTTGGTCAGCCCAGGTGTGTTCCAGCGCTACGTCCAGGAGCACCCTCATGTCGGCACGCTGGCACGGCAGGACAAGATGCCGGATTGGCAGTGGGTGCAGAAGCGCTTTGAGAAACTGGGGTTGCATCGAAAGCACGACAGCGGCTTGAACATCTGGATCTGTGAAGTCACCGGGCCGCGCAAGTCCCGGAAGCTGCATGGGTATTTGCTGATCGATGCGAATTGGTTGTTCGATGCAGTACCACCCAACAATCCTTATCTCAGAGTTACGCAAGAGATTTGAGCATGGAGTCCTACGTGGCGGTGAGATACGGTAGAGTTCGCCTTGGTAGGTTAGCGGCTAGCCAAGGTGTCCAGCACAAAGTCAGCGCGTTGCGCCACTCTGATCTTGGGCAACCGCGATACCGCATAGCCCAGCGCTGGATAGGTGCGCTGAAGCCGCTCGAATTCAGCCCGCGCTTCATCCATGCTGTGACGGCGTTCTTCGTCCTGCACATAGATTTCAGGCCACGGCGGGGCCAGAAAGATGCGCGAGTGGTAGCGATGCGACTGGGCAATCGTGTCCAGAATAGTAGTGCCGTCCAGTGCCTGGGGTGCTGCCGCCGCGTCGATCAGGCCACGGTCGAAGAACACCCATTGCGTATTGCTGCGTGGCGCATTGGCATGGTTGTCTAGCGCAAGGTCGATGGCCCCGCGCAGGAAGGCCGTCATGTCGAGCCACGGCAGGGCCTGGCCGCCCGTGCGTGTTTGTTCCTGAACGATACGCCGTCCAGGCTCCTCAATTACGGCATCCCTGGATTTCCATTCAACCCCCACAAACGAGAACGACGATCAACTATCTCCTGAAAGGCCATCAGCATCCATCAAGGCCAGCATGCCAACAATGAGTGCGTGCATGCCCTGTTGAGTTCGGCCTCCATCTCGGCTTCCTCCGTCGCACGGTCTGCATCCACGACGGGTTCCCGTTCGGCGACCGAGTACACCGTGTCGGCCACGGCAAGGCAGTGGAACGCCACGGTGGTCAACAGCCAGCGCGCATGCTCCATCGATATGCCGTAGGCCTGAGCGATGTGGCGTTGGTGGCCGACGATCTTGTCGAGCATGGGCTGGGTCGCCGCCAGACGGCGGATCACGTTGGGTACGCCTTGCCGTCGCCAAGATGCTTGGGCTTGAGCATCGGCGTCTCGTGGGCGTGCAGCACCACGTGGCGACGCAGTTCGTCATCCAGCGCCTTTACCATCGGCTGCAGTTGCGCGCCGCACGCACCGACCCACTGTGCCAGCGTCGAGCGGGCAACAGTAAGTCTGATGCTCTTTGCGCATTCAGATGAATGCATTACGCCCATACGAAATCCGAAATCAGCTCGGCCGCGCACAGCAGATGGCAGTTGTCTATGGCTGTAAATGCGCTTCCCGCAGAGCCATGTCCTCTCTCAGAATACGCTGGATCTCCAGTATCGCGGCCGCGCTCTGTTGCACGCTGTGCCCCGAAATAATGACTTTCTCGGACTGTGCGCCGGGAAGATGTGCGCTGCGATAAGGCACAAGACCGTCATCGGAATCATCGAGGGCCACTTCGGAATTGGCTTGGGCCACGATCGAGTGATAGCGCACCTGGGATGAGATGGGAAAGCCCGCCGCCGTACGCACGAACGGATCGTTTTCGTCGAGATTGTTCACGCTATTGGGAATGGTTGCCAGGCTTTCACGGCTGCTGGCGGCCGCATTGGGTGCCAGTGTATGGGCGAGTTCTTCGAGCACCGTAATGGGAAAGCGGATAAATCCCGCCATCCAGCGCCCCAGGCGTCCACCCGCGACCGATGTGCCCCGATGAGGCGCCGCGATGAAGATGGCACTGCTGACATTCGGGAAGGGCTCGAAGCGCAACATGGGATCAATGCGCCTGATCTGCTGCGGCGTCAACCGACTGTGATCCGCAGCC
>JAMHVM010000130.1:0-7061 GCA_035911475.1 Lysobacterales bacterium | reverse complement strand
GCCACCGTGTCAAAACTTCCAGGCCAAGCAGATGCCACGCACCAACCAAGCCATGACCGCCCCGACGCCGAGCAGCAACGAGCTGAACGCCAAGGCTCTCACCGTCCTGCGCGTTGCGCGCAACGTCTTCCTGACCCATGGGTTCAGCGCAGCAACCACCGACATGATCCAGCGCGAGGCTGGGGTGTCCAAGTCCACGGTGTACGCGCACTACGCAAACAAGGAGGCCCTCTTCACCGCGGTGATCGAGGCCGAATGTGCGTCATTCACGAACACGGTGCATGGCATCGAGTTCCGCCCCGGAAAGCTGCGGGAGACGTTGACCATGCTCGCCAAGGCCTATCTGGACATTGTGCTTTCCCCTGGCGGGCTGGCCTTATTCCGCGTCGTCATCGCCGAAGGGCAGCGCTTCCCTAGGCTGGCACGGACGTTCTACCTGGCCGGCCCGCAGGTCATGACGACGATGGTGGCCGAACAACTGGCCAATGCGGCGGCATCCGGTGAGGTCGATCTTGGCGAGATTGGCCGCGAGACGGCCGCCAATCTGTTCATCAACCTGGTTCGGGGCGAGCCTCAGCTTCAGTGCCTGACTCATCCGGATGCCGCGCCTTCCTCGGCGCAGATTGACCAGTGGGCGAACGCAGCCGTGGTGACATTCATGCGTGCCTACGGCCGAGGCGAGGAAGCGACCAGTAAACGTTCCCGATCATGATGCCGAATCGGTCAACCGAAACGGGGAAAGCAAGCGATGCCCTTCGGGTGATGGAGCTTTCTACAGCCATCACGCGGCTTTCCACGGCCAGGAATCAAGTGCTGAATCGCATGGCTGCTCCGTTTGGTTTGACCGCCGTGCAGATGATGGCACTACACCATGTGTCAGTCACTCCAGCATCTACGCCCAGCAATTTGGCTCGCAATCTGGCAGTCGATTCGGCTTCGGTGACCAGGCTGTTGGACCGTCTCGACAACAAGGGCATGATTCAAAGAGCGACACAGGAGCGTGTGGATCGCACGCAAGATCGTAGAGTTATCGAAATTGTCTTGACTGAACGTGGGATCAACGTGATGCGTGAGTTGAATCCACATTGGCAATCCGCACTCTCGGAACTGACGGAGGCGTTCAAACAAAGCGAAATACATGGGTTGGCACTAACTGATTGATAGACCGCGCTGCCGCCCAATCTCCCACGACACCCCGCCACCGCGTACCGTGGCGGCGATCTGCTGCCCCAGCCGCTGCTCGATCACCGGCTTCCACGGCACCAGCGAGAAACCCATGCCGTCATCGAGCATCGCGTAGCGCCCGCTGGCGAGCATGACGCTGCGGCGGTAGATGCCAGCCACACGCTGGCCGTCGGCCACCGGGCGATGCTCCAGGCCGGTATCGGCGGCTATGTCCTTCGCGGCTTGCGCCAGTTCCCGATTGCGCAGCGTGCCCAGCAGGTTGCGCGCCAGAATCACGCGCTGACCACGCCGCTCGGCCAGCCCCTGTTCGGCGAGAAAGTCGGCGCGCTGCTGCATCGCCTGCTTGGCCTCGCCACCAAAGCCCAGGTCGCCCAGGCCCGAGCCACCGCCGATCAACTGCTGGTCGAGCCAGGTGGCCCCGATCACGCGGGCCTGCCGCTCGATAGGCAGGTGCGATTTCAGCTCCACGGCCACGCCGCCCAGGCGCTGCGCGTCGTAGCGGCGGCCCTGCTCGGGCAGGTCGCCCGGCACCTTCCATAGCCCTTCGGCCACGCGCTCAACGATGCCGGCACGGCGCAGGGCCTCCAGCCGGCGGACATGGGCGGCCACGACCTCCTGCGGGTCGCGTCCGGGGACGGCCTGGCCCTGTGCCACGGCCAGGTGGTGGTCGGTGCGGTACAGGCCATCGCTCGCCAGCGCGGCGATGTTCTTGTCGGCTGCGCGCACGTCGGCCGAGCCTTTCACCTCCACTACGGCACCAGTCGGGTAGTTCGCCAGCTCATCGTGGGCGTTGAGCGCGACGTAATGGGCCTTGCCGTCCACGCCGTCGATGACCAGATAGCCCCGGTCGCGCAGCTCGTCGGCCAGCCCCTTCGCGGCCACGCGGCCGAGGATGGTTCGGCCATCGTCCCCCGGCTCGAACACGGCCAGCTCGCGCGGCTCGCCGCGCATGGCCCGCTGCATCGTGCGGATGATGTCGCCACGCTCGCCCAGGGCGCGCAGGGTCTTTTCCGCATCGGCATGGATGGCCCAGGTGCCCGGCTGCGTCTCGTCGGCCAGGCCCAGGCGCTGCAAGCGTTGCAGGCGGCCGATCAGCAGCAGGCGCTGGCGTTGCAGCCGGGGTTCGTTGAGCCGTTCGACATGCACCAGGCCCTCGTCGCCGACCTCGCGCTTCAAGGTGCGATCCAGACTCGTCCACCGCTCTTGCTCCACCTCGCGCTGCAAGGTCTGCTGGATCTCCATCTCGGTGCGCGGCCCCAGCCATTCGGTCGCCAGTTCGGCGGCGCGGTGGCGGAAGCCATCGGCGATGTAGTCGCCCGCGATGATGAGGTCTTTGCCGGTGTCATCGCGCCCGCGCACGATGATGTGCGTGTGCGGGTTGTCGGTGTTCCAGTGGTTCACGGCCACCCAATCGAGGCCCGTGCCCAGGTCGGCCTCCATGCGCCCCATGAGGTGCCGCGTGTAGGTGCGCAGGTCTTCCAGATCCGCGCCATCCTCAGGCGAGAGGATGAAGCGAAAATGGTGCCGGTCGCCGGCGCAGCGTTCCTTGAAGGCGTCGAGGTCGGCGGCGTCGGTCTGCGGCCCGTAGGCTTGGCCCGGCTCGCCGTCGCGGCCCACGCCATCACGTTCGATGTAGCGCAGGTGCTTGGCGAGCGACTGCGGGCTGGCCCGCTGGTGATTCACCAGCAGCGTTTTGATGGTCACGCGCCGGGACATGGGCGTCAGCTTCGCGCCCGCGAAGCGCGCCGCCGTATGGCCGCGCCCGAGGCGCGAGCCGGGCCGTTGGCCGGTGCCGCCCGCCGCGCCAGGACGGCGCACTGTGGACTTGCCGCTGCTGGCCTTGCCCGCCTGCTTGAGCACCTTGGAAACGAAGCTCTGCCCCTGGCTCTTGCCCCGGTTCTTCGGGGAGCTGGGGCGCACGCGGAAATCGTCGTCGCGGCGGTCGCTCATGGCTGCGCTCCCTGAAAGCTGGGGCGTGCCCCGGCGTGCGAAGCACGCGGGCCGCCCTGTCTTGGCGCGGGCTTCGCGCCACAAGCGGCACGGCGGCGAAGCCGCTGCGTGCCGCGCCACTCCCACGTGCAGACTGGCTTTCGACGCGGCCCGGTGCCGCGTCCTTTTGTCTTGCCTTCCGCCTTTGCCCCTCGCTGGCGCTCTGGGCAGCGGCGGCCCGGCGGCGCTGCTGCGCGAGCAGCCAGCGCGCCGGCGAACGCGGCGACGGCCATAGGCCGGGCGCGTTCGAGGCAAGACGCCTGCACACGGGAAGGCAGTGCGAAGTGCGGCGCGGATGCGCTCGCACTGCACGCGCGACGACATGCGGAAAGCCACCGGATCGGCACGTCCGATGGCACGATGGGATGCACGGCAACGTGCAGCGAATCGGCGGCCATCATGGGCGAGACTCCAGCCAGACCGGATGCGCGACGCCGATCACGGCGGATGCGCTGACCGGCCCGAAGTACCTGCTGTCGAACGACGCCGGGTTGGTCGTACTGAGCAGGAATAGTTCGCCGGGTTCGAGGCGACGGCATTGCTGCCAAGATGGCAGCGGCCGGCTCCAGCGATCAGCAGGCAGCGCGGCGGCCGAAGGCACGCCGTCGATGCGGACAATGCGGCCAGTGATGCACACCTCCTGCGGTGCGATGGCGCCCACGCGCTTGAGCAACGGCACGCGCGCCGGCAGGTAGCCGCGCTGCGCGGCCAGCGCGGCGGCATCTGGCGGCAACGTGGTCAGGATGATGTTGCCAACGGATAACGGACGTGGCAGCGAGCCGGCACCTTGGCCCAGCGGATCGACGCGATACCAGCCGACCGCCACACTGTCGGACGGGTTGTAGATCAGACGCGGCAACGGATGCACGAAGGACGCCCAGGCCAGCGCAGCGAGGCCGCAGGCGGACAGGCCCGCAAGCACGATGCGAGCGCGCAGGCGGGAACGAGGACGCGGCGCCTTTCCGGCGGTGTTGGCACCAGTGGAAACGGCAGTCATGGCAGCGCCCTCCCGGCCAGCCAGGCGGCGTGCCGCTCGGCGGTGTATTCGGGCAGCGGCAGGCGCGCTGCGAGCCGGTTGGCGAGCGTGCGCCAGTACGCGGGCGAGGCAGCGACAGGCGAGAT
The DNA here is from genome assembly GCA_035911475.1 of Lysobacterales bacterium. Classification (GTDB taxonomy): domain Bacteria; phylum Pseudomonadota; class Gammaproteobacteria; order Xanthomonadales; family UBA2363; genus Pseudofulvimonas. The sequence goes on along the minus strand of JAMHVM010000130.1, from coordinate 2,765 downwards.
GCCCAGCGCCTCGATGGCGTCGATGCGTTCCAGCACGGCGCGCACTTGCCTGTCGCCCTCGGCGTGCAGCAGCAGGCGCGCGCCCGGCTGTACGCCGGGGATGCGCTGCGCGTCGTCCAGCGGTGTACAGGCTTGCATCACCATGAGCTGCCAGCGCACGGTGCCGTAATCGTTGGCCTGCCAGCGCACACGGCAGAACACCGCGCCCGGCAGGAATACCGCGCTGCGCCGCCAGCGGTCGAGCTGGTGCGTGCGCGCGGGTTCACCGAAGCGCAGGTAGAGCTTGAAACGGGCCTCGATGTAGGCCAGCGCCACGCGCGTCAGCGGCGCGCTGGCGGGCTGGCCGACAGGCGCAGCCAGCGCAGCCTTGGCCGCGACGGCGGCAGGCGAAGCGGATGCGGTCATGGTGTGTTCTCCCCGTGGTTCTCGGGAAACTCCCGCTCCAGCAGGCCGCGCAGCAGGTCGGCCACGGTCACGCCTTGCGTGAAGGCCGATACCTTGATGCGCGCCCGCATGGCGGGCGTGATGTCGAGGGTGAGGCGGGCGGTGTAGAGGTCGCCCTTGCCCAGTGCATCGGCGTCGCCTTGCCGAATCCACGCTTCAGCGTGCGGATTCGCAGGCGGACGCGCGCCGATGCCAACGCGCTTTGCGCGAGGTGGCGGCTTCGCTGTCATGTCGTCCACCGCAGCAGTTCGTCCACCAGCGCAGTAATTTCCCGTGCGGCGGCGCTGTCCGGCGCCGTCTCGCGTGCAAGCCGGCCAGCGGCCACGCTGTCGGCGAACACGATGCGCTGATGCACTTCCGCGCGCAGCGCAGGAAGCGGCTGTTCGGCGAGCGCCTGGCGCGCTTCGCGCCCGATCACGGTGGTACTGACGCGCCGGTTGATGACGAAGGCCGCTCGAAGCGCAGGCCGAAACACCTGCGCTTCACGGATCAACGCGACCATTTCGGCGCTGGCCCACAAGTCGTAGGGACTGGGCTGTACCGGGATCAGCACGCGCTCGGCCGCCAGCAGCGCGGAGCGCGCCAAGGCGGCGATACGCGGCGGGCCGTCGATGACGACGTGATCGGCCCGCCTGGCGAGTTCTGGCGCTTCCTGATGCAGCGTTTCGCGTGCGAGGCCCACGGCACTGAACAGCCGTGGCAAGCCTTGCTGGCTTCTGCGCTGCGTCCAGTCCAACGATGAACCTTGCGGGTCGGCGTCCAGCAGAACGACGTGCTGGCCGCGCATCGCCAGCTCGCCGGCGATGTGCGTGGCGAGCGTGGTCTTGCCCACGCCGCCTTTCTGGTTGAGCAGAGCGACGATCATGGCCTGGCCCTCCATGTTGGAAAGCCGGGCTTTTGCTGCTGCGTTTGTGGCCGCGTGGTGGTTGTCCACCGCAGCAGCGTTTCCCTACTAAAAGTTAGAGAAATTAAGTTAGGGAAGTTAGAGGGCCAGAAAACGCAGTGCTGGCGCGGGTTTGCGGCCGATCGGCACGCCTGATAGCACGATAGTCCCACGCCTGATAGCACGATACCCGGCACGCCTGATAGCACGACACCATCCACAGGCTTTCCCAGAGTTATCCCCGTGCCGTATGCAGCACGGGCCGGAATGTCAGAAGCTCCATGCCGTTGTCCGGCATCCGTTCGACGCCCAGGACGTAGCCGGGCAGCGACTGCCGCGCGACCAGCGCGCGCAGGTCGCAGGCGAAGTCGTAGGGCTTCGCGGTGCTGCCCGACTTCTGGTGCAGGTAGCGGAAGTCGAACTGCCAGCCGTGCTCTTGCTTGCCGCCGTGCTTGCGCACCAGCCGATACAGCCAGCGCTCGATGCCGCCGGTCAGCCGGAAATACGCGGGGTCGATGGTCAGCACCAGGGCGGCGTCGAGCACGCCGGCATAGAACCAGTCCGGCAGGATCAGCTCGATGCCTAGCGGCGTGCCGCTGGCATCGGCCAGCTCCTTCCATTCGTTGATCCACGAGAAGCGGTGCAGGCGCCGGCCGGTCGTCTCGCGGATGGACGTGGCCACGGTTGTCGATTGCAGCCGGTCGAGCGCAGCCTTGAGGCGCTGGTAGTCGCGCAGCGACTTGCCGCGCCCGATGAAGCGCAGGATCTCGTAAGGTGTGGCACGCATCAGCCGTGATGGACGCAGGCCCGCGTCCTTGGCCTCCACGATCTGCGAGGCCGCCCAGATCAGCACGTCCGCATCCCAAATCGTGGCGATGCCGTGCTCCTGTGTGCCTTCCACGCGGATCGTCACGTTGCCCGCGCGGAAGTCGATGGGTTTGACCCGCTTGGACTTGCCGAGCGAGAAGAACGGGTAGGCCATCAAATCCTGGCTGTCGCGCGGCGCCATGTCGCCGGGCAAGGCGCGGAACAGGTCGAGCTGTTCGCGCTCCTGCAACGGCCGCTGCCGGGACGGCAGCGCGGTGCTGGACATGGCGATGGCCTGCCGCGCGCCGCCGATCAGCGCGCACGGCTGTCGGCCGAGTGGTGCTCGGCGTATTCGGGATCGGAAGTCGTCTCGAAACTGCGGTCGGCCGCCCAGGCGTCGAGATCGGCCACGGCGTACATGACGCGCCGGCCGAACTTGCGAAAGCGCGGGCCGCCGCCGATCACGCGCTGCTTTTCCAGCGTGCGCGGCGATAGGCGCAGGTACTCGGCGGCTTCGTCGTTGGTGAGGTAGCGTTGGGGCTGCGCGGCAGCGGTCGAGACAGTGGCGGCAGGCCGCAAGGGGGCGGGACGCATGGTGTGAACCTCCATCGGTTGAAAACGCCCGGCCACA
>JAMHVM010000129.1:0-16273 GCA_035911475.1 Lysobacterales bacterium | reverse complement strand
GAATGCACCGACCTGGCCAATTGGTTGTGCGATGTGCTCGATGCGCCCGGCGACGAGGGCGTGATCGCGGCCGTGCGTGACAAGGTCGCAGCCCAGTGCAAGGCATTTCCGGTCTACGGATGAGCAGGGCCGGTGCGCAGACCTGGGTCCGGTCGGCGCATCTGGTGGCGGCACTGGTTCTCGGTTTGCCGACGGCTTTGGCGGGCGGTTACTTCGCCATTATCGCGCTCGCGTTTGGCATCAGCGCCTTGGCGGATGTTCGAGGCCCCGGGCCGGGCATGATTCTGGCGCTCTGGGGGCTGAGCGGGGTGCTGGGAATCATCGCCTGGGCTCGTCTGACACTGGCGTATGCGCGCGGCGACCGCATCGGGTTGGCGCGATGCGATAGTCTCTGGTGGATCGCATTGATGGCTGGTATCGCGGCAGCGTCAGTGATGTTGCACCTGTTGCTGACCAACGCGAAGGACGGCTCGGTGGCGTTTCCTTTGCTGTTCTTGGGTCCGTTGCTGATTCCGTTGGCCCTTCATCTGACCTGGATCCGGTTCCGATCCACGTCTGATGTGCTGGCGCGGTCGGATTGAACCTGTCCGGATATCGATTTGCACTGTCCGTTCTGCCAGCACGAAGACACCCGGGTGATCGACTCGCGTCTCAGCGAGGACGGCAGCTCGGTGCGTCGCCGTCGCGAATGCCCAAGCTGCGGCGGGCGCTTCAACACGTTCGAGACCGCCGAGCTGAAATTGCCGGCCATCGTCAAGCACGACGGTCGCCGCGAACCCTTCGACGACCGCAAGCTGCGCGCCGGTCTCGAACCGGCGCTGCACAAGCGCCAGGTCGCCGCCGACGCCGTCGACAGGATCATCGCCGACATCATCGAAATCCTGCGTCGCCGCAGCGAGCGTGAGGTGGCCTCGCGCGAGATCGGCGAATGGGTGATGGAAGCGCTGCGCAAGCTGGATCAGGTCGCCTATGTGCGTTTCGCGTCGGTGTATCGCAGTTTCGAGGATGTGCAGGCCTTCCGCGAGGAGATCGAACGTCTCGAGCGCGAGTTGCCGGTGCTGGAGGGCAAGCAGCTGCCCCTGCTGGCGCTGGGCGAGAATCCACCGGCCGAAAAGGCCAAGAACCGTAAAGGTCCGGAATGACTGAACGCCCCAGCGAAATCCATTGGGAAGGTCTGGTCAAGGCCGTGCTGGCCGCTGTTCCCGGCGCGTTGCTGCCCTGGGTGATGGCGACGTACATGTTGCCTCGCTTCGAGGAGGCGGGTCTGGAACTGCCCGGATTGACCTTGCTGTGGTTGCGTGGTTACTGGCTGGCCTGGCTGTTGCCAGTACTGGTGGCGGCGGTGTGGTGGGCCTGTCGAGGCAAGCCCAACCGCGACCATATCGCGTTCACCGTGGCCTGGGTCGGTGCCACGCTGGTCGGTGCGCTGAGCGTTCTGGCGGTGTGGTTGCCGATGCAGGCCGGTCCGGGAGTTGTCGGGTGAGCGGGGTGGCCGCCGCACCAGGCGCTGAGCCGACGTTCTCCGCGACCGACCACGCGCTGATGGCGCAGGCACTGCGTCTGGCCGAGCGCGGCGCCTGGACCACCAAGCCGAACCCCATGGTCGGCTGTGTGCTGGCGCGTGATGGCGTGGTGGTCGGCGAAGGCTGGCACCATCGCGCCGGTCAGCCGCATGCCGAGGTGCTGGCGTTGCAGGCAGCCGGTGAGCAGGCGCGTGGCGCCACCGCCTACGTGACGCTGGAACCTTGCGGCCTGCAGGGACGCACGCCGCCCTGCGCCGATGCGCTGATCGCCGCGGGTGTCTCTCGCGTGGTCGCCGCCAGCGAGGATCCCTTCCAGGCCGAAGGTGGCGGCGTGCCGCGTCTGCGTGCCGCCGGCATCACCGTAGAAACCGGGCTGCTGCGAGCGAATGCCCGTGAGCTCAATCGCGGCTTCTTCGCACGGGTGGAACGACAACGGCCGTGGCTGCGGATCAAGCTGGGCATGAGTGTCGATGCGCGCACCGCGCTGGCCGATGGCCGCAGCCAGTGGATCACCGGCGCCGAGGCCCGGGCCGACGTGATGCGCTGGCGTGCACGCAGTTCGGCACTGATCACTGGCAGCAGCACGGTGCGATTCGACAACCCGGCGCTGACCGTGCGCTTCCCCGACGATGAATCCGCGCCAGCCTTCGTGGCGCCGCTGCGGGTGGTGCTCGACAGCGGTCTGGCGACCCGGCCGGGCAGCCGCGTCCTGGACGGCAGCGTGCCGACCATCGTGTTCTGCGCGCCCGACGCGCGGTTGGCCGACCACTTCGCGCTGACCACGGCGATCGCCGTGCGCGAGGAACGCGGGCAGCTCGATCTGCCCACCGTGCTGGCCTATCTGGCCGAGCGCGGCTGCAACGAGGTACAGGTCGAGGCCGGTGCGACCCTGGCCGGCGCCTTCATCAGCGCCGGCCTGTGCGACGAACTGCTGCTGTATGTCGCGCCGCGCCTGCTCGGCGATTCCGCGCGTGGCCTGCTGAACCTGCCGGCACCGGCGAAATTGCCCGATGCCGTCGCCTGGCGTTGGCACGACGTGCGTCGCGTCGGCGATGACCTGCGCCTGCTGCTGCGGCCGGACACCCCGGCAGCCTGATCCGTTGTCGGCGCCGCACCGCCCGCGATGATGTCCGAGCCGCTGCGATCACCGGCGATCCCGCTCGCCGAACTTGCCGGCCTTCGCTTCCGCTGGCCCTGGCGCGACTATCAGGCACGGGTGCTGATGCACATGGACCGGCATCTGGCCGACCGTCGTCTGCACGTGGTCGCCGCGCCGGGTTCGGGCAAGACCGTGCTCGGCCTGGAGACCTTCCGGCGTCTGGCGCGTCCAACCGTGGTGTTGTCGCCGACCCGCACCATCCGCGACCAGTGGCTGCAGCGCCTGGGTGATTTCCTGCCCGAGGACACGGACCCGCAGGCACTGGATTGGCAAAGCCGCGACCTCGGCGCGCTGCGCTGGTTCAATTCGCTGACCTACCAGGCGCTGCACACACGCGTTCGCCGCGACCGCACCCAGACCACCGGGTCGATCGAAGAGGCCGAAGCCGAGGAGTTGCGAGCGGAGACCGAGGAGGCGGCGCCCAGTGCGCAGGAGCGCCGGCATGTTGCCGCCTGTCTGGCCGCCGCCGGGATCGAGGTGCTGATCCTGGACGAGGCCCATCACCTGCGCGCCGAATGGTGGGCGGCGATCCAGGACATCGTCGAGCAACTGGGCCGGCTGTTGGCGGCGGGATCACGTGGCGGCAGCGATGCAGCGGACGGATCGCGGCCGGGCGACGAACAACCCGCCCAGACGGCATCGGCATCGCCCGCGCCATCGCCGATCACCCTGGTGTCGTTGACCGCGACACCGCCCTACGACGTGCTCGGTCACGAGTGGAACCGCTACATCGAGCTGTGCGGCCCCATCGACGAAGAGATTTCGGTGCCGGAGCTGGTCAAGGCCGGCACGCTGTGTCCGCATCAGGATTTCGTCTGGCTGGTGCGCAGCGAAGGCCGCGACAGCGAGCGCCTGCGCGCGCACCGGCTTGCGGTGGCGATGGTGCTGGCGCAACTGCTGGCCGACGACCAGTTCCTGGCCGATGTCGCGCAACACGACTGGGTGCGCGAGCCGACCTTGCATCTGGGCGAGATGGTCAACGCGCCGGAAGCCGCAGTGGCGCTGGCCGGTTTCCTGCACCGTCGCGGGCGCGGCCACCCCGAGCTGATGCAGCTGCTGGATCTGGCCGAGGAAGACCTGCCGGATTTCGACGCAAGGCAATGGCAGCATCTGCTGCGCCTGTACCTGTTCGGCAGTGGCTGGCCGGGCGATGCCGGTTTCGAGCAACGACGACAGCTGCTGGCGCGCCGCCTGCGCAGCGACGAGCTGCTGTGGCGGCGCGAGCTGGCACTCACCGATGCCGGTCGCCGTTGGCCGAACCTGGCGCTGAGCGCGGACAAGGTGCAGGCCTGCATTGACATCCATCAGGCCGAGTACCGGCAACGCGGGGATGCCTTGCGTCAGGTGATCCTGACCGACTACATCCGCGATGAAGCGGTGCGCGAGCTGCTTCAGCCAGAAGCCGTTCTGGGGGCCTGGCCGCTGTTTCAGCAGCTGGTCGGCGCCAGTCACTGTCCAGCGCCGGCGCTGGCCCTGCACACCGGCCGGCTCAGCATCGTCCACGTCGATGCCCTGGCGCTTCTGGCCGAGCAGGTGGCGCCGGCCATGTTGGTGGAACGGGCTGTGCCCGCGTTGCCGGAATTCCAGCAGGTGTCACTGGCCGGCGATGCCCGTCTGACCAGCGCGCTGACCCGTCTGCTGGTGGCCGGTCGCCTGCAGGTACTGGTCGGCACGCGCGCCTTGCTCGGCGAGGGCTGGGATGCACCGCCGGTGAACTCGCTGATCCTGGCCAGCGTGGTCGGCTCGTTCATGACCACCAACCAGATGCGTGGCCGCGCCATCCGCATCGATCCGCAGCAGCCGGACAAGGTCGCTTCGATCTGGCATCTGGGCGCCTGTGCCGAACTGGATGGGGCTGCCTGGGATGTCCGTGATCTGCACGAGATGGGTCGGCGCTTCGAAACCTTCGTCGGACTCGACCACCAGCAACCGGTGATCGAAGCGGGCTTGAACCGGCTGCGAACCGGCTTCTGGCAACGCGACCAGGTACGTGTGCCGGTGGCGGTCGGCGCCGAGAACGCTGGCATGGTGCGGCGCCTGGCTGGTCTGGGTGATCTGGGTCGGCGCTGGCGCGAAGCCATCGACCGCAGCGAGATCGGTCGTGTAGTGCCCGGCGTGCAGGTCGACAAGCCGCCGCGATTCGCGGTGATGCAGTTCGCTGGCAGCTTGCGCACCTTGTGGCTGGAACTGCTGGGTCTGGGCCTGATCCTGTTCGGCGTGCAATTGCACGAGGTGTTGCTGCTCAGTCGCCAGGCTCAGGGTTTCACGCCGGTGGCGATGGCCATTGGCGTGGCCGGCGCGGTGCTTGCGCTGGTGATGGCACCGCGCGCATTCCAGTTGTTCCGGCTGTGGTGGCGGCATCTGCCGGTGGCCGGCGCCGTGCGCGGCATCGCCCGTGCGCTGCGTCAGGCGCTGACCGAAACCGGGGTGCTGCCGGCAGCGTTGCGTCACGCGCCGTTGCTGATCCGTGAGCACGGCGGCATCTGGCACGTGGCCTTGGGCGAGGGCAGCTTCTCGCAGCGCTCGCTGTTCGCCGACTGCCTCAACGAGATCCTGGCGCCGGTGGAGCGGCCGCGCTATCTGATCACCCGCGCCATGCAGCGCCGCCACGGGGTCGGTCTGGACTATCACGCGGTACCCGCCATCCTGGGCACACAGGCCGGACGCGCGCAGGCGTTTCTGGCCGCCTGGCAGCATCACGTCGGCCCGGGCGAGTTGCTGTACACGCGCGGCGACGAGGGGCGGCGGCTGTTGCTGCACGCACGTGGTCGCGCCTTCGCCAATGCCTACGAACGGGTCGCCCGGCGCATGGATCGTTGGGTCTGATCGGGCATCCGGGCGACGGTGGCCGCTCGGTGCGCCTTTCGCACGCCGCGCGGAACCCCGGGGTCGATCAGGGGTTCCGCGGCAGTCCGTGCTGCGCCATTGCTGGCACATGGTCGCCGCTACGCCGGGGGTCAGCCTGCGGGTACTAGACTGCGCCGGCTTTTTCGGAGTCCTCCATGTTCACGGGAATCGTCACCAGTGTCGGTCGGATCGTCAGCGCGCAGGCGCATGCCGGTGGCTGTCGCCTGGCGGTCGATGCCGGCGAGCTCCCGGGCGGCGAGTTCCAGTTGGGCGAGAGCATCTCGGTGGCTGGCGTCTGCCTCTCGGTGACCGGCTTTTCCGGTGCGGTGTTCGATTGCGATGTCTCCGGCGAAACCCTGCGTCTGACCACGCTGGGACGTCTGGCTGCGGGCGGTGCGGTCAATCTGGAGCGCGCGCTGCGCGCCGGTGACCGGCTCGGCGGTCATCTGGTCAGCGGTCATGTCGATGGTGTCGGCAGCCTGCGCGGCAACGACGCGGATGGCCTGTCGCGGGTCTACCGGTTCGAGGTGCCCGAACCGCTGCGTCGCTATCTGGCGATCAAGGGCTCGGTCGCGGTCGATGGTGTCAGCCTCACGGTCAATGCCGTCGACGCGGTCGGCTTCTCGGTCAACCTGATTCCGCACACGCTGGTCCACACCACACTGGGCGCGCTGTCACCGGGCGATCCGGTCAATATCGAGGTCGACCAGATCGCCCGCTATGCCGAGCGCCTGCTCAGCTACGGTCGTGACGGAGCAGCCTGACGCCGGCACCTCGGTAACTGGGTCGCATCTCTCGTTCCCAATTGCTCTCCACCCGTTTCTTCTCTCGCTCCTCACTCCTCTTCACTCACTCCTGGTCCTCATGCCTTTCACGCCCGTACCCGAACTGCTGGAAGAACTGCGCCACGGCCGCATGATCGTGGTCGTCGATGACGAGGATCGCGAGAACGAGGGCGACCTGATCATGGCCGCGCAGTCGGTGCGGCCGGAAGACATCAACTTCATGGCCCGTGAGGCGCGCGGACTGATCTGTCTGACATTGACGCGCGCACACTGCCAGCAGCTGGATCTGCCGCTGATGGTGCGCGACAACCGCAGCCGGCACAGCACCAAGTTCACCGTCTCGATCGAGGCGGCGACCGGGGTCAGCACCGGCATCTCCGCGCACGATCGTGCGCGCACCATCCAGGTTGCCGCCAGTCCCGATGCGGTCGCCGCCGATCTGGTCCAGCCGGGCCACGTCTTTCCGCTCATGGCCGAAGAAGGCGGCGTGCTGGTGCGTGCCGGTCATACCGAGGCCGGCGTCGACTACATGCGGCTGGCCGGACTGGTGCCGGCGGCTGTCATCGTCGAGGTGATGAGCGAGGACGGCAGCATGGCGCGGCGGCCGGAACTGGAAACCTTCGCCGTCAGGCACGGCCTGAAGCTGGGCTCGATCGAAGAACTCATCCGTCATCGCCTGCACACCGAGCACACCGTCGAGCGCGTCGATAGCCGGTCGATCGACACCGCGCACGGGCGATTCACCCTGGCCACGTATCGCGACTGCACCAGCGGTGGCCTGCATCACGCGCTGGTGCACGGCACGCCCGACCGCGCGCGGCCGGCACTGGTGCGGGTCCAGCCGGTCAATCCGTTGGCCGATGTGCTGCGTTGGCGCCGCGACGATTTCGGTCCGGACATCGGTGAACTGCTGGCACGGATCGCGCGCGAGCCGCAAGGCGCGTTGGTGCTGCTGGACGAGCGTGTGGACAGCGATGCCTTGCTGGCGCGCATCGCGGCATCGGGTGATCGCAGCGGCAGCGATGCCGCCGGCGCTACCGCGCTGTGGCGCCAGAACGGTGTCGGCAGCCAGATCCTGGCCGATCTGGGTTTCGGCCGTCTGAACGTGATCGGCACCGCACGCAAACAGGTGGCGCTGGCCGGATTCGGTCTGGAAATCGTCGGCTACGAGGGGCCGTGATCCTTGCGCTCCGGTCGGGCCGGCGAGCGTTCGCGTGTTGATCGAAGAGGGCATGCGGGGCGAGCCCCGCATCTGCAGGTCGCGCTGGCGCTGCGCGCAGGGCTGGCGTCGGCGAGCGACGGGCGGATGTTCTAAACTGCGCGCCCCCGGCCTCCGCGCCGAACGTTCTTTGCCATCGCCATGACCCGTCGCCCGTCCGCCGCGCCCGAAGGCGCCTTCGCCATCGTTCATTCCCGCTATCACGCCGATGTGGTCGCCGCGCTGGTCCAGGCTGCGCGCCAGGCGTTGAGCGATCAGGGTGTGGCTGCCGGTGATATCCGGGTCACCGAAGTACCCGGTGCCTGGGAACTGCCGTTGGCGGCGGCCTATCTGGCCGACGAGGAAGACGTGGTGGCGGTGATCGCGCTGGGCTGTGTCGTCCGTGGCGAAACCCGGCACTACGAGCATGTCGCCGACGAATGCGCGCGTGGCCTGATGACCGTGCAGCTGGAATCGGGCGTGCCGGTCAGCAACGGCGTGCTGGCGGTTGAGCGCTACGAAGACGCGCTGGCGCGTGCCGGCGGCAATCTCGGCAACAAGGGCGAGGAGGCGGCGCTGGCCGCCCTCGCCATGGCCAAACTGGCGGCAGATCGGTCATGAGCGGTGCGCTGGATCGTGGTGATCGCACCCGCCGCACCCGCTCGCGTCGTCGCGCGCTTCAGGCGGTCTACGCCTGGCAGCTCAGTGGCTACAGCATGCGCACCATCGAGGAGCAGTTCGCGCACGAGCAGGACACCGAGGCGGCCGATCTGGACTATTTCCATGCCCTGATCTTCGGGGTCGAGCAGGATCAGGCGACGCTGGATGCGGCGGTGCGTCCGCTGCTGGATCGCGAGATCGAGCACGTGGATGCTATCGAGCGCGCCATCCTGCGCCTGGCGACCTGGGAGCTGGTCAACCGCATCGACGTGCCCTACAAGGTCGTGCTGAACGAGGCGCTGGAACTGGCCAAGCGCTTCGGTGCCGAGCAGGGCCACAGCTACATCAACGGTGTGCTCGATCCGCTGGCGCGGCAACTGCGCCCGCTGGAAAGCGTCGCGAGCTGAGCGGCGCGCTGTCGTCACACCATCGCCGCCGCATCCGGATTAGCTGATGTCGGAATTCGCGCTCATCGAGAGATTGCGTCAGCACACGGCCGGAACGGTTGATCAGCGATTGCGCCTGGGCATCGGCGATGACGCCGCACTCTGGCAGCCGCGGGTCGGCAACGAGATCGTGGCCTGTTGCGACACGCTCATCGCCGGTCGCCATTTTCCCAACGACACCGATCCGGCCGACATCGGCTGGAAGGCGCTGGCGGTGAATCTCAGCGACCTGGCTGCGATGGGCGCCGATCCCGCCTTTGCCCTGCTGGCGTTGACGCTCCCCGACGCGCCTTCGGACGACTGGCTGGCCGCCTTCGCCGATGGCTGGAATGCCCTGGCGGCGAAGCACGGCATGGCGCTGGCCGGCGGTGACACCACCCGCGGTCCGGTGTTGTCGCTGACCGTCACCTGCATCGGCGAGGTGCCACAGGGCCAGGCGCTGCGCCGGGATGGTGCGCGGGTGGGCGACGGCATCTACGTCAGCGGCACGCTGGGTGATGCGGCCGGTGGCCTGGAAACCTGGTCGCGCCGCGACGCGGTCGATGTCGATCCCTTGGTGCAGCGGCTGCTGCGGCCGCAGCCGCGACTGGATCTGGGCCAGCGTCTGCGCGGCATCGCATCGGCCGCGATCGACGTTTCCGACGGTCTGGCTGCCGATCTGCGGCATGTCCTGCTCGCCAGCGGCGTGGCGGCGGAAATGGCGGTCGATCGCTTGCCGATTTCCGATTACCTGCGCGCGGTGGTCGGTGACGAACGCGCATTGGCGCTGGCCATTGTTGGTGGTGACGACTACGAGCTGTGTTTCACCGTGCCGGCGGCCAACGCGCGAGAACTCTCTGTCGTGGCCAGCGGTTGTGATCTCGCCATCACCCGCATTGGCACGGTCACCGAAGGCAGTGGCCTGCGCTGGCGTGACGGCAACGGCCGCGCCGTGAACCTGCCGACCGGCGGCTGGGACCACTTCGCTGACCGCGGAAGCCGCTCGTCATGAGTGACGCGACCGAGCGCGCCGGCACCGAAACACCGGCAAGCCTGATGCGCCACCCGCACGGCTGGCTGGCTTTCGGCTTCGGCAGCGGCCTGGCGCCGTTCGCGCCCGGCACGTTCGGATCGCTGGTCGCGGTGTTGCTGTGGTGGGCCTTCATCGATCTTGCGCAGCCGGGTTTCGTTGTGCGGGTATCCGCACTGCTGATCGCCATCGTGCTGTGCACCTGGTCGGCGCACTGGGTGGCGCGACGACTGCAGCGCAAGGATCCCGGAAGCATCGTCAGCGATGAACTGGCCGGGCAATGGCTGGCGCTGCTGGTGGTGCCTGACGCCTGGCCGTGGTGGCTGGCGGCGTTCGTGCTGTTCCGCCTGTTCGACATCAGCAAGCCCTGGCCGATGCGTCGGCTGGAGCGCCTGCCCGGCGGCTGCGGCATTGTCGCCGACGATCTCGCGGCCGGCGCCTACGCCGCGGTAATCCTAGTGATCGCCGAGGCGGTCCTTGGAAGAAGCTGAGTCGTTGCACCAGCTCGACAGGCTTCTCTGCCTAAAGTCCGGCGGCCGCTAGTCAAAGCCGTTGATGAAGATGGCGTCACTGACCTCGACAGCCCCGACATCGCAGCCGGCGCCGAACGGGCGCGGGTGTCCACGCTGGTCATCGTCGAGGCAGAACAAGGCGGTCGCGCTATCGCGCGCGACACTCGCGGCACCGGGCACGATGGTGGCTGTGTAGCCGCCATTCTCGCCAAGCGGACCAAGTGCCAGCGATGTGCTGCTCACGTTGACCTGATTGATGTCCGACGGGAAGCCGCAGGTGTTGCCACCGCTCTCGATATTGCCGACGCCGAAATCGACCGAACCTGCGGCAAAGCTGCAATTCCCGCGCACGATGCTGTTGTAGATGCGGACATTGCCATCCGCCGTCGTGCCGAAGCCGCCAATCGCCGACCCATTGTGGCCGAACGGCAGGAGGGATGGTGCGGACACGGTCACGTGACGGAGGATCAGCGCGAACTCGCTGGCATCGGCATTCCAGCCAATTGCGCCGCCGCGGGCGCCGCCCGGCTGGCTGGCGGCGGCGACGGAAACCAGGTTGTTGGAGAAGGTGCTGTTGAACACCGTCAGCGTCGGCTCGATGCCCCGGATCAGAATCGCGCCGCCGGCGGATGAGCCCGCGCGATTGCCGGCAAAGGTCGATCCAGTGATGGTGACGTTGGCGCGATCCCCCATCAGCAGTGCACCGGGCAGCGCGGCGTCGAGATCGTCGTTGATGTTGTCGAGAAACACGCTGCGGCCGAACTCCCCTTGCATGTGGGTGACAACCACTGGCCGCGCATTGCCCGAGTAATGCAGCCGGTCGATATCGAGCTCGCCGGACAACAGCGCGTGACCACCAACATCCACGCCAGAGCTGGTGTCCTGGACGGTAACGCGGGTCATCTCGACCAGGCCGGAACTGTCGATCCACATTCCCGAGGTCGAACCGGCCGCCAGCCCGCCATCCACCGTGACATTGCTCATCCCCACGCTGGTGAAGTTGATGCCGAGGAAACCGGTTCCGTACACCGTCAACAGCGCGATGCGGCTGTCGAAGACGTCGAGCGCGCTCTTGTCCACACTGCGGATTTGCGCGCTGATCTCACTCTCGCCTACCGAGAAGTCCCCTGATCCCTCGCTCGGCGCCCGGACTTCGATCACACCTTGGGGATTTGGCGCGCGCACGCGATAGATGCCGACCCGGTTGCCGTTAACCGCGAACAGCTCGCGTTGGCCCTGTCCATCGATCGCGAGGTTAGCCAGGTCAAGCTGGTGTGGTCCGGAGAACGTGATCAGGTCGGCGGTGCCATCGCCACGGACCATCGTCTGAGTGTTGCCGGCACCATGAATCCGGGTGCCGCCGGTGACCTCGACCGGAGTGGCATTGACCTGATAGGTGCCCGCCGTCAGGCGGATGTCGTTGTAGCCGACGGGATCGACGTTGGCGGCGATCACCGCCTCGCGAAGCGAGCAATCGCTGGGCAGGCAGCCATTCGGCGCGGGATCGTCCATGCGTGTGACGAAGATGTCCTGCGCGGCGACGTGAAGTGGCGCAGAGACCAGGCCTGCGACCACGAACACGATGAATCGAACATGCTCTGTGAATGCCATGGCCCTGATCCCTTAGCCGATGTCGCGACATACGTATCTGGCAACACGGGATTCACGATCAAGCGGGGCCACGCCGGACATCACCGACCCGACAGTGCCGCCTAGGCAGCGGCACGATGAACGCTCTCGAGCCAAGTTCGCGACTACAGCGCTCGGTGGCGTCCGCGCTACGCCTCCGGGCGACATCTGCAAGCCTTGGCCACACTAGGGCCTGACAGGTGGCATTCGGCAGGAGTGATTCAGGGATCACCCGGGTGTTGGCTTGCCATCAGCGCGTCAGGTTCCCGCAAATCAGCGATGCAGGGTCGATCACGACGACACGGCTTGTGTCGAGGTGGAGGGCAACTCACCGCATTCCAAGCCAAGCAATGCACTCAAAATGGAGGTTTGCCGCTTGCGTGGCTGGTGCGTAGATGTGAGGTTTGCTGGAAATCTCGTGACGAGAGCGGTGAAATCACATTCCCGATCGAGAACGCCACGTTCGCAAACAGACTTCCGCAGTTTCATCCGAAGTGGCCTAGGCCCGTCACTGGAATCCGCTTGAGAAAATGAGATCAGATGTCCCAAGCTGGAAGTTCGCAGTGATAGCGCCTGTCACAGGGACACCAATGGCAGTGCCGGCGGTAACCGTACAGGCACCTTGCGCACAAGGAATATTGTTGTAGAGCTCATCCAAGTGGCCTGTGTTGTCGGTTCTGGCGAAATAGTTTCCGGCTGCTAGGCCGCCGTAGGAATAGTTGCCGCTGTTGTTGATTGAGGCGAGCCCGATAAAGCTTCCGGTCGAACCATAGATTTCGACGTAGCCGCGGGTGACCGGCGCGCCCGAGCCTTGAACGGTTACTGATCCGGTGATAGATCCACCGGTCTCGAGCGAAAAATTTGCGGTTACCGAAGATGATCCGACGACGATAGGCGTTCCGGCTGTGACATTGCAGACGCCTTGGGCGCAAGGGATGTTGTTCCACAGCTCGTCAAAGAACGCCGTACTGTCTGTTCGCGCGAAGTAGCTCCCGGCTGCCAGGCCACCGTAGGAGTAGTTGCCGCTGTTGTTGATCGAAGCGAGCCCTACGAAGTTTCCGGTCGAGCGATAGATCTCGACGTAACCGCGAGTGACCGGTTGACCTGTCGCAGTTGAGGTTACAGTCCCGCCTATTGCGCCACCGCCGATCAACTGGAAATTGGCAGTGACTGGTGAGCTGGAAACGGAAATCGGGGTGCCGCTGGTTATCGAACAATTGCCATCGGCACAGGGGATGTCGTTCCAGAGCTCGTCAAAGAGTCCGGTGTTATCGGTTCGTGCGAAGTAGCTTCCGGGTGCCAGACCGCCGTAGGAGTAGTTGCCACTGTTGTTGATCGAAGCCAGCCCTAGGAAACTTCCGGTCGAGCGATAGATTTCGACGTATCCGCGGGTGACGGGAGCTCCCGAACCTTGAACGGTCACGGATCCAGCGATCGATCCACCGGTCTCCAGTGAAAAGTTCGCAGTAACCGGGGACGCGACGACGACGATCGCTGTGCCGGTGGTGACGTTGCAGCTTCCTTGGGCACAAGGAATATTGTTCCACAGCTCGTCAAGGAATCCGGTGTTGTCGGTTCGCGCGAAGTAGCTTCCGGGTGCCAGGCCGCCGTAGGAATAGTTGCCGCTGTTGTTGATCGAAGCCAGCCCCAGGAAACTTCCGGTCGAGCGATAGATTTCGACGTAGCCGCGAGTAACCGGTTGACCTGTCGCCGTGGAGGTTACCGTGCCGGATATGGAGCTTGCGATTGCTGATCCGGCATTGAGGAGAATCAGTGCAGCCACGAAAGCCCACGACAGGTTCGATTTCATGTTCTATGCGATCTCTGGCTAAAACAGCTTGCGTTGGTCGTTTTTTTCGGTAGTCCGCGCCTAGTATCGACAATCATGACCTGAGATATCCATGGTTTTTACAAATGTTCTCATCGGCATGAGAGCATTGACGCCGGGTGAGGCATGGTCTGCGAACCAACTGTCCTCGTGCAGCTATGCCGTCGACGGCCCTGAAAAAGGCAGCGGCAGGACCTTGCCGGGGTTGAGAATGTGGTCGGGGTCGAACACGGCCTTGAGCCCGCGCATGAGGTTGAGTGCGACCGGGTCGACGGCCAGCGGCATGAAGTCGCGCTTGCTCAGGCCGATGCCGTGTTCACCGGACAGGGCGCCGCGCAGTTCCACGACCTTGGCGAACAGGCGTGACAGCGCGATCGGTGCGGCTTTCGCCTGTGCCGCGTCGGCGGGGTCGTACATCAGGTTGACGTGCAGGTTGCCGTTGCCGGCATGGCCGAAGCAGACGATGGCGATGCCGCTGTCGCGTTCGAGCTGATCCAGGAAAGCGATCAGTTCCGGCAGTGCCGGCACCGGCACCACCACGTCCTCGTTGATCTTCTTCGGTGCGACCGCGCGCAGGGCAGGCGACAGCGCACGGCGCGCGGCCCAGACGCGTTGGCGCTGTGCGTCGTCGGTAGCGATCGTCAGCGCGAGCAGACCGTCGGTGCTTACCGCGTCGCGCAGGATCGCGGTCTGCTCGTCGAGACTGTCGGCGGCGCCATCGATTTCCAGCAGCAGCAGCGCGCCGGCTTCGGGAACGTCGTCGCTGCCGCCGGCATGGGCGCGGGCCAGGCGCAGCGACTTGCCGTCGAGAAACTCCAGGGCGCTGGGGGTGACCGGTTGCGCCATGATCCGGGTGACGGCACGTGCGGCGGCGTCGACATCGCGGAAGCTCGCCGACAAGGCGCGGCTGGCCTGCGGCAATGGTGTCAGGCGCAGCGTGGCCTCGACGATCAGCGCCAGCGTGCCTTCGCTGCCGATCAGCAGACGGGTCAGGTCATAGCCGGTGGCCAGCTTGGTCAGCGGCCGGCCGCTGTCGAACAGGCGCCCGTGACCATCGACCGCGGTCAGCGCCAGCACGTTGTCGCGGGTGGCGCCGTACTTCACCGTGCGCGGGCCGCCGGCGTTGCAGGCGATGTTGCCGCCGACGGTGCAGCGGTCGGCGCTGGCCGGGTCCGGGGGCCAGAAGAAACCCTGCGCAGCGACGGCCTGCTGCAGGTCGAAGTTCAGCACACCCGGCTCGACCACGGCCAGGCGCTGGCCGGGATCGATGGCGAGGATCCGGTTCATGCGCTCGAACGACAGCACCAGCGCACCATGATCGGGTACGGCGGCGCCCGTGGTGCCGGTGCCGGCCCCGCGCCCGGTGATGGCGACGCGATGTTCGCGGCACGCTTCAACGATGGCGACGACCTGCTCGCGGGTGGTCGGCAAGGCCACGGCCGCGGGCTGTCCTTGCCGGCGCGAGTCGTCGGCGCCGTAGGGCAACATGGCGTCGGCATCGACGAGCAGACCGTCGCCGAGCAGGTCGCGCAAGCGCACCAGCAAGGTCGCCGACATGACGGTTGGAAGCGCGCTCATGCGGCGTCGAAAGCGCGCTGGCGCCAGTCGATCACGGGTGTTCGCTCGCTGCCGGTAATCGCCACGACATCGAAGCGGCAGGCCAGGTCACCCAGCGCCGGATGCGCTTGTCGGTACTGGCTGGCGGCGGTCACCAGGCGCTGCCGCTTGGCGGCGGTGACACTGTCGGCGCCGCTGCCGTAGCCGCTGGTGCGGGCGCGGTAGCGCACCTCCACGAACACCAGGACCTCACCATCGCGGCAGATCAGGTCGATCTCGCCGAAGCGCGTACGGAAGTTGCGCGCCAGCACCTGCAGCCCGGCCTGTTGCAGATGCTCGCCGGCGAGCTGCTCCCAGGCGACGCCGCGTTCGTTCACGGCAGCCGCGACGCCGCGCCTGCGCTCGCCTTGGCGGCCGCCAGCGTGGCGGTAGCGGAAGCGATGACGGCGCTGCTCAGTACGAGCTGTCGAGACTGAGCGCGCCTTCCACCGGCACCGGGATGCCGCCCTGGAAGCGCGCCCAGGCCAGCTGCCGGCGAACCTGTCGCGAGGCGTCGATGCTGAGCTCGCCGGTGGCGCCGGGAATGAACGAATACGGGCGCTGCGCCAGCCACTCCATGAACCCGGACAGGCGCCAGGCATCCATGCCGAAGGCGAACAGGCGCAGGGCCTGTCCCTGCAGGTTTCGGGTCGACGAGGCCAGTTCATCGCGACTGGGCACGCCGCTGACGCTGCCGATCATCCACGGTGCATCGCTGAACTCCAGGCCGTCCAGATCACGGTCCAGCGCGGCCATCGGCGCGCCGGCGTAGACCCGTGACATCGCCAGCCAGGTGCCGCCGACGCCGACCGACTTCAGTTGCGGCACCAGCAGGCGTGCCGACTGTGCATGCAGGGCCAGGAACAGGCCGTCGACGTTCTCGTTGCGCAGGGTTTCGGCGCGGGCGGTGAAGTTGTAGTCGTTGCGGCCGATGCGCACGTCGCTGACCACGGTGCCACCCAGATTCTCGAAGCGCTGACGGAACGCCTGCGCGGCGCGCCGGCTCCAGTCATCGGGCAGCCCGATGATGCTGACCCGCTGCGCGCCCAGTCGCGCCAGTCGTTCGGCAGCGGCGAGGGCC
>JAMHVM010000128.1:0-47655 GCA_035911475.1 Lysobacterales bacterium | reverse complement strand
CCGCATCGACACCATGGAACGCCTGTCCAACATCTGGATGAAGGTCACCCGCGGCGACATCCCGTCGCGCTTCGACAAGATCAAGGACGTCTATCTGGAAGTCGCCAAGGACTCGCGCGACCAGATCGAGCGCGAGCAGGTGATCCTGGATGCCTACCGCGATTTCCGCGTGGCGCTGAAGGAGTCGCAGGTGTTGTCGTTTGGTCTGCTCAAGGCCGCCGAAGGCGTGCTGGAGCAGGCCAAGACCGACCTGCAGGCGTCCGCGGCCGCGCTGGAAGGCAACGCCTCCGAGGAGCGCCAGGCGATCGCCGCGCTGGAGCTGGACCGCGACCGCAAGCTGCGCACCGTGCAGGAAGAGGACAAGCGCTACCAGATCGCCAAGGATCTGGCCGAGAACCTGTCCATCGCCTACAACACCTCCGACGTGATCATGGCCCGGCTGATGCAGATCACCGACGCCAAGGAGCGCGTGTACTCGCAGGCGGTGACCTTCTTCGGCACCAACGAAACCGTGTTCACCGCGCTCAGCGCCTCGTTCACCGGCATGCATGGCCTGCACGAGTCCACGCAGACCCTGAACGCGATGAAGGAAGGCATCAACAAGAGCCTGGAAACCCTGGGCGAAGTCGGCGACAAGATCCAGGAGGAAGCGGTGCGTGCCGGTTACGGCCCGACCATCCGTGCCGAATCGGTGAAGAAGCTGGTCGACGCCGTGGTCAACTTCCAGGAGAAGTCGCAGCAGATCATCGCCGAGATGCGCGACCTGTCCGAGAAGAACGAGGCCGAAGTGACCCAGGCGGTCGAGGACGGCAAGCGTCGACTGGTGGCGCTGGCGCAGCAGGCGCATTCGCTGCCGGGACCGACCACGGTCGTTACCGTCGACGGTTGATCGGACCCGCGTCGATCACCGGCATTTTCGTTGCCGGCAAGGCCTTGACCGCCTTGCCGGCTGATGCGGTCGTTGGGGTGTGCCAGGCATGAGCAACGAGACGGCAGTCGCGGTGCCCGAGCGGATCCAGCTCGACGAGGTGATGTTGGCCATGGACGTGGTCGACACCCTGCGTCACCAGCAGGATCTGGTCGATCAGGCGTTGGCGCAGGACAGTCGCGACGCGGCACTGACCGCGCGCATCCGCGCGATCTATGCCGAGCAGGGCATCGAAGTGCCCGACAGCGTGATCGCCGAAGGCGTCGAGGCGCTGAAGAAGGACCGCTTCGTCTATCAGCCGCCGGTATCAGGCTTCGGGCGTCGTCTGGCGCACCTGTACATCGACCGCTGGCGCTGGATCCGCAACCTGAGCATCGTCGGCGTGATTGGTG
Organism: Lysobacterales bacterium; assembly: GCA_035911475.1. Taxonomy (GTDB): domain Bacteria; phylum Pseudomonadota; class Gammaproteobacteria; order Xanthomonadales; family UBA2363; genus Pseudofulvimonas. The sequence continues at coordinate 46,335 of JAMHVM010000128.1, read as the reverse complement.
TCGTGGCCTGGGGTGCCTACGAGGCGCCTCGGCAGATCGAACAGAATCGTCGCGTCACCGCCCAGACCGAACAGCTGCAGCTGATCCAGGCGCGCCTGGGCGAGGCGGAAGCCCGGCTGGCCGAGCTGCGGCGACAGCAGCAGACGGTCAGCCTGCCGGCAGCGCCACTTCATGTAGCCGGCCAACGTCTGTCGCTGCAGGCCGGCAGTCAGGCCAATCGCGCCGAAGAAGCACTGGCACAGGCACGCGGCGTGATGCCGCCGAATCCGCGCAACAACTATCCCAGCGCTTTCGAGCGCGCGCTGGCGCCGTTGCTGACACCGCTGACCGAAGCCGAGCAGGCGCTGGAGGCGGGTGAAAAGGGGCTGGCTGAACTTGGCCAGCTCGGCGGCCTGGCCAATGCCCTGCAACAGGCGCAGGCGGTGCTCGCGGGCGTGACCATGGCACCGTCGGTGCGCAACGAGGTCGACACCATCCGTCGTCAGGCCGAAAGCGCGCTGCAGGCCGGTGAAGTCGCGCTGGCGCGCGGCCGCATCGACCGCCTGAACCAGATCAGCGCGGTGATCGACCTCAACTACCAGTTGCGCATCGTGTCGCGACCGGATGTGCAGTCGGGGGTGTGGCGGCATCCGGTCGACAATCCCGGTGGCCGCAACTACTACATCATCGTTGACGCGATCGGCGCCGACGGTCAGCCGCTGGCCTTGCCGATCACCTCCGAGGAGGACCAGCAGACCCGCACCGTCAGTCGCTTCGGCGTGCGCGTGCCCGAGCGCGTGTACGAGCAGGTACGCGCGGACAAGCAGGACAACGGGCTCATCGACCAGTCGCTGTTCGGCGAGAAGCGCCGCGGCGAACTGGATCCGCGTTATCACTTCGCCGTTGCCGGCGGCCATATCACGCAGTGGTGACGGGCATGCCCAGCGGACGTCAAGCCTATTCCGATCTCAACCGCCAGGTGGATGCGCTGCGCAGGCAGTCGGCCGACCTGTCGCGTCGTCTGAGCGACCTGAGCACCCGCGACGAGCAGGTGCAGGCTGAGGAGAATCGCGAGACCGCGCGCCTGGCGCAGTTGCGCCTGGGCAGCATCGAGGCGCGCCAGGTTGGCAGTACCCTGGGCGCCGCCGAGCGCGAGGCGATGGTGCAGATGGCGCACAAGGATGTCGCCGAACAGCGTTGCCAGGCCGACATCGAAGCCTCGCAAGCGCGGCAGTCGGAACTGGAGCAGCGCCGCCGTCAGGCCAGCGACGATCGCGACGACCTGGCCCAGCGGTTCGATCAGCGCTACATCGAAGTCGCCGATGGCGCCCGTGCGACCCCGCAGTGGCAGGCACTGAACGACCGTGCCGATCGCCTGGCCGGTCAGGCCGAACTGGCGCAGGAGAAGGCGCAGCTGGCGCAGGCAGACCGGGTCGAGAAGGGTGCGCCCTACGAGGCCGATCGCCTGTTCATGTACCTGTGGCAGCGGCAGTACGGCAGCGCCGGTTACCGCGCCAATCCGCTGATCCGCACTCTGGACGGCTGGGTTGCGCGCAAGGTCGGCTGGTTGGAGGCGGTGCGCAACTATCGACTGCTGACCGCGTTGCCCGAGCACCTGCAGCGTCATGCCGATGCCTTGCGCAACCAGGCCGATGCCGCGCTGGCCGAACAGCAGGCCATGGAGCAGAAGGCGCTGGCCGATTCCGGCATGCTGGCCATGAATCAGGAACTGCTGGCGGCGGAAGCGCGCGTGGACGAATTGTCGGCGCAGATCGCCGAGGAAGAGAAGCGCCACGCCACCCTGCTGCAACGACGCAGCGAGCTGGCCGAAGGCGGCGACGAGTACACCCGACGTGCGCTGTCGGTGCTGTCCTCGGCGATCGCCAGCGAACCGGCCAGCAGCCTGCAGCGCGCTGCGGCGCGCACCGCGGGCAACGAGGACGACACCGTGGCCGCCGCCATCGATCGCCTGCGCCAATCACGGCAGGCGCTGGCCGGCGAGTCGGCGCGGGTGAAGCAGGAACACGACCAGGCGCTGGCTTCGCTCAAGCGCGTGGAGGAGTTGCGTCGACGCTTCCGCGATCGCCAGTACGATTCCGGTGATTCGGACATCGACGATGGCGTCAACTGGGGCGGCCTGCTTGGCGGCGTGCTGCGCGGGGTCATGGAGATGGGTCGCGCCTGGGAGCAGATCGAGCGCAACCAGCGCTTCCGATTGCCCAAGGGCGTGCGTCTGCCGAAGAATCTGCCCGGCGGCATCTTCGGCGGTGGTGGCCGCAGCGGCGGCAGCCGCGGTGGCGGCTTCGGCGGCGGCATCTTCAAGGGTGGCGGCGGTTTCGGCGGCGGCGGCTTCAAGACCGGCGGCGGTTTCTGAGCCGCGTCGCGCGATCGGCACGATCCGATCCGCTATCCCTCCACAGTGTGGCAGTGGCCGGTCGCTAGACTGTCGCCGCTGCCAGCGCGCGGATCCCGCGCGAACCTTCGCTGACTGACGCAGTCACATCCTCGTAGCCATCGCCAAACGTGCCCGCCTCGATGCCTTTGTCATCCCTCATCCATCGATCCAGCCGCCTCGGCCTGTGCCTGTTGGGCGCGATTGCCCTGGCCGCCTGTTCCGGATCCGGATCGAACGGCTCGACCACGGGTCCCGCTGCTAGCGCGCCGACCACGGTGACCGCGCATCGGGTCGAGCCGGTCGCCTGGATCGACACCATCGAGGCCTTGGGCACCGCGCAGGCGAACGAGTCGGTGACGCTGACCGCCAAGGTCACCGAGGTGGTGCGTCGCGTGCGCTTCCAGGATGGTGGTCGGGTTGCCGCCGGCGATGTGCTGGTCGAACTCACCGGCCAGGCCGAAGTCGCCCAGCTGGAGGAGGCGCAGGCCTCGTTGAACGAGGCGCAGCAGCAACTCGACCGCATGGAAGGTCTGGTGGCGCAGGGCACCATCCCGCGCGCGCAGTACGACACGCAGCGCGCCGCGCGCGATACCGCACGGGCACGCGCCAACGCGATCCGGGCACGCCTGTCCGAGCGCGTGATCAGCGCGCCGTTCGCCGGCACGCTGGGCTTCCGCCAGGTTTCCGATGGCGCCCTGGTGGCCCCGGGAACAGTGATCACCACGCTCGATGACACCTCCATCATCAAGCTCGATTTCAACGTGCCCGAAGCATTCCTGTCTTCGCTGGTTCCGGGCAGCGACATCACCGCGCGCAGCGCCGCCTGGCCGGGGCGTGACTTCGAAGGCTCGGTGGCCTCGGTCGGCTCGCGCATTGATCCGGTCACCCGCGCGGTCACCGTGCGCGCACATCTGGACAATCCCGACGGCGCGATCAAGCCGGGCATGCTGATGACCGTGGCGCTGTTCACCGCGCCGCGACAGGCGCTGGTGGTGCCGGAACTGGCCGTGACCCAGATCGGCGCCAGCTCCTTCGTGTTCCGCATCGGTGACGACGACGTGGTGCAGCAGGTCGCCGTGCAGCTTGGCGCCCGCCGGCGCGGCGAGGTCGAGGTCCGCGATGGTCTGACCGATGGCGAGCGGGTCGTTGTCGACGGCACCCTCAAGGTGCGCAACGGCACCCGCGTCGCCATCGTCGACGGCGGCGCCGGCGGCAGCGCTGCCAACGCTTCCGCGAACTAGTTCGCCGCCATGGTCCTGTCCGACATCAGCATCAAGCGGCCGGTGTTCGCCACCGTGATGAGCCTGTTGCTGGTGGTGCTCGGCGTGATCTCGTTCACCCGTCTGTCGCTGCGCGAACTGCCCAACATCGACCCGCCGATCGTCTCGGTCGAGGTCAGCTATCCCGGCGCCTCGGCCGCGGTGGTGGAAACCCGGGTGACGCAGATCCTGGAAGATGCCGTCGCCGGCATCGAAGGCATCGACACCATCGAGTCGCGCAGCCGCAACGGCCGTGCCGACGTCACCATCGAGTTCAAGCTCACACGCGAGATCGAAAGCGCCACCAACGACGTGCGCGACGCCATCAGCCGCGTCTTCAACCGGCTGCCGATCGAGGCTGATCCGCCGCAGGTGGCCAAGGTCGAGAGCGACGCCGATCCGATCATGTGGTTGAACCTCAACCATCCGACCATGGATGCGCTGGCGCTCAACGACTATGCCGAGCGCTATCTGGTCGATCGTTTCTCGGCGCTGGACGGTATCGCCCAGGTGCAGATCAACGGCGGCCAGCGCTATGCGATGCGCATCTGGCTGGATCGCAACGCGCTGGCCGCACGCGGCCTCACCGTCAACGACATCGAGCAGGCCATGCGCCGCGAGAACGTCGAGCTGCCGGCCGGCGAGCTGGAATCGGCCGAGCGTGACTTCACCCTGCGCATGACCCGCAGCTACCAGACCGCCGAGGACTTCGCCGCCATGCCGGTGACCAAGGGCAACGACGGCTACGTGGTCCGGTTGGGCGATGTCGCCCGCGTCGAGCGAGGCTCGGCAGAACGGCGTGCCTATTTCCGCGGCAATGGCATTCCGCAGCTGGGCATCGGCATCATCCGCACCTCCACCGCCAACAGTCTGGAGGTGGCCAATTCGGTCAAGACCGAGGTCGATTCGCTGCAGGACAGCCTGCCCGATGGCATGCAGCTGTTTGTCGCCTTCGATTCCACCACCTTCATCGAGGCTTCGGTCAACCGCGTGTACTGGACCCTGGCCGAAGCCATGGTGCTGGTGCTGCTGGTGATCTTCCTGTTCCTGGGCAGCGTGCGCGCAGCGCTGGTGCCGGCGGTGACCGTTCCGGTCTGTCTGATCGCCGCCTTCATCGGTCTGCTGGCCTTCGGTTACACGATCAATCTGCTCACCCTGCTGGCGCTGGTGTTGTGCATTGGTCTCGTGGTCGACGATGCCATCATCGTGCTGGAGAACTGCCAGCGCCGGGTCGATGCCGGCGAGCCGCGCCTGTTGGCGGCGTATCGCGGCACCCGCCAGGTCGCCTTCGCGGTGATCGCCACCACCGTGGTGCTGTGCTCGGTGTTCCTGCCGATCGCCTTTCTGGAAGGCAACAACGGCCGCCTGTTCCGCGAACTGGCAGTGGCACTGGCCAGTGCCATCGCGCTGTCGGCGTTCGTGGCGCTGACGCTGACGCCGATGATGTGCTCGAAGTTGCTCAAGCCGCACACCGGCCAGGAAGGGCTGGTCGGCCGGATCGATCGCACCTTCGCCCGGATCAGCAGTGGTTACCGCGGCCTGCTCACCCGCCTGGTCGGGCGTCCGCTGTTGATCGGCGCGCTGATGCTGGTGTCGCTGGTGGCGATCGTGTTCGTCTACGGCGGCGTGCGCAAGGAGCTGGCGCCAGCCGAGGATCGCGGTGCCTTCTTCGTCATGATCCAGGGGCCGGAAGGCGCCGGTTTCGATCACACCGTGGCGCAGGTCCAGGAAGTCGAACGGCGGCTGATGCCGCTGGTCGAGGATGGTCCGATCGAACGCGTCAACACCGCCGCACCGTCATTCGGGGGTGCTTCGGCCATGCATACCGGTCGCGCCGTCGTCCTGCTCAAGGACTGGAGCCAGCGCGACATCAGCACCGCCGACCTGGTCGAACAGGTGCGTCACATGCTCGGCGAGATGCCGGGTGCGCGCGCACAGCCGATGGTGCGTGCCGGTCTGGTGCGCAGTCGTGGTCAACCCCTGCAGATCGTGCTGGGGGGACCGACCTACGAGGATCTGGTCGAGTGGCGCGACCGCATCCTGCCGCGTCTGGAGGACAACCAGCGCCTGTTCGGCCTGGATACCGACTACAAGGAAACCCGCCCGCAGATGCGCGTGGCGATCGACCGTGGTCGCGCTGCCGACCTAGGCGTCTCGGTGAGCGAGATCGGACGCACGCTGGAAACCATGATGGGTTCGCGCCGGGTCACAACCTTCGTCGAGGACGGCGAGGAATACGACGTGGTACTGCAGGCCGACGCCGAAGGCCGCACCTCGCCCAGCGACCTGAACAACCTCTACGTGCGTTCGCAGACCAGCGGCGAACTCATCCCGCTGGCCAATCTGGTCACGCTCAGCGAGCTGGCCGAGCCGGCCAGTTTCAACCGCTTCAACCGTCTGCGAGCGATCACCATCTCGGCCGGTCTGGCGCCCGGCTACACGCTGGCCGAGGCGCTGGCCGATGTGCAGACCATCATCGACGAGGAACTGCCGCAGGGTGTGCAGCTCGACTACAAGGGCGAAGCGCGCGACTACGTCAGTTCCGGCAGCGCCGTACTGTTCACCTTCGCCATGGCCTTGCTGATCGTCTACCTGGTGCTGGCTGCACAGTTCGAGAGCTTCATCCATCCGCTGGTGATCATGCTCACCGTGCCGCTGGCGGTGCTGGGGGCGTTGCTGGGCATCTGGCTGTTCAACTCCAGCCTCAACCTGTTCAGCCAGATCGGCATCGTCATGCTGATCGGTCTGGCGGCCAAGAACGGCATCCTGATCGTCGAGTTTGCCAACCAGTTGCGCGACGAGGGACGTAGCGTCGGCGACGCCATCCTGGATGCAGCCGTGTTGCGTCTGCGCCCGATCCTGATGACCTCGCTCGCGACCATCTTCGGTGCCTTGCCGCTGGTGCTGGCCGGCGGCCCTGGTTCGGCCAGTCGCGCCACCATCGGCATCGTCATCATCACCGGCGTCGCCTTCTCGACGTTGCTCTCGCTGTTCGTGGTGCCGGCGTTCTACCGCCTGCTGGCGCCATACACGCACGCGCCCGGCGAAGTCGCCGAGAAGCTGGAATCACTCGACCGCGAAGTCGAAGCGCGCGTGGCCTGATTTTCGATGCTCGCGCCCGCCAGGCGCTGGGCGCATGCTCTTCCGAACAATTCGGCACTGCAGATTGCCGTCTTCTCCAATTTTGCTTCCGATCACAAGGGGCAAGAACCCTTTTCCGGATCAGGAAACAATACCCGCCCGATTCTTGAGCAGCGCGATGACACGTTGGCTTCCAGCGATGAAGCCGTTGGCGTCAAGCCGGTACTCCTGAAGGTCACCTCGCATGGACACAGTATTGCTGATGTTCCCCCCAAGCACGCGAACAACGTCTGGTTTTACCTCGACCACGAAATCCGAGTGGCTGGTGTAGTTGGTGTGGTTCTCGGCATATGAGTAAGTGAAGGAGCCCGTTCCGCGGTTCCTCTGGATGATGTCGCCGATTTCCGGCTTCGCCTCGTCGATACGGTAGCCCCAGAACGGCTTGTCTGTCCGACCGATCACCCGCGCCTTGATGGCGTTGTTGACAAATACGGAGTGGCTGGACGCGAATTGGAAGTCTGCGTATGCCGGTCCCGCCTTGCGGACCACCCATGAGACGAATGCTGCCGACCAAGGAACTTCCTTTCCGTCGGGATACAGACTGCGACCGTCATAGGGCTCGCCGATGGCCGCCCACATTTCCCTTACGTACCGGTAGTAGGGATCTGCCTTCTCGTCGGCGCGCCCTTTTTCGAAGCGCAGCCATTCGTCGAGTGCAGCCCTCAACAGTGCCTCGACCTCACGGCGAACCGGTTTGCGCAAGTAGTGCTCAAAAACGACGCCTTCCTCGTGGCCGATTCGAACCTTTCGCCAGCGCGACGAATCAATCGCACCAAGATCGCGGAGCCGGTCACCGATGGTCAGATCGCGGATGACATTGCCATTCGGAGAATCGCGCAGACGAAGGCCCTCGGTTGTCACGAACCGGTCGGCGCCGAAGGAATCATCATCATCACTGTTGCCTGCCGGAGTCCCGCTGCCCAGCGTTGCGTCGTCACTACCTTCGCCGACCCGAGTGCCTTGCCCATCGTCATCGACCTGGAATGCACCAAGTACCGCGCCGTGAACGCGCGTGACATTTCGGTCGTATCCGATCCTGGATATCGGGTCATTCGTTTCCGGCGGAACTTGACGCAGCGCCCACCGATCGGAGTAGAAGAACTGCTGGGTGCCGAGGAATCCGCGCGACATTGAAATCCACGCCACGCTGATCAGGCGTTCGGAAATCAGTTTCGCGAGCACCGCACCGCTTCCGTAGGCACCGATGGCGAATGAGTCGCCTATCGTGGTCCGTATCGCCTTGAAGTAGTCGACGATCGGTCCATCGATCTGGGGTGCGGTGAAGTCAGCGTCGACCGCGAAAAGAATCGTGCTTCCATGTTCCGCAGGCTGGCCGATTCGTTTGGCGAACTTGATCGCACTTTTCGCGTTAGCGATTCCTGCCTGGCGCGAGAAATTCGATATATCCCTGGCGTTGTCCTGGAACACGGGAAGGATGCCGAATCCCTCTTTCGAGATGAATCTGGCCTCTTCGGCTGTAATTGTCTTCGGTCGGCTCGACGACGCGTAATAGCGAATGATCGTGCTGACACCGTTAGCCCTGAGATGATCAAGAAACTGTCGTCCTGCAGATGTATTCAATCGTGTGCTGACGTCTACGATCGACCAGCCAGTGCTGTTGCCGAAGTCTTCCCGGTAAGACATGTCGCGCCCCCTGATGGATTCTCTCTGGCTGTAACGTCGTTTTCTGGCCAAAGCTGACAGGCACGAGCGCTTCGGGCGAGTGGCCTCGATTCGCGACGAACAGTGATCGGCGCTCCTCGTTGTCTGGTTGCGGGCAGGGTCGGGAAGCAGAGGCGTGAACTCGGCGTAGGTCCGGAAGTCCCGGTTCCGTCACGCCAGCGGCGCTCCAGGAAACCAGGCATCCTGTCGGCAGCTTGGCTGTTTACGCGGAATCTCCGCACTGCGTCCGAGGGATCCGCTTCATGATCCGCCCACTAGCGGTGTCGACGGTGTTCACTCATCGTCTTGCCGAAAAAGCCGGCGAGATCCTGAAAGTCGCGATAGAGGCGGCCTGATTCATCTGCCAGTGAAGCAACTACAACGTGCGCATTCGTCGCAGGCGCCGATACACCGCCGGGCGCGAAGCCATGGCGAACAGCACGCCGGCGATGAAGCCGGCGGCGTGGGCGACCCAGGCGACCGCGCCGAAGGTGGGGTTGAGGTAGGCCAGCAGCACCTGCAGCAGGATCCAGAATCCGATCAGCCACAGTGCGGGAATGCGCACGAACTCGAGGAAGGCGCCGAGCGGAATCACCAGTCCCAGCGTGGAGCGGGGAAACAGGGTCAGGTAGGCGCCAACGATTGCGGATACCGCGCCGCTGGCGCCGACGATGGCGCCGACGCGGTCGGGCATGGTGGCGGCAGCGGCGAGATTGGCCAGCGCGCCACCGAGCAGGAACAGCACCAGAAAGCGCAGGCTGCCCAGCCGGCGTTCCGCGGCCAAGCCGAAGATCAGCAGGAACAGCAGATTGCCGATCAGGTGCAGCAGGTCGACGTGGATCAGCAGTGCGGTCAACGCCGGCAATGGACGCAGATCGACGAGATAGTTGAGCCAGCCACCGCTGGTGTCGAACAGGCGAACCGGCACCAGGCCCCAGCGCAAGACCAGCTCATACTGGCGCTCTTCGCTCTGGCTGCTGAACCAGACGAAGGCAAAGACCACCAGCGCCAGCAGCATGGTGGTGGCCCAGCGCCATTCATGGCGCCCGCGTTCCTCGACCGAGACGAACATGATTCGCTTGCCGGGCTTGCGTCGCGCGCTTGCCGCGTCAGTTGCGCGCGGGCAACAGGAACTCGGTGTTCTCGAAGACGATCACCACGCCATCGGGACGGATGGAGCGGATCTGTATGCCGCCTTCGAGTTCGTCGCCATCACGCGCCTGCACGCCATTGATCAAGACCAGACGTCGATCCGGATCGGCGCTGTACAGATGCATGGTCAGATTCAGGCCGGGCAATGATCGGCGTGTGGCAAACGGCAGTTCGTTGAGCGTGGGTACGGCAGCGCCGCTCGGAGCCGGTGTGGTCGACGCAGATGCCGTCGGCGCCGCCGGTGTCGGTGCCGGTGCTGCAGCCGCTTGCGGAGGGATGGGTTCTGGCTCTGGCGACGGCGTTGCCGCCGGCGGGGGCGGTGCGGGTTGAGCGCTTGGCAGTGGTGCGCCCGGGTGACGGGGGCGGAACGGAGCGGGCATCGGTCCTTTCGGTGCAAGCGCCGAGCGCTGCTGCTGGCCTGAACCGAAACCCTGCGTTGGTTCGGGCGGCGTTGCATCAGCCGGGCTGCCATTCGCGACCGGGACCGGATCCGTTGTCGGTGCTGCGTCGCCGGTATCGCCGACGGGTGACAGCGAGGCCGATTCCGGGTTGCCCGATTCGGAGGTTGCGGTGCTGGCCTGGTCCCCGGAACTGCCACCGAAATCAAACAGGCCGCCGGCCCAGGCCAGGCCCAGAGCGGCGACGGCGATCAGCGGCAGCAGCCACGGCTTGCGTCGCCGCGGGGGTGGCCTCGACGCGAAATGAAGCGGCGTGTTCAGTCCCGGCGGCGCGCTGCGGCGCTCGGCTTCGGACTTGTTCAGGGCGTCGAGGATCGAGGACATGGCGTCATTCTATCGGTTGTGGCCGATGCCGACCGGTGGTGCCGGTCACGGTTGCGGCATGGATGGTGCGGAAGTGGTTGAATCCAGACGCGGACCGTCCTCCAGGTGAGCCGACAGCACCCACCAGGTTTCCGGCCCGACCAGCCCGTCTGCCCGCAATCCGAACGCCTGCTGCAGGCGCTGGATGCGTTGCTCCGGGTCAGACAACGACGGCAGCGATCGGTTCGCCTCGAAGCGGGCCAGCGCGTTCATCGCCCAGTCCGGAAGCTGGCCGGTTCCCAGCGCAGCCACCGGGCCCGGCAGGCGCATCAATGCCAGGTACTCGCCCGGCCAGGCGGCTTCCAGTTTTGAGCGTGGCAGGGTCACCGGTCCGCCCGCGCCGCCGATCAGCGTGGCGTCGCGGTGGTCGAGACCGGTGAGCGCGAGGGCGCGCACGATATCCGCTTCCGGCAGAAGCACCAGTACTGGTCGGTCAAGGTGCACGAGTTGCGCCAGCGTGCCACGGCTACGCAGGCAGTAGGTGCGTGCATCGAGCCGGAACGGGCAATCGGCCAGCCGCGGGGCGATCGACTCGTCGACCTGCCAGCGGGCGGTCAGCGCAGCCGCCGCATCACCGCCATCGCCGCTGGCACGCATCAGCTCGGTCAGGCTGGGCGGCGCCGGTTCCTCGGCTGCCGCGGGTTGCTGCACGGGCTCGGCCTCGGTATTTCCCGAGTGCCCGCTGTCGTTCCATGCCAGCAAGGCGACAGCGGCCAATACGGCCAGTATCAGTGCTGCCACGGTCGCCCACGGCCAGGTGCCGCGTCGATCACCCGGACTGGCCTGTGCCGTGACCATCAGCTCGCCGGCGGCGCGATCAACCAGGCGTCCGTCCAGCCGATCGCGACCGGCGGCATAGCCGGCCAGCAGCGCGCGTTCGGCGATCACGTTGATCAGCCGCGGCACGCCGCCCGAATGACGATGCAAGGCCTTGAGCGCGCCCGGCTCGAACACCGGGCGGGTCTGTCCGGCGACGGCCAGGCGATGACGCACGTAGGCAGCGGTTTCCTCGGCCGACAGCGGCGTGAGGTGGTAGCGCGCCGTGATGCGCTGGGCGAGCTGGCGCAGGTCGTCGCGCTCCAGCAGGCGGCGCAGTTCCGGTTGCCCGAGCAGCACGATCTGCAGCAGCTTCTGGGTGGCGGTTTCCAGATTGGTCAGCAGACGCACCTGTTCCAGGCTGTCCACCGACATCTGCTGCGCCTCGTCCAGCATCAGCACCACGCGGATGCCGTCGGCGTGGGCCTGCAGCAGATAACGGTTGAGCACGTCGACCAGTGCCTTGCCGCTGCCGCGGGCGCTGGCGATGTCCAGGCCCAGTTCCTCGCACAGCGTCTCCAGCAGTTCGACCGGATCCAGACGCGGATTCAGGATCAGCGCCACCTTGGTGTTCGGCGGCAGTTGCTCCAGCAGCAGGCGGCTGAGCGTGGTCTTTCCGGTGCCGACTTCGCCGGTCAGCTGCACGAAACCGCCGCCACCACCTTGCGAGATGCCGTAGACCAGATGCGCCAGCGCATCCCGGTGACGGTCGGACAGGAACACGAAACGCGGATCGGGCGTGATCGAAAACGGCGCCTCGTCGAGGCCGTAGTGGCGCAGATACATGGGCGAAAGCTTACCTTGCCGGCTGCCATCCGGCCCGCCCGAGCTCTGCGGTGGTCCGGAATCATTCGCCCCGACGCGACGTTCCCCGGTCCGATCTTGCGAGGTGCCGATCGGACGTCCGGCACCGATCACCATTGCGGCCGCCTGCCTCGGCCCGGATCGGCACGGGTCGGCGCGCACTAGACTGGGCCGATGCGCCACGAACCCGCCTATCCACCGATCACCATGCCGGTCGCTGTCGGCAGTTCGCGCCGCGGCTGGCTGTGGGGCATCCAGATCGCCGGTCATGCGCTGATGCTGGCGCTGTGGTTGTCCGGACGGCCTTGGGCGGCGCTGGTGGCCATGCTGGTCACCCACGCGGTGTTCTGGTGGGCCAACCTGTACCCGCATTCGCGCTGGTTCGGGTCGGTGGTGTCGCGTCTGGCAACCTCGGAACGGGTGGTCTGGCTGACCTTTGACGACGGCCCCTCCGAGGACACGCCGGCGCTGCTGGATCTTCTCGATCGCCACGGTGCCCGGGCCACCTTCTTTGTGGTCGGGAGCAAGGCCCAGCGGTATCCGGAGCGGGTGCGCGAAATCCTCCGGCGCGGGTATCAGATCGGCAATCACAGTCTCGATCACCCCTCGGCCTGGTTCTGGCTGCCGCATCCGGGGCAGACTCGGATGCAGATCGAGGCGGCGCAGCAACAGCTGCAGGCGATCACCGGTCAGTCACCGCGCTGGTTCCGCTCCGTCGCCGGTCACACCAACGTGTTCGTCGAGCCGGTGCTGAGCCGGCTCGGCCTGCAGCGGGTGTCGTGGAGCGTGCGCGGCTTCGACAGCGTCGACGGCGACGATGCCCGCGTGCTGCGCCGGCTGCTTCGCGGCGTCCGTCCCGGTGCGATCCTGCTGCTGCATGAAGACCTGGCACCCGGACGCTGTCCGCGATTGCTGTCGGAACTGCTGAACGCCCTGCAGCAGTCAGGCTATCGCACGGTCTTGGCCGACGAGGCAGCGGTCGGCGAAACCAGCGAGCCGCTGGCGCACGCCGACGTTGCCTGAGCGATCACACTCAGCGCCGCGTGACATACTGCGGCCATGGCAAAACGCAAGCATCGGCCCGGGTCGACGACTTCGGTGCCGTCCGCCAGCAACACTCCGCAACGGCCGGCGCGCCCCCGCAGACGCTGGCCCTTGATCCTCGCCGGTATCGTGGCGTGCGCCTTGTTGTTTCTTGTCTGGAGCCTGTGGCGCGCCGAGTACGCCGATGCCCGCTTCGACGCCGAATTCGTCGGCAGCCAGGCCTGCGGCAGCTGCCACAGCATCGTTCATTCGGAATGGACGGTTTCGCCGCACGCCAACATGATCCGCGATCCGTCGCCGGCCTCGGTGATCGGCGATTTCGACGACGGCGAGTTCCGCCTGCCGGCTGACAGCCCCGATCCGTTGGCCGGCGAAGTGGTGGCGCGCACCTACACCCGCGACGGCGACTACTTCATGGCCATGCGCCATCCCGAGCAGGACCGCTTCGTGGAGTTTCCGATCACCAAGGTGGTCGGTTACCAGTATCGCCAGGAGTACCTGACCCCGGAAGCCGGCGGCGTGATCCGCCGCCTGCCGCTGCAATGGTCGACGGCGACGCAGTCGTATTTTCCGTACTGGAACGTGCAGGAGAACAGCGCCCAGACGGTCGACGACCTGTGGGCGCAGATGCGCAGCCTGAACTCGGCCTGGAACATGTACTGCGCGCGTTGCCACACCACCGACCTGCAGATTCTGGAGCGCGACGAGTGGCACACCCGCGGCAAGGTGCAGTGGCACGAGGACGGCATCACCTGCGAATCCTGCCACGGGCCGGGCAGCAGGCACGTCGACTACATGAATTCCTCGATCGCCAACCGCCTGGTGATGTGGATCAACAACCATCTGCACGGCCGGCCGGTGGCCTACATCGCCAGCGCCGCCAAGCTGCCCAAGGGACAGGCGCTGTCGGTATGTGCGCGCTGCCACGGCGCCGACATCTTCAATCGCAACCAGGACACCTACCGGCAGTATCAGCCCGGCTACAGCGTGGCCGGCAAGACCAACGACCTGTCGATGTTCTTCCATCAGGCGCCGCTGACGCCGGGACGCATGGATCCCACCGTCGAGGTCTGGCACAACGGTCGGCCGCGCGGCATCGGCATGCTGTTCCGCTCGTTCGTGGAATCCGCGTGTTATGCCGAGGCGGAAGTACGCTGTCACGACTGCCACAACCCGCACAACAACAAACAGCAGACGGTGCCCGGCATCCTCGCGGCCTCGGCGGCATCCAACGCCTACTGCAGCCAGTGCCATCAGGACATCGTCGCCGCACCGGCCGCGCACACCAAACATATCGACGGACAGCCGGGCAGTTTCTGCTACGACTGCCACATGCCCTGGCACATTACCAAGCTCAATCGCGGCATCTGGGAGCGGGCGCGCACGCACCAGATGAGTTCGATTCCGAACCCGCAGGACAGCCTGCTCCACGGGCTGGAGCGCGCGCCCAACGCCTGCAGCGACTGCCATGAGGATCACGGACCGCAATGGGCACTCGAGCAGATGGAGACCCTATGGCCGGGCGCGAGTCAGCGCGCCAGCGCGCAACCATCGGCGGCTCATGTCGTGTCGCCGCAAGCGGACGACGACGGCACCTGAACGTTGGCATCAGGCAGGTGGCCTTCGCGAGCGAATCGATCACTTTCCCGCGACCTGAAGATGCGGCGCTTGCCCCGCATGAAAACTCCCTTCCGCCGACAACCAACATCCATGCCGGGCAAGCCCGGCATCTACGGTTTCTCTCGGGACACAGCAGTTGCGCGAGACCAGGTTGGAGTCGTTGTGCTGGATCCTTGATTTCCCGGAATCAATTCGCCCGGTGCTCGGGGTGACCTCAACGCCGGATGGGTTCGGCGACGACCAGCCAGTTGTTGAACGGCGTGTTGCCCCACAGCGGTCGGAACTGCGCACGCAAGCCGAGCGCCGTGAGTTCCGCGTCCAGGCTGGCCTGGGTCGGGTAGCGCTTGGGTGCGGCGTTCATCCAGCGCACCAGTCGCGCGCCGTAGTCGGCAGTGCGGGTGACATGGCTGCGCCAGTTGCCATCGGCCAGGCCGGTGCGGATCACCAGTCGTGCATTCGGCGTGAGGCAGGCAGTGGCCTTGGTCAGCATGTCGTTCTGCTGTTCCGGGGTCAGGAACTGCAGCATGTCGAGCACGCAGACGCTGCCGCGGTGACCGGACGGGAACGTCTGCGACAGATCCACCACCTCGAACCGCGATTGCTGCAGGCCGACGCGGTCGGCCGCCACCCGGGCGGCAGCGATCTTGTCAGCGTCGTTGTCCACGCCGAAGTAGTCGCCACGGAACCCGCTGGCGCGCAGGGTGTGTGCGAGCAGGCCCAGGCCACAGCCCAGGTCGAGCAGCGGTTCGGCGCTGTCGGCGAGGGCGTCGGCAACACCGCCATACAGCGGGTCGCTGCCGAGTTTCCCGCGCACGTACCAGTAGTGGTAGCGGCTGGGCAGAAACGACTGCGCGATGGCGATGTTGGACCAGGGCGCGGTCATGGCTGGGTTCCGGCGGCAGGCGATGGGCGATGATATCCGCAGCGTCCGGACGGTGACAGGCATGCGTCGCCACGACGGCATCGTCCGATGCCGCTGCCGGCGGCGTGTCGTGTCATTCGGTTGCCCGTCCGTTCCGGGGCGTGATCGGGTTGTTGTGAGATGGCGATGCCGTCATGAACAGGCGCACGATACAAGTGCCGCGAGATCGCGTTACCCATCGCTCAATCACGTCGAAGACGCGTCGTTGTCCTCGCCCAGAAACCCGCCGGACTGGCGCTGCCACAACTGCGCGTACAAGCCTTCGCGTGCCAGCAGTTCCTCGTGGCTGCCTTGCTCGACGATGCGGCCGGCATCGAGCACCACCAGCCGGTCCATGGCGGCGATGGTCGACAGCCGGTGCGCAATCGCGATCACGGTCTTGCCCTGCATCAGCTCGTACAGATTTTCCTGGATCGCCGCTTCGACTTCCGAATCCAGCGCCGAGGTCGCCTCGTCCAGCACCAGGATCGGCGCGTTCTTGAGCAGGATGCGGGCGATGGCGATGCGCTGGCGCTGGCCACCGGACAGCTTCACGCCGCGTTCGCCGGCATGGGCGTCGTAGCCGCTGCGGCCGGCGTGATCGACCAGATCGGCGATGAACTCGTGCGCATGCGCGCGCCGCGCCGCGTCGACGATTTCCTCTTCGCTGGCATCGGGGCGGCCGTAGCGGATGTTGTCGCGGATCGAGCGATGCAGCAGCGAGGTGTCCTGGGTGACCATGCCGATGTGCCGGCGCAGCGACTGCTGGGTCACCGTGGCGATGTCCTGGCCATCGATGGCGATGCGACCGCCTTCCAGATCGTGGAAGCGCAGCAGCAGGTTCACCAGCGTGGACTTGCCGGCGCCGGAGCGGCCAACCAGGCCGATCTTCTCGCCCGGCTGGATCGCCAGCGACACCTCATTGATGACCGGCGCCTTGCCCGATGCGGCGGCCTTGGTGCCGGCACCGTAGGCGAAACGCACCTGCTTGAAATCGATGCGGCCTTCGTTCACGACCAGTTCGTTGGCATCGTCGCGGTCGACCACGGTGCGCGGCAGCGACAGCGTGTCGATGCCGTCCTGCACGGTGCCGATGTTTTCGAACAGGCCGGCCAGCTCCCACAGCACCCACTCGGACATGGCGCGGATACGGATGACCAGCGCGATCGCCACGGCGATGGCGCCCAGCGAGATCGCCGACTGCAGCCAGGTATGGATGGCCATGGCGGCGATGCCGGCCAGCAGCAGAGCATTCAGCGTATGCAGGCTGACCGTGAGCACGGTGACCAGACGCATCTGCTTGTGCACGGTGACCATGAAGCCGTCCATGGCATCGCGCGCATAGGCTTCCTCGTGCCGTGGGTGGGCGAACAGCTTCAGGGTCTGGATGTTGGTGTAGCTATCGACGATGCGCCCGGTCATCAGCGAGCGGGCATCGGCCTGCGCCATCGAGATCTTGCCCAGGCGCGGAATGAATATGCTGGCGATGACGACGTAGCCGGCCAGCCAGGCCAGCAGCGGCAGGGTCAGCCGGGCATCGGCACTGCCGACCAGCACCACCGCGCCGGTGAAGTACACCACCACGTAGACCAGCACCTCCATCAGCTTCATGACGGTTTCGCGCACGGCCAGCGCGGTCTGCATCACCTTCTGCGAGATGCGCCCGGCGAATTCGTCCTGGAAGAACGGCAGGCTCTGGTCCAGCAGCCAGCGATGGCTGAGCCAGCGGCCGAGCATGGGGAAGTTGCCGAAGATGGTCTGGTTGGTGACCAGCGAGAGCACCAGTACCAGCAGCGGATAGCCGAGCACCACCAGCGCGGCCATCGCCCACAGGCCGGCGCCGTGTTCGGCCAGGAAGGTGCTGCGCTCGGCGCTGCCCAGCCAGTCGACCAGCGTGCCCATGTAGCCCAGGAACACGATCTCCAGCACCGAGACCGCCACGGTCATCATCGACATCAGCAGCAGCCAGGGCAGCGCCGGCCGCGCGTAGTGCCACAGGAACGCGAACAGCTTTCGCGGCGGCCGGGTCGGCTCGCCGGGCGGAAACGGGTCGATCAGTCTTTCGAAGAAGCCGAACATGGTGCGGTCAATCCGGAATGTCGATGGCTGCGGTGATCGCCGGATCGGCGATGACCATCGGCAGCAGTGGTTGTTGTCGGGTCAGCATCAGCCCCTGTGCCCACCAGGCCAGGCGCGCCAGCAGGCGTTGCGCGGCCTGGACGATGGTCGACGGTGGTGTGAAATCGCCGCTGTCGTCAAGGTGGTTCCAGACCATCGGCAGGGCCAGGGCTTCCCGGATGGCGACCGCGTCCAGCGCCGCCATCACCTGGCGCAGCTGCGCGATCGCGTGCAGGCCGCCGCTGAAACCGCCGTAGCCGACCAGCGCCACCGGCTTGACTGCCCACTCGCCGACGACCAGGTCGATGACCTGCTTCATCACCGCGGAATAGCCGTGATTGTACTCGGGCGTCAGCAGCACGATGGCCTGTGCGCGCCCGATGCGTTTGCGCAGATTCAGCACGGCGGCGTCGGGCGTGCGCGGCATTCGCGTGGGCAGGTCCAGGGTCAGCGGGTCGATCACATCGACCTGGAATCGACCGCTGCCCGCGATCAGCCCGCGCAGCCAGCCAGCCACGGCGTCGCACAGGCGATGCTCCCGGTCGCTGCCCAGCATCAACGCGAGCGGGATCGGGTCGGGTGGTGACAGGGTCGTGATGAAGGGGTGGCTTGTGGTCATGGGGTCGGCACGGTAAAACCTCAACAAATATTGAGGTCAAGCCATGTTCGGGAAAAAGTTGCCTGCTGCCGCCTTGCCGTCGCATCTGTCCGTGGGCGAAGTCGCCAGACGCAGCGGTGTGGCGGTGTCGGCACTGCATTTCTACGAGCGCAAGGGGCTGATCGGCAGCGTGCGCAACACCGGCAACCAGCGCCGCTATGGCCGCGAGGTGCTGCGTCGGGTCGCGGTGATCCGCGCTGCGCAGGCAACCGGCATGCCGCTTGCCGATATCGCCCAGGCGCTGGCCGCGCTGCCGGACGGGCGCACACCGACCGCAGCCGACTGGCGCCGGCTGTCGGCGCGCTGGCGCGACGACCTGGACCGGCGAATCGCGCAGCTGACCCGGCTGCGCGACAACCTGGATGGCTGCATCGGCTGCGGTTGCCTGTCACTCAAGGTCTGTCCTCTGCGCAATCCCGGCGACCGCCTGGCCGGGAAGGGGCCGGGCGCGTCCATGCTCAAGCCGTAGCGGCGTCCGCCGCCGGGTCAACGGGAACCGGGCCCGCGCACTCGTGGCGCTGTTATTTTCCGCCGCCTTGCGAAGCGGCACACGCACTCACTTGAACACCCCTGGCACGGTTTCGACACGGATCACGATGGTGGGTGAAAGGCTCGAATCGGCAACGGGGTTGATCATGGATAGGAGTTTGTCCGCTACACGCTGCGCCCTGGCTGGTCTGGTGATTGCCGGGGCGCTGACAGCATCGGAAGTCGCTGCCCAGGCACTGGTCAACGGCGACTTCGCCAGCGATCTGGATGGCTGGGTCGATGTCTGGGGCCGGCCCGCCGCGTGGAACCCGGAGGACGCCCTGGGCGATCCGGCATCCGGCTCGGCGCAGCTCAGCTGGGAGGATCCCGGCAACAACGCCACGCGCCTGACCCGTGCCTAGTGCGTGCAGATTCAACCGGGGCGTGAGTACCGGGTGTCGGCATTGGGTCGGGTGCTGCCGGATCAGCCGCCTTTCGTCTTCGTGCGTCTGGCCGCCCACGTCCACGACAACCTCACCTGCAGCGGCGAGCCCACCGGCAGCTTTTCCGATTCCCAGTTCATCCAGTTCACGAGCTGGGGCGAGATGGATTTCACTGTGCCGACACAGGCCACGGATCGGGCCATCCGCGTGTGGCTGGCGATGAGCAAGCCGCTGGGTGTTGTCGACCCGGTGCATGTGCTGATCGACGATGTGATGCTGACCAGCGATACGATCTTCGCGCACGGATTCGAGCCGCCCTGATCGCCGGTTCCGGCGAGACGCTGCGGTAGCGGGCCACCCTTCGGTCTGCCGCGTGGCTACACTGGGCATCTTCAACCAGCAAACCCGAGGCTGCGGTCGGTACGGGATCCAATCCACCGACACGCCGGCGCGGGCAGGAGTCGATCATGTCGCGTGTTGTTTCCGGTTTGTCGTCGGTGTGCGCTGTTGCGGTCCTGGCCGTGTCGTCTTCCCTGCCGCTGGCCGCGCAGGAACAGCGCGCGGAAGTTGCTGCCGCCGCCGAGGCGGTGCGTGACCAGGTGATCGCCTGGCGGCGCGACATCCACCAGCATCCGGAGCTGGGCAACCGCGAGGTGCGCACCGCGAAGCTGGTCGCCGAGCACCTGCGCGCGCTGGGCCTGGAGCCGAAGACAGGCATCGCCACCACCGGCGTCACCGCGGTGCTGAAGGGCGGCAAGCCAGGGCCGCGCATCGCCCTGCGCGCAGACATGGACGCGCTGCCAGTCACCGAACGGGTCGATGTGCCATTCGCGTCCAAGGTCACCACCACCTATCGCGGCGAAACCGTCGGCGTCATGCATGCCTGCGGCCACGACGCGCATACCGGCATCCTGATGGGTCTGGCGCAGGCACTGGTGGCGATGAAGGATGATCTGCCCGGCGAGGTGCTCTTCATCTTCCAGCCGGCCGAGGAAGGCGCGCCCGATGGCGAGGTCGGCGGCGCCGAGGAGATGCTCAAGCAGGGCATCTTCGACGACTTCCGCCCGGATGCGGTGTTCGGCCTGCATGTCGGCTCGGCGCTCAACACCGGCTACATCGCGGTGCGTCCCGGGCCGTTGATGGCGGCATCGGACGAGTTCGCCATCACCGTCAAGGGCCAGCAGACCCACGGTTCGCGGCCGTGGAACGGCATTGATCCCATCGTCGCCGCCGCCGATGTGGTGTCGAGCGCGCAGAGCATCGTCAGTCGCCGCACCGACATCACCCAGTTGCCGGCCGTGGTCACCTTCGGCGCGATCAAGGGCGGCATCCGTCACAACATCATTCCCGACCAGGTCGAGCTGATCGGCACCATCCGCACCTTCGACGACGGCATGCGCGAGCGCATCCACGCCGACCTGCGCAACGTTGCCGAGCACGTTGCCGCGGCGCATGGCGCGACCATCGAGTCGCAGATTCCCGTGCCCGGCAGCTATCCGGTCACCGCCAACAATCCGGCGCTGACCGCGAAGATGATGCCCAGCCTGCAGGCAGTGGCTGGCGCCGACAAGGTCATCGATCCGGGCCTGATCACCGGCGCGGAGGATTTCTCGTTCTTTGCCCGCGAGGTGCCGGGGCTGTATTTCTTCATCGGGGTCACCCCGGTCGGCACCGACCCGCGCACCGCTGCCAGCAACCATTCGCCGGAGTTCTATCTCGACGAGGCCGCGCTGGATGTCGGCTTCCGCGCCTTGCTGCAGGTGGCGCTGGACTACCTGCACGGCGCCGGCAGCTGAGCGGAACCGGGCCGTCGATCTGCACCGCGAGCGCTGTCGCCGGGCGGGTCGAACGGGCTGGCTGAGAAAGCGAAAACCACGCATTCTCATCCGAGCCAGGGACTTCGGGATCGGGCAGACTGGCCACCATTGTTCCCGGAGCTGCCGGCATGAAAGGCCATCCCGAAGTCGTCGACTACCTCAATTTCCTGCTGCGCGGGGAGCTGGCTGCCCGCGACCAGTACTTCATCCACTCGCGCCGCTACGAAGACCTCGGCCTGCATGCGCTGTACCAGCGCATCAACCACGAGATGGAAGAGGAGGGCCAGCACGCCGACGCCCTGATCCGGCGCATCCTGTTCCTGCAAGGTGATCCGGACATGCGCCCGGATGCCTTCGAGTCGGGCAAGACGGTCGAAGAGATGCTGCAGCGTGATCTGGATCTGGAGTATCGCGTGCGCGGCCATCTGGCCAAGGGCGTGGCCTTGTGCGAGCAGCACGGCGACTACGTAACCCGCGAGATCCTGGTCACCCAGATGAAGGACACCGAGGAAGACCACACCCATTGGCTGGAGCAGCAGCTGCGCCTGATCCGCCTGCTCGGGATCGAGCGTTACCAGCAAAGTCGCCTGGGCGAGGACAGCACGCCCTGATCGAGCACATGGCGTGAGTCCGGTGGCGCTTCGCGCTGCCTGGGTGCTGATGGATCACGCCAAGAAGGGCATCTGCTTCGCGCCCGTTGCCAGCGCCGCTCGGCCGCCGGCTGCCTCGTTCAGTCTTCGATGGATGAGCACGATGCACCGCGAATGCGCCAATGCCGCGCTGGCGCCACCCGTATCGTCGGGCTTGCCGTTATCCTCTGGCGCTCGAACCCGCGAGCGCTGCGCATGGACACCATCACCATTCCGGTTTCCACCGGCGAGCTGGCCGACAAGATCACCATCCTGGAGATCAAGGTCGATCGCATCGACGACGCCGGCAAGCTGGCCAACATCCGCGAGGAACTCGATCTGCTGAGCCGGCTCTGGCAGCCGGTGGAAGCGGCGCGCGCCGAACTGGCAGAGATCAAGGCCGATCTGCGCGCGGTCAACGAGCGCATGTGGGACATCCAGGACGGCCTGCGCGAGCGCGAGCGCGAGCAGCGTTTCGACGGCGAGTTCATCCGACTGGCCCGCGCCGTCGCTACCACCAACGGCGAACGGGTGGCGTTGAAGAACGCCATCAACCGGCTGTCCGGCTCGGCCTTCGTCGAGGAAAAGCAGTACCGCGCTGAACAGGGCGTTGCCGACGGCGCCGGCTGATTGGCGATCGCGGTGGTGCAAGCGCTGCCGATCGGGCTAGCAACCAGGACCATTCGGCTGCATCCAGCCGCCCATCCGAACTTGGCAGGGCAGATCTCCAGCAAGCCCGAGCAAGGCTCGGGACAAACGGGTGGATCAGTCAGCCGTTGCCGGTCATCGCTTGAGGCGATGACGGTAGCGGGAGTATGTTGCCGCCAGCGTCGCTCGGGGAGGACCCGTCATGAATCGCCTGCCGCTGTTCATCGTGGTGCTCGTGGCGGTGGTCGCGGGCCTGCTCTATGCCCGACACACGGCCGGGCCGCCTGCACCGCCGGCATCCGCATCAGCGCCGTCGGCGGGGACACTGGATCCGGCCCTGCAGATCCCCGGCGCCACATTGCTGGAAGGGTTGGGCGATCATCGGTTCGAAGTGACCAGCACGCATCCGGAGGTGCAACGCTGGTTCGACCAGGGCCTGATGCTGGCCTATGGCTTCAACCACGACGCGGCCGAACGCTCGTTCCTGCGTGCCGCCGAACTCGACCCGGACTGCGCCATGTGCTGGTGGGGCGCGGCGCTGGTGCTGGGGCCGCACGTCAACGCGAGCATGGATCCGGCCGACAACGACAAGGCCTGGCAGCGCCTGCGCAAGGCGGTCGCGCTGGCGGCGAAGACATCACCCCGCGAGCAGGGCTTCATCCAGGCGCTGCAGGCGCGCTACGCCGAGACGCCGGCGGATGATCGACGTCCGCTGGACGAGGCCTGGGCGGAGGCCGCCGGCCAGTTGGCGGCCCGTTTCCCCGATGACCTCGACGCCGCCACCTTCCACGCCGAAGCGCTGATGGACCTGCAGCCCTGGGACTATTACGACGCCGACCTGCAGCCCAAGGGCAACACGGCGCAGGTGGTGGCCATTCTGGAGTCGGTGCTGCAACGGCATCCCGACCATCCCGGCGCCCTGCACCTGTACGTGCATGCGGTCGAGGCCTCGGCCGATCCGCAGCGCGGCGTCGACGCGGCCGACCGTCTGCGCGAACTGATTCCCGGCTCCGGCCATCTGGTGCACATGCCCTCGCACATCTACGCGCGCGTCGGCCGCTGGCATGACGCGGTGATCGCCAACCAGCGCGCGATCGAAGCCGACGACGCCTATCTCACGGCGTGCCGCGGCAACTATGCCGGCGTCTATCCGCTCGGCTACGTGCCGCACAACCATCACTTCCTGTGGTTCGCCGCGAGCATGGAAGGGGCCAGCGCGGTGGCGCAATCCGCCGCGCAGGAAACCGCGAAGCGCACCGACCTGCCCGAGCTGATGCGCGAGCCCGGCTACGAGGCACTGCAGAGCTACTGGATGACGCCCTGGTTCGACCGCGTGCGTTTCGGTCGCTGGGAGGAAATTGCTGCCTTGCCCAACCCGGCGCCGGACCTGCGCTACGTCAGCGCGATCTGGCGTTACGCGCAGGGCCTGGCAGCGCTGCGTCAGCAGCGCCTGGCCGACGCCGACACGCATCTTGCCGAGCTGCGCACCATCGCCGCCGATCCGGTGCTGGACACGATGCTGGTGTGGGATCGCTACCCGCTCAGCCACGCCGTGCGGGTTGCCGAGAAGGAACTCGCCGCCGAACGTGCGCTGGCCGATAACGACCACGCCGCCGCCATCATCTTGCTGCGCGAAGCGGCGAGTATCGAAGACCGCATCCCCTATGACGAACCGCCCGGCTGGCATGCGCCGACCCGACATCGGCTGGGTGCCGTCCTGATCGCCGCCGGCAATGCCGCCGAGGCTGAAGCCATCTACCGCCAGGAACTGCAGCGCAACCCGGACAACGGCTGGTCGCTGCTCGGTCTGGCCCAGAGCCTGGAAGCGCAGAACCGCGACGCAGGCGCCGTACGCGAACAGCTGACGCAAGCCTGGCGCCATGCCGATGTGACGCTTTCCTCGTCGCATTTCTGAACTGGGATGTGCCGTTTCCGGCTTTCCTGACCGTGGCCGGTAGGGCTGGCCGATCATGAACGGCGCGACGGCGAAAAGCCCCGACGAATGGCCCATGAAATCGCCGAAGCACAGCGCTAGGATTCGCCGCATCGTCGTGCCGTGACCGCTTCAGGACACCGCCATGAGCCGCCTGCCTCCCGCTGTTGCCGTGCTCGCCGCATCACTGAGTTGCCTGCCCGGCCTGGCCGTGGCGCAACCCAGCTTCGACGAGGTCACCCCGATGACCAATCCCTACTTCCAGACCCCGGAGTCGGAGGACTTCTGGGTCAGCGCCGTGGCACCGGCCGATGTCGACGGTGATGGCGATCTGGATCTGGCGGTGCTCGGATTCCACGTGGTCTACGACGTCAGCGTCGAAGACCGCCTGGTCATCCTCGACAACCAGGGCGAGGGCAGCGACGGCCAGTGGCAGTTCGTGCCGCAGCCAGTGCCCCTGGGCAAAGTGATCGCCGGCGCCTCCGACCTGGCCTGGGGCGACTTCGACGGCGATGGCGACAAGGACCTGGCGCTGGGGTCGGAAGGCGCCACCGTGATCTACCGGAACGACGCCGGCAACCTCACGCCGCTGAAGAACGTGCTGCCTGGCTACTGGGAAGACTCGGCTTTCAGCATCGCCTACGACCTGCGTTCGCTGGCCTGGGCCGACACCGACAACGATGGCGATCTCGATCTGCTGCTGCCATCGGTGTTCGATTTCGACAGCTTCGAGTTCCGCACGGTGCTGCTGCGCAACGACGGCAGCGACGGACTGGGCGGCTGGTGGTTCACCGAATCCGACCCGTCCGGCCTCGACGCCACCTTCAATGCACAAAGTGCCTTCGCCGATGACGACGGCGATGGCGATCTCGACCTGATGCTGCTCAACGTCGATTCCAACGGCGAAGATGGCTTCATCCGCCGCTATGACAACGAGGCCGGCGTATTCACCGGCGCGCCATTGCTCAACATCACCGTGGAGCATGGCATCGCCGACTGGGGCGACCACGACGGCGACGGTGACCACGACGTGTTGATCGCCGGCAACATCCACGACGAGGACGACAGCTTCCGCACCGTGCTGCGCGTCTACGACAACGACGAAGGCGTGCTCACGCCGCAAACCCTGCTGGAGATGCCCAGTGCCGACTGGCTGGACGTGATGGCTGCCACCTGGGCGGATTACGACTCCGACGGCGACATGGACATCCTGATGACCGGCTCGTTCATCGGCGACAGCAAGATCGTCGGCAAGTCGGACATCTTCGTCCGACAGGACGGCAGCTACGCAGCGCTGGGGCTGAACCTGCCGGCGCCGGTCGATTCGGTCGGGCGTGGCGGCACCTTCACCTGGTTCGATGTCGACGGCGATGGCGACCTCGACTACCTCGTGGCCGGCGCCTACTACCGCGAAGATGGCAACGGGCTGGTCGAGGCGCGCATGCACCTGTACCGCAATGCCACCGCCGCCAGCAACGCCGCGCCGCAGGCGCCATCCGGCTTGCAGGCGGTGCCGACACCCGGTGGCATCGGGTTGTCGTGGCTACCGGCCACCGATGACCACACGCCGACCGCGCAGCTGACCTACGAGCTGGAAATCCTCGGCATGAACATGCCGGCCGATGCCGCCCGGCGATTGCCCGAGCCCGGCAACATCAGCACCGCCACTGCCTGGACGCTGGCCGGTCTGCCTGATGGCAAATATAGCTGGCGCGTGCGTGCCGTCGACAGTGCCTTTGCCGGTGGCGATATCGCCAGCGGCCAGTTCGCGATCGGCGACACGCTGTTCGCCAATGGCTTCGAAGCCAAAGATCAATGACAGCGTTGCTCGATTGCGGCAGGCAGGGCACAACAAGGCCGGAATCTCAAGCCGTCGCCCGTTCGGGTTTCGGCGCAACCGACGCTTCACACAGGTGTTGCGGCTCTTTGCATGATGGCAGCGTGATCGACCTTGGCATCGCTCCACGCGCCCGATGACGGCACTGCCGTGCGACCCATCAGAATCGTTCAATGCGATGTTGCCGGCGCCGGGTCGGCTGTCGGCGGCGTCATCCCGTACTTCGCCAGATGCGCGACAAAACGCGGATCGTGCCAGTAGCGGCGCAGGAATGGCTCGCTGAGATAGGGAACGTAGCGCGGATCCTCGCTCATCCGTTCCAGGTATTCGAACAGGCGATCGGGCTGGTGCCGGAACGCGGTCAGCGATGCCGCCGACGTGTAGCACAGCAGCAGCTCCGACTCGCAGTCCTCGACCACGCTGTGCAGGGCGGTTTCGAAGGCGTCCTTGTCGTCTGCGGTGGCGTGGCCCAGCGCGACGATGTAGCGGCGCAGGTCCGGATCGCTTTCCTGGCTCGCGTTGTCCTGGATCGTGGCGACATCGCCGCGCAGTGCCGCCACGTCGGCCAGCAGGACATGGATCGATGGAAATGAGGGCTCCGCCTGCTGGATTTCCTGGAGCAGACGCTCGGCCTGATCCAGCTGCCCTTCGCTGATCAGCGGCGCGGACAGGTTGTAACGCCAGCGCACGCTGAGCGGGTCCAGCATCAGCGCGCGATTCAGATGATCGATGGCCTCTGTCGTTCGACCCATGGCGGCCAGGATCGTGCCCATGAAACCGAGCGAGGAGGCATCGTTCGGCACCCGCACCAGGGCACGTCGCATGATCGCCTCGGCGCCGCCGAAATCATTGTCGAGCGCGAACATCAAGTGCGCCCGGGCGAGCAGCGTCTGCAGGTTGTCCGGAGCCACCTCGACAGCACGCGCCACCACCTGACGGGCTTCCTCGCGCAGCGGCCGAGCCTCGTCGATGGACACCGTATTGCTCAGGTTGACCAGCGACAGCGACAGGCCCAGGTGCGGCGCCGCGTATCGCGGGTCGATCTTCAGGGCTTCGCGATGATGGTTCAGCGACAGCCGCAGGCCGGCCACGTCGGTTCGACGTCCCAGCGTCCTGCCCTGCAGATAGGCCTTGTAGGCTTCGGCGTTGCCGCTCGGCGGCTGGTCGGAATCGATGTCGGCCGCGATCGCCGGCGACAATTCCACCTGCAGGGCCGCCGCCACCGCCTGGGCAATCTCGCGCTGCACCGCGAAGATGTCGGTTAGCTCGCGGTCGTAGGTCTGCGTCCACAGCGTGCTGCCGTCGTCGGCGCGCACCAGCGCGATCAGGATGCGCACACGCTCGCGCTGCTGACGCACCGAGCCTTCCAGCAGGTGGGCGACGCCGAGCTTGCGGGCGACCTCGGTGCCGGGTGTGTTGCTGCCCTTGAACTGGAACGAGGAACTGCGGCCGATCACCTTCATGTTGTCGATTCGCGACAGGCCGGCGATCAGCTCTTCGGTCAGCCCGTCGGAGAAGTATTCCTGTTCCGGATCGCCACTGCTGTTGGCCAGCGGCAGCACCGCGATCGACTGCCGCGTGTCTTCCGGCATCGTGTCGATCGACGCCGCATCGGGTGTACCAAGTGACACCAGCTTGTCGGTCAGCAACAGCACCACCGCCAGCGCCAGCACGCCGACGATCAGGTAGTCCAGCTTGCGCCGGGTCTGGTGGGTGATCGATTCGCCCTCGGGGACTTCGCTTTCACGGCGCAGCCCCGCCGGAGTGAGCTCGTAGAACCAGGCAAACAGCAACCACAGCGGAAAACCAATCGCCCCGGCAACGACAAACGCGCGCGTGCTCCATGTCGGCATGCCCAGTTCCGGCGTGAGCTGCGCGATGCCCTGCGCCAGCGCCCAGATCGCGCCGATGTACAGCAACGCCGCACGCAGCACGTTGCGACGTCTGAGTTCGCGAAGGAACGCCTTCAAGTCGCTCTCCCCCATGGCGGACAGTGTCGGCCACGTGCATTGAAGCACCAATTCCGGGGCCACGCATCCGCGGGAACGGCGTATTGTCAGGTCGCTGCCGCGGCCATTGGTCTTGTTTGGCAGCGAGTGTCGTCGCCGAAGCGAATGCGGTTGGCGTGCCGCCAAGACCCTCAGTAGCTGCCCGCCGGTGCCGCCTGTCGTTCTGGAAGCGGTTCGCGCCGGCCGTCGAGCAGACCGCGGCTGAGCTTTCCGCCCTCGATGAAAAGCAACTGGCCCGACTCGCCGTACTTGATGCCGCTGTCGATGGCGATCACGTGGCCGGCGTGGAAACTGGCCACCTCGCCGATGGTGGTATGCCCGACCACGATCCGGGCAATGTCCAGCCGCTCGACCAGCGCCTGGACCTGCGGCGTCGTCAACTGGCCGTTGAAGTAGCCGCGATACCAGATCGGACTGATGCGGCCGTCGTAAAGGCGCGCGGTATCCGGATCCGCGGTGACCTCCGCCCTCGGCTTGCCCAGCGTTGCCCGGTAGGCGGCATTGGTGGCGTCCACATCCAGCGCCAGGTCCAGTTGCTCCGGCATGATCCCGCCGTGCAGGAACAGCGTATCGCCCAGCCGCAGCAGCACCGGCTGCGTGCGCAGCCAATCGCCAAGCACCGAGTCGGCACCATAGAGCGCGCTGTACGAGCGGCCGAGCCGGCGCGAGACCTCCGCGTACTTGGGATGGATGTAGCGCAAGTCGTCGTAGAGAACGATCGCCTCGTGGTTGCCGAGCAGGAAATGCACCGCGCCACCCGCCGCGCGCGCCTGCCGTTGCAAGCGGAACAGCAGCCACAAGGTCTCGGTGACCTGCGGGCCGCGATCAAAGACATCGCCGGTGATGACCAGGTGATCACGACCCAGGCGCCAGCGGTCGCGGCTGTCGATAACGCAGTGCGCGCGCAGCAGCCGCACCATCAGGTCGTACTGGCCATGGATGTCCGAGAGCGCGACGATGCGGGCATCCGCCGGCAGCGTCGCCTCGCTCTCGACGACGCGTTTGGGAATCACCACCGGATGCGGAAACCCGCAGCGTGGCTTCACCGTCGAGGTGCGTGACGCCCGCTGGGTGTGGCTGAGCACTTCGCCGTCGCACAGCCACAACGACTGCAATCTCTCTCGGTCGACACGGAACACGTAGGGGCCATCGTCGGTGGCGAGTGGCGCGGGTGGAGCGTCGGCCGCAGCCGCGGTCGCGTACAGGCAGGCCAGCAGCATGCCGAGCATACGTGCCACGGCGGAACAGGGCGGGAGAGCGGCAGTTGGCATCGTGGATCGAGCGGTTGACATGGTGTCGCAATGGTAGCGTCGCGAGCGATGCTGGCGCAGGTCAGCGAGCGACATTGACATCGCGGACCAGCACCGAGAAAAGACAATCATGCTGCGATATTTCGTTGCGCCGACAGTTCGCCAGCGTGCCGGAGCATCGAACGCTTACACCAATGTTCACCTGATTCGGGATTTGTCCACTTGACTCATCGCGTCGAGCGCTGAACACTCGGCACCTTCCCCGGATTCGGGGCAATGCATGTTCGGAGCCACGGGGAGGTGCGCGGCGATGTCATGGTTCTGGTTGTTCGTGATCGTCGTGATCACCGTCGCGCTGCTCGCTACGTTCAAGAAGGCCGCTGAGGGCCAGCGCGGTGGCCTCGGATTTCCCTATCAACGCGGCCGGTCGTTGTTCTCTGCGGCGGAGCGCTCATTCCTTGGCGTGCTCGATCAAGCCGTCGGGCCCGAGCATCGCGTCTTCGGCAAGGTGCGCGTGGCGGATGTTGCCAAGGTCAAGCCAGGCTTGAGCAAGTCTGCCCGGCAAGGCGCACTCAACCGCATCGCCGCTAAGCACTTCGATTTCGTGGTCTGTCGAGCCGATGACCTGTCGGTGGTCTGCGCTGTCGAGCTAAATGACGCCTCGCACGCCAGCCGCAAGGTGCAAACCCGTGACGAACTGATGGCCAATGTCTGTCGTGTCATCGGACTGCCGCTGATTAACGTTCCGGCGAAGGCCGGCTACTCAACACAAGAAGTCCGTGATCAATTTCTGGCGACGATGCAGCCATCTGTGAGTTTAGAGCGCCATGGTGCGGGTCGGTGATCTGAATGACGGAGGTATCGCCGAACTTTGTCTACGCATGGGTCGGGAACTGAACCTGACCCCGTTCTTTGAACCCCGTTCTTTGACCTCGTTCTTTCGACGATCGCTAAAAACAAGCCGAGCCGCGTGGCAGCGTCGGCTTGAAGAAAAAGAAACCAGCCAATAAAAAAGCATTCAGCGGCCGGCACGCTAGCAGTCTCCTGCGCTCGAGCTTTGTGACAGACTTTTATCCTCCTGCTCAAACGCCAAGTAAAATATTTCTAAGGAATCGTGCACCCCACGCTCCACAAGCACTGTTCGTACGCATCACGACAGACGAGGTATGGATCCCCTCCTGTTGCAGAACGGCACTGAAAATAAGTTTGCGTGCACATACTCCACTGGGAGGGAAAGCAGGACGCATAGACGACTGAAGACAGTAAAGTACATAAAAACGCCGATGCAGCCACGACGTATTTTCTCTTCTTGACCATGATCATGCCTCGTAGCTATTGCGCCACTTGATTGTGGCGAACAATTTGTACTCCAGTTGATAGGCGAGAAAATGTGACACTCATCTCGGTATGCCTGTCGGGTCGCCACGGGGCGAACGACGTCCACAAGGTGTTCGCGATCAGGTCTGATTTTATGCTCACCAGTCAAGAAGGAACGGAGAAGGAACGGGGTCCAAGGAACGGGGTGTCCAATGTCCAAGGAACGGGTGAGGTTGACTTCCCGTTCCTCGCGAGGCGGAACGGCCTCTGACACGCGGCGGGCCGGATTGTAGAGGCCGAACTTCTCTACGCCGGGACTACGGTAAGCCGGACACCAAGGGCCGTGCATACCCGTTGGATCGTTTCGAATCGCGGTTGCGAGCCGGGGCGTAGCGCCTTGTAAAGCGCCTCCCGCGCGATGCCGGCGCTCTCGGCGACGGCGCTCATGCCGCGGGCGCGAGCGACGGTTCCCAGCGCCTCGGCGAGTGCAGCGGGGTCGTTCTCTTCGAGCACGATGGTCAGGTACTCGGCGATATCCGCCTCGTCACGCAAGTGCTCGGCCGCGTCGAATCGGGGCAACTCTGTAACTCGGATCTTTCGGGTCATGGTTCAGTCCTCAAGCCGTTGGGCCATTCGCTTGGCGGCAGCGATGTTGCGTTGTTGCGTCGATTTGTCGCCGCCGCCGAGCATCACGATGATCACCTTGCCGCGCTGGACGAAGTACATGCGCCAGCCAGGGCCAAAATGCTCGCGAATTTTCCTTGACGCCATCGCCGATCGACGACACATCGCCGAGCATGCCGCGTTCGGCACGCTCCAGCCGTCGAATCAGGCGAAGCCGGGTGCTGCTGTCATTCAGCCCGTTGAGCCAGTCGGCGAAGGCCTCGGTACGCAGTACCGTGTACATGCGGCGACTGTAATCGAGTGATTACAGGCCATCAACAGCTACGCGGCTTCGCCTGATTCGTGCGTTCACTCACGAGCCCGGGAAGCCATGTCGGCGCAGGCTTCAGCCCACGCATCTATGGCGTTGATGAGTTGGCGGCTAATCATCGAGCGTGAGCAGGCTAGCGTTGCCGCCGGTGTTGGTGGTCTTGATGGTCGCCGCTTCCTTCATGCCGAAGCGAGGTGGGGCGCACCGGCTACTATAATGTTGACTGTAGTTGACAGTCGGTAGACTGTGAACTAGGGTTACCAGGTGGTCGAGATCCTCAAGAGCACGGTATTCGACGACTGGCTCTCCGGCTTGCGTGATGTCCGCGCCCGGGTGCGGATTCAGGTCCGCATCGACCGCTTCGCTGCCGGCAATCCAGGTGATTCGAAAGCGGTCGGCGAAGGTGTGAGCGAGCTGCGTATCGACTGCGGGCCCGGTTACCGGGTGTACTACACGCGAATTGGCCAGCTGGTGATTGTCCTGCTTTGCGGTGGCGACAAGACCACGCAAGCGGAAGACATCATCCAGGCCAAGCGCATCGCTAGGGAATGGAAGGAGTGAGCCATGACGGTTCGTGAGACATTCAGCCGCTACGACTCCGCCGATTACCTCAAGACCGAAGAGGACATCGCGCTGTATCTGGAGGCGTGCATGGAAGAAGGCGGCGACGACCCTGCCTTCATCGCGCATGCGCTGGGTGTGGTGGCGCGTGCGCGCAACATGAGCCAACTCGCGCGCGATACCGGACTGACCCGCGAAGGGCTCTACAAGGCGCTGTCCGGCGAGGGCAACCCCAGCTTCGCCACAGTGTTGAAAGTGGCGCGCGCGCTGGGGCTGAAGCTGACCTTTCAGCCAGCGGGGAACTGACTAAAACTGCGTGTTCCGGACCGACGCCGTGCTGTGGGACGGGGCCTATCCGGTAAGGTTTCTCGCTGCGGTGCGCTCACTCGTCGAGGGTAAGCAGGCTGGCGTTGCCGCCGGCGGCGGTGGTGTTGATGGTCACCGTCTTCTCGGTGGCGAATCGCGGCAGATAGTGCGGGCCGCCGGCCTTGGGGCCGGTGCCGGAGAGGCCCTGGCCGCCGAACGGCTGCACGCCGACCACGGCGCCGATCTGGTTGCGGTTGACGTAGGCGTTGCCCACGCGCATGCGCTGGACGATGCGTTCGACGGTGCCGTCGATGCGGCTGTGGATGCCCAGGGTGAGGCCGTAGCCGGTGCCGTTGAGGCGGTCGATGATGGCGTCGAGATCCTTGGCCTGGTAGCGCAGCACGTGCAGCACCGGGCCGAACACTTCGCGTTGCAGCACGTCCAGCGAGGGAATCTCGTAGGCGCGTGGGGCGAAGAAGGTGCCGCGTGCGGCGGCGTCGCCGAGGGTCACGGCGTGGATGGGTTTGGCTTCGCGGTCCATGCGCGCGGCGTGCGCTTCCAGCATGGCCTGGGCGTCGGTGTCGATCACCGGACCGACGTCGGTGGACAGCAGGCCGGGGTCGCCGACCACCAGCTCGTCCATGGCGCCGGCGAGCATCTTCACCACCTTGTCGGCGATGTCGGCCTGTACCAGCAGGATGCGCGCGGCGGAGCAGCGCTGGCCGGCGGAGTCGAAGGCCGAGACCACGGCGTCCTTGACCAGTTGCTCCGGCAGCGATGACGAATCGGCGATCAGTGCGTTCTGCCCACCGGTTTCGGCGATCAGCGTGGCGATCGGCGCCTTGCGTGCAGCGAGGGCACGATTGATCGCCCAGGCGGTTTCGGTGGAGCCGGTGAAGGCGACACCGCACACGCGCGGATCGCTGGTCAGTGCGGCGCCAACGCTGGCGCCGTCGCCGGGCAGGAACTGCAGCACCGCTTCCGGTACGCCGGCTTCGTGCAGCAACTTGGTGGCGGCCCAGGCGGTGAGCGTGGTCTGTTCGGCGGGCTTGGCGATGACCGCATTGCCGGCGGCAAGCGCGGCGGCGACCTGGCCCATGTAGATGGCCAGCGGGAAGTTCCACGGCGAGATGCACACGAACACGCCGCGGCCCTGCAGCACCAGCACGTTGGATTCGCCGGTGGGGCCGGGCAGTACTTCCGGTTGCCCGAACAGTTCGCGCGCCTGCTTGGCGTAGTAGCGGCAGAAATCGACCGCTTCGCGCACTTCGGCGACCGAGGCCGACAAGGTCTTGCCGGCTTCCTTCACGCACAGGGCGATGTATTCGGGCAGGCGCTGTTCCAGCAGATCGGCGGCTTTCTCCAGCGCGCTGGCGCGCACGTCGGCACCGGCGGCATCCCAGCCGGCTTGCGCCTTGACGGCGTTGGCCAGCGCGGTATCGACCAGCGTGGTGTCGGCCGCTGCCCAACTGCCAACGACTTCGCTGCGATTGGCCGGGTTGGTGACGGTGACGGTCGCCGCACCTGCAGCGGATTTGGCACCAGCCACCAGCGGGCCGGCCTGCCAGTTCTTCACGGCGGCATTGATGGCCGGCGCGAGCTGACGCAGCAGCGCCTCGTCGGCCTGGTTGACGCCGCGCGAATTCAAACGGCCGGCGCCGTACAGATCCTTGGGCAGCGGAATGCGCGGGTGCGCCTTGGGCTCGTTGGCCTCGACGATGCTCACCGGATCGGCGACCAGATCGGCGATGGATGTGTTCTCGTCGACAATGCGATTGACGAAGCTGGTGTTGGCGCCGTTTTCCAGCAGGCGCCGCACCAGGTACGGCAGCAGGTCTTCGTGGCTGCCGACCGGCGCGTAGACGCGGCATTGCGCGTTCCACTTGTCGGCGCCGACCACTTCGTCATAGAGGTCGTCGCCCATGCCGTGCAGGCGCTGGAACTCGTACTGCGCCTCGGCGCCGGCCCAGTGCGAGATCGCCGCGATGGTGTGCGCGTTGTGGGTGGCGAACTGCGGGAAGAACGCAGCCGGATCGGCCAGCATCTTCTTGGCGCAAGCGAGGTAGGAGACATCGGTGTTGGGCTTGCGGGTGAACACGGGATAGCCGCCGTAGCCGTTCTCCTGCGCGCGCTTGATCTCCGCGTCCCAGTACGCGCCCTTCACCAGACGCACGCACCAGCGGCGGCCGTGCTTTTGTGCTGCTGCGGCCAGCCAGTCGAGCACGGCAGGCGCGCGCTTCTGGTAGGCCTGCACGGCGAGGCCGAAACCGTTCCAGCCGGCGAGGTCGGGATGCGCGAACACCGGCTCCATCACGTCCAGCGACAGCTCCAGACGATCGGCTTCTTCGGCGTCGACGGTGAGCGCGATGCCCTGGTCACGTGCGAGTTTCGCCAGCGCCAGCACCTTCGGCACCAGTTCGGCCAGCACGCGCTCGCGCTTGGCCACTTCGTAGCGCGGATGCAGCGCCGACAGCTTCACCGAGATGCTCGGTGCGACATAGATGTCGGCGTACGGACCGGCCGCGCCGATGGCGACGATGGCGTCCTGATAAGCCTTGAAGTAACGCTCGGCATCCGGGCCGGTGAGCGCGGCTTCGCCTAGCATGTCGTAGGAATGCCGGTAGGCGCGATTGTCCTTGTCGCGCGAGCGCTTGAGCGCTTCCTTGATGGTGCGGCCCATGACGAACTGGTGGCCCATGATCTTCATGGCCTGGCGCGTGGCCAGGCGGATCACCGGCTCGCCGCTGCGGCCGATCAGCCGGCGCAGTGCACCGGAGAAACTCTTGCGGGTGTCCTCGGACAGCGTGACCAGCTTGCCGGTGAGCATCAGGCCCCAGGTCGAGGCGTTCACCAGCACCGAGCCGCTCTTGCCAAGGTGCTTGTCCCAGTCGGCCTCGCTGAGCTTGTCGGCGATCAGCTTGTCGGCGGTGTCGGCATCGGGAATGCGCAGCAACGCCTCGGCCACGCACATCAGCAGCACGCCTTCCTCGCTGCTGAGGTCGTACTCGCGCATGAACGATTCCACCGCCGAGGCATTCTTGGCCTTGGCGCGCACCCGGGCGACCAGTTCCGAGGCCCGGGCCAGCACCAGATCGCGCTCGGCTGCGGGCAGTGCCGCCTGCGCCAGCAGCGTCTCCAGGCATTTGGCCTCGTCGGCATGCCACAGTGCGGTGATGGCGGCGCGGGTCGGGTCCGTCGAGGTCGGCAGTTCGGGGCTGAGGATGGCGGTCATGGGCAGGGCGCGGGGCTCGGAAAAGGGCAGGAAGTTTAGGACAAGGCAGGCAGACCTCAGCGCCGGCCGCTGTCGGCGCTTGCGCAGGCAAACGTGCCGGCACACCCCGCAGCACGGCGTGGAGGTGATCCTGCCCGCGGCCATCATGGCATGAACAAAAGCTGAATTCTTTGAGGCCTGCAGCGGCCTGTGTGGCCGATCGGCGCTGCCGTTTCCGCTCGATCAGAAGTAACCCCTGCCAACGGCATCCGCGAGGCGCTCGCCTAATTCCTGCTGCCGGATCGCCACGAACCGGAGATGACCATGGACAACCCGACTGAAATCACCCAGGCGGCAGCGGCACGCGCTGCCGGACCGGCCACCTCGACTGCGCTGCTGATGGTGCTGGCCATCGCGGCGACGCCGCTGGCCCACGCGGCCACCTACTCGGTCGGGCCGGGTGCGGATGGCTGTAGTCACATCACGCTGGAATCGGCGCTGGCCACGGCGGTCACCGCGCCGAACGGACCGCACCGGATCAAGCTGCGTACCGGCTCTGACCATCTGCTCGCCAGCGCTGTGAGCATCAGCCAGCCGGCGGCCGATCTGGAGATCGTCGGCGGCTACGCCAGTTGTGGTTCAAGCGCGCCCGATGTTGGTGCCACCGCCACCATTCGCCGCGACCCGGCGGTCACTTCGAGCAGCCTGATCGGCTTCACCAACGCGATCAGCAATCCGCGTCGCTCGTTGCTGCTGCAGCAAGTGGTGCTGCGTGACGGCGTCACCAGCGCCGCGCTCACCGGCGGCGGCGTGACCGTCCTGGGTGCGGCCACGCTGGTGGTCGGTCAGGGTGCGGTGATCCGCAACAATCGATCGAACGCCGGCGGCGGCATCTACGCCCTGAGCCTCGGCAGCGCCGAGGAACAACTGGCCCATGTGGTCCTGCGCGGTGGTGGCCGGGTCCAGGCCAACGATGCGGTGGCGATCTCGGGCGGTCAGGGCGGCGGCATCTACGCCCTGGGCGGCGTGCGGGTGACGGTGGAAAACGGCAGCATCCTGCAGAACCGCGCTCGTATCGACGGTGGCGGTGTGTTCCTGTCAGGAACCGCCGCGCAGCTGCGGCTGTGGCCGGTCGATGGCCAGGCCTCGCCGCCGGTCGAGTTCAGCCTCAACAAGGCCGGTGCGCGTGCCTTCGATTCCGGTGCGGCATTCGAAGCCAACCGGGGTCGGGGTGGTGCGATCCATCTCACCGGTGGTGCCGGAATGACCAGCTGGGGTTTGCGGACGACCAACGGTCAGCCCGCCATCCTGATGACCTTGAACGAGGCCAACTTCGGCGGCGCGATCCAGGCCACCGGGCAGACCACGGATTTCTCGCTGGCGGTGCTGGTCAATGCCCATGTCTTCGGCAACTACGCCCATGGCAAGGGTGGCGCGTTCCACGCGCTCAACGCGGTGGATGTCATCTTCCGCTCGGACGGTTCCGGCCCGTGTGCGCCGGTTACCAGTGGCGAGGGGCGTGCGCCCTGCGCGCGTGCAATCTGGAACATGGCCGCGAACGAGACCTACCCGCCCGAATCAGCCGGTGGCGGCGCGGTCTACGTCGACACCGAAACGGGTGCGTCACGGGCGATCTTCCGTTCCGGCGGCGCGCTCTATGCCCTCAACGAGGACATCAACGGAACCGCCGCCGTGGCTGCGGCGGTTGCCAATGGCAGCAAGCTGTCGTTCGTGCGCAGCATTTTCGACGGCAATGTCGCCGGCTCCCCCTCGGCCACGTTTGGCGCGATGCTGGAGTCCTACAGCGCCACTGACGGCATCACCTTCCGGTTCAACACGGTGCGCGAGCAGGAGGTGCGGCACCTGCTGTACACCGCGGGCGGAAATCACTTCATCCACGCCCACGGCAGCATCTTCTGGCAGGGCACTGGCACGCCGATCACCAACATGCCCACGGGCGGGAAAGTGGTGCCCGGGGAAGCCGGCAGCTTCTGTCTCAACCTGCACAACGCGCACATGAGCGAGCTGTCGACGTTCGGCCCCGGCATTACCGTTAATCCGCCACGTCTGGATCATGAGCATGTGCCGCGGCCGCGCGGACCGATCGATACCTGCGCCAGCAGCAGCGGCGACACCCAGTACCCGGCCACCGTCGATGCCTGGGGCCGGGCGACCGATGTCGATGTCGCCAGCATCCCGAACTGGCTGGGGCCGGTGGACATGGGGGCCATCGAGCAGCACGACGTGATCATGCACGCCGGCTTCGGCACCTATCCGGCCAACTGAGCGCGGCGGCACATCGCCAGGGGCGTCGCCGGCAACGCGGTGGACGTCGACGCCATGGCCTGGCCAGTCGGAAGCAGCCGGCGGCCTGTCACGCGCGCGACGCTGTCGCGACGATGTGATCTGTGCTGCTGGTGCGTTGCCGGACGAGGTGACGCGCGATGGCCTGTCGTGTCTCGGCGTGACTTGCCGCGGTGATCGGGCACGGTGATGATGCCGCGTCCGGACACCGTGGAGCCGCATGCAACCGATCGCCGAATCCGCTGTCCTGGTCGACGACCTGCGTGTGGCCGAGCGGGGGGTCGGCGGCGGTCTGCATGTCCGGCGTTGGTGCACGGACGGCGTTGCTGCGGCGTCTGGTCGGATGACCCCGATCATGCTGCTGCACGATTCGCTGGGCTGCGTGGCCTTGTGGCGCGACTTTCCGGAGCGGCTGGCGCGCGCGACCGGGCGTGACGTGATCGCCTACGACCGGCTCGGCTTCGGACAGTCCGATCCGCACGCGGGCAGGCTGCCGGCCAGCTTCGTGTTCGACGAAGCCGGCGACGGTTTCCGGCGCGTGCGTGAGGCGCTGGGTGTCGATCGCTTCATCGCCTTCGGTCACAGCGTCGGCGGTGGCATGGCGGTGGCCTGCGCGGCGGCGTATCCGCAGGCCTGTCGTGCGCTGGTCACCGTGTCGGCGCAGGCCTTCGTCGAGGATCGCACGCTGGCCGGCATCCGCGCCGCGCGCGAGGGTTTCACTCAGCCGGGGCAGGTCGAGCGTCTGGCGCGCTACCACGGCGACAAGACGGCCTGGGTGCTGTCGGCATGGATCGGTACCTGGTTGTCGCCAGACTTCGCCGACTGGTCGCTGGACGAAGTGTTGCCACAGGTGCGCTGCCCGGCGCTGGTGGTGCATGGCAGCGACGACGAGTTCGGTTCCGAACGGCATCCGCGACGCATCGCCGCCGGTGTCGCCGGTCCGTCGACCCTGCAGTGGCTGGAGGGTGTCGGTCACGTGCCGCACCGCGAGCAGCCCGATCGCCTGCTGGTGCTGTTCGCGGCGTGGCTGGCGGAGCTGTCGGACTGACCACAGCGCGTACGTCGCCGGTCGCTTCGTTCCCGTTTGCGCTGTTTCAACGGTCGACGTAATCCATGGGTTTGGGTCGTGTTCCGGTTCGGCGTCGTGATTCGTGATTAGGGCTTGGCTGACGGCAGCGGTCTTCGTCACCTATCGGAAACCGCGCCCGGTGGCCTGTCACAGTCGGTCGTGTTGCCCGTTTGCAGCGCCCGCCAGGTGCAGTGCGGGCGCTGATGCCACGCTCGCTGCGGCACCCGCCCGCCAATCCGTAGGACACTGTCACCTCGCCACCGGGAGAATGCCGATGACCTTTGCAGGAAACACCGTTCGCCGCGCCGCGTGCACCATGCTCGCGCTGTTGTTGTTCGCCGGCGCCTTCGCCGCGCTGGCGGCCGATCCGGTCTATCACCGCTCGGAACGGACGGCGGCGCGCGAGCTGCCATTCTCCGATGCCGTGCAGATCGGCGATCTGCTGTTCCTGTCCGGTCAACTGGGCACGCGTCCGGATGGCAGCGGCCTGGCCGAAGGCGGCATCGAGGCCGAAGCGCGCCAGACCATGGAGAACGTCCGCAGTGCCCTGATCGGCGCCGGTTCGGCCATGGACCGGGTGGTCAAGTGCACGGTGTTCCTCGCCGACATGGCCGACTGGCCGGCTTTCAATGTCGTCTACCGCGAGTTCTTTCCGGCGAAGGCGTTGCCGGCACGCAGCGCACTGGGGGTCAACGGCCTGGCGCTGGGCGCGCGGGTCGAGGTCGAGTGCATCGCCGCCGCTGGTTCGACGCGGCCTGCCGCGGATTGACCACACGAGCAGTGAGCCGCCGGCTCATGGGCGGCGGCGCAGGGGTGTGCGACGGATAGGCGGTAGCGGGCACCCCGGAAGCGCGGCACTTCGGTAGCCGTTTGGGATTGCCCGCGGCGATCACCAACGCCGAGGCGACGCCGCCTGCCGCAGCGCGTCGGGTCGCGGGGAACGTCGTGCGCGACGGTGCAGCTGCACGGACTGCGGCGGCCACGGTGGTCGCGAACGGCAGCAGCCGGCCGGCTTCAGACATGGCAGGGCCGCGATTTCGTGACAGCGGATGGCGAAATCCGCCGTGGTTCTGCGTTACTGTCCGGCGACAGGGGAAAACCGGTGGGTGCTGGGCACCGTCCGGCTCGGTCGCGGCTGCCCGGGTCGGTCGGGTGCGGGCGCGGGAAACGGGAATGAAGGCGAAATCCTCGACGATTGGCTCGCTGCCGTGGCAGTGGCTGCGCCAGGCCTGGCGTGCGCTGCCCGCGGCCTGGCGGCAACGACTCACGCCGGGCGTGGAATTCGTGCAACAGCACAGCCAGCGGCAGCGCCTGCGTCGCTGCTGGCAGCGCGGCAACGCGGCGGGATCGGGTGTGGCGGTGGTCGGCTTCCACCGCGCGGTGATCGGCCTGGGTGAAGGCGCGCGCCTGCAGGCACAGGCCTGGCAGGCGGCGGGAATGGATGTCGAGCGTGTCGACGTCAGTGCGTTGATCGGCCATTGCGACCCGTCGCAGCTGGAGGTGCCGACCGGGAATCGCACCGTGGTCACTCACCTCAATCCGCCCGAGCTGTTGCGCTATCTCGCGCTGACCGATGGCCGCGCCATCGTCGGCCGGCGCCACATCGGCTACTGGGCCTGGGAGTTGCCGCGGCCACCGTCATCGTGGCGGCTGGCCTTCGACGTCGTCGACGAGGTCTGGGTACCGTCGCAGTTCGTGGCGGAATCGCTGGCGCGACTGCCGGGGCCGCGTCCGCCGATCCGGGTGGTGCCGCATCCGGTGCATCTGCTGGAACCGGCGACGTGTCTGCCGCTGTCGGCGCCCTGGCAGGGATCTGCGGCGCCGGTGGTGCTGGTCGCCATGGACCTGCGTTCCAGTCTGGCGCGCAAGAATTTCGAGGGCGTGGTGGCGCTGCTGCGCGCAGTGCAGCGGGATCGACCCGGCGCCGTACGCTGGCAGATCAAGCTGTCCGGCGCCGATTGCGAGCCGGCGCGGTTACGCGAGTGCCAGGCACTGCTTTCGCCATCGCCGGAAGTGCAGCTGCTGCATGACGACCTGTCCGATCAGGACATGGCTGTGCTGATCGAGCACTGCGACATCATCGTCTCACTGCATCGCGCCGAAGGCTTCGGACTGCTGCTGGCCCACGGCATGCACGCCGGCAAGCTGGTGATCGCCACCGGCTGG
This sequence comes from Lysobacterales bacterium, assembly GCA_035911475.1. Classification (GTDB taxonomy): domain Bacteria; phylum Pseudomonadota; class Gammaproteobacteria; order Xanthomonadales; family UBA2363; genus Pseudofulvimonas. Next base: position 5,063 of record JAMHVM010000128.1, on the reverse strand, counting down.
TCGGGCAACAGCGAGTTCATGACCGCCGACGCCTCGGTGCGTCTGGACTGGCGACTGGTCGCCGTGCGCGATCCCTCGCGTCGTTACGGCGGATCGGTCTGGGCCGAGCCGGATCTGGAGCAGGCGCGTGCGGCGATCTTTCGCGCAGTCGATGATCCGGACTGGCGGCGCAGCCTCGCCTTGCGCGCGCCCGGCCGGCTGGCCGAGGCCCTGGGAGGTCGCTCGTGGCTGCCGGAGACGCAGGCCTGGCTGGCCGATTCGCGACCTGCGCTGGCCGTGGTGACGTCCGCTGCCTAGCCGCCAGCGCGCTTGCCGTGCATGCGTTGTCCTCCGTCGGGCAGGGCATGGTCGGAACACGTTGATCCCGGCAATCACTGTCGGGCCGGCACGACCAGGGCCCATCGGACGTGACAGGAAAACGGCAGTCGACTGATAGACTCGCCGCGTGGAAGACGAAGGCCAGGTAACGCAATTGCTCGCACGCGCCAGCGACGGTGACCAGCAGGCCTGGCACCGGCTGGTCGATCTGGTCTACCCCGAACTCAAGCGGCTGGCGCGCGGCTCGCTGTCCGGCAACCCGCGCGCCACGCTCGATACCACCGCGCTGGTGCACGAGTGTTATCTGCGCCTGTCGCGCGCCGACGGTGCGCCGCGCGATCGCGGCCACCTGATGGCGCTGGCGGTTCGGATCATGCGCCAGGTGCTGGTCGATCACGCCCGTCGCCGCCTGTCCGACAAGCGCGGCGCCGGTGCCGTCGCCGTGTCGATCGACGATCTGCCGCTGGCCGAAGAACACCGCTTCGAACAACTGGTCGAGATTGACCAGGCCTTGTCGCGGCTGGCCGCCAGCGAGCCGCGACTGGCCAGTGTCTTCGAATGCCGCTACTTCGGTGGCCTCAACGACGTCGATGCCGGACTGGCGCTGGCACTGTCGCCACGCACGGTTCGCCGGGACTGGGATCGTTCGCGGGAGTTGCTGGCGGCCATGCTCGGCAACCCGTCTTGAGCCCTTCTGCGTTTCGCTGACAGCCTTTCGCCTTCTCTCGTTCCTGTTTCCTCGTTCCTGTTTCCCGCGTTGCTCACGGCTCGGCGCTCGCGCGCATATCTTCGCGCATGGACTTGGCCCGTAGTGCGCGGGGATGATCCGCACCGAGGCTGGCGTCGAGCACGGTGATGGCTTGATCCATTTCCGCCAGTGCCTGATCACGGCGACCGACCTGGTCCAGGGTTCGCGCACGTCCGACCCGGAACAGGCCGGTCTGCCAGGCGCCGTCGCCGAGGCTGCTGCTGGTGCCGGCCAGTGCAATGACGCGGTCGTGCAGGGTCAGCGCGTCGTCGAAACGCGACTGGCTGCGGTACAGGCCGGCCAGGTTGTGCATCAAGGCCAGCGTTTCCGGATGCTGGTCGCCGACCACGCGAAGGTCGATGGCCAGCGCCCGTTCGTAGAGCGGCGCCGCCAGTTCCGGCCGGTTCGAGGCGACGTAGAACAGGCCCAGGTTGTTCATCGAGTTGCGCGTGTGCTGGTGCTCCTCGCCGAGCACGGCCAGCCGCGAGGCCAGGGCTTCGCGGAACAGTGCCTCGGCCTGCTCGTGCTGCTTCAGGTCCTGCAGCACGGTGGCGGTTTCGTTGATCGACACGATGGTTTCCGGGTGCCGGTCGCCCAGCACCGCCCGACGCGATGCCAGCGTCGCCTGCAACCAGGCCAGCGCGTCGTCGGACTCGCCCTGGTGTCGTCGCAGCACGCCGATGCTGTGCGCGGCGATCAGCGTGCGCGGGTGACGCTCGCCGAGCAGTTCGCGATAGCGGCCATGCAATGGCAGCAGCAGCGCCAGCGCCGCATCGTGCTCGCCACGCATCTGCATGGCTTCGGCCTGGTGCATGCGCGCGTCCAGATGGCCCAGGTCATCGGCGCCGAACAGTTGCCGCGCCCGTTCGGCGACCTCGGCATAGCGCTGCCCGGCGTTCTGGTAGTCGCCGCGTTGACGCTGGATCCAGGCCTGCATGCGCGCGTCCTCGATACTTTCCCGTGCAGTGGCCGGGCGCAGCGCGGTGCGGTCGCGGATCATTTCGTGCAACAGCCGTTCGCCCTGGTCCAGCTGACCCTGGTCGAGCAATACCTCGATCAGCGTTCGACGTGCCGCCAATGCCTGCTCGCCGGCCGGATCGTCGTTCTGCGCCAACTGCAGTGCCTGCCGGGCCTGGTCTTCCGATTGCGCGAGCAGTCCGAGCCGGTTGTACAGGCGCGACAAGGTGGTGCGGATGGCGCCTTGTTCGACCGGCGCGTCGGCGAAACGGGTGGCGACATGGCTTGCCGCAAGATCCAGTGCTTCGCGCACGGTCAGCTCGCGACCCATCGCCAGCTCCGGTGTGGCTGCCGCGAGCAGATCGTCTTCGAGGAAAGCCAGCACCGTGGTGGCGACTTTCGCCTGATACCCGGCGCTGTCGCGTTCATGTTTCAACTGCAGCATGAACCAGGTGCTGCCGGCGACGATCACGGCCAGCACGAGCGCGCTGACCACGGACGCCAGCGGGTGCCGGCGCAGGAAGCGGCCCAGCAGATAGCCCGGTGTGTGTGCGCGGGCGCTGATCGGCTGCCGTTGCAGGTACGCCTGGATGTCGGTGCTCAGGGCATCGGCGGTGGCGTAGCGTTGTGCGGGGTCAAGCGCGCAGGCGCGTTCGATGATCGCGCGGACATCGTGATCGAGGTGTTCCGACACCGATGGCGCGAACCGGGCGCCATCGTCCGCTGTCGACACCCCATCGGGCAGGGCGACGGTGGTCGGCGTATGCGTCGCCAGGACCGTGTCGCTGCTGTCGCGGTCGTCGAGACTGGCGGCGAGCAGGCGGCCAAGCTGGAACACGTCCGAGGCGACGGTGAGCGGCTCGCCGCGGGCCTGCTCGGGGCTGGCGAAGCCGGGCGTGTGTGCGCGGCCAGCGAGGTCGTCGTATCCACTCAGACGCGCGATGCCGAAATCGAGCAGGCGCGCGCGGCCGTCGCTGTCGACCAGCACGTTGCCGGGTTTGATGTCCCGGTGCAGCACGCCGCGGGCGTGCGCGTAGGCGGCGGCGGAGCAGACCTGAAGAAACAGCTCCAGGCGTCTTTCCAGCGACAGGCCATGGCGGCGGCAGTGGCGGTCCAGATGTTCACCGTCGATGTACTCCATGGCGAACCAGGGCCGGCCTTCGGCACTGCGACCGCCGTCGAGCAGACGGGCGATGCCGGGATGACGCAGGTCGGCCAGCGCCTGGCGCTCGCGCAGGAACAGCGCCGAGGCCACGCCGTCATCGTGCACCTTGCTGACCCACTTCAGTGCCACCTGTTGCCGATACTCGTCGTCAGCGCGTTCGGCCAGGTAGACGATGGCCATGCCGCCCCGGGCGATCTCACGTTGTATGCGGAACACCCCAACCAAGGCGCCGGGCGCGAGTTCGTCGCCGGCATCGCGCTCGCGCACCACCGACGCGGCGACTGCGCTCTGCAGCGCGCCTCCGGTGACCAGATCTTCCGGTTTGATCGGCATGGACTGTTCCGTATCTCCCCGGTGGCGATTGTAGGTCAGCAGGGGCGACGCCGATGCGCGCCAGCAGGGTATTGCCGCTGTCGTGCGGAGCGCGCGGCGTCGGAAAGGGTGGCCAGTCGCGATCAGTGGCGCGGAACATTGCCGCGGCGGCAGCGAACCCTGCCGCCTAGACAAGGCGAACCGAGTGGCCGGCGACTGGCCGCGTTGCGGTGGCGAAGTGCCACCGCAACCGGATGATCAGGCGCTCGTGCCGCTTACCGCATCGGCCATGCCGGCATGGCGCAACAGGGCTTCGATCTGCGGATCACGGCCACGGAACGCGCGGAAATTCTCCGCGGCCGACCGACTGCCGCCGCGCGACAGGATCTCGTTGCGAAAGCGCGCGCCGGTCTGCGCCCAATCGTCCGGCGCTTCCTCGAACGCGGCATAGGCATCGGCGCTCAGCACTTCGGCCCACTTGTAGCTGTAATAACCAGCGGCGTAGCCGCCGGCAAAGATGTGGCTGAACTGGTGCTGGAAGCGGTTGAATGCCGGTGGGACATTCACGGCCACTTCGGCGCGCACGCGGTCCAGCAACGCCTGCACCGAGTCGTCGGCCGGATCGAAATCGTCGTGCAGCGCCATGTCGAACAGCGCGAACTCCAGCTGCCGCACAGTGAACATGCCGCTCTGGAAGTTCTTTGCCGCGAGCATGCGCTGGTACAGGTCACGCGGCAGCGGCTCGCCGCTGTCGACCTGCGCGGTCATGGCCTGCAGGCGCGACCATTCCCAGCAGAAGTTCTCCATGAACTGGCTCGGCAGTTCACAGGCATCCCATTCCACACCCGCGATGCCGGCCACAGCCAGTTCGTCCACCTGCGTCAGCATGTGGTGCAGGCCATGGCCAAATTCGTGGAACAGCGTGATCAGATCGTCGTGGGTCAGCAGGCTGGGCTTGTCGCCCACGCCGGGCGCGAAGTTGCACACCAGGTGCGCCAGCGGCAGCTGCAGCGCGCCGTCCGGGCGCTGCCAGCGCTGGCGTGCGTCGTCCATCCACGCGCCTGAACCTTTGCCCGGCCGGGCCAGCAGGTCCAGGTAGAAGCCGGCAATGGGCTGGCTGCCGCGCCACACCCGATAGAAACGTGCGTCGCGGTGCCACAGCGGCGCATCGTCTGCGCGTATGGCCACGCCGAACAGCGTCTCCACCAGCCTGAACAGGCCCTGCAGCACATGCGGCAGCGTGAAGTACTGTTTGACTTCGGTGCTGCTGAAGGAAAAACGCGACTGCTTCAGCTTCTCGGCCACATACGGCCGGTCCCAGGCCTGCAGGTCGTCCAGCGCCAACTGGCTGCGCGCACATTCACGCAGTTCGCTCAATTCACGTTCGGCGTGTGGGCGTGCGCGCCGCGCCAGGTCGCGCAGAAAGCCCATCACTTCCTCGGGCGACTGGGCCATCTTCGGCACCAGCGACAGGTGCGCGTAACTGGGCAGGCCCAGCAGCGTGGCTTCTTCCTGGCGCAGCGCCACCAGTTCCTGCAGCACGGCGGAATTGTCGAATTCCGC
>JAMHVM010000127.1:0-1021 GCA_035911475.1 Lysobacterales bacterium | reverse complement strand
GGCGTCCGGGTCGACGATGCTGAGGGTGCCGGAGGCGGTGGTCTGAGCGGGAGTGTCTTCCTTGACGGTGCCGCTGCCGCTGCCGAGCACGGCGGTGTCGGCGGTCGGAGTGACGTTGATCGTGGCGATCGCCGTTGACGTGCCGCCCTTGCCGTCGCTGATGGTGTAGGTCACTTCGACCGGGCCATTGACGTCAGGCGCGGGGGTGAAGGTGAGGGTGCCGTTGGCGTTGACGACGACGGTGCCCTTGAGCGGATCGACGGTCGCGCTGGTGACGCTGAGCGTGTCGCCATCCGGGTCGGTGTCGTTGCCGAGGACGGCGAAGGTGACGGGCTGGTCTTCGACGCCGGTGGCGGCGTCGGCGACTGCCGTCGGGCCGTCGTTGGTGCCGGTGACGGTGATCGACACCGTGGTCGTGGTGCCGTCGACGCTGGTGACGGTGAAGGTTTCAGGGCGGGTCTCGCCTTCCTTCAGGGCCTGGACTTCGGGCTTGCTGTTGTCGAGGGTGTAAGTCCAGGCGCCGTCGGCGGCGAGGCTGAGCGTGCCGTACGCGCCGGCTGAATTGGTCAGCGGCTGGAAGGCGGCTTCGCCGGCGTCCGGGTCGACGATGCTGAGGGTGCCGGAGGCGGAGGTCTGGGCCGGGGTGTCTTCCTTGACTGCACCGCTGCCGCTGCCGAGCACGGCGGTGTCGGCGGTCGGGGTGACGTTGATCGTGGCAATCGCGGTGGAGGTGCCGCCCTTGCCATCCGTGATGGTGTAGGTCACTTCCACCAGGCCATTGACGTCAGGCGCGGGGGTGAAGGTGAGGGTGCCATTGGCGTTGACGACGACCGTGCCTTTGAGCGGATCGACGCTGGCGCTGGTGACGCTGAGCGTGTCGCCGTCCGGGTCGGTGTCGTTGCCGAGGACGGCGAAGGTGACCGGCTGGTCTTCGTTGGTGGCAGCCAGGTCGGCGACTGCCGTCGGGCCGTCGTTGGTGCCGGTGACGGTGATCGACACCGTGGTCGTGGTGCCGTCGATG
>JAMHVM010000126.1:0-1824 GCA_035911475.1 Lysobacterales bacterium | reverse complement strand
GGCGGCTGGATCGAGAAGCGGGTGTTGTCGCGATACAGGTAGTAGTTGCGCGGCATGGTGAAGCGCGCCAGCAACTCGGTCGGCGACAAGGCGATGGTCTCGAACACGAAGGCCTGTTCTTCCGGCAACGGCGGTTCGCGCTGCGCCGGAATGTCGTCCTGCATCGGTGCCGGTTCGTTGCCGCCGCCCAGCAGTTGCGCGAGCGGGTTGTCGCCGCCGGCAGCGCCGGGCAGGGCCAGGCCTCCCGGTGTCGTGCCTGCGATCAGCGGGTTGCTGCCGTTGCCGTTCGCGCCATTCGCTGCCGGCAGGGTCGCGCCTGCGCCGGCCGGCAGATTCACGCTGACCTGATAGCGGTGCGGCGGATAGCACACACCGACATCGGCACAGCCCTGGAAGCGCACGTCGAACTCGGCGCTGGTCAGACCCGGCGACCAGCTCAGCGGCGCGGTCGCGAACAGTTGCTGACGATAGGTTTCGACATCGCCGAAGAACTCGTCGGTGTAGGCGGTGCCGGCGGGAAGCACCATCTCGCCGGCGCTGACGCCTTCGGTGCCGGTCGCCAGCCCCAGCCGATGGCGATACAGGTAATAGCCATCGGCGATGCGCCAGTCCAGCCGCAGCTGACCGTCGTCGCCAACGCTGGCCTGGACGGCGAAGGCCTCCTCGATCGGCAGCAGGTCGTCTTCGTCGACGGCGGCGTGCAATGGCGCTGCGGCGGCCAGGAGCAGGCCCAGCAGGAAGAAAAGTCGGTTCATGGCAGCCATTATCGGTGGGTGGACGCGGTCAGGCGAACCGGCCGTTTCCGCGCACGAGGCACGGTGGTGGTCGGTGGATCGCTGGCGGCCCGGAGGTCGTTGCCGGACATGGACAACGGAATCAGCCGCGGGTTTCCTCGACCAGCCAATCCAGATAGCCGGGCAGTCCGGCAGCGACCGGCACGGCGATGATTTCCGGCAATTCGTACGGATGCAGTTCGCGCAGCCGCGCCGACAAGGCCTCGAATCGGTCGGCCACGGTCTTGATCAGCAGCAGCACCTCGGCTTCCTCGACCACGTCACCCTGCCAGCGGTAGGTCGACGCAGTGATCGGCAGCCGCTGTACGCAGGCCGCCAGGCGTTCGTCGACCAGCGTTCGCGCCAGCTTGCCGGCGATGGTGTCGTCGGGACAGGTGCACAGGATCATCACGGCATCGGTCATGCCGGCAAGCATGGCATGGGCGGCGGCAGGCCCGGGTGGCGCAGCCGTCGGTGCCGTGGTGGTAGTCACCGGCATTCGCAGCGATCAGCCCTTGAAAGCCACGTGCCCGACCCTATCAAGCGGCGCAGCGGTGCTCTTGGCGACCCGGCGTCTCGCCGGTAGAATTGGCACTCACTGGCGTCGAGTGCTAACAAAAGCGCCGACATTCAACTGAAATCAACCACTTGTTGGAAGGTACAGCCCATGAAGATTCGTCCTTTGCATGACCGCATCATCATCAAGCGCCTCGAAGCCGAGACCAAGTCGGCTGGCGGCATCGTCATCCCCGACAGCGCCACCGAGAAGCCCATCAAGGGTGAGGTCCTGGCGGTCGGCAACGGCAAGATCCTGGAAAGCGGCGAGAAGCGCGCGCTGGACGTGAAGGTTGGCGACAAGGTGCTGTTCGGCAAGTACAGCGGCACCGAAGTGAAGGTCGATGGCCAGGAACTGCTGGTCATGCGCGAGGAAGACGTCATGGCGGTGATCGAAGGATAAGCAGCGCGGATCTCGCCCGGCCGTCGTTGCTGCGTCGTGCCGCAAATCCTCATTGGCTGATGCCAACTCCGGTTTGCGGCCCGCCACGCGCCT
>JAMHVM010000125.1:0-214679 GCA_035911475.1 Lysobacterales bacterium | reverse complement strand
TGAGCTTGGTGCCCCCGAAGGGGCAGTTCTTGCAAGAGTTGCCCTGAACTCCCTCAACATTACTGTTTAGGTGTCACTGACGTGACTCAAGTTCGGGACACTCTGTATCGAATGAAATCTCCACCCGACACAGGCGCCCGCACAAGTCACCTGCGCACACTGTCAAAGAACCTTTCCCGGAACCGGCAATCCACCAAGGGCGCCTTCCCCGCCAGCCTCTCGCCAGCACCTGACCTCGTCAGGGGAGCCGCGCATTATAGGACGGTTTTCAGGAAGGTCAACACCTTCCACACCCCCTGACGCGAAGCGGCTGAAACCGACAGCCACCATTCACCCTCATCACCGCGACGCATCTGCGACATCACGGCGTACGCACTTGAATGTCCGACGACAAGGTGCAAACTAGCCGTCAATGGACACCACCGAATGGCATCTGCTGGGAGCCAGCCAGGACGAGGAAATCTCGTTGCTGCGTGCCGCCCTGCTGATCGCCCGCGACGAGTACCCGGACCTGGATCCGGACTACTACGACCAGCTCTGTGAGGGCTGGCGCCGTGCCATCGCGCCGAGCATCGAGCGCGCCAAGTCCCCGATCGGCGCGCTGCAGGCCCTGAACCGCTTCCTCTACGAGGAGCAGGGACTGAGCGGCAACGACGAGGACTATTACGACCCGCGCAACAGCTACATCAACGAGGTGTTCGAGCGCCGGCTGGGCATCCCGATCTCGCTGGGACTGCTGCAGATCGAGCTGGCCAGCCGCCTGGGCATGGGCATGGAAGGCATTGCCTTTCCCGGCCATTTCCTGGTGCGCATGCCGGTGCAGGGCGGCCTGATGGTGCTGGATCCGTATCAGGGCGGGCGCTCGCTGGACGTGGATGAACTGCGTCAGCGCGCACAGCCGCATGTCGAGGGCGGCGAACTGGGTGACCAGCAGCTGTTGCAGTTGCTCGACCCGGCCAGCCACCGCGCCATCCTGACCCGGATGCTGCGCAACCTGCGCTCGGTCTACACCGAGCAGGGCGATCTGGAGCGGGCGCTGCGCTGCGCCGACCGGTTGCTGACCGTGGATCCGGATCTGGCCGCGGAGTACAAGGAGCGCGCCGAGCTCTACCGCGCGATCGGTTACGGCAAGGGCGCCGTCGAGGACCTGCGCCAGTATCTGGCGATGGCACCGGATGCCGAGGACGCGGCCCTGGCGCACCAGATGCTGGTCGATGCCCAGCGCGAGGCGCTGCGCTCGCGCGTCAACTGAGCCGCGGGCCGTTCACAGACAGCCTGCGTCAGCTCAGCTCGATCATCTCGAAGTCGGCCTTGCCGACGCCGCAATCCGGACAGGTCCAGAACTCGGGGATGTCGGCCCAGCGGGTGCCCGCAGCGATGCCCTCTTCCGGCAGGCCATCGGCCTCGTTGTAGATGAAGCCGCAAACCACGCACATCCAGGTGCGGAATGGCTGCGCGGCATCGGTTGTGGTGCTGTCGGACATCCGGCGATCATAGTCTGCGGAAAACAGCCCACAGTTTCGCAGCATGACGGCCGGTGAACAACGCCGCAGCCGGGTGATCCGGCCCGGACGACCAAGCACCGAACGCGTCAAACACGCGGCCCGTGCCGACATTTCCCGGCAAATAGGATGCGCCCGGCTTTCCGACTGAGGTTACGCAGAACTCGCCTGAACAATGGAAACAAGCCCGAACATGCCCCCGCGATCCCACCGCGGCCTGTACGCGATCAGCCGCGAAACCGCTGACACGCCCGCGCTGTGCGCCTGGGCGGAGGCGGTGATCAGCGGCGGCGCGGTCTGGCTGCAATACCGCGACAAGAGCGCCGATCAATCCCGCCGCGAGGGCCAGGCCGAAGCGCTTTCGCGGCTGTGCCGAAACCTGGACGCGCGATTCATCGTCAACGACGATGTCGAATTGGCGCTGGCCTGCGCGGCCGACGGCGTGCATCTGGGCGAGGACGATGCCGCGCTCGCCGTGGCGCGTTCGCGCCTGCCGGCAACGGGTTTCGTCGGCGTGTCCTGCTACAACGATGCCCGGCGCGCCGAGCAACTGGCCGCGGCCGGTGCCGACTACCTCGCTTTCGGTGCGTTCCATGCCTCCGAAAACAAGCCGCAGGCACGCGTCGCCGACATCGGCCTGCTGGCCGGCGCCCGGCATCTGGGCAAGCCGCTGGTGGCGATCGGCGGCATCACTCCCGACAATGGCGGCCGATTGATCGCCGCCGGCGCCGATCTGCTGGCCGTGATCGGCGGCCTCGCCGGCACGCCGGAACAGGCGCACGACGCTGCCCGACGCTACGCCGCCCTGTTCGACGCCAGCCCCCGTCCGTGAATGCCCAAAGGTTCATCGCCATGTCCCGCAACGCCGACCTCTTCGCCCGTGCCCGCCAACACATACCCGGTGGCGTGAACTCGCCGGTACGCGCCTTCAAGTCGGTGGGCGGCGATCCGTTCTTCACCGCGCGATCGGAGGGGCCGTATCTGTGGGACGTCGACGGCAAGCGCTATATCGACTATGTCGGCTCCTGGGGCCCGATGATCGTCGGCCACAATCATCCGGCAGTGCGCGAAGCCGTGGCGCGCGCGATCCAGGATGGCCTGAGTTTCGGCACGCCCTGCCAGGCCGAGGTGATCATGGCCGAAACCATCACCGCGCTGATTCCCTCGGTGGAGGTGGTGCGCATGGTCAATTCAGGCACCGAGGCCACGATGTCGGCGATCCGGCTGGCGCGCGGCGCCACCGGCCGCAGCCGCATCGTCAAGTTCGAGGGCTGCTACCACGGCCACGGCGATGCCTTCCTGGTCAAGGCCGGCTCCGGCGCGCTGACCTTCGGCACACCGACCTCGCCGGGCGTGCCGACTGCGCTGGCCGATCTGACCCTGACCCTGCCGTACAACGATTTCGACGCTGCCACGGCCCTGTTCGACGAGATCGGCGGCGACATCGCCGGCCTGATCGTCGAGCCGGTGGCCGGCAACATGAACTGCATTCCGCCACGTGAGGGCTATCTGCAGCATCTGCGCGGGCTGTGCACGAAGCACGGCGCGCTGCTGATCTTCGACGAGGTGATGACCGGTTTCCGGGTGGCGCTCGGCGGCGCCCAGGCGCATTACGGCGTCACACCGGACCTGACCACCTTCGGCAAGATCATCGGCGGTGGCATGCCGGTCGGCGCCTACGGCGGACGTCGCGATCTCATGGAACAGATCGCTCCGGCCGGCCCGATCTACCAGGCCGGAACGCTCAGCGGCAATCCGGTCGCCATGGCTGCGGGCCTGGCCATGCTCACCCTGATCCAGGAACCCGGCTTCCACGACGAACTGGCACGCCGCACGCGGCTGCTCTGCGACGGCCTCCAGGCCTGTGCCGACGGTGCCGGGGTGCCGTTCTCGACCACGCGCGTGGGCGCCATGTTCGGTCTGTTCTTCTCCGGCGAACAGGTCGAAACCTACGCCCAGGCCACTGCCGCCGATGTCGGCGCGTTCAACCGCTTCTTCCACGCCATGCTCGATGCCGGCGTGTTCCTGGCGCCGTCGGCGTTCGAGGCCGGGTTCGTGTCCAGTGCGCACAGCGAGGCGGTGATCGCCGCGACCCTGGATGCCGCCCGGAGCGCTTTCGCCGCCGTCGCTGCAGCTTGAGCTGGACCGGGCACGCCTGACGCGCGTGCGGAAACCGGACTGCCAGCCGTTTCCCTGATCGGCGCGTGGCCGCCTGGTCGGTCGCGGTTCGCCGATGAAACGACACGCGATCCGGTGACGGCCCGGTGACGCCGGCCGAGCGCCGGCCGCGCGGCGGGCGCCCGCTGCGGCGTGCAGCGCCGACGCTTGCCGCTCGCCGCCGTGCATGAAACGATGCTGTGTCGGGAAGGAAACCAGTGGACACGACCCTGTTGATTGCCGCCGCCCGTTCGGGCGACAAGGACGCCGAGGCCCGGTTGTTCCGGACGCTGTACGGCGATCTGCAGCGCATGGCCCAGCATCATCTGCTGCGCAGCGGCTCCGACATCGCCCACGCCGAATCGCTGGTGCACGAGGTGTACCTGCGCATGGTCGGTGGCGGGCTGGGCATGAACGACCGACGGCATTTCTTCGCGCTGGCCTCGCGCGCCATGCGCCAGATCGTGGTCGACCATGTGCGCCGACGCAGCGCGGCCAAGCGAAACGACGGTGTCGCCGAGATTCCGCTGGAACTGGTGCAGGAGTCGGCATTGGCTTCGGTCGCCGCCGGTCAGGACGACGACCTGCTGAACCTGGAAGCGGCCCTGCAGCGGCTGGAGCGGATCGACGACGCGCTGGCGCGGCTGGTCGAACTGCACTTCTTCGGCGGCCTGGGTTTTGCTGAGATGGCCGAGGTGCTGGAGCGCTCCGAGCGCTCGCTCAAGCGCGACTGGCGCAAGGCCAAGGCATTCCTGTACCACGACCTGGCCCATGAACAGCCCGGATGAGGCCGAACGCTGGCGACGACAGTCGGCCGCGCTCGACGAACTTCTGGATCTGGATGAAGCGGCGCGGGCGCGGCGCCTGACGCAGATCGCCGCCGATGATCCCGATCTGGCGTCCACCCTGACCGCACTGCTCGCCGCCGAGGGTGGGCAGGGACTGCTGGAACACGGCCTGGGCGAACTGCCCTACAGCGCGCTGAAAGCCCGCGCCGACGATCACACCAGGCGCGGGGCGGTGCCCGAGCAGATCGGCCACTGGCGCATCCTGGAGCGGATCGGCCGTGGCGGCATGGGCGAGGTGTTCCTGGCCGAACGCTGCGACGGCGGTTTCCAGCAGCGCGCTGCGCTGAAGCGACTCAAGCGCGGCATGGACAGCGACGAAATCCTGCAGCGCTTCCTGCAGGAGCGGCAGATCCTGGCCAGCCTCAACCACCCCAACATCGCCCGACTACTCGATGGCGGCGTCGCCGAAGACGATCGCCCCTACTTCGTCATGGAGCAGGTCGAAGGCACGCCGATCACCGACTGGGCACGCAGCCAGGATCTGCCGCTGCGCGACCGCATCACGCTGCTGCGCAAGGTCTGCGACGCGGTCGCCTATGCCCAGCGCCGCCTGGTGGTTCACCGCGACCTCAAGCCATCCAACATCCTGGTCGATGCGCAGGGCGAACCGCACCTGCTCGATTTCGGCATCGCCAAACTGCTCGGCGACGCCGCCGAGTCGCACGAAACGCGGACCGGTCTGCGGGTGCTGTCCCCGGCCTATGCCGCGCCGGAGCAGATCAACGGCGATCCGATCAGCACCGCCACCGACGTGCATGCACTGGGCGTGATCCTCTACGAACTGCTGACCGGGCAGCAACCGTTCCGGCGCGCCCGCAACACGCTCACCGGCAGCATCGACAGCACCGAGTACGACAGTCTGGTCAGACCCAGCCAGCTCTTGCGGCGTCAGGACGATCCCTCGCTGAAGCACACCTGGGGCAGCCGTGCCAGCGATCCGGCACGGCTGGCGCGTGGCATCGCCGGCGACCTGGACCGGATCGTGATGACCGCCCTGCGCCCGGAGCCGGAGCGACGCTACGGTTCGGCGGCTGCGCTGGGCGCCGATCTGTCTGCCTTCCTCGATGGCCGCCCGATCAGTGCCCAGCCGGATTCGTCGGCCTATCGGCTGCGCAAGTTCATGCTCCGGCACCGCCTCGGCGTCGCCGCCACGATGCTGGCACTGGCGGCACTGGTCACCGGCTTCGGTACTGCGCTGTGGCAGGCGCGTGTTGCCCGGGAACAGGCGGCCGAGGCGAACCACCAGCGCGCGCGCGCGCAGGCGCAGGCGCAGCGCGCGGAGAAGACCCGCGATTTCGTGGTCTCGCTGATCAGGGACGCCAACCCGGTGCACTCACGCGATGGCGCGCAGACCACTGCCCTGGACCTGATCCGCGATGCCGCCAAGCACGTCGACGCTCTGGAAGACGCGCCCGACACCCGCGCCGAACTGCAGGTCGCCATCGGCAACAGCCTGATCGTGCTCGGCGCGCCGGACGAGGGCCGGTCGCGATTGGAGACCGGCATCGCGGAACTGCGCACGCTCGGCGAGGACGCCTGGCCTGCGCTGGCCGATGCGTTGAACATTCGGGCCCAGCACCACACCGTCGCAGGACAACTCGACCAGGCGCACGCATTCATCGAGGAAGCGCTGGCCCTGTACGAGCGGATCGGACCACGCGAGGACCTGGTGCAGAGCCGCATCTCGACCATGGCCGAACTTGGCAGGAACCTTCTGTACCGCGGCGATCTGGTCGCGGCTCAGACGCTGTACGAACGCATCCTCGCCGAGCAGCAGGCGTTGCTCGGCCCGGACGACCCGCATCTGGCGATGGACTGGAACAATCTGGGCGCGACGGCGACCCGTCGCGACCGCTATGCCGATGCCGAACGAGCCTATGCCGAAGCCAGTCGCCTGATGGCACTGGACCCCCAGGCACCCGAATCCCGACAGGCATGGCTGCTGCTGGGACGCGCGAGCGCCCTGATCGGATTGGGACGTTATGCCGAAGCCGAAGCGGCCTGCCTGCAGGCACTGGAGATCGCCGAACGCAGCCTTCATGCCGAGCACACCATCGTCGGCAGCATCCGCTCTACGCTCGCGCGGCTTTATCGCTACACGCAGCGACTGGATGAAGCCAGCGCGTTGGCCGAACGCAGTCAGGTCATCTACGCCGCCGCCAAGTCCGCGCGGATCGGCTCGATCGAGATGCAGCTGGGCCTGATCCGCCTGGCCCAGGGCCGCAATGCCGACGCACTCGCCGTGCTGACCGATGCCGAACACCATTTCGCCAGCCTGAGCAATCGCGAGGAACCGGATTACTTCCTCACCGCCGCCGCCTTGGCGATGGCGCGCTTGCGCACCGGCCAGGACGACGCGCTGACAGCGCTGGATCAGTCGCTGCAGGAGCTGGTCGAGCGCCATCCGGAGCCGAACAACGCACACGCCGAAGTACTGACCCTGCGCGCCGAGGCAGCGGCACTGCTCGGCCACGCGGATACCACCGTCTGGCGCGAGCGTGAGATCGAGGCACTCACCGAGCTGCTCGGTGCCGACCATCCGCGCTCGAAAGCCGCGCGCTCCCGGCGCTGAAGAAAATCCGGCATGCCCGCGGAGACCGCTCGATTCGGTGCCCGATCGCCGCACGCCATCGTGCTTCTGCCCGGGCGCTCTTCCGTCAATCGTTCCTCGGCCACGCACGGGGCGCGACACCCGCTTTAGCCGCCACCGACGGCTGGCGGCGGGCCCGGCCGGATCGCGGCCGCATGCCACGGATCGGATCGCGTACTCGCCAACGAGCACGCTTGACCCATATCGACGATCAGTCGCGGCGAGATGCGATCAACGCGCGCTCGGCGCTATGGCGATGACTCGAAGCCGTCGGCGAAGATCTGATCGGCCGGTTTGGGGGCGGACAGTTGCTCGATCGCACCGATGCTGCAGCCGCCGGTTTGCGGGCGGGCATCACCGACCGCATCGTGCGGGTTGAAGCGGCCCTGCGCATCCAGGCAGTGGTTCGACGGAATCGCGTCGCGCAGCGGGCTGGTGGCCTGCGGCAGCATCGCAGCCATGCCGGTGTCGATGAAGGACAGCGGCGCGAGTTGTGGGTTGACGTTGATCTGGTTGCCAGTGGGGTCGCCGGCGATGTCGCATTCGTGATCGTTGCCGACGGCCAGATAGCCCAGCGCCAGCACTGCCGGATCGAACCGGCAATCCCACGGCTGGCCTGCGGCGGTGTTGCCTGCAATCACGCTGGTCTGCACCACGCTGGCCGGTGCGCCACCCGCCGATGCTCCGATCTGCAGACCGGCGGCTAGCGCCGCGGATGTGGACAAGGCGTGGTTGTCGGCGATGGTCAGGTACGAGAGGTTCATGTCCTGACCGGAAACCGAAAGCGCGGTGCCATCGGCGAAGGTATTGCCCGCGATGGTGCCGTTGCGCAGGATCGAGGGTTCGTTGCGGAAGGCCGAGTTCGGCGTGTAGATGCCGATGGTGGCGGCGCCGCTGCCGCCGCCGGTGGCGTGGTTGTCCACCAGCGCGAAGCGTTCCATGTGCAGGCTGCTGGAATACGGCACGAACGTAGCGCCCGTGCTGCCAGGTTGCCGAACGAGCTCGGGCGACAGTCTGGCGTAGAGCGCAGCGGTATGCCCACTGGCAATCTCGTTGTCAGCCAGCACGACGTTGTAGAACAAGTTGCGGCCGGACTCGATGCGAATGCCGCCGCCACTGAGGTTATCGCTGAACAGATCCTTCGACAGACGCCCGCCGCGCACGGTGGCGTTGATGAGCGCGAACGCCAGCGGCACCCGCTCCCACGGTTCGTCATCGCTCAACTCCGTGCGCGTTTCCAGCACCCGGTCGGCGTTGCCGACGATGTTCACCTCGCCCGGATCACCCTGGCCGATCAGCGCCAGACTCAACGGCGGGTTGCCCTCCTCGGGCGCGACATCCAGATCGCCGCCGGTCGGGTCGTTGCCTTCCACGGTGCCGCGATCGAGCAGATAGGTGCCGGGCGGCAGCCGCACGATCCAGCGCCCGCCGTTGGCCGAGGCTTCCATCACCGCCGCACGCAGCGTGCACTGGCCGTTGATCGCCGCGCAGGTGCCGTTGCCGGGGTTGGCATCGGGCAGGTCGAAGACGCTGTTCACCAACATGTCGTAGCGGGCTTGATACGCGCCGGCATCGCAGCCTTGCCCCGGCCGCGCCACACCGCGCGCATCCGTGGCAAGGCAATTGTCGCCGTCGCCGCTGGTGCCGGGTTTGCCGTGGCCGATCGCCGTGCTGCCGAACAGCAGCGCATGGGTGAAAAGGCCAGCGCCGAAGTCGAAACGCGGCGAAAGTTTCGGATCGGTGTTCACCCAGCCGACGCTTTGGAACGCGGCGCATTCACCCGGCGCGTTGTTGTACGAGTTCACGCTGTGGTAAAGGAACGCGACGGAATCGGACCAGTTGGTGCAGGCCACGCCACTCATCGTGCTGCCGTGGTAGTTGCCCCAGATCACGCTGTTGGAGATGCGCGGACGCTTGAAAAAACTGTCGTTGCGGACGAACAGGCCGTTGGGGCTATTGCCTGTGACGGTGACGTGGTTCATCCGCACCCGGCCATCGATCGCCGCGCCGCCGCCGAAATAGGCCGAGCCGCCGCGGTTGCCGCTGATCGTGGTGTTTTCCAGCACGATGCGCTCCGGGTCGGCGATGGTGCCGCTTGCCAGGTACAGACCACCGCCGGAGTGCAGCGCGTAGCCATCTAGCACGCTGACGTTTTGCAGCCGCAGGCCGGTCGAGGGATCGCCCACGCTGGCGTAGAGGTTGCCGCCCTGTTCCGCCCTGCCGTCACGCAGGATGGCGTTGCGCAGCTGCAACTGCACGCCGGTGGTGGCGTTGCTGAGGATGCGCATCGTGCCGCCGCGCTTGTCGGCGCTGCTGCCGTTCTGGGTCAGATCGCCGCCGACCAGGGTCAGGTGTTCGATGCTGACCTGTGTGCCGGCGTTGTGGATGTCGATCACACGGTCGCGATCCATCCCGAGGATGATCGTGCGGCGCGCATCGGTGCCGCGCAGGATGAGGTTGGAGCTGATGTCCAGATCGCCGGTGGCGTTGGCGTTTTCGTTCCAGTAGGTGCTGCCTGTTCCTGCCTGCAGATGGTAGACGCCCGGCGGAACGTTGATCAGATCCACCGTGGGGCTGGCCGAACCTGCGCCGCAGCCTCCGGCCGAGGCGTTGGTGTTGGCGGCCTTGATCGCATCGCGCAGCGAGCACCATGAGGGGTGGCTGCCATCCTGATAGATGTTCACGTTGATGGTCGCCGCTGGCGCGGCGGCAGCGGCCAGCAGCCCGAAGGCCGCCAGCAGCGCGGAGGAAACTCGGTGGATCAGGGACATCGGCGTCTCCCGTTGCCCGAAGGGGCAGGTTCACCGCCAACAACGCGGAAGGTTGGCGGTTCGTGCCAGGGCTGCACCGCGGCGACGGTCGGATTCAACCGCTGCCGGATCCGTTGCCGCGACGCGTGCTTGTGAGATCCCGATCCCACTGCTCATTGCCCACGCAGCGGACCGATAGCCGGCGCCCGAGCCGACCACCGAGCACCGACCACGCGGACATCGCCCGGCATTCGCCGCCGATGCGACTCGGCGACGACGCCGGGCGCTACGTCGTCACGACGAGCGCGCGCTGGTCCGCCGTACTGGAAGCCGCCGTAGAACAGCACCGCCGATTCGTAGGCGCCGACGTCCACCGCGCCCGCGGCAACGCGCGGCTTGCCAGCGTCATCGACGCTCGGCAATCCACCGGGCGGCGATGGGTGGCCGCCATTGAACAACGGCGAGCGCGGCCGGGGATGGAAGTTGAAAAGACCGTTCATGAATTCCGGATCGACGCTCAGGTTGCCGACCGAAACCGTCGCCGGCGTCCCCGAGACGCTGTCCACGTTGTTGTGATAGCGGTTGTTGACGGCGCCCTCGAGCAACAGATCATGGGTGGTGTTGTCCCACATCAGGTTGTTGGCCAGCTGCACGGTGCAGGTTCCCGCGATTCGCAGGCCGCCGTTGTTGAAGTCCGGTGACGACGATGCCGATCCGCTGTTGGCGATGACCGTGTTGTGACTGATGATGGCTTCGGTACCGTTGCAGCTCAGCCTGGCCGCACCGGTGTTGATGTCTGCCTCGTTGAGAAGAAACACGTTGTTCCTCAACAGCAGCGTCCCGTCGGCGTTCGCACCTCGGCCACCACCGAATTTTGCGGTGGTGTTGGCGATCAACACGTTGTTCTCGACCTCCAGTCGAACCGACGACAAAGCCGTCCCGCCCGCATCCAGACCACCGCCGCTTTGGGCGGAATTCCCACCGCGAAAGGTCAGTCGTCGGACGCGATGGACGACCTCATTGCCGTCCCATAGTTGTAGAGTTTCATCACGCCCGGCGAATTCTGCGCATCCAGCGTTGTCAGCCTGCCATGGGAGTACCTGCCGCAATTCGCGTCCCACCCACCGCTCACCGCGAGATCGTGATTCTCGGTGGCGGCGTAGTAGAACTTGACCGGACTTCCGTTTATCCGGGTTTCCTATCTCCTGTCCGTATCCGGATCCGTGGGTGGCGTCGAGGCCGAAGGCGCCGCTCCTGATGCGGCCCGTCTTGACGTCGCGAATCGGCGCGCGCCATCACCGCTGAAAACCGTTCTTGAACAGGACGTCATCCAGCGCACCGACCTCGACCGATCCGGCGTCACAGTCGTCGTCATGGCGCACATATCCGCGCTGGTCGAGTCGCTCGCAGGCCGGCTGGTGGCCGGCACCCGTGGCCACGCTGCCGGCCGCAGGCGCACGCGTGGGGGTCGGCCCACCGTTGTCGGCCAGTCCGCCCAAACCCAGCGCAGCCGCGCTGACGTTGACGAGATTCTGGCCACTGCCGAGCGCACAACTGTTGCCCGGACTCTCGACGTTGCCCTGCCCCTGGAACGTTCCGGTGCCGGCACCGTTCCGGAAGCAGCTGCCGGCGACAATGTTGTTGACCAGCGTCAGATGCAGGTTGTTAGTCGAGGCGAAATGCAGGGCACTTCCTGGCCCGCTCGCGCTGTTGCCGGCGAACGTGGAGGCAGCGATGCGGCGTTCACCCAGGTTGGCGTTGCCGGTGTGGATGGCACCGCCGGCACCGGCCGAGTTGGCCGAGAACGTCGACGAGGTCACCGCGAAACCGTGCGCAAGATGCAGGGCTCCACCCAGACTCTTGGAGCCGGCCTGATTGCCGACGAACGTGCTGCCGACGATCTCGGCGTACGAAGCCGACGAACCAGCTGCGCCATAGATCGCGCCGCCGCCGGCGATTCCGGTGTTGTCTTCGAGCAGGCTGTTCCGGACCCGGAGGTCGTAGCCATAGATGGCGCCGCCACGCAGGGCACTGTTGCCGTCGAAATGCGAATCCGACACATGGGCACCGGACCCGCTGAAGATGGCACCGCCGTCGCCAGCGGTGCTGTTGCCGATGAACTGCACGCGCCGGACGATGGTCGGCGCACCGGCTGCCGAGCGCAGCGCGCCGCCGTCGCCCGTGGCCTGGTTGCTGGTCAGGATGGCGTCTTCCAGCGTCAGGCTGCCGTTGTCCAGAATCGCACCGCCGAACTGGGCGCGACCACCATCCAGGCGCAACTGCCGGATGGTCGCCACCGTGCCGGGAGTGACATTGAAATGCCGGTTGTCCTGGCTGGCGAGGATCACCGTGGTGTCGGCGCTGACACCGCTGATCTCGACGGCGTCGAGCAGGTCCAGGTCGCCGACCGCCGCACCACTGCCACCACTGGTACGGCTCAGGATGTACAGCCCGGCCGGCAGCTGGATGCGGTCTGGTCCTGACAACTGGTTCGCCGTGATCACGGCCTCG
Organism: Lysobacterales bacterium; assembly: GCA_035911475.1. Lineage (GTDB taxonomy): Bacteria > Pseudomonadota > Gammaproteobacteria > Xanthomonadales > UBA2363 > Pseudofulvimonas. Next base: position 202,321 of record JAMHVM010000125.1, on the reverse strand, counting down.
CGCAGCGAACAATCGCCGGCAATGCAGCCGTCCGGGGCCGGATCGTCGAGCCGGGTGACCACGAAATCCAGTGCTGCCGCCGGCAACGGCAACCCAGCAATCGCCAGCAACGTGGACGCAACCCTTCGGATTATGGACATCGACCTGCTCCCGGGGCCAGGAGCGGCCCGTTCACCGGCAAAAACGCGGTCGGAAGAAAAGCCGTGCCACGTCCGCCAGCGGGCGTTCGGTCAGGATGAACACGCGGTCGCGGCGCTCCGGTCCGCGGCGGTGGCGGCATGACGACATGACGACATGGTGGTGCCGGCGACGGGTCGTTCCGGATTCCCTGCCTGTACGCCGACGGCCGCCCGGCTGCAGCCACCGTTTTCGGATCAGGCGCAGGCGACTTGCCAATGCGCCGGCGCGGTTCGGAACGCCCGGTCGGTCATCGACCCCGGCTGGCGCCCGACAGTCCCGAATGCAGTCGCCGTTACAGGAACAGATCGGGCAGCAAGGGCTGGCCCGGCTTGACCGCGTAGCCGTCCAGATCGGTGATGCCGGCTTGCGCCAGCACCTCGTCGTCGATCAGGAACTGGCCGGTGCCGGCACTGGCCGGCCGGATCAGCACCGCGTGCGCCGCGTCGGCCATGATCTCGGGCTTGCGGCAGTTGTCGGCGTTGACGCCGGGAATCATCGCCAGCGCGGCGGTGTAGATCACCGTACGCGGCCACAGCGCATTCACGGCAATGCCGTCGCGCTCGAGTTCGGGCGCCATGCCCAGTACGGCGAAGCTCATGCCCATCTTGGCCAGGGTGTAGGCCAGGTGCGGCGCGAACCATTTCGGATCCAGGCTGGGTGGCGGCGACAACACCAGCACATGCGCGTTGTCGGACTTCTTCAAGTACGGCAGCGCCGCCTGCGTGCACAGGAAGGTGCCGCGCACGTTGACCTGGTTCATCAGGTCGTAGCGCTTCATCGGCGTGTCGGCCAGCGACGCCAGATAGATGGCGCTGGCATTGTTGACCAGGATGTCGATGCCGCCGAAATGCTCGGCCGCTTCGGCCATCGCCGCCTGGACGTTGTCTTCCTCGCGCACGTCGACCTTGAGCGCCAAGGCCTTGCCACCGGCGGCTTCGATCTCGGCGGCGGCACTGTGGATGGTGCCGGGCAGCTTGGGATTGGCGACCTCGGACTTGGCGGCAATCACGATGTTGGCGCCGTCGCGGGCGGCGCGCAGGGCGATCGCCTTGCCGATGCCGCGGCTGGCACCGGTGATGAACAGGGTCTTGCCGGCCAGCGTGGTCATGGCGCAGTGATCCGGTTGGTTGTCGGGACAGCGATTATGACGCCGTCGCCGTCCGCTGCATACCTGGCCGTATGGATCGCTGTCCGGACCGGTCAGTTCATCAGCCGGACCGCAGTCACCTGATCGCGCCGGACCAGCGTGCGCCGGGTCGGACCGAACTGCGAATTGGCGATCCAGACCCGTTCGTCATCCACCGACAGCAGCTCGCCGACATAACTCACGTCGCCGGTGCGCACCATGACCCGATGCCCGACCAGTTCCGGCAACCGTTCCAGCGCCGCCGCGTCGACATCGGCGGCGTTGGCCACCACACGAACCGGCGAATCGGCAGTGGGCACATCGATGGTCGCGTTGTCGCTGTAGAAGTTGGCCGTCACCTGCACCGGCGTGCCCTCGTCATGCCGCAGCCGCGCGTTGAGCATGCGCAGCTGATCGTCCGGCGCGTAATGGTGATACTCGGCGAACGCGATGTTGGGGGTCGGTGCGATGTCCAGTTCCAGCTGACCACCCTGACTGGCGAACTGCCGGTAGGTCTCCAGCACCGAGCCATCCAGGAACATGCCGAAGGCTTCCAACTCGGCCTCGACCGCTTCCATGTGCCGGTCGACGAAGGCGGCCTCGGCCAGATCGTTGCTGCGGGCGCAGTAGGCGTTGCGCGAGGCGATCATGCCGTGGTCGTGGAAGCGGATGCGTCCCTGCTTGATCGGAAAGCGGCCGGAATTGGCACTGCTCAGCGAGGCGCCGTTGTCCAGGGTGAACACGAACTGGAAGCGACCCATCGGCCGCATGTCGTAGTCGACGCTGACGGTGCGCTCGCGCCAGTCGTCCTGGGCAAACGTCACATCGACGTCGCTGCCGGTATCCAGCCAGCCCAGTTCGGCGTAGTCGGCGCCGCTGAAGCGACCCTGGCTGTTGCAACCCAATGCCTCGAACGGTGCCAGATAGCCCATTCGCGAAGCCTGTTCACGCAGTCCCTGCTCCAGACCGGCCGAGAGGCGCATACGGCGAATCGCCAGACTGGCGTTGTCCGGCATCTCGTTGCCGCGACCGAGGATGAAATTCGCCAGCGCCAACGGGCTGCCCAGACGCAGCTCGACGCGCTCGGCGGTGATCTCCTGACCAGGGGTGGCATGCGGTCGCAGGCTGACATCGCGGGCACCGGTGGTGCCGGTCAGCCAGGCGACACTGCCGCCGTAGTGCAAGGTCGCGATCGGCTCCAGCCGTTGCGCAGTCTGCGCCAGCCAGCGCGACGTCGCGTACCACAATGCCCCCTGGAGCAGCAGTGCCAGTGCCAGCAAGCCGGCCGTCAATTTCACCATCAATCGCATCGGCGCCCCCTGTTTGGCGCTGACCACCACAGCGCATGCTAACCATCGACCGCGGTGCCGGGCAACCCCGCATCACCATCGCGCGAACCGTCCTGGCAGCCACTTCCACCCTACGTGGGCGAGTCAGGCACCGCAACCGGCAATAGCGTGAATCCGTTGGCAGTCACGGCGAATCGTGGCGACTGCGATCGCCGGATCACCGCAACAAACGCGGTTCATGCTCCCGGATCCTGCGTGGCCTTGAGCTCGGCGAGCTGGTCGGCCAGCAGGTCCAGTCGCTGCAGTCCGTGGTCGTGTTCCAGCAACTGCTGTCGCTGCTGGCTGGACAAGGGCAGCAGTTCGGCCAGCCGGAAGCCGACCCAGGTCTGGTCGTCGAGTAATTCGATCCGGTCGGGCAACTGGCCGAAGCGTTCCAGCAGATCGCGCAACAGGCTGGCCAGCAGGCCGTGCTGTGCCGGAACCACTGCCGGCTGCTCATCCGCCAGCCAGCGCACGTCGCCGATCAGCAGACCGCTGTCACGCACATGCAGGGCATCGACATGAAAGCGCCGGCCGCCGAGCGCATCGATCCCGAGCAGGCCGTCTGGCAGGGTCGAGAAATCGACGATGCGGGCACAGGTCCCCGTGGCAGCCGGCCGGGCCGGTTCGCCGGCTTCGTTGCCTTCCAGGATCAGGCAGACCCCGAAGCCGCTGCCATCACGGGCGCAGTCACGGATCATGTCCAGATAGCGCCTCTCGAAGATGCGCAGACGCACGGTACCGCCGGGAAACAGGACCGAGTGCAGCGGGAACAGCGGCAGGCGCTCGGTGTTCCCGGCACCATTCACGACGAAGCGTCCTGCCTGCGCTGCAGATCGGCGACAAAGCGTCGCTGCACTCCGTCGAAGCCACCGTTGGACATGAACACCACGGTGTCACCGGCGCGCACCTCGTCGTGCAGCGCCGCCAGCAGGCTGTCGGCGTCGCTGGCGATGCGGCCGCGCCCAGACAGGCCATCGATCACCTGCTGCGAGCGCCAGGGCAGTTGCGGCCGGGCCAGGAACACCACGCGATCAGCCTGTGCCAGCGCCGGCGCGATCTGCTCGGCATGCACGCCCAGGCGCATGGAATTGCTGCGCGGTTCCAGCGCGACCACGAGGCGGCCGCTGCCGCTGCGTGCGCGCAAGCCTTCCAGCGTGGTGCGGATGGCAGTCGGATGATGGGCGAAATCGTCGTAGACCTCGATGCCATCGATCTGTGCGAGCTTTTCCAGGCGCCGTCGCGGTGCCGCGAATGACGCCAGCGCCGCGGCGAGCACGGAAAAATCGTCGACACCGGTGGCATCGGCCGCAGCCAGTGCTGCCAGCGCGTTGAGTACGTTGTGCCGGCCCAGCAACGACCAGTGCACCTCGCCCAGCGTGACGCCATCGCGCAGCACGCGGAAGGCCGAACCATCCGCCGACAGCAATTGCGCGCGCCAATCGCCGGCATCGATGCCGAAGCTGGTCACCGGTGTCCAGCTGCCCATGGCCAGCACCCGTGGCAGGTTCGGATCCTCGTCGTTGACGATCAACCGGCCATTGCCCGGCACGGTACGAACCAGGTGATGGAACTGGCGCTCGATCGCGGCCAGATCCGGGTAGATGTCGGCGTGATCGAATTCGAGGTTGTTGAGCACCGCGATGTTCGGACGGTAATGCACGAACTTGGCGCGCTTGTCGAAGAAGGCGGTGTCGTACTCGTCGGCCTCAACCACGAATGGCGCGTCGGTCAGGCCCAGGCGTGCGGAGATGCCGAAGTTTTCCGGAACGCCACCAATCAGGAAACCCGGCGTGCGGCCGGCGCACTGCAGCAGCCACGCCAGCAGGCTCGATGTCGTGGTCTTGCCATGGGTGCCGGCCACCGCCAATACCGGTCGACCACGCAGCACCCGGTCGCCCAGCCATTGCGCCCCGGAGCCATAGTCCAGTCCGGCATCGAGCACATGCTCGACGGCGGGGTTGCCACGACTGAGCGCATTGCCGACCAGCACCAGCGCGGTGTCGGCCGCGATGTGTTCGGACCGATAGCCTTCAGCGGTGGCAATGCCCTGCTCGGCCAGTTGCTCGCTCATCGGCGGATACAGGCCGGTGTCGCTGCCTTCGACCTGATCGCCCAGCTCGCGCGCGAGCAAGGCCACGCCGGCCATGAAGGTGCCGCCGATGCCCAGGATATGCAGCTTCATGTCGCGCTGCCGCCACTCGCCGTGGCGCCGGCGCTGGCGCTGTCGGCAACACCGAACAGGCCGGCCTGCAGCACCAGCTCGGCCAGGAACAGGCCGACCACGATCAGCACGCCGACCGGCATCGGCACGCCCAGCGCGTGACGCCAGATGTGACCGGCGACCAGCAGCCGCCAACCGGTCAGGACGATCAAGGCGATACCCGGCAGCAACGGAATCGGCGGCGGCTCGCCCGGCACCAGTTCCGGCAGCGGCCCGATCATCACCGCCAGCGGCAGGCTGAGCAGATCGAACAGCAGGTTCACCGCCGCCAACGCCAGCAGGGTCTGCCAGAAGCGCGCGGTGACATTGCCCAGGCGCAGCACCAGCCAGGTACCGGCCATGGCGAACAGCACGGAAATGATCGACGACGGCAGCACGTGGCGCGGCTCGCCCAGTTGATGGGCCACCACCACCTTCACCACCTGGCCGATCACCAGCAAGGCCACGGCGATGGCCGGATTGAACGGCAGGTCGGCCGGACTGCGCCGGAACCGGCACAGCGCAACGATGTCACTCAGCAAACGCGGCAGCATGATCGAAGAAATCCACTCGACAGGGGAATCCGGCGGAAGCGCGACTACGAGCGGACTTCCGCAGGGAGATCGCAGTGTATTCGGCCCGGCCCGGACAATTCGAGCAGGGCACCTGTCAAAGGTTTGCAGTCGGCTCGGACTGCGCCGTGGTGATCACCGGGCTGGCACCGGGCGACCAGCGCGGCCAGGGCCGCGCCAATGACGAGGCTCAGGCCTGGACCGCCGAGGTGCCTGCGCTGATGGCATCGCGCAGGCGCTGCTGCACATCCTCCACCGCGCCACATCCGTCCAGCGCGATCATCAGGCCACGATCCCGATAGAACTGCGCCACCGGCGCCGTCTGTTCCTCGTAAACCTTGAGGCGGGCGCGCACGGTTTCCGGATCATCGTCCTTGCGCCCCTCGGCAGCGGCACGGCCGGCCAGGCGCGCGACGATGGATTCGTGTGGCACTTCAAGCAGCAGGGCGATGTCCAGTGGCTGGCCGATGCGGGTCAGCAAGGCGTCCAGCGCGTTCGCCTGGGCGGTGTTGCGCGGATAGCCGTCGAGGATGAAGCCGCCGCTGGCGTCGGCCTGCGAGAAGCGGTCTTCCAGCAGGTCCAGCATCAGGTCGTCGGACACCAGCTGCCCGGCCTCCATCACCGCCTTGACCTTCAGGCCCAGCGGGCTGCCGGCCTTGACCGCCGCCCGCAGCAGGTCACCGGTGGAGATGTGCGGCAGGCCCAGATGGTCCTTGAGGACTGCGGCCTGGGTGCCCTTGCCGGAACCCGGCGGACCGAACAGGACTATGCGCATGCGTTTTGTTTTCCAATGACTTGAATCGGGGTGGGCGTCCCCGATGGGACGCGTAGAATAGGCAGGGTCCCGGCCAAGCTAGCGCCGGCTCCGCGATCAAGTCAATTATCCATGAGCTCAGCCCGGACTTCCCACGCCCCTCCTGCTGCGGTCGCCGATACGCACGCCATGGCGCGGCGTGCTCCCTCCAGCCGGCTCGACGTAGCGACGGCTACGACTTCGCCGTCCTCCAGTGCGCGCGCCGCGCCACGCCGGCGTCTCGACGCCCTCGCGACGGATGGGCCCGGGAACTCCGGGCTCGGCAACCTGCTTTACGCCCAGTCCGGCGGGGTGACCGCCGTCATCAATGCCACAGCCGGCGCAGTCATCGAAAGCGCGCGCAGGCACCGGCGACAGGTCGGCAACGTGTTCGCGGCCCGCAATGGCATCCTCGGCGCACTGCGCGAACAGCTGTACGACCTGTCCGGCGAAGATCCGAAACAGATCAAGGCATTGGCACACACGCCCGGCGGCGCCTTCGGTTCCTGCCGTTACAAGCTGCCGAAGATCGAGAAGGATCGCGCGCCCTACGAGCGGCTGATCGAGGTGTTCCGTGCACACGACATCCGCTGGTTCCTCTACAACGGTGGTGGCGACAGCGCCGACACCGCGCTCAAGCTCAGTCAGATCGGCGCCGAGCTCGGCTATCCGCTGACCTGCGTGGCCGTGCCCAAGACCATCGACAACGACCTGCCGATCACCGACTGCTCGCCCGGTTTCGGCTCCGCCGCCAAGTACACGGCGGTGTCGGTGCTGGAGGCCAGCCTGGATGTGGCTTCCATGGCCGAGACCTCGACCAAGGTCTTTGTCTACGAAGCCATGGGCCGACATGCCGGCTGGCTGGCGGCGTCGGCCGGTCTGGCCGCGCGCAAGTCCGGCGATGCGCCGCACATCATCCTGTTGCCCGAGGTCACCTTCGATCAGCAACGCTTCCTGGCCAAGGTCAAGGCCACGGTGGAGAAAGTCGGCTGGTGCACCGTGGTGGTTTCCGAAGGCGTGCGCAACGCCGACGGCAGCTTCCTGGCCGAAGCCGGCAGCCGCGATGCCTTCGGCCACGCCCAGCTCGGCGGCGCCGCACCGACCCTGGCGAAGCTGGTCACCGACCAGCTCGGCTACAAGCATCACTGGGCGGTGTCGGACTACCTGCAGCGCTCGGCGCGTCATGTCGCCTCGGCCACCGACCTGGCCCAGGCCCAGGCCGTGGGCAAGGCGGCGGTCGAGTACGCGCTGGCCGGCAACAACGCGGTGATGCCGGCGATCCGCCGGCTGTCCGACGCACCCTATCGCTGGGACATCGTGCCGGCGCCGCTGACCAAGGTCGCCAACCAGGAAAAGATGATGCCGCCCGGTTTCATCAGCAAGGACGGCTATGGCATCACCGCCGCGGCGCGCCGCTACCTGGCACCGCTGATCGCCGGCGAAGCCAAGACCGTCTGGCGCGATGGCCTGCCGGTGGTCGCCGAGCTCAAGCTCAAGCTGACTCGGAAGAAGCTGCCGGCCTGGAAGGGCTGAGCGCGAGCCCGACTTCGCGCGGCGCCGGTCGAACACGGCGACCAGGGCATGAAAGGTCGCCGCGCGTCGGCCGCTGCCGTCATTCCCAGCAACGATCCTTGCGACCCTTCAGCGTCGCTTCGCGGCCGCAGCGGCGTTCGCCGATGCGCGAGGCGACATGCTCCTCCAGCCGCTTGCTGCCGCCGTCGTCGATCAGCGAGAAGGCGTCGTACAGGCGACCGGTGACGGTGCGCGATTCGTAGCTCAATCGGTCACCGCGCAGGCGCAGCACCTGGAACAATTGCGTGTCCTCGGCGACCGGATGCATGGTCCTCCTCGCCTCGTCGGAGACGCGGTACTGCTTGGCGCCGGCCACCGACACCACCAGCATCGGGGTAGCCGCGTCACCCAGGGTGCGCCGACCATAGGTGTGGTCGTGGCCTTGCAGGACCAGATCGACCCGGCGCCGTTCCAACACCGGCAGGATGTGCTCGCGCAGCGCGCGATTGTCGCGTCCCGAACGCGGCGAGAACAGCGGCTGGTGCACCATCACCACGCTCCAGCGGTGGGGATTCGCGGCCAGCACCTGATCGAGCCAGCGTGCCTGTGCCGCTGCCGTATCCAGATCCAGTGCCGAGGTGCCGTCCAGCACGGCGAAGCGGATGCCCTGATAGTCGAACCAGTACGTGGTTCGTTCGGCGCCGGTGGCGCCGTTGCCGGGCAGCGCGAAGGTCAGCGGCCAATGCGCGCCGAGTACCCGACGCTCCTGCGGCGTGTCCTCGAACTCCTCGAAGTACTCGTGGTTGCCGCTGGCCGGCGCCAGCAGCATGGTCGACAGCGGCGCCACGGCATCGAACCACTCGCCCCACTCGACATCGTCCTCGCCATCGCCACCGCTGACCAGGTCACCGGCGAACAGCGCGAGATTCGCGTTCGGCGCCTGCCGCACCGCTTCGAACATGACCCGGGTGGTCAGGCTGGCGTTCTTGTTCTGGGTGTCGCCGAAGTACAGGAACTCCAGATCCGTCCCCGCGGCTGCGGCCGTGCGCAACTGCCGCCAGGGACTCCAGGTGCGATCGCCCTGCACCCGCCAGACATACAGCGTATCGGCCTGCAGGCCATCGACCACCAGCTGATGGTGATGGGCGTCGCCGGTCTCGGTGGTCAATGGCCGCGTATGCGCCGACAACTGGCGTGGCGCGACGCCATCGCGCCACTGGTCGGGAGAATCGTTGGCGATCGCGATCTCCAGCAGCGGCGAGTCGACGCGGGTGTCGGTACGCCAGGCGACCGCGAAGCCGCCGGCGGCATCGGCCAGCGGTGTCGCCACGATACGGTCGGGAAAGCCGGTGGCCCCGTAGCGGGCAACGCCGCTCGGCACCAGGGTATTGGCTTCGACCTCGCGCACCGGTTCGCGCGCCGACAAGGCAGGCGCAATCAGAAGCAGCGCAAGCAGTGCCCAGCCTGACCGTACCGGCGAGCGCGTTGCCGAACCATGCCGCGACGGGGAGAGGGAAAACACTCGCAAACGGGTCATCGACGGATCTCCGCTGGTCGCTGGCATCGCAGCGCGGTCGAGGTGATCGCCCTTCGATCACCATCAACACGATGGCCGCGCATCAGCGCGGATCAGGACGATCACGACCACGCCATCGCAGCCGCCATCGTCATGAAAACAGCGGCGAACTGTAGTCGCTGTCGATGACAGAAATGTTTCGCCTTCAAGTCGATGGCTGTCACGCGCATGCCACGGAATGGCAACAAGGCGAATCCATACTTCACGGCGAATTGACGACGCGGTCGCCGTGACGGCACTGCCTTTGGCAAGGCCTCGCCGACTGCCGTTGATGCCGTCAGCGGCGATCGTCGCCTGTCGATGATGGGCTGGACGGTTCGCGTGGTGGCCGCGTTTCCCGACATCCATCCGCGACCTTCGGAGCCATCAGATGAAAGCCAACCGACACGCGATCGCCGCGGCGATCGCCCTTGCCCTTTCGGCGTTCGCCCACGCACCACACAGCCACGCCCAGGCCGATGTCCCCGATGCCCTGGCCATCACCGGCAACGCCGTGATCGGACAGATCAAGGAAGCCGGCCGTGGCGTATTCCTCGATGGCGCCGTCATCACCGTCGACAACCGCCAGTTTCGCAGCGACCGCAACGGCAGCTTCCGGATCACCGGCCTGCGTGCCGGCAGCTACACGCTGAGCGTGGACTATCTGGGTTATCAGCACTACGAAACCGATGTCACGGTCAGCGACAGCCACGTCGAACGCCTGGACATCACCCTGATCAGCACCGTCGACGATCCGGTGCTGGACCGGGTGGAGGTGCGCGCCAGCCGCGATGCCCAGGCGCTGGCGCTGAACCAGCAACGCAGCGCCGGCAACTACGTCAACGTGGTTTCGGCCGACCTGCTCGGCCAGTTCCCGGACGCCAACGTCGCCGAATCCACGCAGCGTATTCCCGGCGTCTCCATCGAGCGCGACCAGGGCGAAGGCCGCTACGTCAACGTGCGCGGTGCACCGCTGGAATACACCAGCATCTCGGTCGACGGCGTGCCGCTTTCGGCACCGAACGCCGCCCGTCGCGCAGTCGAGCTGGACACGATTCCTTCCGATGTCATCGCCGCGCTGGAAGTGACCAAGGCGCTGACGCCGGACATGGATGGCGACGCAATCGCCGGCAGCATCAACATCAAGACCCAGAGCGCGCTCGACCGCGATGGCGACACCTTGCGCGCTTCCGTCGCCGCTGGCCGCTACCAGCTCGGCAGCGGCGACAACCAGCGCGCCAACGCCACCGTCGGCACGCGCTTCGGCGAGCAGGACAACATCGGCCTCCTGGTGTCGGCGGCGGCGAGCAAGGCCGAACGCTTCACCGACAATGTCGAAACCGCGTTCTTCCGCGACGACAACGGCAACATCCTGCCGGAAGTCACCGAGATCAAGGACTACGAAGGCACCCGCACACGGCGCAGCCTGACCGGTCGTTTCGATTTCCGCATCGACAGCGACAACCTGCTCTATGCGATCGCCTCGGGCTCGCGCTTCAAGGACCACGAGTTCCGCGACACGCTGGTGATCGAGTACGAGCGCCATACGCCCGACTCCACCGAGCGTTCGGGCACCGCTGGCCGCGCCACCTTCGACAAGGAACTGCGCGAGCGTACCCAGCAGCAGACCATCCGCACCTTCAATATCGGCGGCGAGCACTTTGTCGGCGAGGACTGGCGGATCGACTGGCAGGCCTCGCACAGCATCGGCGACCTCAAGGTCTCCCCGCGCGACCAGTACATCTTCCGCTCCAGCGTCCGGCCGGTGCTGGCCTACGACTACAGCAGCCCCGACTTCCCGGTCTGGCGCATCCAGGGTGTCGCCGACGCGCCGGCCACCGGCGTCAACCTGCCCGAGAGCTGGTACGGCTTCCGCCGCCTCAACCAGCGTTTCGAGGAAGCCGAGGAAACCGAAACCGCGCTGCGCCTGGACTTCACCCGGCCGCAGGAATGGCTGGGCCTGTCCGGCGACATGAAGTTCGGTGTCCGTGGCCGCCTGCGTGACAAGGACAGCAACGATGATCGTCGCCGCAACGGCGACGCCGGCGACTTCGCCAACCTGGGCATCGGCTACTCGGACATGCTTTGCGACAGCTGGTCGAACAACTTCGGCTACTTCCTGACCGGCCGCCGCTTCTGCCGCGACATCTTCAGCAACTATGCCGAGCCGTTGCGCAACAGTCCGAATCACACGCTGCTGGTCGCCGATTCCCTGGTCAACGACTACCAGGCCAGCGAAGACATCCACGCGGCCTATTTCCGGCTCGACGCGCACTGGGAGCGCCTGAGCCTGATCACCGGTCTGCGGTACGAGCGCACCAGCACCGACAGCAGCGCCGTGCAGTTCAACAACGACACCGAGGAAAGCTTCCTGCGCGCGGTCGACAACGACTATGGCAAGTGGCTGCCCAGTGCCCACCTGCGCTACGAGCTGAATCCGGACACCATCGTGCGCACGTCCTACTCGACCGCGCTCAGCCGTCCCAACTACACCCACATCGTGCCGCGCCGGACCATCGGCGAGAATCCCTGGGATCCGATCGACGAAGGCAATCCGGAACTGAAGGCGACCTACTCGCACAACTTCGACGTGTCGATCGAGCGCTACCTGCGCCCGCTGGGCCTGGTCTCCGCTGCCGCGTTCTACAAGCAGCTGCAGGATCCGATCTTCCTGGGCACCAGCCAGTTTCCGATCACCACCCCGGACGGCGACACCGAAATCCTGCGCGTCACCCGCCCGGAGAACGGCGACAGCGGCAATATCTACGGACTGGAGCTGGCCTGGCAGCAGACTTTCGACTTCCTGCCGTCACCGTTCGATGGCCTTGGCGTCTACAGCAACTACACCTTCGCCAAGTCCAGCGCCGACCTGCCCTTCGACATCGGCAAGACCGAGCTGCCCGGCACCTCGCGGCACAACTACAACGTCGCCCTGGCCTACGAGAAGTACGGCTTCAATACCCGGCTGGCCTACAACTACCGCTCGAAGTTCATCCAGGAGTTCGATGTCGGCGACGCCGACTTCAACGTGTTCTGGGACGACCGCAGCAGTCTGGACCTGACCGCCAGCTACCGCATCGGCCAGCGCTGGCAGGTGTTCGGCGAGTTGAACAACATCACCGACGAGCGTCAGCGTCGCTTCCAGGGTCAGGACAACCGCGTGCTGGAACTGGAAGGCTTCGGTCGCGCCTGGTTGCTGGGTGTGCGTTACGAGCATTGATCCGGCGCGGAAGGCGGTGGGCCTATAGCGGCTGTTGCCGGCTGGAAACGAGAAACGAGAAACGAGGAAAGAGAAACGAGTCAGAGCCGTATCGCGCGATCGCCTGCGCAGGCGACCGCTCTTACTCGTTCCTCTTTCCTCTCCACTCGTTTCTCTTTCCTCTCCACTCGTTCCTCTTGCTCCTGCATTCGTTCCTGGCCTTCGGGCCTCAGTGCTCGCGGTGGAAAGCCACCACACGCTCGACTTCGTTCTTCGAACCCAGCACCACCGGCACCCGCTGGTGCAGCGATGTCGGCCGAACATCCAGGATGCGCTCGCGGCCGGTGCTGGCGGCGCCACCGGCCTGCTCGACGATGAAGCCCATCGGGTTGGCTTCGTACAGCAGGCGCAGCTTGCCGCCCTGCTGGCTGCACTTGGCATCCAGCGGATACATGAAGATGCCACCGCGGGTCAGGATGCGGTGCACATCGGCAACCATCGAGGCGACCCAGCGCATGTTGAAGTCGCGTCCGCGCGGACCTTCCTTGCCGACCAGCAATTCATCGACATAGCGCCGCACCGGCTCTTCCCAGTGGCGGCGGTTGCTCATGTTGATGGCGAACTCCGAGGTCTCCTCGGGAATGCGCAGGCCGCTCTGGGTCAGCGCGAAGGCGCCGGTCTCGCGATCCAGGGTGAACTGGTGCACGCCGTCGCCCAGGGTCAGCACCAGGATGGTGCTCGGCCCGTACACGGTGTAACCGGCCGCGACCTGACGCGCGCCCGGCTGCAGGAAGCAGTCGGCATCCGGCTCGCTGACGCCTTCCGGGCAATGCAGCACCGAGAAGATGGTGCCCACCGAGACGTTGACGTCGATGTTGGAGCTGCCGTCCAGCGGATCGAACACCAGCAGGTAGTTGCCCTTGGGATAGCGGTTCGGGATCAGGTGCGGATCGTCCATCTCCTCCGAGGCCAGCGCCGCCAGATGACCGCCCCACTCGTTGGCTTCCAGCAGGATCTCGTTGGACAGCACGTCCAGCTTCTTCTGCGCCTCGCCCTGGATGTTGGTGGACCCGGCGCTGCCGAGCACGTTGCCCAGCTCGCCCTTGCCGATGGCGATGGAGATCGACTTGCAGGCGCGGGCGACCACCTCCATCAGCAGGCGCAGGTCGGCATTGATGTTGCCTTTCTTGCGGTGCTCTTCGATCAGGAAGCGGCTCAACGACTGACGCGACATGCAGGCGACTCCTCGACAGCTCAACGGGGGCGCCATTGTCCCGGACCGGACGACAAAGGGCCAATCTCCGGGCCTGCGTGCCCTTGGGTCGGGTCCATCGTGTCGACACCGGGCCCCGGCGATGTCCAGCAAGCCCCTCGGCCAGGCATCGATGAGCAAGGCGCAGGCAACCGATTTTTTCGTGCGCGTTGCCGTACCGCAGCATGAACGGACACTGACCACAGCTATAATCACAAGGCTTCATCACTTCCCCGATCACCCGCAAACCTCTCCAGGGAGCAGGAATGGAATTCTTCAACGAATACGGCATCTGGCTGGCGCTCGGTTGCGCTGTCCTGGCCATCTTGTACGGCGTTTTCTCGGCCCAGTGGATCCTCAGGCAACCGGCCGGCAACGAGCGCATGCAGCAGATCGCCAGCGCCATCCAGGAGGGCGCGGGCGCCTACCTGCGGCGGCAATACACCACCATCGGCGTGGTCGGCGTGATCCTGTTCCTGGTCATCGGTTTCATCCCGCAACTGGGCTGGCTGACCGCGATCGGCTTCGCGGTCGGCGCCATCCTGTCCGGTCTGGCCGGCTTCATCGGCATGTTCGTGTCGGTGCGGGCCAATGTGCGCACCACCCAGGCGGCCACGGTCGGACTGAACGAGGCGCTGGCGGTGAGCTTCCGCGGCGGCGCCGTCACTGGTCTGCTGGTGGTCGGTCTGGGCCTGCTCGGCGTGGCCGGCTACTTCTGGTACGTGATCGGCGCGGCACGTGATGCCGGCTCGGTCGCGGCGGCCCTGCAGCCGATGATCGGCCTGGCCTTCGGTTCCTCGTTGATTTCCATCTTCGCCCGACTGGGCGGCGGCATCTTCACCAAGGGTGCCGACGTCGGTGCCGACCTGGTCGGCAAGGTCGAGGCCGGCATTCCCGAGGACGATCCGCGCAATCCGGCGGTGATCGCCGACAACGTCGGCGACAACGTCGGCGACTGCGCCGGCATGGCGGCCGACCTGTTCGAGACCTACGCGGTGACCATCATCGCCTCGATGCTGATCGCCGGCATCTCGTTCCTGCCACTGATCGGCGCGGACGGCATCACCGTGGTGCGTCCCGGCTACGGCTGGGCTGGCGTGATCTTCCCGCTGGTGCTGGGCGCGGCCGCGATCGTCGCCTCGGTGATCGGCACCTTCTTCGTCAAGGTCAAGCCGGGCGGCAAGATCATGAACGCGCTGTACCGCGGCCTGGCCGTGTCGGGTGTGCTCGCCGCCATCGCCTTCTTCTTCATCAGCCGGGAGATGTTCCCGGTGGCTCTGGCGATGCCGCTGTTCTACTGCGCGATCATCGGCCTGGTGCTGACCGCCGCGCTGGTGGTGATCACCGAGTACTACACCGCCACCGAGTATGGCCCGGTGCGGCAGGTGGCCAAGGCCTCGGAGACCGGCCACGGTACCAACGTCATCGCCGGTCTGGCGGTGTCGATGAAGTCGACCGCCGCGCCGGTGATCGCCGTCGCCGCTGCCATCTGGGGCTGCTACGAACTGGCCGGCCTGTACGGTCTGGCCATCGCCGCCACCTCGATGCTGTCGATGGCCGGCATGATCGTCGCGCTGGACGCCTACGGCCCGATCACCGACAACGCCGGTGGCATTGCCGAGATGAGCGGCCTGCCGGGCGAAATCCGCAACACCACCGACGCGCTGGATGCGGTCGGCAACACCACCAAGGCGGTGACCAAGGGTTACGCCATCGGCTCGGCCGGTCTGGCCGCGCTGGTGCTGTTCGCCGACTACGCGCACAAGCTGTCGGAAACCGGGCGCGCGGTGAACTTCTCCATCGACAACCCGAACGTGGTGATCGGCCTGCTGATCGGCGGCATGATCCCCTACCTGTTCGGCGCCCTGGCCATGCAGGCGGTCGGTCGTGCCGCCGGCGCGGTGGTCGAGGAAGTGCGCCGCCAGTTCCGCAGCATCAAGGGCATCATGGAAGGGACCGGCAAGCCCGAGTACGACAAGGCTGTGGATCTGCTGACCAAGTCGGCGATCAAGGAAATGATCGTCCCCTCGCTGCTGCCGCTGATCATTCCGATCATCGTCGGCCTGACCCTGGGTGCCGACGCACTCGGCGGCCTGCTGATGGGCACCATCGTCACCGGCCTGTTCCTGGCGATCTCGATGTGCACCGGCGGCGGTGCCTGGGACAACGCCAAGAAGTACATCGAGGAAGGCCACCACGGCGGCAAGGGCAGCGAAGCGCACAAGGCTGCGGTGACCGGCGATACCGTCGGCGATCCATACAAGGACACCGCCGGCCCGGCCGTGAACCCGCTGATCAAGGTCACCAACATCGTGGCCTTGCTGCTGGTGCCTTTGCTGTAACGCATCTGCCGGGTGTCGCATCTTCCGGAAACCCCGGCCTCGTGCCGGGGTTTCTTTTTTTTTTGCGACGATTTCGATCTCCGGAGCGTCCTACCGATCGACGGTGCGACATGACACCTGTCTGATCGCAGCATTTGTTCGTTGATGCCGGATCGGTTCGACGCGACCTCAATGATCACACCGATGATTTCGCTGATCCAACGTATCCGGGCAACCTCCGTCCCCCGTTGAACAGGAGAAGACCCAATGAGATCGCCTTTTCCAGCCAAAGTCACCGCAGCACTGTTCTGGACGGTGTTGTTTCCCGATCCGGCATTCTCATCGTCAACAGGCAACGCATTGTCCGGTGACGTGCCGGTGGAGTTGCTGCAAGTGAACACTTTCCGCCATGCCCATCCCGATCTAGCCGGGCGCCACGACGGCGCCAGCCACCTGGCGCGAGGGGATTTCAGCCGAGCCCGAGTCAGCTTCGAACGCGGCGCCTACTACGCCGACAAGGCATCCCAGGCGGCGATGGCAGAGATGCTGTGGCTCGGGCGAGGTGGAGCGCGTGATCGGGCCCAGGCCTACGTCTGGATGGACCTCGCGGCGGAGCGTGGCTATCCGGTGTTTCTGGGCCAACGCGAATCCATGTGGGCAGCGCTGACCGATGCCGAACGCGAACTGGCCCTGACGATCGGTGATGAGCTCTACAGCCGCTACGGCGACGATGTCGCCAAACCACGCCAGGAGCGGGTGATGCGTCGCGCCCGAACCCAGCTGATCGGTTCTCGAGTCGGTGCCGACGTCAATCCCAGCAGAACCATCATGAACGGCTTTCCAGTTGTCGGAAAGGTTTCCGGCTCCACCCTCACGGATGCTGATTTGGCTCGGATCAACACCACACAACAGGTCCGAAAGTTCTTCGCTGCCGAGTACTGGACGGCGTCCCATTGGTGGCAGCGGCAAGATGCCCACTGGAACGCCGTCTCGGTTGGTGAGGTGATCGTACGACCACTGATCAACGACCCCGCGCAGTCGGAGGATTGAAGCGACTGCCGATGCAGCCGGCGCGAGCAGGGATAGTGCCTGCTGCACTGGCGGGCTCGAGAGCAAGGGTCACTTGACCAAGTCAACGGCGTACTGGGCTTCCGGACCCATGCTCTCGAACACGTCGTCGCACTGCCGTTCGAGCCTCGCAAACACGATGCTTCGCCCTCAAGCGACACTGGCGTTCACAGCCTACCCATGCTCGGGAAATCGCTTCCGGGAAACGGTCAGAGCGCGTCTTCGCGGCTGTTGTCGGAGGTGTCGTCTTCGGTCGGGTCCGGGGTCTCGTCGGTCGGGCACTGCGGGCGCCGACGCAGCTTCAGCGACAAGGCCGCCTTGGACATCATGTGTGCGCTCATCGGCGCGGTGATGAACAGGAACACGCTGATCAGCAATTCACGCGGATGGAAGCTGTTGCCGATCAGGGCGTGATAGAAGATCGACACAATCAGGATGCAACCCACACCCATCGTGGTCGCCTTGGTCGGACCGTGCAGGCGCTTGAAGAACTCCGACAGCTTGACCAGGCCGATCGAGCCGACCAGCGTGAAGAAGCTGGCCACCAGCAGCAGCGCCGACAGCAAAAGTTCGACGACCGGGTTCATTCGACGATATCCCGGCGCAGCACGTACTTGCACAGCACCACGGTGGTCACGAAGCCGAGCATGGCGATGATCAGGGCGGCCTCGAAATAGATCTCCGAACCCAGGTACATGCCGTCCAGGATCAGCAGCGCGATCGCGTTGATGCTCAGTGTGTCCAGCGCCAGGATGCGGTCGGGCACGCCAGGGCCGCGGATCAGCCGCCACAACGACAGCAGCATCGCGATGCCGACCACATGCATGGACGCGATGATGGCCATCTCGATCATGGAAACAGCTCCTTGAGCGGGGCCTCGTAGCGGGTCTTGATCTCGTCGATCAGCGCCTGTGGATCCTGCAGGTCCAGGGCATGGATCAGCAGGTAGCGGCGGTCGTCCGACAGCTCGGCCGATACCGTGCCTGGCGTCAGGGTGATCACGCTGGCCAGCGCGGTGATGCCGTGGATGTTGGTGAGATCCAGCGGCACCCAGACCCAGCCCGGCTTGAGGGCGGATTCCTTGCCCAGTACCAGCCGGGCCACGTGGATGTTCGAGCGCACGATGTCGTACAGCACCGAGAACACCAGTTTCGGGATCGGCCGCAAGGTGCCGATGCGCGCGAACTCGCGGTCCAGATGGCGCGCCACCTGCGGGATCAGCAGGGCCAGCAACAGCGCCAGCGCGACCTGACCCGCGCTGTGGTGATCGCTGAGCAGCATCCCGAACACGAACACCGTGATGCTCATGGGAATGGAGGGCAGGATGCGGCGGAATCGTGTGCGCATGGTCTATGGCTCCCGGATCAGCGGCTTCTGGTCGCGCGCGGCCTGGATGTACTGACCCGACTGCAGCAGCTGCTCACCCGCCGCGTTGGTGTAACGCAGGACCGGGCCGGCCCACACGGTCATGGCGATGCCGTAAGCCAGCAGCAAGGCGGTGGCCGCGATCTCGCGGCGACGACCCCGACGCGACTTGCCGTTCTGCTGGCTGGCGCCGTCATCGTCCGGCGTGACCTGCCAGAACAGGCGGGCGCCGGCACGCGCCATGGCCACCATGATCACGAAGCTGGATACCAGGATCACGCTCCACAGCAATCCCAGGTGTTGTTCGGGCACCGCCGCGAGCAGGGTGAACTTGCCGATGAATCCGGACAGCGGCGGCAGACCGATGGCACCGATCGCGGCGATAATGAAAAACGTGCCGGGCAGCGCGCGATCAGGCATCGGCAGGGTCACGTTCATACGGTCGGTGACCCGGTGCCGTCGTACCAATTCGGTGATCAGGTACAGGGCACCACCGATGAAACAGCTGTGCGCGAGGTAGTACAGGCCGGCACCGAGCGCAGCCGGTGTAGCAAGCGAAAAGGCGATGAACAAGGTCGCGGCCGAGGCCAGCACCAGATAGCCGGACAGGATGCGCAGGCGCACCGCCGCCAGCACGCCGAAGGCCGCCAGCATCAGGGTGACCACGCCACCCGGCAGCAGCCACTGCCAGGCGAAACCGGCCAGATCGCCGGCGCTGTCGCCGAAAATCAGCGTGTTGGTGCGCAGGATCGCGTACAGACCGACCTTGGTCATGATCACGAACAGCGCCGCGACCGCCGGTGGCGCGCGACCGTAGGTGCCGGGCAACCACAGGTACAGCGGCAGGATCGCCGCCTTGGCGCAGAACACCACCATCAGCAGTCCGGCGATCGCCTGCAGCAGTACACGGTCACGGGCACCTAGTTCGCCCACCCGCACCGCCAGTTCGGCCATGTTGAGGCTGCCGAGCAGGCCGTAGATCAGGCCCAGCGCAATCAGGAACAGCGTCGATGCACTGATGTTGAAGGCGACGTAGTGGAAGCCGACCCGAACGCGACCGCCGCGACCGCCACTGAGCAGCAGACCGTAGGACGAAGCCAGCAGCACCTCGAAGAACACGAACAGGTTGAACAGGTCGCCGGTCAGGAAAGCGCCATTCAAGCCCATCAACTGGACCTGGAACAGCGCATGGAAATGCATGGCGCGCCGATCCCAGCCGGCGCAGGCGTGCAGCAAGGCAGCCATGGCCAGCAAGGTGGTGGTCAACACCATCAGCGCCGACAGCCGATCCAGCACCAGGCTGATGCCCAGCCGCGCCGGCCAGTCGCCGACCAGATAGACGTTGATCAGCCCATCGTCGGCAATGCGCACCAGTTGTACTGCGATGACCAGCAGGATCGCCATGCCCAGCCAGGCGACCGCCCGTTGCGCGGCGATGCCACAGCGCTCCAGCCACAGCAGCAGCGCCGCGAACACCAGCGGCGTGGCGATCGCCAGCAACGGCAGATGCTGGCTCACCGGTCACGCTCCTTGGACTCGCTGCCATCGACGTGATCGACGCGATTGTCGGCACGGCCACGCATGGCCAGCACCACCACCACGGCAGTCATCGCGAAGGCGATCACGATCGCGGTCAGCACCAGTGCCTGCGGCAGCGGGTCGACGTAGTTGGCCAGCGTCGGTTCGACGCCGGGGCGCAGCACCGGCGGCTTGCCCGGCACCAGACGACCGGCCGAGAAGATCAGCAGGTTGGTGGCATAGGAAAGCAACGTGAGACCGAGGATGACGTCGAAGCTGCGCGCGCGCAGCAGCAGGTAGACACCTGCCGCCACCAGGACTCCGATCGCACTGGCCAGGGCGAATTCCATCAGCGGCGCACTCCCCGGAACAGGGCCGGATCCGGCCGGGTGATGGTGGCCCGATAGGTTTGCCGGGTCAGCGAGGGACGAATCCCGCCCATGGTCGACAGGATCAGCATGGCACCGCCGAACACCGCCAGGTAGACACCGATGTCGAAGCCGATCGCGCTGGACAGCGGAATCTCGCCCAGCAGCGGCAGATGCGGTTCGATGTGGCCGCTGGTCAGGAACGGGAAGCCCAGCAGGATCGGGATCAGACCGGTCAACGCGGCGATCAGCCAGCCCAGGCCGATGCAACGCACATAGTCGAAGCCCAGGCAGCGCTCCACCGACTTCATGCCCTGGATGATGTACTGCAGCAGCAAGGGCACCACCAGCACCAGACCGGCGATGAAACCGCCGCCGGGCGCATTGTGGCCGCGCAGGAACAGGTAGATCGACACGGTCAGCGCCAGCGGGAACAGCACCTGGCTCAAGTCGGCAGCCATCGGCAGCAGCACCGGCGGACCCTCGACCTTTTCTTCCGGCGCCATGCGCGAGCGCTTGAGCAGCGCATGCACGATCAGGCCGGCAATGCCGAACACCACGATCTCGCCCCAGGTGTCGAAACCGCGGAAGTCGACCAGGATCACGTTGACCACGTTGCTGCCGTAGGCCTCGGGCAGCGAACGCTGCAGCAGTTCCCAGGCGATGGTCTGGCTCGGGCGGGTCATGACCGCATAGGCCAGTCCAGCCACGCCGGCACCGGCGGCGACCGCAATGGCGATGTCGCGCCAGCGACGCAGCAGCGAGCGCTCGGGAATCGATTCCTTGGGCAGATAGTTCAGCGCCAGCAGCAGCAGACAGACGGTGACGATCTCGACCAGCAACTGGGTCAGCGCCAGATCCGGTGCCGAGAGGTAGACGAAGGTCAGGCTGACCATCAGGCCAACGGCACCGATCACGATCACCGCGCGCAAGCGCTGGCGATACAAGGCCAGCGTGGCAATGGTTCCCACCACCATGACGAACCAGCCGATCCAGCCCAGCAGCGGCAGCGTGGTCAGCTCGGGCATCGGCGGCAGCGCGAAGTTGCCGACGTAAGGCGCCGCGGCCAGCACGATCGCCACCACCACCAGCAGCATCAGGCTGCGCTGGACGCTGCCGTTGGCGATGGCGCGGGTGAACCGGTTCGCCAGCACGTACAGGCGTTCGACATTGAAGAAGAAGATTCGCCGGCCCAGCGACTCGCGCACGATGGCGTGGATGTTGAACAGCCGGCGCAGCACGAAGTACAGCGCGATGCCGCCGGCCAGGCCGATGAAGCTCATCAGCAGCGGCAGGTTGAAGCCATGCCACAGCGAGATGCTGAATTCCGGCAGGGCGTCGCCGAGTACGCCGGAAGCGGCCGCGGTCAGGCCGGGCGCGATGGTCAGGCCGGGCGCGATGCCGACCGCCAGACAGGCCACCACCAGCACCTCGACCGGAATCTTCATCCAGCGCGGTGGCTCGTGCGGGTCGTCCTCCAGCGCGCGCGGACCCTTGCCGAAGAAGGTGTCGTGCACGAAGCGCAGGCTGTAGGCCACCGCGAACACGCTGGCCAGCACCGCGGCGATGGTCATCACCATGCGCATGGTCGCGTGGCCTTCGATCTCCAGCGCCTGGGCAAAGAACATCTCCTTGCTCAGGAAGCCGTTGAGCAAGGGCACGCCGGCCATGGCCAGGGCCGCGATGATCGCCAGCGCACTGGTGAACGGCATGTATCGTCGCAGATTGCCCAGCCGTCGCATGTCGCGCGTGCCGGTCTCGTGGTCGATGATGCCCGCGGCCATGAACAGCGAGGCCTTGAAGGTGGCGTGGTTGACGATGTGGAACAGGCCGGCGACCACCGCCAATGGCGTCGATAGGCCGAACAGCAGGGTGATCAGACCCAGGTGCGAGATCGTCGAGTAAGCCAGCAGGCCTTTCAGGTCATGCTGGAAGATCGCCAGCCAGGCGCCGACCAGCAAGGTGATCGCACCGACACTGCTGACCACGTAGAAGAACAGGTCGGTACCGGCCAGGATCGGATACAGCCGCGCCAGCAGGAACACACCGGCCTTGACCATGGTCGCCGAGTGCAGATACGCCGATACCGGCGTCGGCGCCGCCATCGCATGCGGCAACCAGAAGTGGAACGGGAACTGCGCGCTCTTGGTGAAGATACCCAGCAGCACCAGCGTCAGGATGTACGGATACAGCTCGCTGTTGCGGATCAGGTCGCCGGAGGCCAGCACCACGTCCAGGTCGTAGCTGCCGACCACGCGGCCGATCATCAGCACGCCGGCCAGCAGCGCCAGACCGCCACCGCCGGTGATCGCCAGCGCCATGCGCGCGCCTTCGCGGGCGTCCTCGCGATAGGACCAGAAGCCGATCAGCAGGAACGAGCTGATGCTGGTCAGCTCCCAGAACACCACCAGCATGAGCAGGTTGCCGGCCAGCACCATGCCCAGCATCGCTCCCATGAACAGCAGCAGGTAGGCGAAGAAGCGCGGCGCGCTGTCCTTGCTGCTCAAGTAGTAGCGGGCGTACATCACCACCAGTACGCCGATGGTCAGCACCATCAGCGCAAACAGCCAGGCCAGCCCGTCCAGGCGCACGTCCAGCACCAGGCCGACCTGCTCGGCCCAAGGCAGTTGCGCGCGTGGCACCTCGCCGTCGAGTACGGCACCGGTGAATGGCAACAACAATGCCAGCCCGACCAGCGGCGCCAGGGCCGCCAGCCAGCCGATGAGCCGCCGCGGCGCACGATGCGCCAAAGCAACGATCAGCGCCGCGATGAACGGCGTTGCCAGCAGGAGAAACAGCATTGTGGTCCTTCACAGAAGGGTGTAGCCGCGTCGACTGGCACCCTGGGCATCGCGATCGGCAGTCGCTGCGCACGACCCCGGAACAGGGGGAAGTCTAACCCGATCACCGCGCAGCCCGGTGACATTGTGCGCATCCGGTTCATGCAGGCGGCGTGGATTCCTTCGCCTTTCGACCCGAAGCCAGCGAGGGGAAGGCCTCGTGAACACGCTGAACCTGACCACACAGGCTGGCGTCGTAACCCGGCAACAAGGCCAGCTCGCGCCGGAAACGATCGCTGGTGAGCACGGCCATCAGGTTCTCCAGCGCCGGCGCAGCCAGCGCCTGCGCGCGGCAGACGAAGAAGTAGCGTTCGGTGACCAGCGGTATGAAGTCCAGCGAATAACGTCGCGCCGGCGGCTCCAGCGCGAATCCGGCATCGGCCAGTCCGCTGGCGACGTAGGCCGCGACGGCAGCATGGGTCAGCTCCTCGACATCGCAGGGGGTGATGCGTTCCCAGGCCAGCCCCTGACGCGCCAGCAGGGCTTCCAGCAGCAGACGGGTGCCCGACCCGGGCTGTCGATGGATGAAGCGCAGCCCGGAGTCGACTAGGTCCGACAGCCCGCGAATGCCCTGCGGGTTGCCGGCGGCCAGCACCAGCCCCTGTCGACGCATGGCCAGATTGATCAGCCGATCGTTCTCGATGTCCAGCCGATCGCTGTAGTGGCCGAGCAGCTCGCCCTCCAGCTCGCCCATCGGCAGGTGCAGCCCGGCCAGGTCGCAGGCACCGCTGCGCAGCGCCGCCAGGGCATCGTCCGGGCTGCGGTATTTCAGCTCCAGCGGCATGCCCTGCTCCATCATGATCCGGCGCAATGCCTCCACGCCGAAGCCGTGCGAGGCGTGCAGGCGCAGCGGTGCGGCATGGGCCAGCAGCACCTGATCCAGCTCGGCTTCCAGTTCGCTGGCCAGGCTGTCCAGGGTCGGCGACAGCCGCGCGTTGATCCGGCTGTCGGCCCAGACCAGGCGCTCGCCCAGCGCCGACAGCCCGGTGCCGCGACCGCGCTGACTGCGCAGCAGCGGGCGACCGAACAGCTTGCCGGCTTCCTGGAGCATGCCCCAGGCATAGCGATAGGACAGGTCGATGGCGCGCGCCGCCGCGGCCAGCGAACCGCGCTCGTGCACCGCGCGCAGCAGCTCCATCAGCCGCGGATGCAGGCGGCGGCCGTCATCGGCGCTGAGCTCCCACTGTGTGCTGATCCGTACCCGGTACATGTCCCCGCCCTCGCTTGTTGCGACGCATCGCCGCCGATGAGCCGATTAAATCGGCTCAAAATAACCATATATCGGAGCAAAAAACCAGCGAAAATCAGTCAACAGGGAGTGGTTTTCGGCGCCGAATGGTGGTTTCATCTGCTGACCAAAGCATATTTGAACGACGGTCGGCGGCATTCACGACCATGACCGCAGCTTCGCAGCCAGGCGCAGGCAGGTGGCTCCGGACTTCCGTCCGCAGCCCTGCCGGGAACCGCAACGGCGAAAGCTGCTGAACCTGCAGGAGGGACGGCGCGACACCGTCCGATTACCGATGGGCAAACGCTCTAGGCAAACCGAATCGGTCACCGAAGTCATTCCGCTGCTGGCGGCCGTGCATCAGATGGAAGTCGGCGCGGCACTGGCCCGTCATGCCGACCAGCCCGGTGCGCTGCTGCCGGTGCTGCATGCCATCCAGGAGGCGCTGGGCTACGTGCCCGAAGGTGCCGTTGCGCCAGTCGCCCAGGCGCTGCGCCTCACCCGTGCCGATGTCCACGGCGTGCTCAGCTTCTATCACGAGTTCCGGCGCAGCCCGCCGGCACCGCACAGCATCCGCCTGTGTCGCGCCGAAGCCTGCCAGGCCATGGGCTCACGCCACCTGGAAAAGCATCTGCAGCAGCGGCTGGGCCTGTCGGCTGATGGCCACGACCAACGCAGCGCCGACGGCCGCATCGACGCCGAACCGCTGTACTGCCTGGGAAACTGCGCGCTGGCGCCGGCCGGGATGATCGACGGCGAACTGCATGGCCGGCTCGATATCGAGACGCTGGATGCCGCAATAGCGAACATGCGCGCCGACGCCGGAGCCGCGCTATGAGCACGCTCACCATCTACGTGCCGCGCGATGCCGCTGCCGTTTCCGTGGGCGCCGATCGCGTCGCCGAGGCCATTCGCGCCGAAGCCACACGTCGCGGCATCGATGTGCGCCTGATCCGCAACGGCTCGCACGGCCTGCTCTGGCTGGAGCCGGTGGTCGAGATCGCCACCCCGGCCGGACGCATCGCCTACGGCCCGGTCGCGCCCGCCGATGTCGCCGGGCTGTTCGATGCCGGCTGGCAGCACGGTGGTCAACACCGTCTGCGCCTGGGCGACATCCAGAAACACCCCTGGCTGGCCAGCCAGCAACGATTGAGCTTCGCCCGGGTCGGGGTGATCGATCCCATCGATGTCGACGACTACGCCGCACACGGTGGCTGGCGCGGCCTGCAACGCGCGCTTGAGATGGGACCAGCCGACATCGTCCAGGCCGTGACCGATTCCGGATTGCGTGGTCGCGGCGGCGCCGCTTTTCCGACCGGCATCAAGTGGAAGACCGTGCACGACACCGCCGCCGCGCAGAAGTACATCGTCTGCAACGCCGATGAAGGCGACTCCGGCACCTTCTCCGACCGCATGCTCATGGAAGGCGACCCGTTCTGCCTGATCGAAGGCATGATCATCGCCGGACTCGCGGTCGGCGCCACGCACGGCTACATCTACCTGCGCAGCGAATACCCGCATGCCTGGCGCGCGCTCAATCAGGCCATCGAACGCGCCATCGCCGCCGGCTGGCTGGGTGACAACATCGCCGGCGGCGGCCGTGCCTTCCACCTGGAAGTGCGCCTGGGTGCCGGTGCCTACATCTGCGGCGAAGAAACGTCCTTGCTGGAAAGCCTGGAAGGCAAGCGCGGCCAGGTCCGCTTCAAGCCGCCGCTGCCGGCCATCGCCGGCCTGTTCGGCCAGCCGACCGTGATCAACAACGTGATCACCCTGGGCTCGGTGCCGTTCATCCTGGCCGAAGGCGCCGACGCCTATCGCGACTACGGCATGGGTCGCTCGCGCGGCACGCTGCCGCTGCAACTGGCCGGCAACATCAAGCACGGCGGCCTGGTCGAACGCGCTTTCGGCCTGACCCTCCGCGAGCTGCTGTACGACTACGGCGGTGGCAGCGCCAGCGGTCGACCGATCCGTGCGGTGCAGGTCGGCGGTCCGCTCGGTGCCTACCTGCCGGAATCGCAGTTCGACACAGTCATCGACTACGAGTCGTTCGCCGCGATCAACGCCATGCTCGGCCACGGCGGCATCGTGGTGTTCGACGACCGCGTCGACCTGCTGGAACAGGCACGCTACGCCATGGAGTTCTGCGCCATCGAATCCTGCGGCAAATGCACGCCGTGCCGGATCGGTTCGACCCGTGGCGTCGAGGTGATCGACCGCATCGCCGCGCAACTCGACCGCGATCGCCAGGAAGAAGTCCTGCGCGACCTGTGCGAAACCATGCTGCACGGTTCGCTCTGCGCGCTGGGCGGCATGACGCCGTATCCGGTGCTGAGCGCGCTGAACCACTTCCCCGAAGATTTTTCGCCACAGCGGCTGCGGGTCGCTGAGTGCCCTGTCCCGTGAGAAACACGAAGAGATTCCGGATGGATTTCGTTGCGAGACAAGGCGAGAGAAGGAGGCATAGCGGCGCTATGACGACGACGAACAACGCAGGATCGCGGCGAAAGACGCCGGAAGCATTCGTGGTTTCTTGCGGGACAGGACACTGAGGAGAACGCCATGCGCTCGATTGCCGAAACCGACCTGGGCACCCCCGATCCGCAAGCCGGGTCACCCACCGCACTGAAGACGGTCAACATCGAGATCGACGGTCAGCGCGTGGAAGTGCCCGAAGGCACCTCGGTGATGCGCGCGGCCGCCATTGCCGGCACCAGCATCCCGAAACTGTGCGCCACCGATACCGTCGACGCCTTCGGCTCCTGCCGGTTGTGTCTGGTCGAGATCGAAGGCCGGCGCGGCTTTCCGTCCTCGTGCACCACGCCGGTGGCCGAAGGCATGAAGGTCAACACGCAGACGCCGAAACTGGCGCAACTGCGGCGCGGCGTGATGGAGCTGTACATCTCCGATCACCCGCTGGACTGCTTGACCTGCCCGGCCAACGGCCATTGCGAACTGCAGGACATGGCCGGCGTGGTCGGCCTGCGCGAAGTGCGCTACGGCTACGACGGCGCCAACCACGTCAAGCCGCAGCAGGCCGACGGCAGCGCCAATCCGCTGTTCAAGGCCAAGGACGAGTCCACGCCGTATTTCACCTACGACCCGTCCAAGTGCATCGTCTGCTCGCGCTGCGTGCGCGCCTGCAGCGAGGTGCAAGGCACCTTCGCGCTGACCATCGAAGGACGCGGGTTCGATTCCCGCGTCTCGCCCAGTCAGAGCCAGCCGTTCCTGGAATCCGAATGCGTGAGCTGCGGCGCCTGCGTGCAGGCCTGCCCGACGGCCACGCTGTCGGAAAAGTCCCTGATCGAACACGGCCAGGCCGAGCACAGCGTGGTCACCACCTGCGCCTACTGCGGCGTGGGCTGTTCGTTCCGGGCCGAGATGAAGGGTCAGGAAATCGTGCGCATGGTTCCAGACAACGACGGCCGCGCCAACCAGGGTCACTCCTGCGTCAAGGGTCGTTTCGCCATCGGCTACGCCACGCACAGCGACCGCATCACCACGCCGATGATCCGCGAGAAGATCACCGATCCCTGGCGGGTGGTGAGCTGGGACGAGGCCATCGCCCACACCGCCCGCGAGTTCAAGCGCATCCAGGCCAAGTACGGCCGTTTCTCGGTTGGCGGCATTACCTCCTCGCGCTGCACCAACGAGGAAACCTATCTGGTGCAGAAGCTGGTGCGCGCCGCGTTCGGCAACAACAACGTCGACACCTGCGCGCGCGTGTGCCATTCGCCGACCGGCTACGGTCTGGGCCAGACCTACGGCACCTCGGCCGGCACCCAGGACTTCGTCTCGGTGCAGCAGTCGGACGTGATCCTGGTGATCGGCGCCAATCCCACCGACGGCCATCCGGTGTTCGCCTCGCAGATCAAGCGTCGCCTGCGTCAGGGCGCGAAGCTGATCGTGGTCGATCCGCGCCGCATCGACCTGCTCAGCACCGCGCACGGCGGCACGCCCATCCACCTCAAGCTGCGCCCGGGCACCAATGTCGCCACGCTCAATGCACTGGCGCATGTGCTGGTCAACGAGAACCTGCTCGATCACGCCTTCATCGCCGAGCGCTGCGAGACCGAAGCCTTCGCGCAATGGTGCGACTTCGTCGGCAGCGCCGAAAACTCGCCCGAGGCGCTGGAAAGCACCACCGGCGTGCCGGCTGACCTTGTCCGCCAGGCCGCGCGCGTCTACGCCACCGGCGGCAACGGCGCGATCTACTACGGCCTGGGCGTCACCGAACATGCGCAAGGCTCGACCGCGGTCATGGCCATCGCCAACCTGGCCATGGCCACCGGCAACATCGGCCGGCCCGGCGTCGGCGTGAATCCGCTGCGCGGTCAGAACAACGTGCAGGGTTCCTGCGACATGGGTTCGTTCCCACACGAGTTCCCCGGCTACCGGCATGTCAGCAATGCGCAGGTGCGTGCCGAGTTCGAGCAGGCCTGGGGCGTGCCGCTGCACGGCGAGCCCGGCCTGCGCATCCCGAACATGTTCGAGGCCGCGCTGGATGGCGAGTTCAAGGGCCTGTACATCGAGGGTGAGGACATCGGCCAGTCCGATCCCAACACCCAGCACGTCACCGCCGCACTGTCGGCGATGGAATGCGTCGTGGTGCAGGATCTGTTCCTCAACGAAACCGCCAAGTACGCGCACGTGTTCCTGCCCGGCAGCAGCTTCCTGGAGAAGGAAGGCACCTTCACCAATGCCGAACGGCGCATCTCGCGCGTGCGCAAGGTGATGGAACCGCGCAACGGCTACGCCGACTGGGAAGTCACCCAGTTGCTGTCGAATGCGCTGGGCTATCCGATGGACTACGCGCATCCGTCCCAGATCATGGACGAGATCGCCCGGCTCACGCCCACCTTCACCGGCGTCAACTATGACAAGCTCGACCGCGAGGGCAGCGTGCAGTGGCCGTGCAATGAAGCGGCGCCGGACGGCACGCCGATCATGCACATCGACGGCTTCGTGCGCGGCAAGGGCCGCTTCGTGCTGACCGGCTACGTGCCCTCGCGCGAGAAGGTCACCCAGCGCTTCCCGCTGCTGCTCACGACCGGCCGTATCCTCAGCCAGTACAACGTCGGCGCGCAGACCCGGCGCACGCCGAACTCGACCTGGCATGACGAAGACCGGCTGGAGATCCATCCGCACGATGCCCAGGAACGCGGCATCGCTCACGACGACTGGGTCGGCATCGAGAGCCGCGCCGGTGAAACCGTGTTGCGCGCGCGCGTTTCCGACCGTGTGCAGCCCGGCGTGGTCTACACCACCTTCCACTTCCCCGGCTCTGGCGCCAACGTGATCACCACCGACAACTCCGACTGGGCCACCAACTGCCCCGAGTACAAAGTCACCGCGGTGCAGGTCACGCGCGTGTCGCAGCCGTCGGAATGGCAGCAGCGCTTCCAGGACTTCCATCGCCTGCAGGAGTCGTTGTTGCCGGAGAATGCCGAGGTCAGCCGCTGAGTCCCTGTCCGCCGTGGATGCCCTGATCGACTTCGACCCAACCGACCCGCCCGGCCGCGCCCTGCGCGCCGTCCGGCGCACCCGCGACGGCAACACGCGGCTGGTACAGGACTGCATCGCCGAGGAAGTGCCGGTGGCGCTGATCTGCAACGGCCAGCCGTTCGCGGTGATGATGGCCACGCCCGCCGATCTGGAAGACTTCGCGGTCGGTTTCGCGATCAGCGAAGGACTGGTCAACCAGGCCAGCGACGCCGCGGTCACCGCGGTTGAGCCGCAGCTGGAAGGTGTGTCGGTACAACTGCGCATCCCCGAGACCAGCATGGCGTTGGTCGATCAGCGTCGACGCAGCCTGAGCGGGCGCAGCGGCTGCGGCATCTGCGGCAGCGAAATGCTGGAAGCGGCGATGCGCTGGCCTGAACCAGTCAGCGCCGGTGTCACCATCACCGAAACCGCGCTACGTCGTGCGCTGCGCGAACTGCGCGAGCAACAGCCACTGGCTTCTGCCACCGGCGCCACCCATGCCGCCGGCTGGGCCGATGCCACCGGCAAGGTGCATGCCGTGCGCGAGGATGTAGGCCGCCACAACGCGCTGGACAAGCTGATCGGCGCACTGGTCCGAAACGACATCGATCCGACGACTGGCTTCGCCGTGGTCACCAGCCGCGCCAGCTACGAGATGGCGATGAAGGCCGCCAGCGTCGGCATCAGCCTGCTCGCCGCGATCTCCGCACCGACTGCGCTGGCGATCTCGCTGGCCGAACGCGCCCACCTCACCCTGATCGGCTTTGCCCGCGACGACGGCCACGCCGTCTACAGCCACCCCCAGCGCATCCAGATGGATCCAACACCATGAGCAGTCACGGCATGCTGGCCCAGATGGCCAACGACATCGCCGCCTTCTTCGAAACCCAGCCGGCGCGCGAGGAAGCGGTGCTCGGCATGGTCACGCATCTGGAAAAGTTCTGGGAACCGCGCATGCGCCGCAAGATCGTCCACCAGTTCCAGCAAGACCCCAGCGAACTGACCCCACTCGCACGCGACGCCATCACCGAACTCGCCCAGCGCATCAACCCCGAAACCGGCGACCTGCGCCCTCACTGAGCCTTCCGCCACAGGCCGGCCCGCGTGTCCGCACGATCCGTCGCGACCGGCAGGCATCATTCCCTAGCGCGCGCGGTGCCGGACGATGCCGTCCATGACCGTCAGCAACACGCGGGTGGTGTGGATCTGATCAGCGGGCGTTTGCAACAGGTTGCGATCGAGCACGATCAGGTCGGCGCGCTTGCCGACGTCGATCGACCCGACCTGATCATCCAGCCGGAGCTGGTAGGCGGCCGACAGCGTACTGGCACGGATGGCTTCCTCGATGCTGATGCGTTCGTCGGCCGGTGGCAGCGGGGACTGAGCGCCCTGTCCCGGCTCTCGGCGGGTCACCGCCACTTCCAGCGCCAGCATCGGATTGAAGGTGCTGTGATGCGACGCCGCCGGCCAATCTGTCCCGAAGGCAATGCGCGCGCCGCTGTTCAGCAGTGAGCCGTAGCGATAGATGGACCGCGCACGGGCATCGCCCCAGCGCTGACGGGTGACGCTCGACCAGTAGACATCCGGCACCGCCCACTGGACCGAGAACTGCCCGATGACACCCAGCGTCGCAAAGCGCGCCAGGTCGCTCGCGTCGACGGCCTGCAGGTGGCCGATCGAGTGTCGGCGATCGCGCGGAGGATTCGCTTCAATCGCCTGTTCGATGGCATCCAGCGTCATCCGGGTGGCACGGTCGCCGATGGCATGAACATGGATATCGATTCCTTCCGCGTCGGCGCGCCGAACGATGTCATCCAGTTGCGCCTGGGTCAGCACCGGTTCGCCACGCGTGTCGGGCATGTCGGCATAGGGCGCAAGCATCGCAGCGGTACGTGAGGACTCGACGCCATCCATGTTCAGCTTGAGTGTGTCCACGCGCACATGCGCATGGCGAAACCGCTTCCGCAGTGCCTGCACGTGGGGAATCGGGTCGACGTCGGGGTTGTTGTGGTAGTACGCACCGACGACCCGGAACGGCAACTGCCCGGCCTCGGCCAGTTCGGTGTACAGCCCGAACCCGTCCTCGTCCGACATCACCTGGATACCCGGGTCCAGAATGCTGGTAATGCCGGCCGCCGACGCCTGTGGCAGCCACGCCTTCAGTCCGTCGGCGATGACCTCCGCACTGAAGGGTGCAGCGGCATTGAGCACGGCCAGCATGGCCGGCACTTCAACCAGCAGCCCGGTGGCCTCACCGGTCTGCGCGTCTCGTTTGAAGTAGGAAAATCCCGGCATCGGATCCGGCGTCTCCCGGGTGATGCCCGCCAGTTCGAGCGCCCGGGAATTGACCCAGCCCGAGTGCGCATCTACGGCAATCAGGATCACCGGCGTATCCGGCCAGATCGCATCAAGGTCGGCCTTGGTGGGCCCATCGGGAAAGGCGCTGTAGCGCCAACCGAATCCACGCACGACCTCGACATCGCCAGCCGTGGCCTTGTGCCGCCGCAAGGCCGCAAGAACGTCTTCCCGGGTGTTGAACTGCAGGTCCACGCCCTGAGTGACGGTCGCGCCGACCATCGGGTGCACGTGCGCCTCGACGAAACCGGGCATCAGCAGGCGCCCGTCCAGGTCGACCACCTCGGTGCCGGGGCCGATCAGGGTCTGCACGCCGGCATCATCACCCACATAGACGATCTCCGAACCACGTATGGCAACAGCACTCGCCCAAGGGCTTGTGTCATTCACGGTGTAGACCGGACCGTTGCGGAATACCATCGTGGCGGTTGCTTCCGACGACGAGGACGGTTGCTGCGCGCAGCCAGCGAACAGTAGGCACGCCGCCACACTGATAACGGCAATGGCGATCCTCTGCCGCAACGACCGAGCTGTTCCGGCCAGGGTTGCGCCGAGAATCCCGGCCGCGCCCGCCACCGGTGCGAAGCATGTGTGTCTGCTGGGGTTTCGCATGTCAGGGTCACCTTGTTTGTCTGTTCTGGTCATCTGAAAGCCGATTCGGGTGCGATGCCATCACGGAAGCCGTCCGCACCCAGGGCCACGCGCTCGCCACCCTCCGCCGCCACGTAGCCACCGACGCCAGCACCGGTCCCAGATCGGCACCTGCCAGCGTGAATGCTGCAATGATTGCCGCACAGTTCCATCATCAGGGAGTCCTCGAATGCAGAGGTCTGATTTTCCGCAGCGCCTGGGATCGGCCTTGATCGACGGGCTCGCCACTGCATCCGACGGTCCTCGCTCACAGGCGCTGGAGCGCTGTCTGGCCCAGCTGCGCCACAGCGTGGGGTGTGATGTCGGCTGGTGGGGCTTGGTGGATCGGAATCTCGACAACGGCCAGCCACCGCGCTTCCATCTGGCCGGCACCCATGGCCTGAGTCGGGATGTGCTTCGAGATTACGTAGCGGTCTTCGGCATCGACCGATTCGCCGCGGCGGTGCTCGCAAGCCCCGGAGAAGCCCATCACTGGTCCGGCACCGACGATGCGCTGCCACGGGCACTGCGGGAATGGGTGAAACGCTACCAACTGGGCCATGGCCTGGCGATCTGCAGTGCGGAACCGTTCGGCGACCAGATCTTCGTTGTGGTGCTTTACCGCCTGCTCCACGGCGCACCGTTCAGCGAGGAGGACACCACGCTAAGCGAGTTCCTGTTCCAGCAATTGATCATGCTGTGGCGGCGGAGCCTGCAGGACACGCTTCATGCGGCGTCGACGGAAGCACTCGCAGGCATGTTTTTGGCAAGTCGCGATGGCCGGGTACTGTTCTGCGGCAGCGTGATGGCCACGCAGCTTCAGGCCATGGGCTGGGATCCACTCGGTCAAACCGCGCCGACTGCGCTGCTGGGGACACCCGATGCGGGCGGCCGGGTGAAGATCGGCGATGACTGGATCATCGTCACGCGCGACGCAGACGTGCTGCGCGCCGAGCTTGCGTCGGTTGCCGGCACGCCCTCCATGCCGACGCGCCTCGTGCAGGTGGCCACTCTCGCCTGCGAAGGCTTGGCTGCGAAACAGATCGCCGCCGAACTGGGCTTGACACCGGCCACCGTGCGGACCTACCTGCGCGATGCCTACGCCCAGCTGGGCGTGCACAACCGGGTCGAACTCCATGTCGCCATGCAACGGGCAGTACGGCCGTTTGCAGGCGATCCCGACTGATCAACACGGTGGTCCCGTGACAGAAGAAAGCCACACGACGCATGGACGCATACGCCCCTGAGACCGCGAGCGGCGCGGGGCGCGTTCATCGATCGCCAGGTCGAACGGCGGTGACTTGCGTCGTGTCGATCAATTCAGCCACGGACGAACCGATGGAAACCTTGCCGACTCGCGCGGGCGAACGGGATTTGCGTGCCCTTCAGGGAAAGCCGACGCCGGCCGGCGACCGCATCTCGTCGGATACCTCCGCGTGCGCCCACGGACGCTACCCAGCCGCCATGGCAGAATGCTGAACGTTCGTCCGGATGCGATCACCGCAACCCGGCAACGCCCATTCCCGTTTGCAGGCAACCACCATGCTCGACAGCGTCATCACCGAAACCGGTCCCGATCCCAAATGGACCATCCTCTGGCTGCACGGCCTGGGCGCCGACGGCCACGACTTCGAGCCGATCGTCCCCGAGCTGGTCGACCGCAGCTGGCCCGCGCTGCGCTTCGTATTCCCGCACGCGCCGGTGCGACCGGTCAGCATAAACAACGGCATGCCCATGCGCGCCTGGTACGACATCAAGGCGCTGAGCCTGGATGAGCGTGCCGACCAGGCCGGCGTCGACGCCTCGGTGGCCGAAGTGGAAGCGCTGATCGCCCACGAGAACGCGCGCGGCATCGCCTCCGACCACATCATCCTGGCCGGCTTCTCGCAAGGCGGTGTCATGGCCCTGCACGCCGGTCTGCGCCACGGAAAAACACTGGCCGGCATCGTCGGCTTGTCCTGTTACCTGCCGCTGGCCGACAGCCTCAAGGAACAACGCAGCCCGGCCAACGCCAATACGCCGCTGCTGCTGATGCACGGCACGCTGGATCCGGTGGTGACGCTGGCCATGGGCGAGCATGCGCGCAGCACGCTGGAAAGCTGGGGCCATGCGCCGCAGTGGCACACCTACCCGATGCAGCATCAGGTCAGCATGCCGCAGATCCTCGACCTGCGCCGCTGGCTCGGCGCGCGCCTGGCCAAGACCTCCTGACGCGCGGCCCACCCTGATCCGCATGGACACCTGACGCCAGCATGCGCTCCGCGAACGACCACTGGCTGCCGGATTTCTGTCAGGCACCGACCCTGTTCGCGGCCATGCTGGTGGCCGAAGGCGTGGTGCTCGCCGCCTCGCTGGTGCCCACCGCGCCCAGCTTCGACATCGGCGCCTTCGCCATGGCCAGCCTCTACACGCAATGGCTGACCCTGCTCTCCTGCAGTGCGCTGTGCCTGCTCAAAGGTTTCCTGCGCAGGCTCGATCCGGTCACCGGCACCATCGTCGCGCTGGCGCTGGTCGCGCTGCTCACCGCGGCCGGGGCGTTCGTGGTGCGCTGGCTGGACCAGGCGCTGCAGATCCAGCTCACCGGCGAGGTCAGTGCCCTGCGCTTCGTGCTGACCAGCACGGTGCTGATGGTGCTGTTCAGTGCCCTCACCATGCGTTATCTGTACGTGCAGGAAAGCCTCCAGACCACCACCCGGCGCGAAGCCAACGCCCGCTTCGATGCGCTGCAGGCGCGCATCCAGCCGCACTTCCTGTTCAACACCCTGAACACCGTCAGTGGCCTGATCGGCAAGCAACCGGCGAAGGCCGAAGAGGCTCTGCTCGACATGGCGGACCTGCTGCGCGCTGCGCTGGCCCGCGACGGCGGTCGCATCCGGCTCGGTGAAGATCTCGACCTGGCACGGCGCTACCTGGCCATCGAACAACTGCGCTTGGGCGATCGCCTGCAGGTGGACTGGCGCGTCGACGACGGCCTGCCGCTGGACATGGGCGTGCCCTCGCTGACCGTGCAGCCGCTGGTCGAGAACGCCGTACTGCACGCGATCAGCCATCTGCCCGGTGGCGGCACGCTGTCGCTGCACGCGCGCCGCGACGGCCGCGGCGTCACCATCCGCGTGCGCAATCCGCTGGCACGCGAGGTCGCCGCGAATGGTCCCGGCCGCACCCAGGGCAACATCCGCAACCGCCTGCGCCACGCGCTGGGCCCGCGCGCACGCCTGGCGGTCAGCGCTGAAGACGGCCACTACACCGTCACCCTGTGGCTGCCGATTCCATGAGCCTGCGCGTGCTCATCGTCGACGACGAACCGCTGGCGCGCGAACGCCTGCAACAGCTGCTCGCCGAACTGGACGGCATCGTGGTCGCGGGCGAATCCGACAATGGCAGCGCCGCCATCGAACGCTGCGCCGGTGGCGAGATCGACCTGGCCCTGCTCGACATCCGCATGCCCGGCATCGACGGCATCGAAACCGCGCGCCACCTGGCCACGCTGGCGCGACCACCGGCCATCGTCTTCCTCACCGCCTACGACGACCGCGCCATTGACGCCTTCGAAGCTGGCGCCGTCGACTACCTGCTCAAGCCCGTACGCCGCGAACGGCTGCAACAGGCGCTCACGCGCGCGCGCCGTCTTCGCCCAGCCGACCTCGCCGCCACCGGCATGGCCGAAGGCCCACGCCAGCACTTCCTGGAACGTCGCGCCGGCGGCGTTCGCCTGGTCGCCGTCGTCGATGTGCTGTGCCTGCGTGCCGAAGACAAATACGTGCGCCTGCAGACCACCGCCAGCGAACACCTGATCGAAGACTCGCTGGTCACCATAGAGCGCGAATTCGGCGAGCGCTTCCTGCGCATCCACCGCAACTGCCTGGTCGCCGCCGACCGCGTGCATGCGCTCGAGCGCAGCGACGGTCAGGACATCGTCCGCATCGCCGGCCTTGCCGAACCCCTCGAAGTCAGCCGCCGCAACCTCGCCACCGTACGCGAGCACTTGCTGCGCAGCGCGCGCGGGGAATAGGCGATCACATTCATATCAGCGCACGTCGCCCAGACTTCCACCTAATACTGCCATTCGCCCTCGCTTGGATGGCGCATAAAGACAATTGTCAGTTAGTCTTTGATCGTTCACCAGAACGAGTTGGAGAGATAGCCCTCGGATCATATCCGCTACGTGCGAGGAGAAGTTCATGATCACCATTGAATGGGGAAGTTCGAAGGAATTCATTTCTATTGATTTGAAGTCTGCATATACCGCGGCTCCAAGAATTTCCCGAACCTCTGAGTATTGGCCACCCACTGAAACAATTGAGTACAACACGCAAAGTCGATGGCGTGTACTTCAAGATGGCACGCTTGAGCTAGCGATAACTTACCAAAGGGAGAAGAACCCGCACTTGGTTCTGTTTGAAGATCGAATTGCGTGGGGAACATCGACCATTTTTCTGCCGCCAGGCGCAACGACTGGCGAACTTATTTGGAAAGGGCTCGAGGACTCATCCCACGATGGGCCGCGCAGGTGGAACCTAGTTTCAGACGAACTTTTTAGGAAGCCGTCGCGTGAATTGGTAACCAGGCAAAAGCGCCGGCAATCGAAGTTCAAAGCGGAACTTCTCGCGCTCGAGGCGAAATGCGCGCTATCTGGCGATCAAACCGTTGAAGTGCTGGATGCCGCTCACATTATTCACTGCAAGAACGGTGGAAACGAGGTGGTCGCGAACGGATTACTGCTGCGAGCCGATCTGCATAGATTGTTCGATGCCAAACTGTTTTCGTTTAGCCCTTGCGGACATGTCATAATCAACAGATCGGAACAAACAAAACTTTCAACGTTTTACCTAGAAATGCTTAGTGGCGCACGACTCGAGACCAAAGTTATCAAGCGAGTTGAAAAGGCACTACGTCATGTACGACGGCCGCGCCCATGACCTTAAGTTCGGCCACATCGCCATTGCCAGGAACGGCGGAACACATCACTTACTCACGCACCTTCCCACTTGAACAGACGATGGCAAGCCATATACCAGACCATCTTCGCCAAAGTCGTTAGCGTCACGCCACATAACTATCGGAAGCATTGATCTGCCCATGCTCATTCACGCCAAGAATCGCATCGATGTCACGCTCAGCGAGGCGGCGAAAAACTTCTGTAAATTGCAGCCAGGCCAATGTCGTGACCTCGTGCGACATTCCGCCGTCCACGAATTCCAGATTTAAGGATGGCCAGGTCAACCTCGGCGTCGGGCGCGACAACATTTTGGGATCTTCCCAGCGCCAGCATCCGACCGCATTTTTTTTGTTTCAGGGCTCGCAGATCATATCTGTCGCATGAGACCCCAATTGCCGAAAAGGAATAGATTGGATGTCTATTTCGTTCGCAGGAATCGTTCGAGGAAGCACTTACCCTCAAAATAAACTGGCTGATCTTTGGGGCTACGCCAGCTACCACGCAATCGCTCGTGGCGTCGTTACGCCCAACGCTGACAACAAGGTAATACTCTTCGTGACGGAAGAAAAGCAAGAGTCCCTCGAACAGCATGTTGACCGACTTGATGGAACCACACTCTATTGGGAGGGGCCGAACGATCACCTTGGCCAGCAGCGCATGCTCAATGCCTCCAAGTCTGGGGATGAGATTCACCTCTTTTATCGATCAAGGCACCACACGGACTTCACATACATGGGACAGGTCACCGTATCCGGATACACGGCACATTCGATACGCCCAAGCCAGCTCACACTGGAAATAGCCTGCCGATAGCTGACCAACCAGAAGCGGCATCAGCTGCCGGCTCGAACTACGCCTCAGTCAAGCGAAAATGCTGCACTGCGGTTTGCTTCCCGACGCCCGGGGGGCGATGCTGCCACCGGCACGGCTCCCGTCCGCCGATCGCCGCTTTTCCTGCCATGTCCAGCCTCGAATCGCTACACCAGCACACCCGGCGCGTCCTGGGTGAGCTTCAGCACCCGGAAGGGTCCGGCCTGGTCCGGCCCTATATCGCCCGCTCGTGGTCGCGCTGCCTGAACGACTTCGGCATCGGGCCCGATGCCACCGACTCCAACGCCGTGGTCGAAGCCACGGTGCTGCGCGAACGCCAGCAGCGCATGGGCAACCTGCTGTCGCTGGCCCGCGCCGAGATGGAGAGCCTGCACGAGCAGATCGCCGGCAGCGGCAGCGCGGTGGTGCTGGCCGACGCGGACGCAACATTGCTTTTGAGCATCACCGAGCCGAACCTCAAGCGCGACTTCCGCCAGGCAGGCCTGTGGAACGGCGCTATCTGGGACGAACGCCACCAGGGTACCAACGGCATCGGCACCTGCGTGGCCGAGGGCCGCTCGGTGACGGTGCACCGCGACGAGCACTATCTGGGCAGCAACATCGGCCTGTGCTGCTCGGGCGCGCCGATCTTCGATCCGAACGGCCAGGTGCTGGCGGTGCTGGACGTGTCCTCGGCCAACCAGTGCCAGGCGCGCACCGTGCACAGCCACACCATGGCGATGGTGAACATGTCGGCGCGGCTGATCTCGCGCTGTCATTTCGTCGACGAATTCCCCAAGGCGCACATCATGCGCTTCCACAGCCGGCCGGAATTCGTCGGCCTGCTGCACGAGGCTCTGCTGGCCATCGACGACGACGGCCTGATCGTCGCCGCCAACGAGAGCGCGCTGGAGCAGCTGGGTTTCGACGAGCGCTCGCGCCTGCTGCGCCGCTCGGTGGAGGAAGTGTTTCAGTTCAGCTACGGCACGCTGCAACAGCGCGCGCGCAACGAGCCGGGCACGATCTGGTCGATCCGCGACAGTGCCCGCGGTTGCCGCCTTTTCGCGCGGATCAAGCCGCCGGTGAAGGCGGTAGGGCGTGCCAGCGAGCAGCCCGCCGTGGCCGCGCGTCGTGGCAATGCCATCGCCGCGACGGAACGGCCGGCCGAGCGTCATCGTTACGTGGGTACCGACGCCCGCATCCGGCACAACCTCAACTGTGCCGCGCAGGTGTTCGGCCGGCGCGTGCCGATCCTGCTGCAGGGCGCCACCGGCACCGGCAAGGAAGCCTTCGCCAAGTGCGTGCACCGCGATTCGGACTGGGCCGACAAGCCGTTCGTGGCGGTGAACTGCGGCTCGATTCCGGAAGCGCTGATCGAAAGCGAGCTGTTTGGTTACTCGCGCGGCGCGTTCACCGACGCGCGCCGCGAAGGTCGCCCCGGCAAGATCCTGCAATCCAGCGGCGGCACGCTGTTCCTGGACGAAATCGGCGACATGCCGCTGACCCTGCAGACGCGCCTGCTGCGTGTGCTGGAAGACCGCGAAGTGGTGCCGCTGGGCGAGGACATCGCCATTCCGGTGGACCTGCACCTGATCAGCGCCACCCATCGCGACATCCGCCAGATGGTGGCCAGCGGCGAATTCCGCGAAGACCTGTTCTACCGCCTCAACGGCACCACGCTGTACCTGCCGGCGCTGCGCGACCGCGAAGACAAGTCCGAGCTGATCCACCAGATCCTGCAGGAAGAATGCGTGGTCGGCGAAGCGATCCGCATCCGCCCGGACAGCCTGCGCTACCTGCTGGAGTACAGCTGGCCGGGGAACGTTCGCCAATTGCGTAATGTGCTGCGCACGGCAGCGGCGTTGTGTTCGGACGGCGAGATCCGCCCGTCCAACCTGCCGCAGGAACTGATCGACGGCGCCGGTGGCCGCATCACCCTGTCGCAGCCGCCGGTGTCGGTGGCTTCGATGATGACCGTGGGCAACACCGAGCCGGCACGCGATGCGCTGGGTGCCGCCGAGCGCGCGGCGCTGGTGCGCGAGCTGGAACTGACGCAGTGGAACATCACCCAGACCGCCGACAAGCTCGGGGTCAGCCGCAACACGCTGTACCGGAAGATGCGCAAGCACGGGATCAGCATTCCGCAGTAGGCGGAAGCGAGCAAAGAGAGGCGAGGAACAAGAGGTGGCGGTGCGGCACATCGCCCGCTCCACCATTCGTTCGCGTGCCCGTTTCTGTCGCCCTCGCTTCAATGCTTTTCTGGCTTTCCAGCTGGCCTGGCTGAACGGCAACGACCGTGGGAGCGGGTGTCTGGCTCAGCCGCCACGAGCCGCTCTTGCTCGTTTCCCTTTCCTCGTTTCTGGCTCCTCGGCGATGCCGCGTCGCAGCATCGACACGCTGGCACGCACAGCCGATCAGCCTGTCGCACCACCATCAGGCCGGCCTCGCACTGCCACCCTGCCGCAGCGGTGTCGCGGTTTTGGCGCAACCGTGTAACACCCCGAAGACGCGCTCGATGGTGCGCACACGCGTTGCATTTTTCATGTCGGGTGACGCAAACACTTGAGCGTGATGGCCTGCACGCCGCCAACGCGTTTCCACGTGACCGAAGTCACGACTTGGCCCGCGGCATGCTCCATGTATCCGTACAGCCGTAGCGCTGGGCGGTTCCTCCGGAAGGCCCCTTGGCGGCTGGTCGCGTTGTGCAGCACAGCAGCGAAACATCGAGGAGAGAAGAAGATGAAGTCCATCCGCTTGACCGCGGCCATTGCCGCAGCGCTTTTCCTGGCGACACCCGCCGTCGCCAACGACAAGCTCGTCGAGTTGGCCAAGAGCGAAGCCAACTGGGTTATGCCCGGCAACAACTACGACGCCAACAACTACAGCAAGGCAACACAGATCAACACCCGCAACGTGAAGGACCTGCGCCCGGCGTGGACCTTCTCCACCGGTGTGCTGAACGGCCACGAAGGCACCCCGCTGGTGGTCGGCGACCGCATGTACATCCACTCGCCGTTCCCCAACAACACCTTTGCCCTGGATCTCAACGATCCCACCCGCATCGTCTGGCAGCACAAGCCGCGGCAGAGCGCCGCCGCCCGTGCCGTCGCCTGCTGCGACGTGGTCAATCGCGGCCTGGCCTACTGGCCGGGTGAGGGCAATACGCCGGCATTGATCTTCAAGACCCTGCTCGATGGCCACATCGTGGCGATGCGTGCCGACAACGGCGAGGAATACTGGAAGATGGAGAACTCCGACATCCGGGTCGGCTCCACGCTCACCATCGCGCCGTTCGTGGTCAAGGATCTGGTCATCGTCGGCTCCTCCGGCGCCGAGCTGGGCGTGCGCGGGTATGTCACCGCCTACGACGTGAAGACCGGCGAGCAGAAGTGGCGTGCCTATGCCACCGGCCCCGATGAGCAGATGCTGATCGGCCAGGACTTCAACGAGCACAACCCGCACTACGGCCGCTTCGGCCTGGGCCAGAAGACCTGGGAAGGCGACGCCTGGAAGATCGGCGGCGGCACCAACTGGGGCTGGTACGCGTTCGACCCCGGCACCAACATGATCTACTTCGGCAGCGGAAATCCGGCGCCGTGGAACGAGACCATGCGTCCGGGCGACAACAAGTGGACCATGACCATCTGGGGTCGCGATGTCGACACCGGCGAGGCCAAGTTCGGCTACCAGAAGACCCCGCATGACGAGTGGGACTACGCCGGCGTCAACGTGATGATGCTGTCCGAGCAGAAGGACAAGGATGGCAAGATGCGCAAGCTGCTCACGCATCCGGACCGCAACGGCATCGTCTACACGCTGGACCGCGAGACCGGTGACCTGGTCTCGGCCGACAAGCTCGACGACACCGTGAACTGGGTCAAGCACGTGGATCTCAAGACCGGCCTGCCGGTGCGCGATCCCGAGTTCGCCACGCGCATGAACCACAACGCGCGCGACATCTGCCCGTCGGCCATGGGTTACCACAACCAGGGCCACGACTCCTACGATCCGGAGAAGCAGCTGTTCTTCATGGGCATCAACCACATCTGCATGGACTGGGAACCGTTCATGCTGCCCTACCGTGCCGGCCAGTTCTTCGTGGGCGCCACGCTGAACATGTATCCGGGCCCCAAGGGTGATCGCCAGAAGTACGAAGGCCTCGGCCAGATCAAGGCGTACAACGCCATCACCGGCGAGTACAAGTGGGAGTTCATGGAGCGCTTCGCGGTCTGGGGTGGCACGCTGGCCACGGCGGGCGATCTGGTGTTCTACGGCACGCTGGATGGCTTCATCAAGGCGCGCAACTCCAACACCGGCGAGCTGTTGTGGAAGTTCAGCCTGCCCTCGGGCGCCATCGGCCATCCGATGACCTACACCCACAACGACACCCAGTACGTCGCCATCTTCTACGGCGTCGGCGGCTGGCCGGGTATCGGCCTGGTGCAGGACCTGAGCGATCCGACCGCCGGTCTCGGCGCAGTCGGCGCGTTCAAGGAACTGCAGCACTACACCCAGATGGGTGGCGGCGTGATGGTGTTCTCGCTGGGCGGCAAGGGCCCGTACGACAACCTCAACAAGGGTGAGTACGCCAGCAACTGAGTGGATTGACCGCAACACCCGTGGCCGCCAGCGCGGCGGCCACGGCTCTCCTGCCAAGGATCGAAACAATGAAGACTTCTGCCAAATCCGTTTCCGTACTGCTCCCGACCGTCCTGTGCGCCACGCTGATCGCACTGCCGGCACTGGCTGCCGCCGAGCCCCTGCGCATCTGCGCCTCCAAGATCGAAGCCCCGTTCTCCTACGCGGACGGCAGCGGCTTCGAGAACAAGATCGCCACGGCCGTCGCCGAAGCGATGGGCCGCAAGGCCGAATTCGTCTGGACCGACCGCGCCGCCATCTATCTGGTGCGCGACCTGCTGGACAAGAACGAATGCGATGTCGTGGTCGGTCTCGATCCCGATGATCCGCGTGTATTGACGACCCGCCCCTATTACCGTTCCGGCTATGCCATCGTCACCCGTGCCGAGCAGAACGTGGACATCGACTCCTGGAGCGACCCCGAGCTGATGGGCATGAAGCAGGTCGCGATGGGTTTTGCTTCCGCGCCCGAAGCGATGTTCAAGAAGATCGGCAAGTACGAGGACAACGTCAACTACATCTACGAACTGGTCGAGTTCAAGTCACGGCGCAACCAGTACATCCGCGTTGATCCGGGCCTGATGGTGAACCAGGTGGCCACCGGCAAGGCCGATGCCGCGATCGCCTTCGCCCCGGAACTGGCGCGTTATGTGCGCGATTCGGTGGTGCCGCTGGAGATCAGCTTCGTGCCACCGGACCAGACCGGCTCCGGCGAACCCATCCCCTTCGTGTACGACCAGACCATGGGCGTGCGCAAGGACGACACTGAATTGCGCGACGCGCTGAATGTCGCCATCGAGAAGGCGATGCCGAAGATCCGCACCATCCTGGAGCAGGAGGCGGTGCCGACACTTCCGGTCGGCCAGAGCTGATCACCCGAACACGCCAACACCCCATGATCGACCGAGGACCATTGAAAGTGCTGCAAACCTCCCAAACCCTCCGCCGCCGGCTGCGCCCGATGCTCGCTGCCGTCGCGCTGACCCTGCTGGTCGCCAGTCCGCTGCTGTCCGCGCAGGTGACCCTGCGCAACGTGGTCACCGGCGACCTGATCGACCTGGACGAAGCCCAGGAAGAAGGACGCGATACCGAAGCGGTCAAGCAGTTCCTGCAGACCGGGCGCAACATCTACAACACCGATGCCGCCTGCCTGAAGGAAGGCGAGAGCCTGTTCCTCACCGCCTGCTCGGCCTGCCACGGTCATCACGCCGAGGGCAAGATCGGGCCGTCGCTGACCGACGACTATGTGACCTATCCCGAAGGCCTGACCGAGGAAGGCTTCTTCTCGATCCTGTTCGGTGGCGCGC
Source organism: Lysobacterales bacterium (assembly GCA_035911475.1). Taxonomy (GTDB): domain Bacteria; phylum Pseudomonadota; class Gammaproteobacteria; order Xanthomonadales; family UBA2363; genus Pseudofulvimonas. The sequence continues at coordinate 157,733 of JAMHVM010000125.1, read as the reverse complement.
GCGCCTCGATGGGCCCGCAGTATCTGGCCCTCACCATGGACGAGATGCTGCTGGTGATGGCCTGGGTGCGGCACATCTATCACGGCGATGTCAGCGCTGCCGAGTGGCTGACCGCCGAGGAGAAGAAGGCGTACACACCCAACCATGACGCCAAGCCGCCGGAAGTGCCGGCCGGTGCCAGCTGCGATCGCTGAACGATTCAATCCAGGGGTGACAGGAGCCGCCCGTCGAGAAAAGGCTCCGCCAGATGGAAAACGATGTCGAGAGGTGAAATCGATGAAGACGACGTTCCACAAACCCAAGCGCTGCCTGCAGGCCACCCTGGCAGCGGCAACGATGCTGTTCGCCGCTGGCGCGTTCGCCTACGACGGCACCAACTGCAAGGAAGACGGCAATTGCTGGGAACCCAAGCCCGGCTACCCGGCCAAGATCGAAGGCACCGAGTTCGATCCCAAACACGACCCCAATGAGCTCAACAAGCAGTCCATCTCGATCACCGAAATGGAGCGCCGCAACGCCCTGCGAGTGGCCCACTTCAAGCGCACCGGCAAGTTCGAGTACGACGTCCGCAAGATCGAAGGTCAGGAGTGATCGCGCGCGGATGCCGGTCCTGACCGGACATCCGCCGCGCAGGCCTTCCTCTTCGGGCACCAGGTCAGCCGCCTGGTGCCGCACCGGCACACCTGGCAGGAGTGTTTCAGTGCGGCGCCAGGCGGCGTACCTTTGCACCTGCACGTCTCGGCCGCGCGGCAACGTTGCGGCCGATTGTTTTTTCCCGGCACGGAGTCCGGCATGAGCCAGGATGCATTGACCGCACTGGCCGACTGGCGACAGTCGGCGCTGCGGCTGGAACAGGAAGTGGGCAAGGCCGTGGTCGGCCAGGAGCAGGTCATCCGGCTGCTGACCATTGCCGTGTTCGCCCGCGGCCACGTCCTGCTGGAAGGCGATGTCGGCGTCGGCAAGACCACCCTGCTGCAGGCGCTGGCACGCGCCATCGGTGGCCGCTACGGCCGGATCGAGGGCACCATCGACCTGATGCCCGGTGATCTGGTCTATCACACCTACATCGGCGATGACGGCCGCCCGCGCGTGGAGCCCGGTCCGGTGCTGGCGCATGGCGAAGACCTGTCGGTGTTCTTCTTCAACGAGATCAACCGCGCCCGGCCGCAGGTGCACTCGCTGCTGCTGCGCCTGATGGCCGAGCGCACCCTGACCGCGTTCGGGCGCGAGCACCGATTTCCGCACCTGCTGGTGTTCGCTGACCGCAACCAGGTCGAGAAGGAGGAAACCTTCGAGCTGCCGGCCGCTGCGCGTGATCGCTTCCTGATGGAAGTTGGCGTGGCCATGCCCACCGATACGGCGCTGCGCCGGCAACTGGCCTTTGATCCGCGCTACCACGACACCGAACGCCTGGTCGGCGAACTGAGCGAAGGCGTGATCGATCATCGCCAGCTCGGCGAGGTCGCGCGCAGCATCCAGGAAACCGTGCATGCCAGCGCCGCCCTGCAGGACTACGTGGTGGCGCTGTGGCAGGCGGTGCGGCAGCCGGCCGAGGCCGGGATTGTTGTCGACGGTGTCGACATGGAACGCCTGGTCGCTGCCGGCGCCAGCCCGCGCGGCATCAGCTATCTGGTCCGCGCCGCGCGCGTGCGCGCCTGGCTGGAAGGCCGCGACATGCTGGTCCCCGAGGACATCCGCGCGGTGTTCGCCGCGGTGATGGCGCACCGGTTGTTCCTCGATCCGATCTACGAACTGCGCCGCGAGCAACTGGTGCCGCAGTTGCTGCAGGGCGCGTTCCAGCGCGTGGCGGCGCCCTGAGTCGCGGCTCGACCATGGCCTCCGCCAGCCTGCCGATCAGCAACACCGATACCACCACGCCTGTGGCTGCGAGCGGCGCGGATCGCGAACAGGCACGCGCAGCTGCTCGCACGGCCAATCCGGCTGACAACGGCGACCTGCGCCTTTTCGAATACGCGCTGCGCTGGCGCGTCTCCGGCTGGCGCGCCGGCGCGCACAAGGGTCGCGAGGAGGGTCGCATGGGCGAGTTCCGGCGACTGGTGCCGTTCGAGCGCTCGCCGGAGGGTCGACTGGATCTGCGCAGCAGCCTGCGCGATCCGTTCGGCACGCTGTACGTGCGCCAGGTCGCGCAGCGCACCGCTGCCGATATCCATGTGCTGATCGACACCTCGGGATCGATGGCGTTCGGCGAGGGCTGGCGGCTGCGTCGGGCGCTGGCGGTGGCTCAGCTGTTCGCACGCGCTGCCCAGGGTATCCATGACCGGTTCGGTCTGGCTGCCGGCGCCGAATCGCTGGCTTTGTATGAGCCGGCGCGTCGTCAGGGTATTGCCGCCCAGTTCGAGCGCCTGCGTGCGCTGGCGGTGGGCGGCGTGCAGCGATCGGGCCTCCGCGAGGCGGCCGAGCTGCTCGGCCGTCGACGCAAGCTGGTGGTGCTGCTGTCGGATTTCGAGTTCGACGAGCGCGCACTCGACGAACTGCTGACCGCGCTTGCTGGCCACGACGTGGTGCCGGTGCGCCTGTGCGAGCCGACCCAGGTGCAACTGCCACGCTACGGCCTGATGGCGTTGCGCGATCTGGAAACCGGTCGGCGCCGCCTGCTCTGGCTGCGGCCCTCACTGCACGCGCGCTGGCGTGAGCAGGCGCGCGTGCGCGAGCAGGTGCTGGCGCGACAGTTCTCGCGTCACGGCTGCCGTGCCCTGGACCTGCCGGGCGAGGTCGATATCGCCGCACTCACCCGCCATCTGCGCGAGCGCTGAGGCGACGAACCGTGGCCATCCTTCCCCGCCAATGCCTGTCCGCGCTGGTGACGCTGATAGCGCTGGTAGCGCCGATCGTGCTCATCGCCGGCAGCACAGCGGCCAGCGCGCAGGTGCATGGCGTGCGCAGCCAGGAGCAGCGCAGCGTCGGCTACCTGATCGGCGACCGCATCCCGCGCCGCATCGCCATCGACCACGCAGCCGGCTGGACCCTGCAGACGGCCTCGCTGCCGGCACCCGGTCCGCAGAACTACTGGCTGGAGTTGCGCGATGTCAGCACCCGCCAGGTGTCCGGGAAAGCCCACGACACCACCTACGTGGATCTGGACTACCAGAGCTTCTACGCGCCGATCGCCGTGCGCGAACTGCAGTTGCCAGCGCTGGAGCTGCGGCTGGTCCGCGGCGATGAGGTCGCCGTCGCCAACGTGTCGCCGTGGGCGTTCACCACGGCGCCGCTGCGCGAAGTCCAACTGGTCGGCGCCAACGATGGCGGCGAGGACTGGTTGACGCCACGCGATGATCGCCGCCCTGCCCTCTCGAGCACATCACCGGCACGCACGCGGCTGCTGATCGGCTCGACACTCGCGCTCGCCGCGGCCGCGCTGCTGGCCTGGCAGTACGGACGCTTTCCGTTCCGACCCGGCGCTTCCCGACCGTTCGCCCAGGCCGCGCGCGACCTGCGTCGCCCGACAAAGGGTGATTCCGCGCGAACCGACTTCCAGCGGTTGCACGAAGCCTTCAACCAGCACGCCGGCCGCGTGCTGCTGGCGGACGATCTCGATGACTGGCTGCGCGACAACCCGGCCTTTGCCAGTCACGGCAACGTCATCGCGCGCTGGTTCCAGGCCTCGCGCCGCCTGTTCTTCGCCGACGACGAGGCCGGCGCACGCGCCGCGTTCGATCCGCCCGCGCTGCGACGGTTGGCCGCCGATCTGGCGGCAAGCGAGCGCAGCGCATGAACGGCTGGCTGTTCGGGCATCCGGGTTGGCTGCTGGCGCTGCCGCTGGCGGTGCTGCCATGGCTGCTGGCGCCGGTACCGGCGCGTCCGTGGTCGTGGCTGGACAGCGCGCCGGACGATGCGGCTTCGATTTGGATCGAACGTGGCCTGCGCGCTGCCGCCAGCATCGCCATCATCGCCGCCGTGCTGGCGCTGGCGGCGCCCGCGCGCCAGCACGCCGGCATCGAGCGCAGCAGCGAAGGCGCGCACATCGCCTTCATCATCGACCGCAGCGGCAGCATGAACAGCACCTTCGCCGGCCGCGCGCCCGATGGTACCGAAGAATCCAAGGCGACCACCGCACGGCGCCTGCTGAAAGCGTTCGTTGCCAGCCGCGACAGCGACCGCATCGGGGTGGTCGCGTTCTCGACCTCGCCGATGCTGGTGTTGCCGATGACCGATCGCCTGGCCGCGGTCGAAGCCGCCATCGACGCCATCGACCAGCCCGGTCTGACCCATACCGATGTCGCCCGCGGCCTGGCCATGGCCTTCGACCTGTTCGATGCCCGCGATGCCATCGACGTGCAATCCATGGTGCTGGTGTCCGACGGCGCGGCGGTGATCGACCGGCGCGTGCAGGAATCGCTGCGTGCCGCCTTCGCGCGGCAACCGGTCCGGCTGTACTGGCTGTTCCTGCGCACCGAGCGCAGCAGCGGCATCTTCGACCAGCCCGAAAAGCCCGGCGAAGATACGCCGCAACTGATGCCGGAACGGCACCTGCATCTGTTCTTCCAGACCCTGGGTGTGCCCTATCAGGCGTTCGAAGCGGAAGACGCAGCCGGGCTGGCGCAGGCCATCGATGCCATCGACCGCGCCGAGCGCAAGCCGATACGGTTCATCGAAGCAATGCCGCGCGAAGACCTGTCCTGGATCGCCTTCCTGATCGCGCTGTTTGCTGGCCTGACCCTGCTGGCCGCGCGATTGCTGGAAGTGCCGGCGTTGCGTATCGGTCGCGGCAACGGGAGGCTGGGGCCATGACTACTGGCGTTCACCGCGATGGCACTCCAACGCAGCGGCCACGCGACGGCGCGCGTCAAAGCACCGGCACCACCACCAAGGTTCGAGCAGGCATCAGCCCACGCTCATGGCTGCGCGCGCTCGCATGGCTGGCATTGCTCGCGGGCGTGGGGCTTGCCATCGTCAGCAGCTGGCAGTGGTGGCAGACCCGCACCATGAATCACGTCATCGCCGAATTGGCCCGCTCGGTCGATCACCCGGTCGACAGCGACGCGGCAGCACCACTGCTGTTCGCCCGCAGCCACTACCTGAGCCGACTGGAACGCTTCGACGAAACCGCGCCGCTGATTGCCCGGCTGCTGAGTCGCGATCCCGAACGCGCCGTCGATGCCCTGTACAACCGCGGCAATGGCCATCTGCGGCGCGGCATCGAGTTCGTGCACCAGACCCGCATCGACGATGCCATCGCCCAGGTCAATCTGGCCAAGCGCGATTATCAGCAGGCGCTGCGTCTGCGTCCGGACGACTGGCAACTCAAGTACAACCTCGACATCGCCATGCGCCTGGTGCGTGACTTCCGGCCGGCCCAGGTCGAAGGCGAGGACGAAGGTGAGCCGCCAGAGCGGCTGTGGACCGACCTGCCCGGCCGGCCGCGAGGCATGCCATGACATGGCTTGGCGCCATCCGCGCTGTTGAAGCCCGAAGTGGAAACCGCGGGCACGTTGCCAACGTGCGCGTCGACCACCACCGGCACCTCGTGCCGCACTTCGGTCGCCGATGATGGCGCGCCTCGACCTGCGTCTGTGCTGCCTGATCGTAGCCGTGCTGGCCGCGTTGGCTGGCCTGTTCGATCCGCAGGTGGCCGTGCGCCGACAGGCCAGCGACCTGCTGCTGGTCATCGACATCACCGGCAGCATGATGGTGCGCGACTACGCCGGCGCCGATGCCGGCATCAGCCGTCTGGCCCGCAGCAAGGCGGCCGCGACGCGACTGATCGGCGAACTGCACTGCGGTTCGCGCGCCGGCGTGGCGATCTTCAGCGAACGCCAACCGTTCCTGTTGCTGGCGCCCATGGAAACCTGCGCCAACTACGCACCGCTGACCGGCACCATCGCGGCACTGGACTGGCGCATGGCCTGGGAAGGCGACAGCTTCATCGCGCGCGGCCTGATCGGTGCAGTGAAACTGGCCGATGCTTTCGAAGCCGACGCAGTGTTCTTCAGCGATGGCCATGAAGCACCGCCGTTGCCACTGGGCGCGAGCCTGCCCGGGCTGGGCGAGCGCGAACGGCCGCCTTCCGGTGTCATCGTCGGCGTCGGCAATCCGCAACCCTCGCCGATTCCGCGCTTCGACGACGACGGCCGCGAATCCGGCGTCTGGCGCGCCGATGAAGTGATCCAGGAGAACCGGGTCGGCCTGCCGCCGCCGGAAGTGCAGCAACGCGATGGCTATGAACCGCGCAACGCGCCCTGGGGTTCGGCCGCAGCAGTCGGCGAAGAGCACCTGTCCGGTCTGCGCGAGGAATACCTGCAATCGCTGGCTGCCGGCACTGGCCTGGGCTACGTCCGTCTGGACAGTGATCAGGCAGTGCTACGTGCCATCGAACGCCATGCCCGACAACGCCCGGTCAGCGCCCAGGTATCGCTGGCACCCTGGCTGGCCGCAACCGTGCTGCTGGCCATGCTCATTTTCTGTCTCGCCAGTCGGTGGCCGCGCCGCCAGACTGGCATCCTCCCCGCACCCGGTATCCGCGTGCCGCTACGTGTTGTCGAAAGGAGTCCTGCATGAGTTTCAAACGTCTCGCCTGCCTGTGTTTCACCGCCGTCGCCAGCGTGTCGGCAATGACCGCACTGGCGCATGGCCCTACGCCCAAGCGGTCCACCCAGACCATCGACATCGCGGCAGCACCGGATGCGGTGTGGGCAGTCGTGTCGGGTTACTCACGCATCCACGAATGGCATCCGGGCGTCACGGCCAGCACCACCGACAAGGGCGACGAGCGCGGCTCGGAACGGACCATCACGCTGGCCAGCGGTGGCGATCTGGTCGAGAACCTGGACGTGGTCGACGGCGATCGCAAGGTCATCGCCTGGCGCCTGCTGCGCGAGGATGTCGAGGTCTTCCCGACCAGCTCCTACAACATGCGGATCGCTGTGCTTGACGGCGACAACGGCGGCGCCAAGGTCGAGTGGACCGCGACCTTCTTCCGCGGCGACACCCACAACGAACCGCCCGAGCACCTCAGCGACGAAGCCGCCGAGAAGGCCGTGCAGGCCTTCCAGAACGCCGGCCTGGACGCCCTGAAGGCGCAGCTGGAAAAGAACTGACATTGCCTGGCGATCCGGGCCGCGCTGCGCGCCGCCCGGTGCCGACCCCCCTCGGCTGCGCCGCCGGTTGGGCCAGAACTGGCACCCCCGCCGATTAGTAGGCCGTGATTGGCTAACGGCCGTGCCGGCTTGGGTGCAGACGAGCCGACGAGAGCGGTGGCGAAAATCCGCGGCAGCCATTCCCCTGGACTACCGCCGCGATAGCCGAATAGGCCAACTGTTCCGACTGGCAGTCAACGTCTGACGACTTCGGAGTCTGGCGATTTCGGGCTAGCAGATCTCACCCCCATGAGGGTGGTCGGGACATTCTCACTGGGAAAGTTCGCGCGAAAGATCAGGTGCTGCGGCCCTCTGTGCCTTGTCGAAGGCACGCACTACCACGCGATGTTCTGCGGACAGGAGGCGGTCGCGCATCGCTCAAGACAGCGCTCCTTGTCCCAAGAATGACTCAGTCGTCTTGACACACCGAGCCTTGGATCGAGCGAGGCCTCCTTTTCGAAAGAGTTCCGACTCTTCCTTGAACGTAAGGGCTGATCTTCTGGCTCGATCGTCAGCACATGCTCACGCCAGGCTGGCTGGAGCCAAACCCAGGAGTCGATTCCACGGCACTCCATCGCGGCATTTCGCGTATCGACGATGGCATAGGTCCAGGTCAAGCGAACGCCCAATGCTGGCTCAGCACGCAAGCCAGAGATCGTGGCAACTAGTTCCAACTTCCTGCGTACAGACAAGAGAACAGATCTTGTTCACTGATGGAACAAAGGAGATCCATATGCAATACACCACCGGCCTCCAGTCCGCGGCCTCGAGGTTTCCTGGGAAACACTGGAAGGAACGGTCGCACCGCGACAGGCGAGCGGACAGGAGGCTTACTTCGCTTCAGGCAGATTCTTCGACGCAGCCCTCGTCCACGGACCCGACGAGGGATTCGTGTACTAGGCAGGCAAGCAGTAGCAAGGAGGAGCCATGTGGAAGCAAATGATGTCTCTGCTGGCCCAAGGACGGTCGAACAACCGTTCCCGTAGGGATGGTGACTGCGAACAGGTCGGCACCAGACGAACCGGCACGCGTTGGACGATCGCATCCGCGATGTGTTCAGGCGTGCTGCTGATAAGTCCCAATGCGTTCTCGAACCTGTCCGACGGAAACGATCGGAAAGCAGGGACAAGTCCGAGGTCGCCCGATTGTGGTTCGAGTTGCTATCCCATCACGCCGCACGTGCGGTCGCATCCCAATGCGACACCCCAGCAGACAGCCGCAGTGATAGCGATCATCAGCAGCATGAATTTGCAGGACGACACGATATTCGCCAACGGATTCGAAAATCAGTTGTAACGCATCGGAAGTCGCTCTCTCGGCGACGAAAGCAAACCATCCAGCTATCTGGATTCAATTCACTTCCACTCAGGAGTTTTCATCATGACACGTATTCTTGCTGCTGTTGCATTGGCCCTGCTTGGCTCTGCACATGCGAACGCACAGTTGGTAACGCCACATGCCGTCATTACGGAAGTAACAACCGGCTGGAGCACGGATTTGTTTGGCGTCGTCACGGCCGGCGCCATGCTGAACCCCGCCGGATGCTCAAATCCGGGACTCTACATAACGGTGAAAGAGCATGGCGGATATCAGACGCATGTCAGCACGTTGCTGACCGCCTACGCGCTTAACAAGCAAGTCGCGATCGCTCTGCACAACAGCCAGTGTCTGCACGGACGTCCGGTGATCATCGGAAGCTACGTCCGCTGACGGGACATGCTGCTTCTACCGGTTCGGTTGAACGAGCAGCAGGGAACCTCGCGACTTGCGAGGTTCTTCCGTTCGCAAAGCAACCAGCGTCGATCCGCCGTCTGCCTGGTGCCCGCGTGCTCGATTGCGCCACGTCGGCGGCACGAGAATTGCCCATCCAAGTGCTGGCAGCTCGAATGGGGAATAGGCATCCGACGTCGTGCTGCCGCCGACGATCAGCAGGATGCGGCACCGGGCGCTAAGCTTACTTCAGAACCCCGTTGGCCTTGGCGACGTGCGTGGCGATCGCATCCATCAGCGGCGGCGACAGGGCGTCATACGGCTCCAAGCCGATCTCCTTCAGCCGCGCACGCACCGCGTCCATGCCGGACGGGTCGTAACCGGATTCGATGATCGAGGAGACGAAGGCGGCGAAGCCAGGCGCTGCCCAGCCCTCGTCGGCCGAGAGTTCGGTGTGCACGAAGTCCAGGCCGTAGAACGGATGTCCGGTATTCTCTATGCGACCGTACATGTGCACGCCGCAGTCCTTGCAGGCGTGACGCTGGATCGCAGCCTTCTCGTCGACGATGCCGAGCTTGTCGGCGTTTTCGGTAACTGTGACCTTGTCCTTGCCGACCACGGCGATCACCGAGAACACCGCGCCTTGCGGCTTCCAGCACTTGGTGCAGCCGCAGGCGTGATTGTGCGCGGTCTGGGAATCGATCTTCACCTTGACCTTGTTGCTGGCGCAGCGGCACTCGATCGTGCCACCGGCGAAACCGTCGCGGGCCGGCTTGATGCCGTTGTCGATGGATGGATGAAGGGAAACGGCCATGAATGACACCTCCATTGCAAAACAGACGTGGCGGTGCCGGCCGATGCCGGCACCGGTGCAGGATCAGTAGCGGATGATCGACCGGATCACCTTGCCCTCATGCATGAGGTCGAAGGCGTGGTTGATCTGGTCCAGCGGCAGCTCGGCGTTGATGAACTGGTCGATCTGGTACTCGCCGCTCATGTAGCGCTCGACATAGCCCGGCAGCTCGCTGCGGCCCTTGACGCCGCCGAAGGCCGAACCGCGCCACACCCGCCCGGTCACCAGCTGGAACGGCCGCGTCGCGATCTCCTGACCGGCACCGGCCACACCGATGATGATCGACTCGCCCCAGCCCTTGTGGCAGCACTCCAGCGCCGAGCGCATCACGTTGACGTTGCCGATGCACTCGAAGGAATAGTCGACGCCGCCGTCGGTGAGGTCGACGATGACCTGCTGGATCGGGCTGTCCGGATAATCCTTCGGGTTGATGAAATCCGTGGCACCCAGCGCCTTGGCCATCACGAACTTCTCGGGGTTGGTGTCGATGGCGATGATCCGCCCGGCCTTGGCCATCACCGCACCCTGGATCACCGACATGCCGATGCCGCCCAGGCCGAACACCGCCACGCTGGCGCCCGGTTCGACCTTGGCCGTGTTCAGCACGGCGCCAATGCCGGTAGTCACGCCGCAGCCGAGCAGACAGACCTTGTCCAGCGGCGCGGCCTTGTCGATCTTGGCCACCGCGATCTCCGGCAGCACCGTGTACTCGGAGAAGGTGCTGGTGCCCATGTAGTGGAAGATCGGCTTGCCGTTCTTCGAGAAGCGCGAGGTGCCGTCCGGCATCAGGCCCTTGCCCTGGGTGGCGCGTATGGCCTGGCACAGGTTGGTCTTGCCCGACAGGCAGAACTTGCAGGCACCGCATTCGGGCGTGTACAGCGGAATGACGTGGTCGCCGACCGCCACGCTGGTGACGCCGGGGCCGACCTCGACCACGATGCCGCCGCCCTCATGGCCGAGCACGGCCGGGAAGATGCCTTCGGGATCGGCGCCGGACAGGGTGAAGGCGTCGGTATGGCAGACACCGGTGGCGACGATCTGCACCAGTACCTCACCGGCCTGCGGACCCGCCAGGTCGATCTCTTCCACTTCCAGGGGCTTGCCTGCCTCCCAGGCTACGGCTGCGCGGGTTTTCATGATGTTTGCCACTCCAGGTAACGATGGGGAATCGGGAATCCGGTAACAGGCACGCGCTGGTCGCGCACCCGTGCGCGTTCTGCCAAGCATCCGCTGTGCCAGCAACGACCTGAGCGCGAAAGGATCGGCAAATCAGGCAACTGCCCCTTCAGGCAAAGGCGTCGCGCCCCGCTGCGGGCGCCACGTTGTACCTCGTACGAAACACCGGCCCCGGTCCGGTGCACCATCCGTGGCATGGTCCAGCCATCGGGCTACGGTCGCCGAGCCGCCTGTGCCGCGGACGAGTCGGCCTACAATCCGCCCCCATGAAGCTTCTGCGCATCGCCACCCGCCGCAGCGCCCTGGCCCTGTGGCAGACCGAGCACGTCGCACAGCGCTTGCGTGCGGTCCACCCCGACCTGACCATCGAACTGGTGCCGCTGAGCACGCGTGGCGACGAGGTGCTGGACCGTTCGCTGGCCAGCATCGGCGGCAAGGGCCTGTTCCTCAAGGAACTGGAAGTCGCCATGCAGGAAGGCCGCGCCGATCTGGCCGTGCATTCGCTCAAGGACATGCCGGCTGACATGGAACCGGGTTTCGCACTGGCCGCGATCCTGGAACGGGCCGATCCGGCCGACGCCCTGGTCTCGCCCAGCTGGCCGGATCTCGACCTGCTGCCCGAAGGCGCGCGCGTGGGCAGCTCCAGCCTGCGCCGGCAGGCGCAGTTGCGCGCGCTGCGACCGGATCTGCGGCTGCTGGACCTGCGCGGCAACGTCAATACCCGGCTGGCCAAGCTCGATGCGGGCGAATACGACGCCATCGTGCTCGCCTGTGCCGGCCTGCAGCGACTGGGCCTAGGCGGCCGCATCGGTCAGCGGCTGGCGCCGCCGTTCTGGCTGCCTGGCATCGGCCAGGGTGCGATTGCCATCGAAACCCGCGCAGGCGATGACGCCATCGCGACCATGCTGGCGCCACTGCACGACGAGGCCACCACGACCTGCGTGCGCGCCGAGCGTGCGCTCAACCGCAGCCTCGGCGGCGATTGCAGCGTATCCATCGGTGCCTTCGCCTACCTCGACAGCGGACAGCTGATGCTGCACGGCCTGGTCGGCGATGCCGGCAATGGCGACCTGCTGCGCGCCCATGGAACGGGATCTCCCGGCGATCCGGAAACCCTGGGCCACGAGGTCGCGTGGCAACTGCGCGAACTCGGCGCCGAACGCCTGTTGGCAGGCAATACCTGACGGCCAGTCGACGAGATCGATCAGTTGCTCGCCGGAGCATGCGCGGGACTCGACAGATACGCCTTCCACCTACACTGTGCCGTCGCAATCGCACCGGCCAGTACCGGTCACCGGGCCCGGGCGCGGTCCGACACCACCGTCCGTGCACACCCGCACCCACTATTCTCCCGCGCCGCCCGCGACCATCGCCATGACTGCCAGCACACCTGCCGATCAGCCCAACTCCCTGCGTGCCCGCCTGGGTTCGTGGATCGAATCGTCGCGGGTGCAGGGCGTGATCATCGCGCTGATCCTGCTCAATGCGCTCACCCTGGGGCTGGAAACCTCCGCCTCGGTGGTCGCCCAATGGGGCCCGTGGCTGCGTGTGGTCGACACCGTGGTGCTGACCGTGTTCGTGGTCGAGCTGCTGACCAAGCTGTTCGCCTTCGGCCCGCGCTTCTTCCGCGATCCGTGGAACGTGTTCGATCTGGTGGTGGTGGGTATCGCCCTGATTCCGGCGTCCGGACCGCTGAGCGTGCTGCGCGCCCTGCGCATCCTGCGTGTGCTGCGCCTGGTGTCGTTGATGCCGCGATTGCGCTTCGTGGTGACTGCGCTGCTGGCGGTGATTCCGGGGCTTGGCGCGATCGCCGGGCTGCTGGTGCTGATCTTCTATGTGTTCGCGGTGATCGCCACCAACCTGTTCGGACCCTCGTTCCCGGACTGGTTCGGCACATTGGGCCGATCGCTGCTGACCTTGTTCGAGGTGATGACCCTGGACAACTGGTCCAGCGGCATCCTGCGGCCGGTCAGCGAGGTCTATCCCTGGGCCTGGCTGTACTTCGTGCCGTTCGTGCTGATCACGGCCTTCACCATCCTCAACCTGTTCATCGCCCTGATCGTCGACACCATGCAGAAGCTGCACGCCTACGAGCAGGCGCAGACCATCGCCCAGGTTCGCGATGTGGCCCAGGAAGAGGCCGAGAACATCACCGAAGCGGTGCGCGAAGTGGCCGATCAGGAGAACGACGCGCTGGAGGCACAGATCCGCGAGCTGCGTCGGGACATCGCGCAGCTGCGCGAACTCATGCAACGCTGACGCCGCTCGCCGCAACGCGGTTGCGGTTGCGGTTGCGGTTGCCACTAACTGTAGCGCCGGGCTTGCCCGGCGGAAATGTTCCGTCGCCGCGAACGAATGGGCTCATGCCGGGCAAGCGCGGCATGAACGGGTATCGAACCGCGTTGGCCATGAGCGCCGAAACGAGAAAACCCGCCGTGCACGGATGGCACGACGGGTTCGGGTACATCGCTGGCGGCCAATACTCGCGCTGGAGTATCGGACCGGCCTCACACGCGTGTGATCAGAAATCGTAGACCAGGTTCAGCGTGGTCAGACGATCGGTCTTCTTCAGACCCGGCGCAACATCGGTGTTGTGGCGGTGCTGCAGGCCTGCCTTGACCGCGAAGCGGCTGTTCATGGCGACCTTCAGGCCCAGATCGTTCTGGACGAAGGTGTTGTCGGAACCGGCTTCCACCAGCAGCGTGTCGATGATCGAGGTGTTCTCGGTGATCTTGTGCTCGAAGTCCATCTTGCCGCGGCCGACGAAGTAACCTTCGGTGTCACCGGTGACCACTTCCTTGACCCGCTTGTAACCCGGACCGACCTCGAAGGCCAGATTGGTGCGCTCGCTGCGGATCAACTGGTGACCCCAACCCACGGCGACGATGCCCTGGTACTCGTAGGCGGCAAAATCGTCGTTCTCGTAGCGCAGCGAGGCGAACAGCGAATTGCGCTCATCGAGCTTGCGCGCCGTGGTGCCGCCCAGTTCGAAGCGATTGGCATTGGTCACCATCCGGCGCTGGGGATTTTCCGGATCGCTGACATCGATGAACACCACCTCGCCACGCTGACGCAGACCGGCAATGAATCCCTCGTGCTTCCAGTCGCTGTCTTCGTACTTGGCGCCGAGCTTGGCATTGATGCTGTCCGAACGGCTGTTGCCGCTGGCGGAGACATACCCCAGTTCACCGGTACCCTTCCAGGTCGGCTCATCGGTGGTGGTGCCCTGCGCCATCAGGGTCGGCGCCGACAGGGCGAGCAGAACGGCAACGGCGAGAGTCTTCATCGGTCCTCCGAAAAATCGGTCAGTCACGCACGGTTTGTGCGGTGCGGCAGGATAAGTGCCGCCGATGAAGCCGGGATTAACGGCTTTATCACAAGTGGACGATGCCGACGCCGCCCGCACGGGCAGCACACCGGATCAGCTCGGACGCGCGTCGTAGTAGGTCATGACGGTGTGACGCGCCTGGGCGAAGAACAGCCAGCGCTCCACCAGCACACCGCCCAGGAACAGGCCAGGCGCCAGCAGCGCCGCCAACGGCCGCCATGCCGGCCAGGCCAGCGCCGGCAACAACACCAGCAGCGGCACCCCTGCGAACAGCAGCAGGGCGACCCGACGCAGGCGATACGCGTGTTTCCGCGCCAGTGCGTAACCCATTTCCTTGAGCAGGAAGTTGGCTTCGGTATGCGGCGACTCGAACGGGGTCACTGTGCTGCCAGCCGGCAGTGCCAGCGCGCTGGCCGCGTCGACACGCGGCGGCTGCCGGTCGATGTGCCGCCAATAGCCCAGTTTCAGCAGCGCCGCCGCCAGCAGCAGAACCAGCAGGATCACCACGTCGCCGCGATGCGCGGGCAGACTGAACCCGAGCACACCGATGGCCCACAGCCACAACGCGCCACCAGCGGCGGCCAGGGCCAGATAGTTTGGCAATACCCAGCGGTTGTGCCAGGCGGGAATCGGGATCAGGCAGGTGTAGATGCGCGCCGTGCAGAACACCGTCAGCACGGCGAAGGCGCAGCACGCCAACGCCGCGGCGACCTGCAGCGTGCGTTGATCGCCCTGCCAGGTGCTCCAGGCCAGCAGCGCCATCGGCAGGTAGCTGAGACTGGCGACCACGCCTTCGCGTGACAGCCACGACGAGCGCCACTGGCTGAAGGCGCGCCAGGCTCGTTCTGGCCGCCCCAGATGCGCCACCGAACAGAGCAGGCCGGCGCTGATCAGCAGCACCGCGATGGCCAGAGCGACCAGCACCAGCGTCGGCCGACGCGCGGCCATGCCCCCGGAAACCAGCAGACCCAGCCAGAACAGCAGGCCGTAGCCGGTGCCGCTGAGCGTGGTGAAAAAGATGACCGAAAACGCCGGATGCATGGCAACTCCCGAATGGCCGCTACGCGCGCGTGCTGAGACGCGCGATCACGCCCGGAAGGCTGGTGCCCGGATCCATTGCCGCATCCGCGTCGGGACGAGACTCGGCATCCGCCATCCGAGCGCATCCTTGACCAGCGTCTGCCAATGTCGGATCCATCAGCGCGACAACAGCCGGTCGGCCCAGCGCAGCAGCGGCGAGGCCCTGGCCGGATCGAAACCGTGATCATCCAGCCTCGCCGGCGCACCGGTGTCGCCAACCCGGTTGCGGCGCTTGCGCGGTGGCAGGTAACGGTTGGTCGGGCGATAACCCAGTTCCGGCATCAATGCCTGGCCATCGCGTTCGGCAACCAGCTTCGACACCGCCGAATCCGGATCGCCGAGATCGCCGAAATGTCGCGCCCGGGTTGGGCAGGCCTGCACGCAGGCCGGCTGCCGGTCGGCTTCGGGCAGGCTGGCGTTGTCGATGCGATCCACGCACAGCGTGCATTTCTTCATCGTCTGCTCGACCGGATCGATCTCGCGCGCGCCATACGGGCAGGCCCAGGCGCACAGCTTGCAACCGATGCAGGTATCCGGATTCACCAAGACGATGCCGTCTTCGGCCCGCTTGTGGCTGGCGCCGGTCGGGCACACCGTCACGCAGGCGGCATCTTCGCAATGCAGGCACGAGCGCGGGAAATGCAGGGTCAGCTCATCGCCTTCCGGCGTGCGCACGTCGTAACTGTGCACGCGGTTGAGCCACGCGCCGTCGGGTTGCGCGCCATAGCCGTCGCTGTCGTTGAGCGGTCCGTAGGCCCCGACATCGTTCCATTGCTTGCAGGCAACCGCACAGGCATGACAGCCCACACAGGTATCCAGATCGATGACGAGGCCGAGTTTCCGGCTCCCGGGCGGCGGCAGGGATGTCATGGCCGCGCGATCTTGGGCCACCACGGCTGAAAAGGCCAGCCTCGACACCTTGCCCGAAAACTGCCACCTCTTGGCACGATTCATCCATGTTCGCCGGTGACAATAGGCGCGCCGGTGACTCGGGAACCGGCCGCATTGTCCGCGTTCCAAGCGAATATCCGTCGATTTCCCACGATCCCGAAGCCGTCGCCACGAGATCAGCACATGGCCGAAAGCACCACCACCGACACCCATTCGCCGGGATTGCGCCCGGCTTCACGACGCCTGCCACCGGGCCTGTCGGCCGGGAATCGGCGTGGGTTTCTGGCCACCTGGAAATGGCCCTTGCTCGCACTGGCCGCATTGGCGGTGGTCGCGGCGTACTGGTCATTGCGCGGTGGCGAAAGCGTCAGCTATCGGACCACGGCGGCCGAGCGCGGCACGGTGCGCGTGGCGATCGCCGCCACCGGCAAGCTCAGCGCGCTGTCCACCGTGGAAGTCGGTGCACAAGTATCGGGCCAGGTGCTCAGCGTGGAAGTCGACTACAACGATCGGGTCAGCGCCGGTCAGGCCATCGCCCATATCGACCCGGCCAATTTCCGCTCGCGTCTGGACCAGGTGCAGGCCGAACTCACCAGCGCGCTGGCCAATCTGGAATCGGCGCGCGCCAATCTCGGCGAAGCCCAGGCCACGCAACGCAACGCCGAAGCCAACTATCAGCGTGCCGAGTCGATCTGGGAGCGCAAGCTGATCTCGCGCGCCGACTATGACGCCACGGTCGCTGCGCGCGACCAGGCGCAGGCGCGGGTGGCCTCGACCACGGCGTCGATCCGGGTCGCCCAGTCGCAGGTCGAACAGCGCCGCGCCGCGGTGCAGAACGCGCAGCTCGACCTGGACTACACCACCATCCGCTCGCCGGTCGACGGCGTGGTGCTGCTGCGCTCGGTCGAGCCGGGCCAGACCGTGGCCTCCAGCTTCCAGACCCCGGTGCTGTTCTCGATCGCCGAGGACCTGGGCAAGATGCAGATCGAACTCACCGTCGACGAATCCGATGTCGGCCAGATCCGCGCCGGCCAGGACGTGCGTTTCAACGTCGATGCGTTTCCCGGCCGCGACTTCGCCGGCAGGGTCCGACAGGTGAGACTGGCCGCCACCGAGACTTCGACCGTGGTCACCTATCCAGTGATTGTCGATGTCGACAACCGGGATGGCCTGCTGCTGCCGGGCATGACCGCCAATACCGAGGTGCTGGTCAGCGAACGCACCGATGTGCTGCGCCTGGCCAATGCCGCGCTGCGCTACCGTCCCGCCGATGCTGTCGCCGCGAGCAGCGGCACCGGCCCTGCCGGCGGACCGCCCAGCGCCGAGATGATCGCGCGCTTCCGGGCCCAGGCCGAGCAGCAGCAACGCGAACTGGCCGACCGCCTGCAATTGAACGAGGCACAGCGCCAGCAATTGACTGAGGCGATGTCCGGCATGCGCCAGCGCATGATGTCCGGCGCTGGCGGCGCGCAAGGCGGTGGCGGCCAGGGCAGCGGCCTGTCCGAAGATGCCCGCCGTCGCCGTGCCGCCGAAGCCATGGCCGCCGCACTGCAACCGCTGCGTGCAGATCTCAGCGGTGAGCAACAGGCCCTGCTCGATCAGGAGCTGGCGCTGATGGCCAACAGCCGGCGCAGCCAGGTCTGGGTGCTGCGCAATGGCGCGGCGGTGGAAACGCCGGTGCGCGTGGGACTGGCCGATTCCAGCTACAGCGAGATCCTGTCCGGTCTGGCCGAAGGCGATCAGGTCGTCACCGGCGTCGAGCGCGGCGGATGACCGGCATGCCGCCAGGCTCCGCGGCCGTGCCGGTGGTGCGCACCGAGCATCTGGGCAAGATCTACAACGCCGGCACACCCGGCGAAGTCGCCGCGCTGCGCGATGTCAGCTTCGAGGTCCAGGGCGGCGAGTTCCTCGCCATCATGGGCCCGTCCGGCTCGGGCAAGTCCACCTTGATGAACCTGATCGGCTGCCTGGACACACCCAGCGAGGGCCGCTATCTGTGCGACGGCATCGATGTCGCCACGCTCGATGCCGAACAGCGCGCGCAACTGCGCCTGTCGCGGATCGGCTTCGTGTTCCAGGGCTTCCATCTGCTGCCGCGGATGAGCGCGCTGGAGAACGTGATGCTGCCGCTGGTCTATGCCGGCGTGCCGCGTGCCGAGCGCGCGGCCATCGCGCAACAGGCGCTGGCCGATGTCGGCCTGGGCGAGCGTGGCCACCATCGCCCCAGCGAACTGTCCGGCGGCCAGCAGCAACGTGTGGCCATTGCGCGGGCACTGATCAATGCACCACCGATCCTGCTCGCCGACGAACCCACCGGCGCACTCGACAGCCGCACCGGCGAGGAGATCCTCGCGCTGTTCAAGCGGCTGCGCGATGACGGCCACACCGTCATCCTGATCACCCACGACCAGGAAGTCGCCGACCACGCCGACCGGGTGATCCATATCCGTGACGGTCGCCTGCACGAAGACACCGGAGTGCGCCGATGAAAACCACCGATGTTCTGGGCATGGCCCTGTTCGCGCTGCGCGGCAACTGGATGCGCAGCATCCTCACCGCGCTGGGCGTGATCATCGGCATTGCTGCGGTGATCGTGATGGTCTCGGTCGGCCAAGGCACCCAGCGCGAGCTGGACAAGATCATGGAGCGCATGGGCTCCAACCGTCTGGAAGTGTTCCCCGGCGGCGGTCGCGGTGGCGGGGTGCGCATGTCGGCCGGTTCGCTGCCGTCGCTGACCACCGGCGACATGGAAGCCATCGCCAAGGACATCCCGGAAGTGCAGATGGTCGCGGCCAGCGTGCGTGGCGGTGGCCAGATCGTGTTCGCGGAACGGAACTGGTCAACCAGCTGGCAGGGCATCAGCCCCGATTTCATGACCGTCAACGACTGGCAGCTTTCGCAGGGCGAAGGCTTCGAGCCGCGCGACTACAGCACCGCCGGCAAGGTGGTGATCATCGGCGAAACCATCCGCCGCGAACTGTTCGGCGACAACGAGGCCATCGGTGCCACCGTGCGCATCTCGCAGGTGCCGATGACTGTTGTCGGCGTGCTGACGAGCAAGGGTCAGACCGGCTGGGGCGGTGACGCCGACGACATCGTGATGATGCCGCTCGATACCGCCCGCCGACGCCTGCTCGGCGCCGCCATGTCCGCTTCGGCCAACCCGACCAACACCGGCACCACGGCGACACTGCTGCCGATGGACCGGGTCAACCAGATCACCGCCACCGTCGCCCGCGCCCAGGACCTGGATTACGTGCAGGAGGAGATCACCACCCTGCTGCGACAACGCCACCGCATACTGCCCGGCGCCGAGGACGACTTTTCGGTGCGCAACCTGGCGCAGATGGTCGCCACCCGCATGCAGACCGCCAGCCTGATGTCGCTGTTGCTGGGCGCCGTCGCGGGCATCGCACTGCTGGTCGGCGGCATCGGCATCATGAACATCATGCTGGTCTCGGTGACCGAGCGGATCAAGGAGATCGGCCTGCGCATGGCGGTTGGCGGCGGACCGTCGTCGGTGCGACGACAGTTCCTGGCCGAGGCGCTGATCATCTCCATCGGCGGCGGCATCATCGGTATCGTCATTGGCGTGGTCGGTGCCATCACCGTGGCCTCGTTCACCGAACTGCCGGTGGTGCTCAACCAGAACGTGATCCTGATGGCGACCGCGTTCGCCGTGGCCACCGGCCTGTTCTTCGGCTATTACCCGGCCAGCAAGGCCGCCAAGCTCGATCCGATCGAGGCGCTGCGGCAGTAACGCCAGGCGAACCGCTCCCACACCCGCGAGTCGCTCCATTGCGGCGTGCCCGGATGGTCCCGGGCAATGCGCGCCCCGGGGCCGCCCGGCGTATCCGGGCCTTGCCGTCGCCGCACCATTGCCGCGCCCGATCTCCGCTAGAATCGCGCCGCGATCGATCCGGTCGCGGCCACCTTGCCGTGGCCGGCAAAGCCGTCGCCATGCCGAATCCCCTTTGGTTCATTCGGAGATTTGCATGCGCGTCAACCGCCTGGCCGCTGCCCTGATGGCAGCGTTCGCCCCCGTTTCCCTGCTGTTCGCGCAGAATCCGGCGCCCGAAAACGCCGACGACGCGGCGCAGACCCTCGACACCATCGTGGTCCGGGGCGAGAAGACCACCCGCGACCTGCAGGACACCACGAGCAGCGTGTCGGTCACCACCGCAGAGCAGATCGAGCAGGAAAACCTGCAGTCGCTGACCGACATCCTGGAACGCACGGCCAACGTCGCCACCAGCTACAGCGCGCGTGATTTCACCATCCGCGGCATCAGCAACGAAGGCGGCGAGCCCAACCCGCTGGCCACGATCTACCTGGATGGCGCCGCGCTGCCGACCCAGGTCACCGGCTCGGGCCCGAACGACCTGTGGGATATCGCCCAGGTCGAACTGTTCCGAGGTCCGCAGTCGACCATCCAGGGCCAGAATGCCCTGGCCGGCGCCGTGGTGATCCGTACCCAGGATCCGACCTTCGACTGGGATGCGCGGGCGCGCCTGCTCTGGAGCGATCCGTCCGACCGCCGCGTCGCCTTCGCCGGTGGCGGCCCGCTGATCGCCGATGAACTGGCCTTCCGCGTATCGGTGGAAGACCGCGATTTCGACGGCTTCACCGACAACATCACCCGCCACACCGGCGAGGACGCGGTGGATTCCACGCTCGCCCGCGCCAGGCTGCTGTGGACGCCAGGAGCCATCGAAGGCCTGAGCGTGCGTCTGGGCTACACCCGGGATAATCGACTGGGTCCCTATCTGTACAGCCATGCACGCAACGACGTGCCCGACTACTACGACCACCGCATCAACACCTCGGATCATCCCAACACCACCGACGCGCGCACCGAGGCCGCCAACCTGCAGGTCGACTATGACGTTGGCGGGCCCTGGTCGCTGTCGTCGGTAACCGCGTGGAGCGATGCGCTGATGCGTCGCAGCTACGACAACGACAATGGCCCGGCACCGGAGCAATACGGCAACACCCACGAGCCGCACGACGTGCTCTCGCAGGAGTTCCGACTGCACTACACCGGCGACCGGCTCACCGGGCTGGTCGGCCTGTACGGTTCGCGCCGCAGCACCGACCGCTCCCAGAGCAGCCATATCGGCATCGCCACCCCCGTGGAGACCATTTCCGGTGTCCTGCAGGGCGCCGGATTTCCCGCCGAGAATGCCGACCAGATCGCTGCCATGTATGCCATGGCGCTGCCGGTGATTCCGGTCGACTACGCCGGCGCCTACGCTGGTGAATCGAAGAACCTGGCGCTGTTCGCCGACGGCGAGTTCCGCATCAACGAGACCTGGTCGCTGCTTGGCGGCTTCCGCTACGACCGTGAGCGCTACGGTTTCGATTCCAGCACCGACGCGCAATTCGCCGGCGTGCTTCCCGATCCGGGCCTGTTCGACCCGACCGGCGGCGTCGTTGCCATGGCCATCGCCGGCATCAACCAGGCAGTGCTGGGCATGGTCGCGGACGCCAGCGCGCTCACACCGTGGCAATCGGCCGATTCCAGCGCCTTCCTGCCCAAGGCGGGTCTGCGCTGGTCATGGCACGCGGACGGCTCGCTGGCACTGACCGCACAGCGCGGCTACCGCTCCGGCGGCGTCAGCTACAACGTCGCGCGCAGCCAGCCGGTGGCGTTCGACCCGGAGTACACCTGGAACTACGAGCTGGCCCTGCGCACGCAATGGCTGGACGGAAAACTCGCGCTCAACGCCAACGCCTACTACATCGACTGGACCGACAAGCAGACCTACGCCTACTTCGGCCAGAACAGCTACGACTTCCACGTGGTCAACGCCGGCCGCGCGCACCTGTACGGCTTCGAGGCCGAGGTGCGCCACCGGGTCGGCAGCGGATTCGACTGGTACGGCGGCGTCGGCTACTCGCGCACGCAGTTCGACGAGTTCGACCTGATCGACGGCGCCTCGCTGACCAGCTACGCCGGCCGCGAATTCGCCTATGCACCCCGCTGGACGGCGACCATCGGCGCCAACCTGCGCTGGGGTTCGGGCTGGTTCGCCAACGCCAATGCCAACCATCGCGACCGGGTCAACGTCGATGTCGGCGCCGGCAACAACGTGCTGGCCTCGCGCACACTGGTCAACGCCAAGCTCGGCTACAACGCACTGAACTGGAGTGCCTACGCCTTCGGCAGCAACCTGCTCGACCGGGGCTACACGCAGTACGCCTGGCTGGATGATCCCAACGTCACCCTTGGCACACCCCGCGTGCTCGGCGTCGGCCTTGAATACCACTGGTAGTCCTTCGGCCCGCACCACGTACCCGATGCCACCAACATGACGGCCGCCTGGTTGATCCTGTCCGTACTGACCGCACTGGCCTGCTACCTGGCCAGCCCGCATCAGCGGCTGTGCCCGCGCGTACAGCCGCGCCATCGCCTGCTGCGCTTCGCGGCCGGCGCCGGCGCGATCCTGGCGACCGCGATTGCCGTGGTCGAACTGGGCTGGTGGCCGGGCGTGTTCGCGGCGTTGACCGCACAGATGCTGGCGCTGGTGCTGCTGCCCTATGTCGATGCCTGGCGCAGCGGACGGAGTGCCCGCTGATGTGGACGCGCTCGCTCGCTGCCATCCTGCTCGGATTGCCGCTGAGCGTCGGCCTGATCGGGCTGGTGGTGCTGCTGTGGCCCGGTGAACTGACCCGCATCACCATGCCGTGGCTGCTGATGGCCTTCCCGGCGTGGATCGGCGCGATGTCGCTGGCGTTCGCGGCCAGGACCGGTCTGCGCGCCTGGCTCTGGCTGGGCGGCGGCAGCTTGCTGTGCTTCGGCCTGATCCACGCCGCCAGGCTGCTGGGCTGGGCGGCGGAGCTGCCGACATGAAGGCCGCCACCCTGCGCACGTTTCTATCGGTGCACACCTGGGCCGGCCTGCTCTCGGGGATGCTGTTGTTCATCGCGTTCTACGCCGGAGCGGTGGCAGTGTTCGTGCACGAGCTGGACGGCTGGGAGCGTCCGCACCAGCCTGCGCCGACGCAGGGCGAATCGCTGGCAGCGGCGCAGGTGCTGGTCGATGGCCTGCTGCAGGCTCACCCGGAGGCGGCGCACGAGTTCACGCTGGTGTTGCCCGGCGAGCACGGCGCGCAACCATCGCTGTTCTGGTTCGACCAGGCCAGCGGCGAGCGCCGCAAGCTGGTGGCCGATGCCAAGACCGGCGGCAGCGAGGTGCCCGCGCGCGGCAGCTTCATCGAGTTCATCTACGACCTGCATTTCACCGCCGGGCTGCCACTGACCCTCGGCACCTACCTGTTCGGCATTGCCTGCATCCTGTACGGCCTGGCGTTGGTCAGCGGTGTGGTGCTGTACGCACCCACGTTCCTGAAAGACCTGTTCGCGCTGCGCAGGGGCAGGAACCTCAAGCGCCTGTGGCAGGACGCGCACAACGTGATCGGCCTGCTCTCGCTGCCATTCCACATCCTGTTCGCCTGGAGTGGCGCCGTGCTGACCATCGGTTTCGTGCTGCTGGCGCCATTCCAGTTCCTGGTGTTCGAGGGCAAGTTGCTGGACGTGCTGGAGATGGATTTCGCCATCGCGCCACACGTCGAGCCGGCCGGTGAGGCACGCGCGATGCTGCCGGTTGCCGAGCTGGTACGGCGCGTCGAGATCGCCCTGCCCGGCATGGCGGTCGGCAGCCTGTCCTACCACGATGCCGGCGATGCCAACGCGCAGGTCACCGCCTACGGCCGCCTGCCGCAAGGCACGCTGGCCGGCTTCGGTGGCGTCGCGCTCAACGCCAGCACCGGCGAAATCGTCAGCGCGCTCGGCCCGAAGGACTTCACGCCGGGCATGGGCATGTTGCAGGGCCTGACCGCACTGCACTTCGGCAACTTCGGTGGCATGGCGGTGAAGTGGCTGTATTTCCTGCTCGGACTGGCCGGGGCATTCCTGTTCTACAGCGGCAACCTGCTGTGGATCGAATCACGGCGCAAGCGGCGACAGGTGGCACAGCCCGGACGCACGCGCTTCGTCGCCGGGCTCACCATCGGCGTGTGCATCGGCTGCATGGCCGGTGTGTCGGCGGTGTTCCTGGCCGGTGCGTTGCTGCCGCAGCCGTGGATCGCGCGCAGCTATTTCCTCGTCTTCTTCGCCGCGATCGCGTGGGCGTTCCTGCGCCCGCCGACGCGCGCCGCGCACGAACTGCTGTGGTTGTGCGCGCTGCTGACCGCGGCCATTCCCGTCGCCGGCTGGATCGGTTCCGGCGAACACCTGATCGCTGCGGCATGGCATGGCCACTGGCATCGCTTCGTCATCGACGCCACCGCACTGGCCATGGCGACCGGGTTCTGGCGTATGGCCAGGGCGACGCTGCGACGCGGACACACCGGCGACCCGCACAGCCTGTGGGCGCTGCGCGGCGCGCAACCGGCGCGCTCGACGCAGCCCAAATGGAATGAGCGCCGGCACGACGCGGGCCGCGAGGCTGAGTGACAGCGTTCGAACTGCTTCGCTGACAGCAGTAGCCATCGCGCGGTCGCGCAGCATCTACGTTCCTCGCGCCGCCGGTTCCAGCCGGCGGAAACCGGTCGCGGATCCACATGCGTCCACGACCTGCGGCGCTCGCTACGCGAGCGTCATCGCCTTTCCGCCTCCTGGCCGGACAGATGCATTGGCGCGCTGGCCGCAGCGGCCGGCAGGGTCTCGACCAGGAAGTCGATGAAGGCGCGCACCGCCGGCAGCAGGCCGCGCCGGTGTGGGAACACCACGTGGAAGATGCCCTGCGGCAAGCACCATTGCGGCAGCACATGCACCAGCGAGCCCACCGCCAGTGACGCACGCACCACGCTTTCCGGCAGCAGGGCCACGCCGATGCCAGCCTCCGCGGCACGAAGCAGGACGCTGAAGCTGTGGCCGCGCAGACGCGGTGAGTGCTCGACGGTTTCCTCGCGCCCATCCGGTCCGGTCAGGCGCCAGAGCTGGCGGTCGATGCCGGGCATGAAGCTGAGCGTGTCGTGTGTTGCCAGATCCTGCGGCGACTGCGGCGTGCCGGTGCGCGCCAGATAGTCGGGGCTGGCGACCAGCCGTTCGGACAGTTCGGCGAACTTGCGCATGACCACGCCATCCTCGCCGGTCGGTACGGTGCGCACCCGCAGCGCGGCATCGAAACCTTCGGCCAACAGGTCCACACGTCGGTTGCTGACTTCCAGATCGAGCCGGACCTGCGGATAGCGACGCAGGAACTGCGGCAGCGCCGGCGCCAGCAACTCGTCGGCATAGACCGGACAGGCGACTCGGACGATGCCGCGCGGCTCCGATACCGCCCGCGCGGCGACCTCGAAGGCGGCTTCGGCCTCGGCCAGCATGGCCTGGGCGTGGCGGTACAGGTCGCGCCCGATGTCGGTGACCGAGAACCGGCGCGTCGATCGCTGCAGCAGGCGCACGCCCAGCTGCGTCTCCAGGGCATCGACATGCCGCGACAGGCGCGATTTCGGGATGCCCAGCGCGCGGCCGGCGGCGGCATAGCCGCCGTGCTCGACCACCGCAGCGAAGTAGCGCAGGTCTTCCAACGAGGCGGGCAGATTCATGTCGGCAGGAATTCCAGGGGAGCGGCGATCAAATTAACACCAAAATCGCAACAATCAATCCCGATCAAGGGTAATTATCATCTACTGGCATCAGTAATAGTCTTTATGGCGTCCGCAATCCATCAGGAGATCGCCATGAAACTGCTCCACATCGACGCCAGCGCCCTGGGCGAAAACAGCGTCAGCCGCATTCTCAGCGCCGCAGTGGTCGCGCGCTACCGGGCCGAAGATCCCGGTGTCGAGGTCATCCGTCTGGATCTGGACGCCGACCCGCTGCCGCATCTGACCGCCGGATCGCTGGCCGCCATCGACCCGGCCGAGGCAGCCCGCGCCGTGCAGACGATGGACGACTTTCTCGCCGCCGAGGTCGTGGTGATCGGTGTGCCGATGTACAACTTCGGCATCCCGTCCACGCTCAAGGCCTGGATCGATCGGATCGCAGTTGCCGGCAAGACCTTCCGCTACACCGCCAATGGCCCGGAAGGACTGGCCGGCGACAAGAAGGTCGTCCTCGCCATCGCCCAGGGCGGTGTCCACAACGCCGGTGGCCCCAGCGATTTCCAGGAAAGCTATCTGAAATTCCTGTTCGGCTTCCTGGGCATCACCGACATCGAAATCGTGCGCGCGCAGGGCGTGGGTCTGTCACCGGAGCATCGCCAGCAGGCGATCGAAAGCGCGCTGGCTGCGGTGTAGTCCTCAGCCGCCCACGGCTCTGGAAGGCGGGGTACGCGGTTTCCGATTCAACCCACGATCCGTCCGCAACGCAGCTGTTGCGGACGGACCGTGGTGCTATCGTCGAGACATGTGTTCGACCGCGGTCCGGCTGTTCGGCATCGTGCTGGTGGTGTTGGCAACGCCGTCCATCGTCCGCGCACAGGCCGAACCCACCCTCGTGTTTACCCCGGCGCAGCCCACGGCTGGTACGGCGGTGACCGCGCGCATCACCGCCAGCATGACCTGGTGTGCGCTCGACCCGGTGGTGACACGGAGCCCCAGTGAGGTGCTCATCGATCTGCGCCTGCCCAACTGCGGTGGCCAGATCACTCCGCCGCCGCCCTCCTGGCAGACCGTCGAGGTGTCGATGGGACCGTTGCCAGCGGGACGCACGCGGGTCGATGTGGTGTTCTCGCAGGATTTTCCGCAGCCGAGCCTGTCCGGCGAAGTGATCGTGGCTGCGGCGACCGTCCCGGTGCGCTCGCGCTGGCTGGTCGCCGCGCTGGCGCTTGGTCTGCTGTTGTTTGCAGCCGGCCGGTACACAAGCGGCCCCTCGCGAAACGTTCGTTGATACCGCAACGCAGGGTGATGCGCCGGACACACCTCACCGCGTTCAGCGCAAAGCCTCCATGGCAGCGGCGACACCGTCGGGCGTGAGCGGAAACATCCGCTCTTCCACCAGCTCGCGCACCATCTGCACCGACTGCAGGTACCTCCAGCGCTCCACCGGCAGCGGATTGATCCAGACCAGGTGCCGGAAATGCGCACGCAGCCGCTGGAACCAGACCTCGCCCGGCTCTTCGTTCCAGTGCTCGACACTGCCGCCGGCGCCGACGATCTCGTACGGCCCCATGCTGGCATCACCGACGAAGATGACCTTGTGCGACGGTGGATGGCGGCGGATCAGGTCGTACACGCCGACGTGATTACCGTCGATGCGGCGGTCGTCGCGCCAGACCCGCTCGTAGAGGAAGTTGTGGAACCAGAAGTGCTCCAGCCGCTTGAACTCCGAGCGTGCGGCACCGAACAGCGCCTCGGCGGCATGCACGTGATCGTCCATGGAACCGCCGATGTCCAGGAACAGCAGCACGCTGACCGCGTTGCGACGCTCCGGGCGCAGGCGCACGTTGAGCAGTCCGCCATCGCGGGCGGTGTCTGCGATGGTGCCGTCGAGGTCGAACTCCTCGGCGGAACCCTCGCGCGCAAACCGGCGCAGGCGACGCAGGGCTAGCTTGAGGTTGCGCGGCGACAGCTCGGCGTCGCCAGCCAGCTCGCGGTACTGGCGTTGCTGCCAGACCTTGGCGGCCATGCGACCGCCGCTCTGCCCGCCGACACGGATGCCGCCGGGGTGATGGCCCGAATGCCCGAACGGACTGGTGCCACCGGTGCCGATCCAGCGATCGCCGCCGTGATGCGCCTCGTCCTGCTCGGCCAGACGTTCGGCGAACTGCTTCATCAGCTCTTCCAGACTGCCGACGCCCTGCACCTTCGCCTTGTCCTCGTCACTGAGTTCGTGACCGAGTGCGCGGCGCAGCCAGTCCGCGGGAATCACCTTCGACCACTCTTCCGGCAGCACCGGCACGCTGGCCAGCCAGCCGGCCCAGGCGCGATCGAAACGGTCGTAATGGCGCTCGTCCTTGACCAGCACCGCGCGCGCCAGCGGATACAGCGCCTCGGGTTCCATGAAGGCGACGCCGGCATCCAGTGCTGCCATCAGGTCCAGCCACTCGCGCGGTGTCACCGGCACCTGCAGGCGGCGCATGCGCTCGAACAGATCCAGCAGCATCAGCCTGGCTCCGACGCGGCGACGACTGACGATGCCGGGTCGATGCCGATCAGCAAAGCGACGCCAGCGCGGCCGATTCGCGCGCCGGCAGCCAAGTCGATGCGTGCCTTGGCCGGATGGGCTGGCAACAACATCGTGTCACCCGGCGCAATCGTGCGGGCATCGATCTCCAGATCGCCTTCAAGCACATGCAAAGCAGTCAACCAGGCCGCCGTGGACAAACCTTGCACCGCCTCGGCCAGCGGCAGCACCCGGAGCGACGCGCGCACGGCGTCGCGTCGCCACATCAGGTTGAAGTCGGTGGTGGCGCCGTCACGCAGCCGCCCCTCGATCACCTGTTCGCCCGGGAAATCCGCGCGCGACAGCGGCGATGCCAGATTCATCACCGAGCCATCCGGCGACAGCAGATCCATGCCGGCGCCGGACAGAAGCACCAGCGTGCGATCGATGCCGGCGAAAGTGGAGAACGGCCCGTCGGCCTCGACCTCGGCAATGGAAAGCCGCCAGTCCCAATGCTGCGTTGGTGCGTCGGCACCGAACACCGGCGTCGCCAGCGAACCGGCAGCGAGCTGGCGTGTCCAGCCGCCACCGTTGCGCCAGCGCTCACGGCGGTAGCCGGCTGCCGGAAGATGGATCATCGTCATCGTGCGGGGCACCCGGTCGCGACGTGATCAACCGCGCGACTGGCGGCGATGCAGGAAGGCCAGGCGCTCCAGCAGATGCTGGTCATGCTCGTTCTTGATGAGCGCGCCGGCCAGCGGCGGCAGCACCTTGGCGGGATCCTTTTCGGCCAGCGCCTGCGCACTCAGGCGATCGGCCAGCAGCAGGCGCAGCCAGTCGATCAGCTCGGAGGTACTGGGCTTTTTCTTCAGGCCCGGCGCCTCGCGCAGCTCGAAGAACACCTGCAGCGCGCGCGTGACCAGTTCCTGCTCGATGTCGGGGAAATGCACGTCGACGATGCGGCGCAAGGTGTCGGCATCGGGGAAGGCGATGTAGTGGAAGAAGCAGCGGCGCAGGAAGGCATCCGGCAGTTCCTTCTCGTTGTTGCTGGTGATCAGGATGATCGGCCGGTGCACGGCAGCGACACGTTCGCCGGTCTCGTGCACGTCGAAGGCCATGCGATCCAGTTCATGCAGCAGGTCGTTGGGAAACTCCAGGTCGGCCTTGTCGATCTCGTCGATCAGCAGCACCGTGCGCTGATCGCTGCTGAACGCCTGCCAGAGTTTGCCGGGCTTGATGTAGTGGCCGATGTCCTGCACGCGCGGATCGCCGAGCTGGGAATCGCGCAGGCGACTGACCGCGTCGTATTCGTACAGGCCGTGCTGGGCCTTGGTGGTGGACTTGATGTGCCAGGTCAGCAGCGGCGCAGCCAGCGACGCGGCCACTTCCTCGGCCAGCAGGGTCTTGCCGGTGCCCGGCTCGCCCTTGACCAGCAGCGGCCGTTGCAGGGTGATGGCGGCGTTCACCGCCAGCATCAGGTCGGGCGTGGCGACGTAGCGGTCGGTACCTTCGAACTTCATCGGTGTTTCCTGGAGGAGCCGCCCGATTCTAGGACAACGCCGATGCACCGCCGTGCACGCGCTGACCGATCGCCTTGGTAGTGAGGATGCCGAACCGGGCCGACTACGATGGATGATCGGCCGCGACCTTCACTCGTCGCCCTCGGCACTGACATCGTCCGGACGCGCCAGGATCAGGCTGCGCAAGGGCTGCACCTGTTCACCCAGCAGCCGGCCCTCGATCACCGCGTCACCGCTGAAGGCGATCAGGCGATGACCGAGGAACACCACCCGCGATTCGCCATACCAGGCGACGGACTGGGTGGCCAGATCCGGCATGTCGGTGAAGTCGAGCACACCGCGCGCCGCCAACCGCTGTCCGGTGACGGCAGCGAACATCAGCGCCGATTCGTTGCCTTGCCGGCCGGACACCGGCCAGCCCAGCAGCAGGCTGCCATCCGGTTGGGTCGCCAGGTTCACCGCCTGGGTGCGCATTTCCGACAGATCGACGTCGCCGGGCGTGTACCGGTCGATCATTCCCACGCCGGTCGCTGTCTTGCCGGCCAGCCCAAGCACGAAGCCCGCCTTGTCGCCGACGCCATGGCCGAACAGCAACATGCCACCGGGAATCGGTTGCAGCACGTCGGTCCAGAAACCGGTCTCGAACTGCCTTTGCGCTGAACCGTCGAGCGGCTGCACCACAACGGGGCCAGGCTTCGATTCCTGGTTCCGATTCCACCACGAGCGCTCGGGCGCGAACCAGACCGCGTCGTCGCCGAAACGAACACTGGCCTCCGGGTACGGCAGGTTCACCGTCCAGGCGGGTGCAACCGGATTCGATTCGCTGCCGAAGGCGAAACGATGCGCTGGCAGATGGGAGATCGGGTGGCGACTGCCGGCTGATATCGACGACGGGCCGGCTGCAGCGGCCACGTACAAACCGTTGTCGCGGTCGGCGAACTGCAGCGGGCTGTCGACCACACCATCGACGGCGGCATGGGTCGCTGCCTGCCAGTCGTTGATCGGCAGACGGAACACCGTGGTCTTGCGCTCCTCGTCACGCCACGAGTGAGCCAAGGCCAGGTAGGCCGCCTGCAGCGATGCGTAGACGGTGGCGAAGTAGTTGCCGACCACACCGAAGCGGTCGCAGGCGAGGTCACCGTGTCTCAGGCCCTCTACCGAGCAGGACAACAGGGCGTGGATGATCGGCCACTCCAGATCGAACACCGGCAGGTGCAGCTCGCCCAGATCCAGCAAGGGCTGCCAGCGTGGCCGGACGGCATCGCGACGCTGCCAGCGCATGACCGCTTCGGGCTCGTCGTCCAGCGACAGGTTCTGACGCAGACTCAGCAACAAGCGATCGCCGATCAGGCGCGCGCCGTAGTTCTCCGAACTGAAGTAGTCCTCGGTGCCCAGCCACAGCCGCGACTGGCGTTGCAGGCGGCCGTCCGGCGAAACATCGAACACCACCATCTCGGCGACCGCAGGATCGCTGCCGTAGTTGAAACCCAGCAGCAGAACCGTGGACCGGTAGCTGAGGATCTCGTCGTACCAGACATCCTCGCCGTCGTCCTCCATGTTCACCGCCAGCGCATCCGCCAGCTCCAGCACCTCGCGGCCATCGCGGACGATGCGCACGCTGTAGAGCACGCCATCGCGCAGTACCAGCAGGAAGTCACCCACACGCTTGACCAGTCCGCCTTCGTCGACGCCGGCCTCCTGGGTGTTGGTGACCGATTCGCCACCCGGCGTACTGGAAACTCTCGACCCCACGACTTGGACACTATCCAGTGAACTGCTGGACGACGTACTGGCCGATCCCGCACTGGGTGGCGGTGCCGGCGGTGGCGGTACCTCGGCAAGCACCTGTGGCGCTGACTGCTGTTTCGCCTGCTTGCGACGCCAGGCGTCGAACGCCTGCACCGATCCGAACCGCGCCGCATTGTCCGGCCCCGCCGAGCGATCCCGCGATGGCGCCGTTGTGCAGCCGGCAAACAGCATCACCAGAACGCCGAGTGTCGACAACGACGCAGCAAACCCGAAACGTCTCATGTCCTGCCCCCGCCTGATCTGGTCAGACCCATGCTGCCAAATCCCGACCGGACAGGAAAGGCGCAGCGAGGACCTTGCAAGGGCGACGCGCGCGGGCGCGGAATCGCCGGGACAACCCGGTGGGGGGATCGTCCCGGCGATGACCGAAGAAGGCGCGGCTCAGCGCATCTCGATCGCGGTGATGCTCACCTCGACGCGGCGGTTCGGCGCCAGGCATTCGACCAGTGCCGGACCGCGCAGGCGCGGGCACTCCTCCACCGGCTCGTCCTTGCCGCGACCTTCGACCTCGATCAGCGAGCCCATCACACCCTGCGCGGCCAGATAGTCGCGCACCGCTTCGGCGCGGGCCAGCGACAGGCGCTTGTTGTAGCCGGCATCACCGATCCGGTCGGTGTGGCCGACCACGCGCACCGCATCGACACGCACCGCCTGGTTGAGCCGCAGGGCCAGCGCATCCAGCGCGTCGCGACCCACTTCGGTGAGATCGTCGATGGACGATTTGCCGAACGCGAACAACGCATCACCGGAGAAGCGCACGGTTTCCTCACGTGGCTCCGGTGCCGGCGGCGCCACCTCGATCGGCGGCGGCGCTTCCTTGACCTGGCTGCCGGCACAGCCGGTGAGCATGGCCAGGACAGCAATGAATATGACCCCTGTTGCTTGGAACGAATTTTTCATGGCAATCACCCATCCATCGATTTGTTGGAGTTTTGATCAGTCTGGTACGGCTGTGTGCCAGTCCGGTGACAGCAATGCGGACGGCCCGGCGATGCTGACAAACCGCGCGTCTAGGATTTGTGCTCGCCGGTCGTCGCCCAGATCGCGTGAAGACGAGAACCCGCCCACGACGGAGGCTTTCGTAACGTCTGCGAGGAAGCGATCGGGAGCGGTTTGGTGAGTGGAGGCAAAGCCCCGTGCTGCCCCCGACCGGCGGTGATCAGCTCGGCGGCATCCGGTCCGGCGCAATCAAGCGACCCGTGTGATCGTCGCTCAACCAGCGCCGACCGGTTGCGGCCGCTGTCGGCCGGCGGGTTGGGCCAGGACGCGATGAAGCCGCCGGTCACCTCCGCGGCATGACACCTCGTGTCGCGGTCACCGATGACTCAGCCGCAATCCATGACATGGCCGCCGACCGCCGAAAACAGCAAGCCGCACGCTCAGGCCACCACCGGATAGCAGATCTCGCCGAAGTCGCGATCGGGTTGCGTCAGCATCAGCGCCACGATCACCGGCACCAGGCTGGACAGGATGGCGACGCCGTCACGCACCTGCTGGCGGTTGACCTGGCTGTTCCAGGTGGCGCCGCCGTGCACCAGCTGGTTGCGCAACACGTACAGCCGATCGAAAACGATCGCCAGCAACTTCGCGGTATCACCACCGGTGATCGCCGCCAGCGCCGCCTTGCGGCCGGCCTCGTGGCGCTCCTTCCAGCGTTCGCTGGCATCGTGCTCCTGCAGCGCCTTCCAGAACGGCTGGAACACATAGCGGTTGTCGATCAGGGTGCGGATCGAACCGGAGAACTGCCGGAACAGCAAACCGTGCAGCTGCCGCTGACTGTCCAGTTCCAGCAAGGTGGCGATGAACTGGCGCAGGCGGTCGCGTTCGGGTTCCTCGTCACCGAACTCGCGCGCGTAGGCGGCATTGAGCGCCACCCACAGCAGAATGAAGGTGGTGTCCGGATCGCCGTCCTGCAGCTGCCCGGCGCGATCCAGCCAGCTCAGCGCCCGATGCAGGCGCACCCGCCAGGATTCCGGCGCTGCCGTCTCCGGCACGGCCTTCAGTCGCGCCTTCAGTTCGCTGACGGTCATCCGCACTCCCTTTGGTCCTGGTATCCCCAACCGCAATGATGCCATCGTCGCGAGGCCGTCACCGACGCGGCAGCCTCACCCCGGTGGGGTCACACGTCTTCATACCGCTGACGCGCGGCGCGACCGCGAACGCACTGGGGCTGGATTCGCTGCAACAAGGCGCGTACAACGCCGACATCGAAGCCCGGACGCCCGGTAACCCCGATCCGTCCAGGCCTGCGTTGAACACCGGCAGTCATCGCAGTGAACGCCACTCACGGGAGTCTCCATGGACAGCAAGCCCCTCCTAGCCAGCCTTGGCCTGATGCTGGCCGCCAGCACACAGGCACAGCCGCCGCAGATCTGGATCGCGCCCGACCAGGGCCTGCAACCGATCGTGCTGGACCAGGTCGACATCCGCATCGGCACCCACGGATTCCTGGCGCGGACACGGATCGAACTGGTGTTCGACAATCCCAATGCCCGCGTGCTGGAGGGCGAGTTGGTGTTCCCGCTCGGTCCGAACCAGACCGTCACCGGCTACGCGCTGGAAGTGGATGGCGCGATGCGTGAAGGCGTCGTGGTCCCCAAGGAAACCGCACGGGTCGCCTTCGAGGACATCAGCCGTCAGCAGATCGACCCGGGGCTGGCCGAACTGACCCGCGGCAATGTCTTCCGCACGCGGCTGTATCCGATACCGGCACGCGGGAAGAAGCGGGTGGCCATCGAGTTCGAGCAGGTCATGGACGATGCCGGCGATGCCTGGCGCTATACGCTGCCGCTGAGTTTCCGCGAGCCGGTGCGACGCTTCTCGGTGCTGGCCGAAACCGCCGTTGCCGGCGACCAGGCGCCGGTCAGCGCCGATTCGCCCGATGCCGAACTGCGCTTCGAACAGGCCAGCACGGTCTGGCGTGCGCAACTGGCGCGCGAGAACGTCACTCCGCAGCGCGAGTTGGCCTTTCGCATTCCCAAGCAGGCCAGTGATGTCAGTGTGCTCGAAGCCGCTGACGCACTGGAGCCGGCGCGGCGCGCCATCCTCGCGCGCATCGATACCGGCCGCCCGGAGGTGCTGCCGAACCCGCAGTCGCCGCGCCACATCGCGCTGTTCGTCGATGCTTCCGGCAGCGCCCGCGACCGGGATCGCGAAAGGGAGCACGAAGCCTTGTCGGCCTGGCTGCGCGCAGTCGGCAACGTCGAGATCACGCTGGTCGCCTTTCGCGATGTTGCCGACCAGCCGCAACGCTTCCGCATCCGCAACGGCGATGTCGATGTCGATGCCCTGTTCGCCGCCCTGAAGGCTTTGCCGCTGGACGGCGCCAGCAACTACGGCGCCATCGATTTCGCGGCCGTCGACAAGGCCGACATGGCGGTGATCATCGGCGATGGTCTGGACAGTTTCGGCTCCGGGCAGACCGATTTCAGCCGTGCACCCGCGCGCATCGCCGTGTTGCACGCGGCACAGCGCGCCGACCACGCCCGCCTGCAAGTCATCGCACAACGTGGCGGCAGCCAGGTCATCGACCTGACCCGCGTCGATACCGAGCAGGCGCTGCGCCACCTGACCACCGCGACCTGGCAGTTGCTGGCCGTCGACGCCGGTGGCATCTGCAGCGAACTGATGCCGTCAGCACCAGCACCGGTCGATGCCGCGCTGACTCTCGCTGCCCGCTGCACTGGCCCAGCCACGCTGCGATTGCGTTTCGGCACACCCGACGGCGCACACCACGTCGAACGCACACGCCGCGTCGGCACGGCCGCGCCGGCAACCGGCCACGCCGCCAGCATCCAGCGTGCTGTGGCGCAGGCGCGCATCACCCAACTGCAAGCCGAGGCCGAGCCGGATGTCGCCGCGATCACGGCCCTCGCCGTGCGTCACAGTGTGGTGACTGCATACACCTCGCTGCTGGTGCTGGACCGCATCGAGGACTACGTGCGTTACGGCATCGAGCCGAAAGAGGCGCCATTGCGTGCGCAATACCGCGCATTGCTGACCAACCAGCCCAAGCCAGCTGCAGCCACGGACGACGGTGATCAGACGCGCATGTTCTCGTTGATCACGCGCTGGAAGGAGTTCCGCGACTGGCACGGGCAACGTCACGCCTGGCTGGAAACCCTGCTGGAGCCGAGCGCGCGTGATGAAGCCGCGTTGTGGCGGCAAGTGACCAACAGCGCCAGCGACGCTGCCGTACGCAAGCAGGCGCAGGCTGCGCGTGACACCGTCGATGCCATCGTCAACCAGGCCTCCGCCTTGAGCGCGCGCTGGACCCGCGACGGTGCCGACGCGGATCGGCGCACGGCCTGGGAACGCGAAGCCATCGGGCTGATGCTGCGTCTGGATGCGCTGCGCAGCCAGCGCCTGACGCTGGTGCCCGAATCCGCACAATGGCATGGCACCGACACGCCGCAACCGTCCGTGGCCAGCGAAATGGCCATCCCGCAGACGGCACCGCCGCCAGCGCCACCGCCGCCGCCCGGGCAAGCCGAGGCCGACGCGGCGAACAACACGCTGGACCGGGTCGAAATCTCCGGCTCCCGCATCGCACGTTCACGCGCCGAAGAGAGTCCGCAGGCAGCGATTGCGGCTGCGCCGGCCGACGGGATCGGCACGGGCAGCCCACCAGCCCTGAGCGCGCAGACCAGTCTTACTGGCTGGAATCCGGACACGCCGTATCTTGCCGCGCTGCGCGAAGCGAGCGATCCCTACGCCGAGTACCTGCGTCAACGCGACGAACATGGCAGCGCGCCGGCGTTCTATCTCGACAGCGCCGACTTCTTCCGCGACAGCGTCAAGGATTCCGCGCTGGCACTGCGCATCCTGTCGAATCTGGCCGAGATCGGCGACGAGAACACCGCCCTGCTGCGCGTGCTTGGCTACCGGTTGGCGCAATGGCAACTGCCGGCGCTGGCCTTGCGTCCGCTGGAGGATGCCCTCGCCCAGCGTCCGGAAGAACCGCAGAGCTACCGCGACCTGGCCCTGGTGCTGGCCGCGTTGCCGCAACCGGAAACGGCCCGCGCTGCCCAACTCCTGTGGCAGGTGGTCGAGCGCGACTGGCATGGCCGCTTCCCCGACATCGACCTGATCGCCCTGCATGAACTGGGCGCGCTGGTCGCTGCCAGCAATGATCCGCCCGACCTCACCGCGCTGGGCATCCCCGCCGAGCTGCTGGCCGCGCTGCCGGTCGGCCTGCGCGTGGTCATGACCTGGGACGCCGACAACACCGACATCGACCTGTGGGTGATCGACCCGACCGGCGAGGCCGTCTACTACAGCCACAACCGCGGTCGCAGCGGCGGCCACATCAGCCGCGACTTCACCCAAGGCTACGGCCCGGAAGTGTTCACCATCGCCCGGCCGTTGCCCGGCACCTACCGCGTGCAGGCCCACTACTTCGGCGACCGCCGGCAATCGCTGACCGGACCGGTCACCGTGCAGCTCACCTTCCAGACCGGTTTCGGCACGAAGCAGCTGCAGACCCAGGCCACCACGCGGCGACTGGAAACCGGCAAGCAGCGCATCGACATCGGCGCGTTCCGCGTCGGCGAGTGAGCACGCCGCCAGCCACACTGTCCACCCCTGCTTGGAGTCCACTAACCGTACCCATTGGTTCCAGCCGTTGAAC
Organism: Lysobacterales bacterium; assembly: GCA_035911475.1. Lineage (GTDB taxonomy): Bacteria > Pseudomonadota > Gammaproteobacteria > Xanthomonadales > UBA2363 > Pseudofulvimonas. Next base: position 120,592 of record JAMHVM010000125.1, on the reverse strand, counting down.
ATCCCGCGTCGAGCAGATCGAGGATCACGAGAATCGCGGCGCGAGACGTTCGACGCGCGCCACCACCTATGGTGATCTCCCTCCGCAAACCACCTGCCGCTCGACCTCGGCGATGGTCAACACGGCACACTCATTCTCCACGCGTGCTGATGCGATGACCTGCACAAGTCGTTCCTGCGAAACGGCCACTGCGTCGGTCATTGCCCGCAATCGGAAACCCGCATCAATGAAGGCGACCGCAATGCGCCTGCGATCTTCCATCGAGATGTCGGCGGCATAGGCAAGCGTGTTCGGCGCGAGCGGAACCAGTCTTGAGGTGCCCTGTTCGTGGCTCACACCCACCCCCAGTGAGCCGACGACCCGTTCCACCAACGATCGATCCGAAGGTCTGAAGTAGCGGATTACTGTCGGAACAAACCATCCCTCGTAATGGCAAGGCGGCACCGACTCGTCCTGACCGAGTAAATAGTTTACACGAGGATTCATAACCCCCACGCTTTGCAGAATGGTAACCGCTTCGCTGGCGCGGTCGAGCTCGTTGCGCCGGAAGTACCGGATCTCGTTGGCACGTGGCACTTCCTTGACAAGTTCGATGCCCGGCACCGTGAAGTTGCCCTGCTCGAAGTATGGCTTCATCCGCTCCGCTGCCGCCCTGTCGTTTTCGTCATTGATGTGCAGATAGAGGGTGCCCATATTCTGACAATCCGTATCAACCACGCTCTTGACGACGTCCAAGGCGCCCTGCAACTCACCGCGAACCGCCTCGTCATTTGTTTTCGCAATCGCGGTGTCCAGGGCGACGGCCCCGAGGTTGGCTGCAGCCAAGGCCTCATTCAATCGCTCCCTCGCCACTTCGCTGTTCCGATTGGACTCATGCGCCGCTTCCAGCTGTTCCTCCGCCCTTTGTTGCTGCCGCTTCGCCTCAGCGCGCTCGACGAGTCCCCACCCGATCAGGCCCATCGCTGCACCGACCAGAACCAGCGTGGCTGCCAGGAAACGGCGCAACCACGCCTCCCGGCGACGCAAAAGCAACGCGTCTCCCTCGGCGCGCTGCTTGGCGGCGACTTCCGTTGCCGCCAGCTGTTCGGCCGCTTCCCGGCGTTCGCGTTCCCGTCCCTCGCGTTCCTGCTGCTCCCTTTCTCGCTGGTACCGTTCCAGTGTCAGCCGCCGATCCCGCTCTTGCAGCGACGCCTGGATGAAGTCCCGCTCTGCCGCGGTCAACCACTTGGGACGGGTCTGCAACCATTGTTCCGCCTCGGTTAGTGCGGCACCGGCCAGGAGTGAGTCGGTGTCATCCTTGTCCCATCGCAGCACCTGCACAGCGAGAGATTCCCGCCACAGCAGGTGACGCAAATCGACCTCGGTTCGCCCAGCGTCGAACCAGAATCCGGTGCTGGGGCGCGTCAGCGCGACGACCACGCCTGGCGACTCGCTACTCTCGTGTTCAAGCCCACTGTCGCGTGAAATCTCGATGAGACCGATCGCAGCCAGACGATCTCGAAGAGCGACCGCGTCCACCTTGGCGATCGTCGGTACCGTTGCCAACGGCTCCCAGAGCCGCGCCGCAGGCAGCAACTCGCGTCGTCCCGATAAGATCACCAAACGCATCAACAACGTGCTGACCGCCTCTTCCTCCGCAGGTTTGAAACCTTCAATGGCAGCCAGCCAGTCCTTGGCGAGAATGCCATCGAACTGCCCCGCGGCCTCCAGACTCTGGTTGGTAAGCCAGCCTCGTTTGCGCGACTGCCAGATCACAGCGAGCACCGACTGGACCTGGGCAACGGCGCTTCTTGCCTGCCCGGCCGACTCGATCAAGCGTCCTGCCAAGCCCGGCTCCAGCAAATGGCCAGCGAGTTCAGCCGGCTTTTCGATCGCGCGGAGCAGGGCATCACCCGACATCGGGATCACGCGCATGTGGCCGACACGGCGTGATGCGATCAACGCCTGGAAAGCTTCCCGCTCCGACTGCGCCAGGACGTCGCGGGCAACGATGATCAGGCGACAATTCGCAGACATCGCACCAAGCAGTGTTCCGATGTCGGCAAGACGTCGGGCTCGGTCCGTTGCTTCGCCGCCGGATTGAAAGCTGTCGACAGCATCCAGAATGAGCAGGTCTGCTTCGGCGACCGATGCCAGCATGGCCGCATCGGGATGCGCCACTTCCATGTTCAGCATTTCGATCCGGGCGAAGCCCAGGCCACCGTCTTCGTTGCGCAGGCGCCTCAGAGTAGGCACCAGGCCTGCCTGTACCAGCGAGGTCTTTCCCACCTGCGAGGGCCCGCTAACCAGCAACGTGTCATGGAGGGCCAGCAACTCCAGCATGACCCGGATCTCTTCGTCGCGGCCGAAGAAGAACCGCGCGTCGTCCTCGGTGAAGGCTCGGTCGCCGACGTAGGGTGATGTCTCGGCCTGCGTGCTGGAATCGTGGGCCGATCCGTCACGCCTTCCGAAGATGTTCGCAAGCTCCTGCGACAGGTGATCCCGTGCCCGCTGTTCCGGCCAGTCGCGCAGATCCAGCGCCTGACTCAGTGACAGGTCGAACGATGCCAGTGCCCGCACATCGGCGCCGGGCAACAGCACCGGCACGATTGCGACATTCTGCAGCCTTCGCGCACGCGCGATCAGCCGTGCCCGGTCTTCACCCTCCGCCGGTGCGCCAAAACAGACCCACAGCGTCTGACTGTACTCGAGGGCATGATCAGCTGCGTTGTACTTGGCCATGCTGGCCCGGACCTTGTGATGTGAATAGGTCCTGTAGCCAGCCTCGTCCAACACGTCCCCTATCGACTGGACCCACTCCTCATCGGCCGGTTCAAACTCGATGAAGGCGTCGAAGCCGGCAGATCCGCGACTGGCATCGGCCAGACTTTCCGTTCGCTCGTCGGAAGACTCGCCACGCAGCCGTGACAGCGCCGCTTTGCGCTGGCGGCCCAGTTTCGACTCCTTCGGAGCCAACAAGGTCAAGGCATCGGCCAGCCGTTCGAACGCAGCCACCGAGGCTACCTGCCTGCTTGCACTGGATCGGATCTCGCCGACCAGATGCTCGGCAACCGCGAATTCGGGAAGATAGGGAATTGCCAGCGACTCGTAGTTGATGCCGGCGTCAGCAAGCTCCATCGGCAAACCATCGACACCCAGTTCGTCGCGGAATCGGGCCAGGAACTTCTGGCGATCAGGATGCCCCGTTTCGATCCGCGCCGGCACGACAACAATCTCCAGCGGTCGCCCGGGGCGCAATGCGCGTACTCCTTCGCTACGGAAGTCGCGGGCCACATCGCGCGTGCCCTCCAAGTTCTGGTGGTTCGCCGCGCACAACAGGACCGCGACATCGGCCAGCTGGTACGCACACACACCGCCCATCTCGGTCACGCCCGTGCGACTGTCGACCAGCACCACGTCGTAGCCGGTGTTCGCCTCTGTCAAGCGACGACGGAGCCAATCGAAGAACAGATCCCCTTTGGCGTTGTGGAAGAAATCCTGCCAGTCGAAGCTGCGTACGGCGAGCGCATAGTCACGCATCGCCGTTTCCGGTTCGCGGCGGCCTGCGGTCATCAGGTCTACCGACCCACGATCCGATCCCGCCGCGTGGATTGCCGGCGTGCAGTAGCGCTGCCAGTTCTTGAAATCGCCCCGTTCGTACACGGCCTTGCTGGCCAATGCCGCGCGATAGTCGAGGATCAGGTCGAGCAGGCCAGGCTGCTCGCGAACTGTCCTGCAGCGCTCTCCATCGAAGAAATAGCGCTCCAGACCCGGTGCTTCCAGATCGAAGTCCATCGCCAGCACGCGCAGTCCGCGTTGCGCAAGCAGATACGCGACGCCGGCCATCGCCATGGAACGACCGACGCCGCCCTTGTACGAGTAGAAGGTAAAGATCATGGCGCGGCCTCAGCTGCTCGGGAATGGGCGTTCACCGCGCGAGATCCCTTGCGATATCGCCGATGTGCGCTTGAGCCAATTCCTGCTCGCCCATCACCAACCCTGGAATCGTTGCGCTCAACCAACGATCAAGCCGGTTGATGCTGTTCACCGCGAGCTCGCAGCGTGGATCCAGATTCGCTTGGAAGCGACTTACCAGGTTCCCTACGCGCAAATAGGAAAGATCGGCGACCAGTTTGTCGATCGGAGTATGGTTTGGATCGCACGGTGAGATCGCCGCGACGGCAGTGCCTGCATCGGTGCACAAATGGTCGGCGATCGAACGCAACTCCGGATTGAGCAGGGCGAGCTCGTCGACCAGGATCAGAAACGGTCTGTCACGCGCAGCTTCGATTACCTGCCGCGAACCCCAACGGTCGTGCAGATACTCTTCGATGCAGTAGCGCCGCGGAGTCAGCCGGGCGACGCCAAGCATGCTCCGGATGCGCGAGCCCTGCGGTGCGCGGTTGATCCTATCCACGCTGCGCTGGATTATCTGCTCTGCGGTCCCTGATTGAGCTCCGAAGCATCGCCACCTGTGACGCTCGTCGCCATAGATGTCGCGTGGCCAATCGCCGTCATCGGCCTGCAACGCCTTCAACAGACGCAAGAACTCACCTTTTCGCCATTCTCTGGCATCGCCGAACCTGTCGAAGAAGCCGCTGCCTGCATCCTTCATTGCAGCGACTTCGGCGCGGATCGGAGCGATCACCATGTAAGGCAACGCCACCTGAGAAGGTCGCGGCATCGAACCGCCGAGCCCGCTCCACTGGCGCTGAAGATCGGCCACAACCGATCGCCCCTCGTTACTTGACAGTGCTCCCGTCGGCAACACGTGGACCTCCGCGCGTTCTTGCCAAGGCTGCGGCAGCTGATTTTGTTCGAGTCCTTCGCACAACAAAAGGGCACGGCCCGTCCGCATATGCAGCATGTCCAATGCTGCGGACACCATGTCGACGCGATCTCGAAGGGTCAGACGCGGCAGAGAGGCCGTGGTCACCAGCAGAGCGACGTTCTGGGCTCGAGACAACTCTGCGTCCAGCGTGGCCAAATAAAAAGAGTCTTCTGGACCAAGCTCGAATGGCGCCGGACCTGCCGCACCCATTGCGGCGAGCGCATCGACTTGGTCCGCATCAGTACCCTTTACACAACCGATACGCACCGGCGTCAGCTGTCCTCTTGTCGGTTGGGGAGGCCAAAGAATGGTTCCTGAGTGTTCTTGCGCCTCCTTTTTTTTGCCCCGGACGATTTCCTCCTCGATCCGGTCTATTTCCTCCTTCATGCTTTTTGCGAGGATCGTTTCAAACTGATCCAGACTCTTGAACTCGAAACAGTGATTCTCGTTCCTGGCGCGAGTCAAGAAGGCATCCATTTTTGGTTTGGTGTCCCTTCCGTTGAGTCCGTCGATGAACTTTTCAGGAATTCCGGCTTCCGTTGACTTCAAGAACATCAGACGAGGAATTTCCGACATTCCGTGTTCTACCATCCCCTCACGGCACGCCTCATATTCCAACTCGGTAAACGACTTTCCGCCCGCCCCCCCTGCATCGGCGGAAGGCACGCTGCCATAACTCTTTCCTAAGATCCCGATGTACAGATGGCTTGATCGGACATCCTCCAGACAGGCATCCACTGATCTGAGAGATTTGGCCTGATAGCTGCTTTTGTGCACGCCGAAAACGTCAATAAGTTTCTCCGCAACTCTGCGCTCTGGAAGCAGGTCGTCTAGCGTCGATGACAGATATACGACGAATTTCCTGGCCATGCACCCTCCTTCTTCCGAATCTCAGCAGGAAGCTGGATGCGCGCCGGCGATCCAACTGTCCCCGTTTTCGTGATTGTTCGTTCCTGACCTAAGGAATGGTGGGAAGCTGCGCCGCGATGGCCGCCAGCGCCTTGCGGATCGACTGCAGGCCGATCCCCTCGTTCGCCTGGTAATTAGGTGTTTTTCCACTCAAACTGGATCGGGTATATGCATGGTGAATCGCCAGCACCTGAAGACCGCTGCGATTCAGGACCGGGCTACCCGAACTACCCGGTTCGGTGGGCGTTCGATAGTGCACGCGCGTTACTTGATCGGGCGCATTGAGATGATCGATCAAATCGTTGTCGTTGATCGAAAACTCCAAACCGCGGCCGGCCGGGTGACCAACGACATAGACCAGCGCGGACGAATCCACGCGCGGTAGAGTGGATGCAAACGGCAACGGCGCCACGGCCTTCGGCAGTTCACCATCCAACAACAAGACACTGCAGTCAAACGCATGTGGCGGCGACTCCCAGAGAACCTGCTTTATCCGATAGCTATTTGACGCATTGATGGCCTCGAACACCAGCTCTGCTTCGTCAGGTCTCAGCCCCCGATCAAGGCCGTTGCGATTGACCACATGGTAGTTGGTCAGCAGCAATACTCGGCCGCGCCATTTGTCAACCAGATCTTCGCCTCTCACGGCGAAAGCGGTGCCGATATTGCTGCCGCTGCCGTCGCGAACTGCCGCCACTCCCATGGCCCTTTGCAATGCGTCGTTCCACCACTTCCACGTGACCGGGCCACTCTTTCCCAGGATGCGCTGAAACTGGATCTCCATGCTCTGGATTTTCGACTGCTGCTGCTTGACTTCCCGCACTGCCTGCAGAGTCGGGTCGGCGCCTGGCATTCGAGCGTGCGTCGCGCGAACGGTCGCCAGAACGCCGATCCATTTCCCGCCCCATTGATCCAGTTGCCAGACCTGGACCAACTGCCGCAGGAGACTGCCTACGTGGAAAGCCGTGACTTCCTGGTTGTTCAGAAATCGCTTCAGTTCCCGCTCGGTGCAGGTCAGCTTCCTGAGAGCAATGTAGGCCTCTACGAGTGTCGCCTGTGCCCATGGATCGCCCTTGGCGGCGACCGGCTTCGCGGCGCCGATCACCTGATTGGCCAGACCAACCGATGTATGAGCAGTTCGCGCACGGAGGCCTCGGCGTTGCGCCAGCGCCTTCAGCGCCAGCAGGTTGATGCCATGCCAGAAACTGTCAGTATCCCGCCGGTAGCACGTTTCGTAGGCAGCGTAGGACTTCGTGAACAGGGCAATCTCTCCCGCCATGGCTTTACTTCCGACCTTTCCGCCGGACTCGATGAACATCTGCTTGTAGGCTCGACCAAGCAAGCCCTGCAGTTCGGCGAACTCCGGGTGATCCGGGGATAGAACACTGCATATGCGTTCGATGACGTCCACGGCCGTCGCCGGCTGATCGGACTCGATCAAGGCCTGCGCCTGCAAACGTCTGAGCTGAGGATCCATCGAATGGAATCTGGCCGCCTTCTCGGCAAGGTTCATCAGCTGCTTGAAGGCGCGCTCATTTTTCAGACTGTCAAAGCGCTTCTTTACCGCAGCGCGGCGCCAGCATTTCGGATCGATCGCCAGACAGCGTGCGAGCTCGTCGTCATCGTTGATGTTCACGCGAATCTTCTCCCGGAATTTTCTGGGCTAGTCGGTGAGCAGGGAGGCCAGGGCATCCCGGACCTTCGCCTGCCCAAGGTACTTGACGATCGAATGTCGCCACGCGCCGTCGTTGCTGACGCCGATGTCCTCGATACGCTTGTTGCCCCCATGTCTGAAATCGTTGGCGAGCCTGGGGTCGGCTGCGCAAACCACATCCAGGCGATCAAAGACGTTGATCCAACGTCCCCGCAGCTTCGCGTGCGGAAAACCGTCCTTGCGGCTCCACTCCGGCTTGTTGCAGTCCTGGATCTCGTCGATGCCCAACGGACTGCCCAGGGTCATCAAGCCATCGATCTCCGGACAGTGGGCTACGCGCTTCAGGCAATCGTAAGCGATCATCGTGCCCATGCTGTGGGCGACCACGATGTTGGGTCCGGGTTTCGGTCGTGGCTTGGCGATTTCGTTGATAAATCGCCTTCGTATCTCGTCGCGCACGTGATAGGTTTGACCGCCAGGGCGCGGCGTGAACGTCTTGTCGAAGTAGTAGTGGTGCGCATCGCGGGCAAAGGACTTCATAATCCGCCGTTTGATGAACCACGGCAGCGGAACCCGCTCCAGGGCGACCGCGGCCGGGTCGTTCGGGGCCGGCGCTTCTCCACTTTCGATGTCCTTGATGGACGCGCTGCTGAAGTGGTCGAACAAGGCGTCGACAAGCAGAGCCTCCTCCTCGGTTTCTACCCATGTCTCGGGCGCGGGAATCTGGTCGCTGCCGTCAGCGGCAGCCAACTCATCATCGGTCGCCGATTCGTGCAGCAACTCATCAGCGCCGGTGTCAGGTTCCGCGTAAAGCACGTCGGCCCAGTAGACCATGGAGTACGAAACATCAAGATCATCCAGATCCAGCCCATCGCCGGCTGACAAAGCCCGGGTCCAGATGCTTTTCAGCGTGTCCTCGGCAGGCTTGTTGGCGAGTCCGTGGATGAAAGTGATATGAGGCATGGCGATCTCCAATATTGGAACGCAACTGGCTCACACGCCAACACTCGAGTTTCTCGAATCCTGGTGGTTGAGGTGAATAAAACTGCCGCTGCTGGGCTTATCTGTCTGCTTTCCGCCCTCGTCCTGCCGTCGTCGCAAAGGGAACGCGATCGGCGTCGAATGCCATGGCTTCGTTGATGGTGCGGAGGATCTTCGCCCTGCCGTGTGCACGCTGGAGCACCCGCCGAATCTCACCGGTCTGCTGCAACCACTCCTCGAGTCGCCGCACGTTGACACCGACGGCAGCCTCGTCGGCGCATTGCGCAAGGAAGAACATCTGGATCTGCTGCACATGATCGGCGGCATATATGCCGAAATCGCTGGCGACGGTGATCGCATCCGGCGTCCCGATCATGGCGCTGGCCTGACGCGCGGTGACACCCCGGTAGCAGGCAATCACATGAACGATACCGGGTGGCCCGTTCTGGTTGCCCGCCATCGCACGATGGTCCTGAAGGAAAGGTTGACCTACGCGTTCCCGTGCAGCCGCCACCGTCAACGCATCGGGGATCGCATCGATCCTGGATCGCAACGTGGTACCCGCAAGGGCGATCACCGGTGCCTGCGGGCTGTTGTCCGATTCGATGACACCCAGCTCAAGCGCCAGAGCGCGGCGCATCGACAGCTGGCGCTCAGCCAGGTCCAGTCGCCCCCATTCCAGCGCCTGGCCGCGGTCACGCCGTCGGCTTCCGGCAGCGCCGCGCTTGACCAGCTGGGCCACCGCCTGGTGCAGCAGTTGCAGGATGGCATCCTGCAGTTCCGCCTCGTTTCGAACCTGGGTGCGGAACAGATCCAGACTTCCGACGTATTCCTGGAAACGCTTGTCACGCGGTGTCTTCGCGGCTGCGGTGGGCAGTGTTTCGACGATGTAGACAACGTCGCCGCGTCTTGCCACTGCCTCCTGCAGTTCGGCATGGCAGATTCCGATCGCATCATCCTGCTTCGCCGACCCCGCTTCGCCGTTGTAGAGCACGATGACGATGTCTGCCCGACGGATCTCGTCCAACGACAACTCGAATGTTCTTCGTTGGCTGGCACGCCCCGTCTCTTTCTCATGGATCCAGACATCGAAAACCGGCTGTCCGTCGGAGCGATGCGGAAGATCAGCGCCGTCCCCGCCTGCCCAACGCAACCCGTGCAACAAAGTCTGCAATCGACGCCGTAAATCGGCCAGCGGAACCGTGTCCTCGAAGACTCGACTCAGCGAGCGACTCGACACCATGATTCGGATTCTTGGCAAGACGTTCACGAAAGGCTCGCCCCTTCATCCAGCCAATGACAGGTCGCCTTGGCCATTCGCTCTAAAGCGGCTGCCGGAACTATGGTCAAGCGAGCAAGCGACGGCGCATCGACAGCAATCGCTGGGGCTACGCCGTTCGTCACGCGTGACCGATGGGCTGGCAATCAGGCAGCGACCCGCCCAGTATGACAATCGCACAAGAACACCCCACAGCTGCCCGCGGCTGGCTCGACCAGTAAACCGCGGCACCGGAATTCCGAACGAATGGCTTACATTTGGCATACGCATGTGCCCCCCGGATCGCAGATCCTCCCATCTGCAGCGCAAAGCTTACTCTTTACTCCACAATCCGCAACTTCCCCACACTTGAACCAAGCAAGACCCCTGGAAAACTGCTACCTGTTCTAGCCGGATTCGGCGTATGCGTTAGAAACGATGAGCAATCCTCCCCAGCTATCCGCAGCAGAGACAGGGTTTATACCTGCAGCCAAACTGTTCGCGTGCGTTCGCTGGCTCTCCCTGTGCTTCAGCGAGTTCGTCCATCGAAAAGGAGCGAAAGCTCACGTACGAATCCTGTCCAGCCTCGTGCCGATTTACGTCCGGATGCCTCAAGGCGCATTGGCCACAGCTGATGTAAACCGGGGTCTGACCTCTGCGTTTACGCCGATAACCAATCAGCCCGAGCGATCAGCGACTTCCGAGCTTGCTCGCGGCACGTTCAGGCGGCGCGGTGGCGTTTCAGGTGCACCAGCAACAGCGAGATTGCGGCCGGGGTGACACCGGCGATTCGGCCGGCCTGACCGACGGTGTCCGGTCGTGACCTGGCCAGCTTCTGACGGATCTCGGCGCTGAGCCCGGTAACACGGGCATAGTCGAAATCGGCGGGAATCGCGGTGTCTTCGTTGCGTCGGCTGCGCTCGATGTCGTCGGCCTGACGCTGCAGGTAACCCGCATACTTGGTCGCGATCTGCACCTGCTCGGCGACCAGTGGATCGTCGACGCCGGGACCGAGATCGCTGACCCGCATCATCGCCACGTAGTCGATCTCGGGGCGACGCAGCAGATCAAGCATGGAGGTTTCGCGCGAGACGGCGATGCCCAGATCGCGCTCGATGCCCTGGGCCAGCGCGTTGCCCGGTGCCGCCCACAGCGCGCTCAGGCGCGCGGTTTCGGCGTCGATGGCATCGCGCTTGCGCGCGAACGCGTCCCAGCGCGCGTCATCGACCAGACCCAGCTCGCGGCCGATGCTGGTCAGGCGCCCGTCGGCGTTGTCCTCGCGCAGTTGCAGCCGGTACTCGGCGCGCGAGGTGAACATGCGGTAGGGCTCGATGGTGCCGTTGCTGGTGAGGTCGTCGATCAGCACGCCGATGTAGGCCTGGTCGCGGCGTGGCGACCACGGCGCCAGCCCTTGCGCCGAGCGCGCGGCGTTGAGACCGGCGACCAACCCCTGCGCGGCGGCTTCCTCGTAACCGGTGGTGCCATTGATCTGCCCGGCGAAGAACAGGCCGGCAATCGCCTGCGTTTCCAGCGAGGTCCTGAGCGCGCGCGGATCGAAATAGTCGTATTCGATGGCGTAGCCGGGCCGGGTGATGTGCGCCTGCTCGAAGCCGTTGATCGAGCGCACCAGATCCAGCTGCACGTCGAACGGCAGCGACGTGGAGATGCCGTTGGGGTAGATCTCGTAGGTGTCCAGGCCTTCGGGCTCGACGAAGATCTGGTGGCTGTCCTTGTCGGCGAAACGCACCACCTTGTCCTCGATCGACGGGCAGTAGCGCGGGCCGACGCCTTCGATGGCACCGGTGAACAGCGGCGAGCGATCCAGGACGGCGCGGATGATGTCGTGGGTGCGCTCGCTGGTGTGGGTGATCCAGCAGCTGACCTGACGCGGATGATCGGCGGTCGTGCCCAGGAACGAGAACACCGGACGCGGATCGTCGCCGGGCTGCTTGGCCAGTCTCGACCAGTCGATGCTGCGTCCGTCGATGCGGGGTGGCGTGCCGGTCTTGAGCCGGTCCACCGGCAGGGCCAGGTCACGCAGGCGTTCGGCCAGAGTCAGTGCCGGCGGATCGCCGGCGCGGCCACCGCGGTAGTTGGCATCGCCGATGTGGATCTTGCCGGCCAGGAAGGTTCCGGCCGTCAGCACCACCGCCGGGGCATGGAAGGCCAGGCCCATCTGCGTGCGCACGCCGATGACGCGATCACCATCGAGCAACAGGTCGTCGACCGCCTGCTGGAACAGCGTCAGATTCGGCTGGCTCTCGACTGCGCGACGGATGAAGGCGCGATACAGCGCGCGATCGGCCTGACAGCGCGTCGCACGCACGGCTGGGCCCTTGCTGGCATTGAGCCGGCGCCACTGGATGCCGGCGGCATCGGCGGCACGCGCCATCACGCCACCAAGCGCATCGATCTCCTTGACCAGATGGCCCTTACCGATGCCGCCGATGGCCGGGTTGCAGCTCATCGCGCCCACGGTCTCGATGCTGTGCGTCAGCAGCAGCGTGCGCGCACCGGCCCGCGCCGCGGCGAGCGCTGCCTCGGTGCCGGCATGGCCACCGCCGATCACGATCACGTCATGGTGCTGGAAACTGCTGTTCACGCGGGGAAATCCGTCAACCAGAGCGCCGTTCCTGGCGATCACACGCATGGTAGCGGCGCGACAGGGGTCGTGACGAGGATATGGCAGCAGCCGCGTTAAGGCGGCTGGCTCCTTTCGGTGTCGCCTGAAGTGTCAGCATCGGCTTTGTCTTTGGCTACTAAAGGTATACCTGAAACTTCCACTTGCCTCGACCAACGCGGGTAGACTCGGGTCCGACGGCGACGGATCCCGCGTCAGTAGTACCGCCAGCAGGCTCCTGCCCGCGCTTGTCCACGACCGGGACAACACCAACGGCCCGGCGCAACATCGATTGGCTTCCTCGGCGACACAGGAGAAGCAGGACATGTTCGACCTGAGACCGCTCGCTGCGATATTTGTGGCAGCCCTTGCTTGGCACAGCACCGACTCATGGGCACAGGACGGCTATTTCGACCCAGCCTGGGGCGAGAATGGGCGACGACTCATCTACGTCTCCGATGTCGGTGGGCTCGGCGATGGCAGCGACGTCCTGCTCCCCTATCCCGATGGCCGCATGCTGATGCTGGGCAGCTGCTACTGGCCCGGCAGCCCCGACATCGCCTTCTGCGCGACCCGCTTGCACCCCGATGGCGAGTACGACCTGAGCTTTGCCCAGACCGGTCGGATCACCTTCAGCGCCTTGCCGACACGCGATCTGACTGTCTCCGGTGCCCTGTTGCCGAACGGCGGATTCATCATGGCCGGAGGCCGTGACGATGTCGCTGTCCCCGGTCAGGTGCAGGTCGCCCGCCTGACCCAGGCCGGACAACTGGACAATACCGCCGGTAACGGCCAGGGCTTTTTCGCCTTCCGCTTCCACACGCCAGCGCCTTCGGGTCCGTTCGTCAACCGCCTGATGAGCGTCGCGGTGCAACCCGACGGCAAGATCGTGGTCGCCGGCTCAACACGGACGATGCGCAACGGTGTTGCCAACGACGACATGGCCGTGGCGCGCATCCTCGCCGACCTGTCCGGGCTGGACACCGGCTTTGGCGGTGGTGACGGCGTCAGCCAACCCGGCGTGAAGCTCGTTGCCTTCGACTTCAACAGCCCCGATCTCGACTACAACGACGACATCGGGGAAGCCTTGCTGCTGCAACCGGATGGCCGCATCGTGGTTGCGGGATCGGGCTACAGCCGAAGTCCCTTCGACGGCTATCGTCCTGCCGCCTTCCGCCTACTGGGCAATGGTCAGCTGGATACCAGTTTCGCTGACAACGGGCGTTGGTCACTCACCGTGGTGCAGGGCGTGTCGCGCACCGTTCACGCACTGGCGAGCGATCGCCTTGGTCGCCTGCTGATGGCGGGCAGCTCCGCCGGTGCTGATCCCGGCTTTCTTGTCGTTCGCCTGCAATCGGATGGGTCGGCCAGCTACCGGACCATCGGCTTTGCGCCGGTGGCGATCAGCCACCCCTACGCCAACGCGATGGCGGTCCAGTCCGACGGGCGAATCATCCTGGCCGGTGCCGGTTGGGCGAACGGCAATCAGGACCGTCGATTTCTGACCGCGCGCCTGCGCGAAAACCTGGATCTGGATGCAAGCTACGGTAGCCAGGGACTCAGCTACGGCGTGTTCTCCGGCCCGGTCGTCGGCGACCACGCGGCAGAATCGGTCGCCATCGCCAATGGCGGTGTCATGGTCGCCGGGTGGGGACAACCGGACGTGGGCCAACCGACCCGCTTCGGGCTGGCCAGGCTACGTCTCGACCTGATCTTCGTCGACGGCTTCCAGCCCTGATCACGCCGTGCTGTGCGCGGGGCTTGTCGTTATTGCCGGCAGCACACAGCGCGGCGACGTCGGGGATACCTTCGGGTCAGTTGTCCGAGATCGCCAGGGAACGTTCGAACTGGTCGGCGAACACCCGGTCGGTGATGCTGCTCTCGATCACGGTCACCGTGCCGGCCATGCTGGTTCCGGGCGCACCGTGGTTGATGCAATGGAATCCGTAGGTGCCGACCGTGAGGAAGGTCACATTGCAGTTGTCGGTGCAGCCCAGCTTGAAGTCGTCGAACTTCAGCGGATGGAAACCCGAGGCCGCGAAATCCAGGGTTTCGCCCGCCTCGATGGTGATCGTTGTCGGCGCATAGGCAAAGCCATTGATGCCGACCGTCCCTGCCACGCCGCTGGCGTTCGCGTCCGCCGCCAGTATCCCGACGCCCAACAGCCACACGAAGCGATTCATAGACCCCTCCGGCGCAACCACCGATTTGAGGCGCACGCTACTCCTGCTGGAACGGCGGCGATAGTGCCGTCCGACAGCGCCAACCGGCGGAGGTTTCCAGCGCTTGCCGGGCGCCCAGGCGAACCGCCTGATCAGGCCGCCGGCGACGGCTCGTAGCGGTAGCCGACGCCGTAGACGCTATGGATCAGCTCGCGGCCGGGCAAGGCGTTGTCGAGCTTGCGGCGCAGGTTCTTGATGTGACTGTCGATGGCCCGGTCGGACACGTCGCGATAGTCGGTGTAGATGCGGTCCAGCAGTTCGGCACGGCTGAACACCCGGCCGGGACGCTCACGCAGGGTGCGCAACAACTCGAACTCGACCCCGGTCAGGGCCACCGCCTTGCCGTTGAGTTCGACCCGGCGCGCCTCGACGTCAACCCGCAGCGGATCGTCGCCAACCACCTCGCCCGGTGTGTTGATCCGGCGCAACACCGCGCGCACCCGTGCCATCACCTCGCGCGGACTGAACGGCTTGCAGATGTAGTCGTCGGCGCCCAGTTCCAGACCCAGCAGCCGATCCAGCTCTTCGGTGCGTGCGGTGACCATGATCACCGGCACGTTCGAGTGCTTGCGCAGTTCACGGCAGACCGCGATGCCGTCCATGCCGGGCAGGTTCAGGTCGAGCAGGATCAGCGAAGGTTCGTGTTCGGAAACCGCGGCCATCACCTCGTCGCCGCGCTCGATGATCACCGGGAAGAACTCCGCCGCGACCAGATAGTCCGCGAGCAACCGGGAGAGCTTGGGCTCATCCTCGACCACAAGCACCACGGGTTGGTCGGTCAGATCGGTCATGACGTCAGTCTCGTGAGCGCAAACAACGCCGGTCGATGACACCGGCCAGCGGGCACCAGTCTAGCGCGACGACCACATTCGTCACCGACCATCGGCGAAGGCGCAGCCGCTGAGCACCTGGAAGCAAGCCTCAGGTGCGGTACGAATGCCGTTGCGGCAGCAGCAGTTCGATGCGCAGACCACCCAGTGACGAGGGCGTGGCCGTCAGGCTGCCGCCATGCGCCTGGGCGATGCGTTTGCAGATGGCCAAACCCAGTCCCGAACCACCGCTGTGCCGCGAGCGCGCGGCATCGGCCCGGGTGAACGGCTCGAACAGCGTGGGCAGCTGGTCGTCCGGCACGCCCGGCTCGCTGTCGTCGACACTCAGCAGGATCTGCTCGCGGGTCGAGGCCAGCTCGACCACCAGCCGGCCTTCCGGATCGGTGTAGCGCAGCGAATTCTCCAGCAGGTTCTCCAGCAACTGCCGCAGTCGACGGGCATCGCCCTGGATGATCACCGGCGTTGCCGGCAGCCTGGCTTCGACAGTCAGCGGATGCTGACCGAAACGACCGGCATTGGCGGCGAGGCATTCGCGCGCCAGTTCGCCCAGGTCGATCGACTCCATGTGATAGTCCAGCGCACCGACATCGGCCAGTGCCAGTTCGCGCAGTTCCTCGATCAGGCTGCCCAGATGCTGGGCCTCGGCATGCAGCGAGGCCAGCGCTTCGCGATTTAACGGCCGAATGCCGTCCTGCAGCGCCTCCAGCTCACCCTTGAGCACGGCCAGCGGCGTACGCAGCTCGTGCGCGGTGTCCGCCATCCAGCGCTTGCGTGCGGCATCGGCTTCGGCCAGCGAGTTGCCCAGGAAATCCAGGTCGCGCGCCAGCTCGCCGATCTCGTCGCGACCGGCCGGACCGACCCGCGCGGAGAAATCGCCACCGGCCAGTTGCCGGGTGACCCCGGCGATGCGCTGCACCGGTCGTGCCCAGGCCCGCGCCAGGATCGCCGACGAAACGATCACGATCAGCGCCATCACCAGCGAGGCCCAGACCAGACCCTGGCGCTGGTCGGCGAGAAAGGCCTCGGCGACACGGGAATTGACCCGGCTGACTTCGTGCATGCCGAGCCAGCCAACCCGTGATCCGCGCACCTCGATCGGCAGATGTCGCCCGGTCTCGCTGTATTCGAAACGACCGACCACCTTGGCCTGGTCGGCATCGAAGACGGACAGGCGAGGCCACAGCGGTGACCAGGGATCACTCTGCGGTCGCCGCGGCGGCGGTCGACGTGGCCGGCGCTCGGGCTGGTTGAAGTCCTCCTCGACGCGGCCGGTGGCTTCGTCGATGTCGCGCGCACGGATCAGCACCGCGCGCCAGACCGCGCCGTTGTCGTGCAGGTCGTCCCAGTCACCGTGTTCCTGGTAGTGCTCCTCCAGCGCCTGCGCGATCGAGGGCAGACGCTCGGCGTCGGCGGCGTTGATGAAATCGACGAAACCCTGACCCAGACGCCAGTTCAACGTGGCCGACAGCGCCACCAGTGCCAGGGCACCGGCGGCAGCCATCGAGATCAGCAGTTTTCCATAGAGTTTCATGCCGGCAGGCCGCCCGGATCGGATCGCGATTATGGCGATCCGACCCGACGACAGGTGGCAGGGACTGTGGAGGGGGCGCCGGTGTTCGTGAACCTAGACCGGTGTCACCCAGGTGTCGTTCTCGCGCGGACGCAGCAGCCAGCGGCACAATGCCGGCAGGAACACGATGGCGGCGATCATGTTGACCACGAACATGAAGGTCAGCATCAGGCCCATGTCGGCCTGGAACTTCAGGTCGGAGAAGATCCACATCGCCACGCCCACCGCCAGGGTCAGCGCGGTGTAGAAAATCGCAATACCGGTGGTCTTGAGCGCGATGAAGTAGGACTCTGACAGCGTCCGACCCTGATTCAGCGCCTCGCGCATGCGCGCGAAGATGTAGATCGCGTAATCGACGCCGATGCCGACACCCAGCGCGATCACCGTCAGCGTGTTGACCTTCATGCCGATGTCCAGCTCGACCATCAACGAGTGGCCCAGCTCGGTGACCAGCACCAGCGGCAGCACGATGCACAAGGCCGCACGAATGCTGCGGAAGCTGAGCAGGCACATCAGGAAAACTGCACCGTAGAGGAACAGCAGCATGCGGTGTTCGACTGCGCGAACGGTGTCGTTGGTGGCGGCGAGCACGCCGATGTTGCCGGTGGCCAGGCGCAGATTGACCCGATCGTCGACGAATTCCTCGCCGTTCTCGGCGGCGGTGATCGCCGCTGTAGCCAGCGTCTCGCGCAGGTTCTCGCCTTCGAACCAGGCGCCGTTGTCCTCACGGAACTGTTTCACCGCGCCGATCACCCGGTCGATGGTCTCGGCCTTGTGGTCACCGAGGAAGGCAGTGACCGGAATGGCCGAGCAATCGGAATTGAGCAGGCCCGAGTCGGTCTCGAAGCCCTGCGTGGCCACACGCAGCGTGTCGGAATCACGCGGCAGCACACGCCAGCGGATCGAGCCGTCGTTCCAGCCGGCGTTGACGATCTTGGCCGCCTGCGGCAGCGAGATCACCTGCTGCACGCCCTCGACATTGGCCAGATGCCAGGCCAGTCGATCAATGGTCTCCATCGCCGGATAGCTGAGCGTGCAGGCATCCGGCCGCGCCTCGGCGATGACATTGAGGATGTCGACACCCAGCGAGAACTTGGCGGTGATCGCGCGCGCATCCTGGTTGTAGCGCGCCTCCGGGCGCAGCTCGGCGACGCCTTCCTCGGCATCGCCGATCATCACCTTGTCACCGTGGCGCTCGGCGAAGAACCACATGGTGGCGCCGATGGCGATGACGACGGCAGCCGCGGTCGGCCGGCTCAGCTTGGTCAGCGCGGCCCAGATCTTGTCGAAGCGGGTGAGCTGGCGCAGGCGGTATTCGCGCTTGCGCTCCATGTTGCGCAGTTTGGTGTAGCTGAGCAGCACCGGCAGCAGCACCAGGTCGGTGAGGATGGTCAGGGCAACGCCAACGGTGGCCGTGATCGCCAGCTCGAAGATGATCCGGATCGGGATCAGCAGGATGGTGGCGAAGCCGATGCAGCCGGCGATCAACGCCACCGAGCCGGGAATCAGCAGCATGCGGAAGGCCAGGCGCGCGGCCTCTTCCGGCGGCACGCCCTGACGCGCACGCAACTCGTCGGCGGTACCGTCTTCCAGTCCACCGAAGAAGATCTCGCCGCGGAAGCGATTGATCATCTGCTCGCCGTGGCTGACCGCGATGGCGAAGATCAGGAACGGCGTCAGCATGTTCATCGGATCGATGCCGAAGCCCATCAGGCGCAGCGCACCGAGCATCCAGATCACCGCGATCAGTGCCGCCAGCACGGTCAGCGTGGCCAGCTTGATCGAGGTCGAATACAGGAACAGCAGCAGCCAGGTGAAAACGATGGTCAGGCCGAAGAACATGATCACCGAGCGGGCGCCGTCGGCGATGTCGCCGACCATCTTGGCGAATCCGATGATGTGGACGGTATGGCCGTCCCGTTCGTATTTGCTGCGGATCTCCTCGAACTGCGCCGCGACCTCCTGGTAGTCCAGCTTCTGTGCGCCGGAATCTTCGGGAATCAGGTCGGCCCAGACCATCGCACCCGACCAGTCGCGCGCCACCAGCCGACCGAGGATGCCCGCCTTGACGATGTTGCTGCGCAGGGTCGCGAAGTCTTCGGCACTGGCCTGGAAGCCCTCGACATTGGGCGTGAAGGCATTGGGGATGACGTTGCCACCGGCAAATCCGTCTTCGACCACTTCCACGAAACGTACGTTGGGCGTGAACAGCGAGCGCGTACGTGAGTCGTCCACGGCCGGAATCGCCAGCACGTCGGACGTGACGTTCTCCAGCGTGGCGAAGAATTCCTGATCGAACATGTCGCCGTCGTCGGCGACCACGGCCAGCAGCACTCGGTTGGCGCCGCCGAACTCCTGCTCGTAGTCCAGGAAGGTCTTCATGTATTCGTGTTCGAGCGGGATCTGCTTCTTGAAGCCCGCGTCGACCTGCAGCTGGCTGGCGAAGTAGAGCATCGCCGCCGTGATCAGGCCGAAGATCACCAGCACCAGCGGCCGGTTGCCGAATACCAGCGTTTCCGCGGCCCGGGTGAACGGACCGGGCGCGTGACTGCCGCCGTGGCTCATGGTGTTTCCTCCCAACGCGCCACGCCACGCTCACCGAGCAACACCAGCTGGCCGCCCTCCAGGCGCAAGGCGCCGGCCAATGCCGGTGTTTCGCCGGTGTCGGTCACGTAGGTGGCCTTGTCGAATCCGCTGCGCCCGTTGCCGGTGCGCAGCACCGCGCCTTCGCTGCCGACCAGCACGATACCGCCGTCGCGGTCGATGCTGCCACCAAACAGGTTGGACAGGCTGCCGCTGTCCAGTTCGGCCCAGTCCTCACCGCCGTTGCGGCTTTCGAACACCCGGCCACGCAATCCGTAGACGATGACGCCGGCGTGGCCCAGCGGCAAGGCGCCATACATCGAGCCGCCGTAGGGCAGATTCAGCCGCTGCCATTGCTGGCCGTCGTTGTCGGAGCGGAACACGGTGCCACGTTCGCCAACGACGATGAGTCGGCCACTGCCCAGGCGGACGATGGCGTTGAGATGCGGGTCGGCTTCATCGCCGAGGGCGAGATCCGCTTCGTCGAAGGTGACGGCTTCGTCGTCGAGGCCGTCATCGCCATCGACATCCGCACCATCGTCTGCCGGCGCCTCGATGTCGGATGTCCCATCATCGCCGGTGGCGATGTCGAATGGCTGCTCGGTCCAGGTCACGCCGCCGTCATTGCTGGCGAGCATCAGGCTGTAGGCACCGACCGCCAGCACCTGGTTGTCGTCCAGGAACAGCAGGTCGAGGATGGGCGAGCCGTTGCTGGACGAGGCCATGTTGTCGATGCTGAAGGGCTCCTCGCGCACTCGCGCCCAGGTCGCGCCGCGGTCACCCGAGTGCAGGATGATGCCGTCATGTCCGGCTGCGACCACGGTGTCGCCCCGGCTGGCCACCGCGGTCAGCGTGGACCGTGTCGGAGACTCCACCTGGCGCCAGTTGACCCCGCCGTCGTCGGACAGCAGCACGTGCCCGCGCTCGCCGACGGCGATCAGCGAACCCCTTGCCAGTTCGGCGACATCGAGCAGCAGCGCCGAGTTCGCGCGCGGCAACAATTCACTGCCGGTGCCGGCGGGATCCGGCCAGACCGGCGCTGCGGTGGTGGTCGCCTCGGTTTCCGGCTGCGCGAGGGCGGCGGCGGAGAGCAGGATCAGGGCGCAGCCGAAGCCGATACCGCCACTGGATCGAAACGGGTCACGCATGAAGGGCTCCTCGGGTCGCTTGCGCCGCGAAGATGCCGGAAGCCGTATCGCTTCTGCCACCGGCATGCTCGACATCGCTGCCAGATTACCGGTTCGGACCAGCGGTGTGCACCCGGCGATGATGGATTCGAATGGCCGGGTGGTGGTCGGACCGCGCCCGGCAACGCCGGACGCGGCCGATCGCACGAATCAACGCACGCCGCGTGTGCGCAGTGCCTGCGGCGAGAACTGGTCGAGGGTGAACTGCTTGGTGAAGTCGATGCTGGTGGCGTTGTCGACGCACTGCACCAGATAGCGACCGTTCTTCAGGTCGTGGTGGTTCTCCATCGAGGTCCAGAACAGCGGCTGGTCGTAGTACTGGATCGACGGCGCCTCGGAGTAACGCCACAGGTTGCCTTCACCGTCGTAGTGGTCGGTGAGCAGGATCTGCCAGCTGTCCTCGTCGAGGTAGAAGGTGCGGCGGCTGTTGATGTGGCGGGCGCCGGCCTTCAGCCTGGCCTCGACCACCCAGACACGGTGCAGTTCATAGCGCAGGAAATCCGGATCCAGGTGCCCGGGCTTGATCAGCTCGCGTGCCGTGGCCGCGTGAGCCTTGTAGCTGTTGTAGGGCACATAGATCTCGCGCTTGCCGACCAGCTCCCAGTCGAAGCGGTCCAGCGCGCCGTTGAACATGTCGGTCATGTCATTGGTGCGCAGGTTGTCGGCAGCCGTACCCGGATTGTCGTAGGCGACGTTCGGTGCACGACGGACACGACGCTGGCCGGGGTTGTAGATCCAGGCCTGGCGCGGCGTGGTCTGCTGGTTCAGGGTTTCATGCACGAGCAGCAGCTGACCGGCCAGGCGCGGCGGCGCATCCACCGACTGGAAGAAGTACAGCAGGATGTTGTTGATGTCGGCGATCGAGCGGCCCTCGATCGAGTACGGCACGTAGAACTCTTCGCGCAGCTTGGCCAGGTTGTAGCCGCCGTTGGCGGTCACCGGTGCCTGGTTGTTGTCACGCGTGGCCGAGACACCCTTGAACTTCAGCTTGTGGTTCCAGATCGCCTCGTGGCCATTCTGCGGAATCGGGAACGGGATGCTCTCGGCGGCGTTCTCGACACCATCACCATCGGCGATCAGCCGCGCGGTGGTCGCGTTCTGCTTGGCCATGTCGTACTGGCGCTGCGAGAAGGCGGCGCTGCGACGGGTCGGGTAAATGTTGAGCTTGAAGCTGTCATAGCGGTTCAACATCGCCTTCTGACCTTCGGTCAGATTGGCGGCGTAGTCGCCCATGTTCGCCTTGGTGATGGTGAACTGCACCGTATCACTGGCGAACGGATCGGCATGCGCCTGGCCACGCTGGAAGCCGGCCGGCGCACTGGTGACACCACCGTCCCAGGCCGGGATGGCACCGCCGTTGCCAGCCTTCTCGGCGCCGAACGGGGTCAGTTCATTGCCCAGCTTGTTGGCTTCCGATGCCGGCACGGCGGCAATGCCGGGCGCGGCGACCAGAACCGCCGCCAGCGCGGCCCAGAGCAGGTTGTTTCGAATTCGCATGGCAGGATTCCTCAGAACGAATAGCGGGCGGACACACTGACGAAGTCACGGGCAGCCAGGGAATTGAACATGCCCGCGCCGAAGAAGCGCGTGTAGGCCAGATCCACCGCCCAGCGGTTCAGGTAGTTGGCTTCCACACCCAGCGTGTAGGACTTGCGGTCCTCGACGAAGTTGCCGCCCGGGCCCGGCGTGATGCCGTTGACGTCGTGGTTGAAGGCGAGACGCGGCGACAGGGTGAACGGTGTGCCGAAGGCATTGTTGTAGTCGGCGCGGCCGGCGATGCGATAGCCCCAGGAGAACTCTGTCGGGAAACCGCCGACCTGGGTGATCGGGTTGCGCAGATGGCCACCGCTGATGTCGGGACCGCCACCGGTGTCGGTGCCGTCGCCGTTGTAGCGGAGGATGTGCTGCTCGGGCAGGTCGCGCACCTTGGTCGCACCGACTTCCATCACCGAGGAAATCTGGTCGGCACCCAGCCAGTTGCCCGGGCCGAACACCTTGGTCAGGGTGAACTGACCTTGCCAGACCTTGTGCCGCTCCCAGCCCTGGATGTACTCGCCCGGACCGAAGTTGCCGAGTTGGCTGTGGAAGCGCATGCCCGGCTGCGGAATCAGTGCGTTCAACGGGCTGAGGCCGGCGAACAGCAGTTCGACGTCGTCGAACTGGTACGGCTGGCCGGTCTTGTAGCTGACCTCACCCTGGAAGGCCAGGCCCCACGGCATGGTGGTGTTGGCGCTGAAGCCGTACAGGTTGATGTCTTCCGGATACTCGACGACCACCCGACCGGAGTTGGGTGCACTCGTGGTCACCGAAATACCCGACAGCAACGGTAGACGGCTGTGGTAACGCAGGTAGTACAGACCGAACTCGGTGTCACCCAGATGCGAGGCGAAGTAGCGCAGTGCGGCGCCGTACTGGCCGCTGTCGGACGGGCGTCGATCCTCGCCACGCGGCAGCGCCGCCGAGCAGCCGGCAGCGACCATCGCCAGCGGCAGATCGGTGCGATCGGTATTGGCATAACCGGTCGGACCGGTATGACAGGTTTCCCAGAAGCGATCCGGATTGATCACCGGCTGCGCGACCGTGCCGAAGTTGAGCATGGCGTAACGGCCGCCGGCCGGCGCGAAGTCGTTGGTGGCGAAGTAGCTGCCCACCGGCTCCGGATCCGTCTCCTCGAACTTGAACATGTACAGCGCTTCCAGCGCCAGGTTGTCGGTCAGGCTGATCGAGCCCCAGATCATCGGCACCGGCAGGAAGGCTTCCTTCAGCTCCGAGCCGGCGACGCGCAGGGCCGAGACATCGACCGGGTTGATCTGGTTGATGCCGCCCTGGATGAAGGTGCTCTCGCCCCAGCTGACCACCTGCGAACCCAGGCGCACCGAGCTGTCGCGGCCACCGCCGCTGGAGTTCCAGAAAACGAAGGCATCCAGCAGGCGGGCGCGACTGCCAACCCGGTCCAGCGCCTTCTTGGACATGTCGTCGCGGCCTTCATACTCGAAGTCGTGGAAGGCCGTGCCGCGGAAGAAGGCACCGAAGTTGCGCCAGTTCAGCGACAGTTCGCTGGTGATCTTCACGGTGTTGGAGACGACGTCGCCCTTCTCCCACTTGAGGTTGGCGTCGTCACCATTGACCGACCAGCGTCCCGGTGCGGCACGCTGTTCGGCATTGGTCATGGTCGCGACCAGGGGATTGAGGTTGGCCTTGCCGATGTGGTCGTCGCTGGGATCCTTGACCCGCACGGAGACGCCGTAGCTGACCGTGGTGTCCAGCGAACCGGACCATTCGCCGCCACCGAAATCCACGGCCTGGGAAACGCCGGCAGAAGCGGCGAGCGCCAGCGCGATCGCGGTGCTGAGTGTGTTGCGCATGCTCATGAGTGCTCCTGCGGATTATTCGATGACACTGGTATCGGTAACCACCACCGCCGTGCCATGGCTGGCGATGAAGCTGGCGATCTGGCGCTGCATTTCCGTCGTGACCGCCGGGAAGGTCGGCCGCAGCAGCGAACCGTGCTCGCCCTGCGAGAAGCGGACCGCGCCGCGGACACCGGCCGCGTTCTGGGTGGTCGCGGTGATCGCCGGCAGGCCGAACACGCGGATCAGCGCCTCGGTGCCGGCCAGCGGCGCCCCGGCAACCGTATTGGGCACCACCGCATCGTCCTTGACCTGATGCAGAAGCACGGCGTTGGTGGCGCTGATGTGGCCGTAGTTGATCGGATCACCGGAATCGACCACGGTCTGCGCCGCCATCATGAAGCTGTCATACGCCGGCGTACCGGCTACCACGCCAGAAGCAGCCAGGCCTGCACGGATGCGCGGACCGAATGTTTCCGACCCATGCAGCAGCCTAGCGATGCCGCCACCCGGCACCGACAGCGCCGCGACATCGACCTGATCGGACAGCGCAACAAACGGCGCGCCGGTGATGCCACCCAACGACATGCCGACGAAGGTCAAGCGCGAACTGTCGATATCGCCAGCGCCGTCAGCATTGAAATCGAACCGCGGCGCGGTGGCAGCCAGCGAGAGCAGGTCGACCTCGGCCTGGCGCAGGTTGTCGCGCGAAGTCAGCAGGCTGCCGAGGTTGATGAAGTGGGTACCCGAAGGATCAGGGCTGCCGTCCGGGCAGATCGGCGCACCACCGGCGCAGGCCGATCCATCGTTGTTGACCAGATCGACATCGAAGGTGCGCTCGCTGGCGCCGAACGGGAAACCACCGATATGCAACTGGTTGCTCGGCGGCAGACCATGCAGCGGCAGGTCGATGGCGACCACGGCGATGCCCTGGCTGGCCAGCGTACCGGCGATACCCAGCGCCTGGGTGCGATCACCGGTGATGCCATGCTGGAAGATGGTCATCGGCCAGCCAGCGGCCGGCTTGGTGCGACCGGAAGCCGCGTTCGGAACGGTGATCAGGACCGGCACGCGCTGACTCGACTTCACCCGCGGAATCGGATTGGCGTAGGTCAGGTGGGTCGAATTGGGATCCAGCGGCAGGGCATTGAACGGCGGCACGTAGGCACCGGGATTGGCCTGCCAGAAACCGGTGAGCACGGCGGTCGGGTTCGCCGCGGTCGGTGCTTCCAGGAAATACGGCAGCTCGATGAAACCGACGTAGATGTCGGCGATCGGTGGCAGCGCCGGATTGGCCTGGGACAGGTTCATGCCGGTCGGCACCACGGCGTGCGCTCGCGGCTGCACGGCCGCCGCGACCTGCGAGGACACTACCGTGATGCTCTGGGTGGTGGCGACCCAGCTCAGCACGATGTCATCGCGGTTGATGCCGCGCGACACCGCCGCGCCTTCCTGCGAATTCACCAGTTGCCGCAGGCTTTCCAGGCTGGGACAGGCGGTGGGCGGCAGCAGCGGATCCAGACGCTCGGCGCCGTTGCACAACGCGGTGGTGCGCTTGGCCAGGAAGTAGGTCTGGTCCGGCGTGGCGTCGTTGCCGCGCGAGTCGGTGACGTGGTTGGTGACCACGACCATGTAGCTGGTCAGCTGCTTCAGTGGCTGGGTCGGCACGATGCCGATGGTGCGGCCGGTGCTGTCGCTGGGCGATTGCGCCACCACGAACTGCTGCGCGCTCAACTCACGGACCACGCCGGTGACACCACCGCCCGGCCCGGTCAGGGTCACCTCGAACACGCGCACGCTCTGGCCGGCACGCAGGCTGTCGGCGCGCGGCGGCGCCGACAGCGCGAAGCTCCACGGTGCCACGGTGCTGAAGCCGTCCAGCGCGCTCATCGCGACCTGCGGATCGGCGAAATTGTTCGGGTTGGCGACCGGAATGTTCAGGGTCAGGTCGGTGGTTCCCTGCAGCAGCAGATTGGTCGGGAACGGAACGACACCGGCGGTGGGATCGAAGCGCGGTGTGATGATGGCAGTGACCGGACTGCCATCCCGGTTGCGGATCGGTTCCGGCGACGGATCAACCGCACGCGGGCTGTTGCCGCCGCCACCACAGGCGACCAGCGCCAGTCCGAGTGAAGCAGCTATCAAGGCTTGCGAAAGGCGCATCTGTGACTCCCTGGCGCGTGTTTGAGCTGGACCGGGCACGGTCAATACGGTGCCGTATCATGGCAGCGGCCCCAACGCTTGGCAATGCGGATTGCGGCAAAAAGTGATGCCGGATCAGTATGTTGCGATGCAGCATTCAAGGCCTGGGGAAGTCTTCGTCACGCGGATCGAATCCTTCTGGCGACCATGCCAGATGCGTCCGCATCGGCGCATCGTCGTAGACCAGATCGTCGCCCATGCGCATCAACATGGCTTCGAAGGCCGGTTCGATCCATTGCCATCGACGCGCCAGCCGGATGCCCGGCCGCGCGATCCAGGCGGGCACCCGCAGCAGTTTCGTCGACGGCGCCACCGCGGTGATGATCCGCTGCACCATCTCGTCGTAGCGCAGGATCTCGCCGCCGGGAAGATCCAGCACCAGGCCGGCGCTGACCGGCTGTCGCAACGCCGCGCGCATGGCCGCAGCGACATCGCGACTGCGGATGGGCTGTCGCCGTCCGCTCGCGAATGCCGGCAACGGCAATGTCTTCCGTGACCGGGCCAGCGCGGCCACACGGCTGATGTTGCGGTCACGCCCTTCGCCCCAGATCAGGGTTGGTCGCAGCACGGTCCAGGGCACTGACCGGCGTTCGCACCAGGTGATCACGCGCTGCTCGGCCAGGCGCAGGTTTTCGGCCAGTGCCCGTTCGTCGGGATCGGACGAAACCCGCTTGCTGCGTTCACTGGTCGATCCCAGCGCCACCAGTCGCGTCAGCGATTGCGGATCGACCCGCTCCAGCCAGCCGGCAAGCCCGGCCAGCGGCCCGGCGCTGAGCAGGGTCGCCGCTTCCGGCCACGGGCCCTGCCCACGGTGAAGATCGAAGGCGCTGCCGACATGCCAGCGCGCCAGGCCGGCGAGTTCGGAGGTCGGTGCCACAGCACGGGTGATCGCTTCGGCGCGGACGCCGTCGGCATGCAACTGCCGCAGCAACTGCGCACCGACCAGTCCGGAAGCACCGAACACCAACGGCGCGCTCACGCGGTCGATGCCCCCGACAGCAAACGCCAGTGCCCACGGTACCGATCGACCCGCGCAAAAGCGGGTGTGTCCACAAGGCAGCCGAGCCGGTCGGCCGCGTCATCCATTGCCGGCGAACAACCATCTCCCTGCGTATCGAGCCGACGCCAGCTTCGATGAAACCGCCGATGGCAACGGGATGTCTGCACCTGGTTGGGACCGATCATGGCCGGCGAAGCGTAGCAGTCGCCTGCGGCGCGGCGTGAGGCGTCCGCAACCGCCATGCCGTACCGCTGACAGCGCGTGACGCGCTGCAGTTGGCCCGGAAGCGGTGATGACGCCACAATAGCCGCCACCTCGACGCCGACAGGACGACACGATGAGCCAGATCAAGGAAGCCAAGGTTCCCGACATCGGTGACTTCTCCGATGTGCCGGTGATCGAGCTGCTGGTCCAGGTCGGCGACACGGTCAAGGTCGATCAGGGGCTGATGACGCTGGAGTCCGACAAGGCGACCATGGAGGTACCGGCGCCATTCGCCGGCACCATCACCGAGATCAAGGTCAAGGTCGGCGATGCCGTCGGCGAAGGCGTGGTGGTTGCGTTGATCGACGTGGCCGCCGGCGGCGAGGCCAAGGCCGACGACAAGGCGCCCGCGGCCGACACCGAGACATCCGCGGCACCGGCGTCGAAAGCGGCCGAACCGGAGAAGCCCGAAGCGGCGGCACCGGCCGACACGGCACCGGCACCGGCGAAGGCCGCGCCACCGGCGACAACCACCGCCACCACGACCAGCTCGCCTCCGGTTGCCTTCGGTGCCGACAGCGTCGCGCCGGGCAAGCAGCCGCACGCCTCGCCGGCAGTGCGTGCGTTCGCGCGTGAGCTGGGCGTGGATCTGGGCCGTGTCAGCGGCAGCGCCCGCGCCGGACGCATCACCCGCGAAGACGTGCAGAACTTCGTCAAGAACGCGCTGGCCGGCGGCGGCGCAACGGCGGCAGCAGGCGGTGGCGGCAGCGGCCTGAACCTGCTGCCCTGGCCGAAGGTGGATTTCAGCAAGTTCGGCGAGATCGAGGAAAAGCCGCTGTCGCGGATCAAGAAGATCTCCGGCGCCAACCTTGCGCGCAACTGGGCGATGATCCCGCACGTCACCCAGCACGACGACGCCGACATCACCGACCTGGAAGCGCTGCGCGTGCAGCTCAACAAGGAGAACGAGAAGGCCGGCATCAAGCTGACCATGCTCGCCTTCCTGATGAAGGCCGTGGTCGCCGGCCTGAAGAAGTTCCCGGACTTCAATGCCTCGCTCGATGCCAGCGGCGAGATGCTGGTGCTGAAGAAGTATTTCCACATCGGTTTCGCCGCCGACACACCGAACGGGCTGGTCGTGCCGGTGATCCGCGATGTCGACAGGAAGGGCGTGATCGAACTGGCGCAGGAGACCGGCGAGCTGGCCAAGAAGGCACGCGACGGCAAGCTTGGCCCGGCCGACATGTCCGGCGGCTGCTTCTCGATCAGTTCGCTGGGCGGCATCGGTGGCACCGCGTTCACGCCGATCGTCAACGCGCCGGAAGTCGCCATCCTCGGCGTGTCCAAGTCGTCGATCAAGCCGGTCTGGGACGGCAAGCAGTTCGAGCCACGGTTGATCCTGCCGCTGTCGCTGAGCTACGACCACCGCGTCATCGACGGCGCCGGCGCTGCCCGCTTCACCGCGTTCCTGGCACAGGTCATGGCCGACATGCGTCGCGTCCTGCTGTGAGTGTTGCCGCCGCCGGCGACAACGGTGGTGGTCTTGGCCGCCGCCGACCCCTGCTGGCGGCCTTGTTGAGTCTGCTCTCGCAAGTATTGGGATTGGCCTATGTC
The DNA here is from genome assembly GCA_035911475.1 of Lysobacterales bacterium. Classification (GTDB taxonomy): domain Bacteria; phylum Pseudomonadota; class Gammaproteobacteria; order Xanthomonadales; family UBA2363; genus Pseudofulvimonas. The sequence goes on along the minus strand of JAMHVM010000125.1, from coordinate 91,598 downwards.
CGCCGGCTGATGGCGGGCATCGCTGCCGTCGTACTCATGGTGGCCATACTGCTGGTAGGTGGCCGTTGGGGGTTGATGTCTACCCCGACTGGCTTCTATCTGCACATGGCAGTTCTGGCCGCCATCCCGATCGCCTGCGCGATATACGCGTTCCGGATCGCACGCGCCACACCATTGAATGCGCAGCGACGCTGGTACAACCGCTGGTACCACTACGTGTGGATCGGTGCGCTCGCCGTTCTATCGTTGAACCTGCTGATTGGCGTGCGCGGCCAGGTATTCGGCTACGAGAGCTATCGCATCCCATCGGTGAGCATGGAACCCACCTTGCAGGTTGGTGACTATCTCTTCGTCGACACCCGCGCCTCGACTATGACGATCCTACGGCGCGACGACCTGGTCACTTACACGCCGTCGCAGCACCCCGATCAAGTCTGGATCGCACGGATTGTCGGCCTACCCGGTGAGCGTATTCGTGTAGCGAACCACCGTGCGTTCATCAATGACGCTGCCATCAACGAACCCTATCTGGCGCAACCGGTTCTCGACCACGGCTCTCTGGCCACGGTTGCCGAGATCACGCTTGGACCCCACCAGTACTACCTGCTCGGCGACAATCGCGGCAACGTTGTTGACAGCCGCATGCAGGGACCGATCCCACGCACCGCGATCCTGGGCAAAGCACGACACATCTGGTTGTCACGGCCAGCCGTCGGCGGCATCGACACGACACGGATCGGCATGATTGCCGACACACCCGCGAACTGATCCCGCCGGCTGGCGTCATCCGGTGATTCACGCACGCGCCGCAATCGTGGCGTTTCGTTAACAACTGATCCGGTGAGGCGCCGATAATCGGGACTCCGTCCATCCAGCACCCTGTCCGTCCTGCGATCGTCGCGATCGCGATCTGCACCGCGCTCCAGATGCCCTGGACGCCGGGAAGATCGGGAATCCGCATGGCGACGTCCGGGCAGACCCGAACGCCAGGAGCGCCCCATGACATCGAACAAGCCGGCACTTATCGCGGCGACCTTGCTGTGCTCGCTGACCGCAGCCGCCTCGACCATCGCTTCGAGCGCGATCGAGATCTCCGCTGACGGCCATATCCAGGCCAGCCGGCAGCACCATGCTGCGACAGCGACACCGGCTGGCGAGCCGCCTGCCATCTTCAACGCCACGCCGGATTGGCAGAACACCCTGCGCCGCCAGGTCAGCGGCCTGGCCGCGGATGACCTCGACGGTGACGGCCGTGCCGATCTGGTCGCGGTCTGCTACCAGTCGCAGAGCTTTCCGCCCTACGACGACTGGCGCAACTTCATCCACTTCAATGGCGTGGGCGGATTGGAGATCGAGCCGAGCTGGATCTCGGCCGATCAGGTGCACTCCGGCGATGTGAAGATCGCCGACATCAACGGCGACGGCTTTCCCGACCTCGTGGTCGGCAACGGTGGCAGCGCCTATGCGCCGAACTCGATCTACTTCGGCAGCGCCACCGGCCCGGCCACCTCACCGGGCTGGACCGACAACCAGCCGGCCTGGACCAATGCCATCGAGGTCGTCGATCTGGATGACGATGGCTGGCTGGATCTGGTCACCGCCAACCAGGGTCGCGGCAGCGGCGACGACTTCCGCCCGCTGTTCGCCTATCGCAACAACGCCGGTACGCTGGCCAGCACACCGTTCTGGCAATCGGCCGAAGCCGCGATCCAGAACTCGGTGGCGAGCGCCGATCTCGACGGCGATGGCGATCCCGACATCGCCACCGCCAAGTGGGTGAATTTCCAGAGCGCCATCTACGAGAACATGGACGGCACGCCGGGAACCACACCGATCTGGACCAGTGGCGACACCGGTACCGAGCGCGGCGTGGCGCTGGCCGACTTCGACGGCGACGGCCGACCCGACGTGCTGCTCGGCGTCGGCAACACGCTGACCGTGTATCGCAACAACGGCGACGGCACGTACACAACGACGTGGACCGCCGGCACCACCGCCAGCCATCAGGATCTGCTGGTAGCCGATTTCGATGGCGACGGCCGACCGGACATCGTCGACATCGATTTTTCCACCGGGCGTTCCCATCTGTATCTCAACGGCCCCGATGGCCTGGATCCGACTCCGGCGTGGAGCTACGACGCGCCAGGATCGGGTACCGCGTTGACCGCGGGCGACTTCAACGGCGACGGTCGTCTCGATCTGGCCATCGGCTACTCGGGACAACCGTCGGTGGTGGTTTTCTACAACCAGCTGGAACCGGTCGGCACGGCCGAGGCCGACCTGACGCTGTCGCTCGACACCGAACCGACCACCACACCCGGTGCCACGCTGGATCTGCTGGTCGGAGTCGGCAACCTGGGCCCGGACGAGGCCGCAGAGGTGGTGGTGACCCTGACCCTGCCGCCAGAATTCGCCTTCGCGCTGGATCGCGACCAGCCGCTGCCGGGTCAGCAGACCGGTGGCATGAGCTGGTTGTGCGCGAGCATCGGCAGCGACCAGGTCGCCTGCGACCTGTCCGGCAATCTGTCACCGGAAACCATCGCTCCGCCACTGCAGGTCACGGTCGATGTTGCCGGCGACGCCGCAACCGGCACCGTCGAGGTCAGCGCCGAAGTCACAGTCAGCGCGAACGATCCCGATCCGGACAACAGCCGCGCCAGCGTCCCGATCGAGATCGTCGACAAGGACGACCTGATCTTCGCCGATGGCTTCGAGGCCGACACCGGTCCGGTTGAATGCGGCTGGGACACCCGCCTGGGCAACCCGGGCGGCGCGCTCAGCTCGCTGGGGTTGTGGGGCAACTAACTGTACGTCGGCCCATCGCAAGCCGGACCCTTCGGCGGCGTGAGCAACGGCGTGGCACGCATCGACCTGGGCACCGGCACGGTGGCGCCATTGGCCAGCACACAACTGGTCGACGGGTGGGTCAATGCGTTTCTGCCCTATGACGCAGGCGACGGTGAAAAGCTCTACTTGATCGGTCCGTTTAACGGCATCCGCTTCGGCGGTAGCGAACTTCCGGATTCGCGCGCGGTGGTCACCTGGGACGGCAGCACCACGGACACACTGATTTCGCCATTCAACGACGCCCTGTCCTTCGGTTGGACCGGCGCGGTTTTCCAGGAACAGTTGGTGCTCGGTGGCAGCGTCGGTGTCCCGCAGAGCGCCTTGCTCGCCGTCGGGGACAATGCTGGCTGACGTTCCTGGTCGACGGCGTTCGAAGGCAACGCTCCAGTGATCATGGCCAGCGCCGTGTACAACGGTGATCTCTACATCGCCGGCCGCTTCGACCGCATCCGGCTGCCCGATGGTGATGATGCCGAAATCGTGGTCGAGTCGAAGCACATCATGGGTTTCGACGGCCAGGACTTCTTCACCGCCGGTGGTGGCGTTCAGCGTAGTGGCAGCTCGGCATCGCATGTGATGACCCTGGCCGTGTTCGACGGCGCGCTGTATCTGGGCGGCCGCTTCAACCAGTCGGTCACCGGCACACCGCTGCATTCGGTGGCCAGGTGGGATGGCAGCACCCTGTCAGCGGTCGGCGCCGGCTTTCCGACCCCGATCGATGTCCGTGACCTGGTCGTGCACGACGACGGCAGCGGCGCGGCGTTGTACGCCCTGGGCACCTTCACCGCCGATACCGAAGGCACCCCGATCCGACGGCTGGCACGGCTGCAGGACGGCGAGTGGGTGGAAGTCGCGGCCGGGGTCGGCGCCAACCCCGGCGCGGGACAATCGCTGCCGGACGGCGGGCTGGCGATCGGCGGCAGCTTCGAGGAGGTCGGCGGCAAGGGCGTTCCCGGCTCGGGAGCGGCCAATGGCCTGGCCGTGTTCGGCTGCGCGCCGCTCGGGCGGTAGCGGCCCTGCCGGGTCCGCGCCGTCAGACGGCGCGGACCACCGCCGTGTAGATCTCGCCGTTGAGATCGCCGGGAATGCGCGACAGCGGGCGCAGCCCGTTCACCAGCCAGCGCATCCGCGGCCAGCCTTTCAGACCAGCGCGGATGTCGCCGAAGCTGCCGATCTGCACCGGCTCGAAGCCGCAATCCTGGAAGCAGTGGCGTAGCAGCCATGGCGACACCGGCATGATGTGGCCGATGCTCTCGTAGTTGTCGTCGTGGAACCACTGATGGGTACCGTCGAGCAGGAACTGCACGCGCGACAGCGGATTGGCGAGATTGGGCGTGCTCAGCACCAGGTAACCACCATCGCGCAGGCAGGCACGACACTGGCGCAGGAAGTGTCTTGGATTTTCCACGTGCTCGATGATCTCCATCGCGACGACGGCATCGAAGCGGCCGAACACCTCGGAGAACGGTTCGTTCAGGTCGGCGGCGATGAAGCGCGCCCGATCCACGGGCTGGAAATTGTCGGCGACCAGATCCGTGGCAGTGACCTGATAGCCCAGGTCGGCCAGACGCAGGCTCATCGCGCCGCTGCCGGCCGCAAGATCCAGAACCTGCCTGCCGGACGGCAGCACCGACTGCAGCAATTCGGCGCAATGCGCGTGCAAGCCGGGCAAGGCGAAGATGCCCAGTCCGCGATACCGCTCGATGCCCACGCCCTGCGGACCCAGCGCCTGGTAGCGCCCGACCACGATCTTGGCACCCGATCCTTTTGCCGCCACCTCTGTCTGCATGATCTTGCCCCCGTGTTGCCGCGTCACCGAACCATCTCGGCCTGCCCGAGAATCTCCGAAAAGCCTGGCGAAGCAGTCGCAGGGGCGTTCATTGGCACGCAGGAGGCGCGCTGCAGGGTTGATACAGGCGCATCCCGAGCATCGAATGACACCGCCGAGCGCAAGCGCAGCAGATTCTCGGAGGTTCACTGATCTATACGCCAACTGGATCGCCGCACTGCCACGCAACCGCCGGGCCGATCGCACCTGTGCACGCCGCGTCAAGGAGAAGCCGTGGCATCGCAGCGCAGCAATCGCCAATGGAGCGACCAGACCTCGGTGATCGGTTTGCAGGCCGGTTCTAGTAACCTTGTCGCCTCTCCGCCATCTCGCGAGCACAAACCCATGTCCCGACTGCTGGCTTCGATCCTGTTCTCGTTCGCCCTTGTACTGCCCGTGGCGGCAGCATCGACCAAAACCGACGAGGCACGGCTGGAACTGGCCGTGCAACTGGCGGCGTTGATGGACATGGATCAGATGGTCGGCGCCATGCAGCAGCAGATGGAGGCGATGATGCAGAAGGAACTGGCTGGCGCCGCGCGTTGCGACGCCGCCCGGCCGATGGTCACCGAGTTCTCGGAATCGGTCTTCGAGCTGACCCACAGCGAACTCTCCAACGAGGTGTTCCTGCCCAAGGTCGCCGATATCTACGCCGACATCTTTGCTGCCGATGAGCTGCAGGAGCTGCTGGATTTCTATCGCACCCCGCTCGGCCAGAAGATGCTGGCGCGGATGCCGGAAATGATGGAACGGTCGATGGCGCTGGCGCAGAACCAGATGCAGGAACTGACGCCACGCATCAGCGCGCTGGCCCAGGACTTCGGCAAACGCATCGACGAAGCCAACGCCGCCTGCGAAGCCGCCAGCGAAGACTGATCGCCGACACCCCTTTTTTCCTGGAGCCTGCCATGACCCAGACAATCGAGATCAAGGTGCCGGACATCGGCGATTTTTCCGACGTGCCGGTCATCGAGATCCTGGTGCAGCCCGGCGATACCGTGCGCAAAGACCAGGGCCTGGTCACGCTGGAATCGGACAAGGCGACCATGGAAGTGCCCGCCAGCGAGGCCGGTACGATCAAGGAGTTGCGGGTCAAGGTCGGCGACAGCGTCGGCGAAGGCACGGTGGTGGCGATCATGGAAACCGGCGCCGGACAGACGGCCGGTGACGCGAAACCCGCTGCAGCGGCCAAGGGCGACGACAAGCCGGGCGCAGCCGCTTCGACACCACCGGCGACAGCACCGGCCGCTTCAGCAACACCGGCACCAACTCCGTCGGCACCCGCGCCAACCGCGGCCAAGGCATCCGGACGCCAGGCCGACATCGAATGCCGCATCGTCGTGCTCGGCGCCGGCCCCGGCGGCTACACCGCCGCCTTCCGCGCCGCCGACCTGGGTCTGGATACGGTGCTGATCGAGCGCTACGACAGCCTCGGTGGCGTTTGCCTCAATGTCGGCTGTATTCCGTCCAAGGCCTTGCTGCACGCCGCCAAGGTCATCGACGAGGCCGCGCACGCCGCCGACATCGGCATCAGCTTCGGCGCGCCGAAAATCGATATCGACACCCTGCGCGGCTACAAGGACAAAGTGGTCGGACAACTGACCAAGGGCCTGTCCGGCATGGCCAAACAGCGCAAGGTGCGCACCGTCACCGGCACCGGGAAATTCATCTCGCCGAACGAGATCGAAGTCGACAGCGCCGACGGCAAGAAGCTGGTCCGCTTCGAGCAGGCGATCATCGCCGCCGGCTCACAGGCGGTGAAACTGCCCGGCCTGCCCTGGGACGATCCGCGCCTGATGGATTCCACCGATGCGCTGGACCTGGCCGACGTGCCCAAGCGTCTGCTGGTGGTCGGCGGCGGCATCATTGGCCTGGAAATGGCCTGCGTCTACGACGCGCTCGGCAGCGAAGTCACCGTGGTCGAGCTGGCCGACCAGCTCATGCCCGGCGCCGATCCGGACCTGGTCAAGCCGCTGGCGCAGCGCATCGGCAAGCGCTACGGCGGCGGCATTCACCTGAAGGCGAAGGTCACCGGTATCAGCGCCGAGAAGAAGGGCCTGAAGGTGACCTTCGAGGGCGACAAGGCCCCGGAAGCCCAACTCTACGACCGCGTGCTGGTCTCGGTCGGCCGCAGCCCGAATGGCGGCAAGATCGGCGCCGACGCCGCCGGCGTGCAGGTGACCGATCGTGGCTTCATCCCGGTCGACAAGCAGATGCGCACCAATGTGCCGCACATCTTCGCCATCGGCGACCTGGTCGGCCAGCCGATGCTGGCGCACAAGGCCACGCACGAAGGCAAGCTCGCTGCCGAAGTCGCCGCCGGCGAGAAGAAGGAATGGGTGGCTCGGGTGATTCCGTCGGTGGCCTACACCGATCCGGAAATCGCCTGGGTCGGCGTCACCGAGACCGAAGCCAAGGCCAAGGGCCTGAAGGTCGGCGTCGGCAAGTTCCCGTGGGCGGCGTCCGGCCGTGCCATCGGCGTCGGTCGCACCGAAGGTTTCACCAAGCTGATCTTCGACGAGGACACGCACCGCGTGATCGGTGCCGGCATTGTCGGCGTCAACGCCGGCGAGCTGATCGCCGAAGCCGCGCTGGCCATCGAGATGGGCGCCGAAGCCGGCGACATCGGCCTGACCATCCACCCGCACCCGACCCTGAGCGAGTCGGTGGCGATGGCCGCCGAGGTCTACGAAGGCACCATCACCGACCTTTACATCCCCAAGAAGAAGTAAGCCTCGATCGACGCCGACGAGTGGTGGTCAGCCACTCGTCGACACGGAAGCCGCGCCCGCGGCAGAGCTGCTGAACGCCAGACCGGGGCGATATCAATCCGACCCGGCCGACCTGGCGCACTTGCCGGCGCGCTTGGGCTTGGCAACCGGCAACAGCGAGGTGATCGCCTGAACGATGCCGTTGCCGTTACTTGGCCGCCCATCGTCCGTTCTTGGTAACGGCAATATCCGGTCCATCGCCGCCTTGAATCCAACCATGGTCCGGCTCGCCCGCAGTCCTGCGTGACCGCGCCAGGCTCACGCCAACGAAATCCTGGCACCAGCAAACCGATGGCCGACGCGATGCCAACCCCCGGAGAGACCGCCAGGCTCATCGGTATCCCGCGACCGTTGGCAGCCGCGCCAGCACCTGAGCGAATCGACGATCTCGGCGATTGACCGGAAAACGCACGTTTTTTGGCCGCGAAGCTGACTGGAAAGCCGCGGGATTGTTACCAACTGTTTCGCTGGGCAACGTTTTGTGACGTGGTGTTGTTTCCGGATGTGATTCGCCGCACATTTGCACCCGTCGAGCCCACCGGACATCGCCATGCTTGCTGCTCTCGAATCGATCCTGGTCACCACGCTGCGTGGCGCGGACGCATCCACCCTGTTCTCGCCGACCGCACACGCTGGCCGGAATCCGCTCAATCGGGCGATGTTCCGTTACCAGCAGCGCGCTGCCGGTTCGCCGTTTGCGCTGGTCGCGATCGAGTTCCAGTGCCGACCCATCGACAACGTGGACGGCTTCGATCTGCCCGACCTGGAGATGCGCCGGGTGTTGCTCGACCAGCTCGCGCGCAACCTGCCGCTCGGCGCGGTTGTCGGCGATCTCGATGACGATGGCACCCTGGGCGTGTTCCTGCCCGGCGGCAGCGATGTCGAGGCGGCGGTGCGTGCGTTCCATGGCGTGCTCGACGAGATCTGCAGCTTCTCGCTGCTGTCGCAGCGGCGCTGCCTGGTCGCCCGCTGGCGCGCGGCGCAGGCGATTGCCCCGCACGATGGTCACGCACCGGTGCGTCTGAACCGGCTTCTGCGCGGACGCCTGCCGTCGGCGTCGTGGTCGTCGGATCAGGTTGCCGCTCGTGCCGCCGCGGCCGAGGAAGCCCGGCAGAAGCGCGAGGCGACGGGTGACAGCAGCAACGTGAGCCGGTTCAGCCGGGCGTTCTGATCGACCCGGGCGCTGTGTCGGCATCGACAGCCGACAAAGCGCAGACGACAAGGTGTCCCGATTGGCTGGCGTGTCGACACCGCGCGTTGCCGGTCGCGGCAATACGCCCGCCTCGCGACCAAGTCACCCACATGCCGGTTCTTCCGCCACGCGGTTGAAAGCCGGCGTCAGGCCGCAAGCGCGGGGCGTCCCGCCCGATGGCATCACGTTTCAGCCCGAGTGAGCGGCCGCAGCCTGCGTGGATCGCGGCGCCGCCTTCAAGGCCTGCATCGCCCGCTGGACCACCGGGTCGGCATCCTCCGTACCGCCCGCGTCGCTGGCGATGACGATATCCGGCACCACGCCGCGGTCGTGGATGGATTCGCCCTTGGCGGTGTAGTAGCGCGCCGTGGTCAGACGCACGGCATGGGTGGGATCCAGCGCGAAGATGTTCTGCACCGAGCCCTTGCCGAAGCTGCGTTCGCCCACGATCGTGGCACGGCCGTGGCTTTGCAGCGCGGCGGCGATGATCTCCGCGGCCGAGGCGGTTTCACCGTCGATCAGCACCGCCATCGGCAGGCTTTCCCAGTCGCTGCCCGGCCGCGCATCGTAGGCGCGATCGACGACTTCGGCACGACCCTTGAGGCTGACGATGCGGCCCTGGGCCAGGAACATGTCGCTGATGGCCACGGCCGATTCCAGCGCACCACCCGGATTGCCGCGCAGGTCGAGTACCACGCCGCGCAGATCGGCGCCGTGCTCGCGGCGCAGGCGGTTGAGCTGCCGATGGATCTCGCCGGCCGTGGCCGGCTGGCATTGCGCCACATGGATGATCGCCAGACCGGGCTCCAGCCATTCCGAACGCACCGTGCTGAGCCGAATGCGCGCACGCACCAGGTCCATCTCCATCGGTGCCGGCGCGTCGTCGCGCACCACCGTCAGGTGCACGCGGGTGCCCGGCCGGCCGCGCAACTTGGCCAGTGACTGCGGCATGGTGGACTCGTCGACTTCCAGCTCGTCGACATGGGTGATGAAATCCCCGACCTTGAGACCCGCGCGCTCGGCCGGTGAATCCGGCATGGCACCGATCACCTGCAGGACGCCGGCACCGGAGATCAGCTCCACGCCGAGGCCGTCGTAGGCACCCAGGGTGTCATCGGTGAGCACCTCCAGCGCGCGCACGTCCAGATAACCACTGTGCGCGTCCAGCCCACCGAGCATGCCGCGGATCGCCGATTCGATCAGGACGTCGTCGGCCACGGGCTCGACATGGGCGGCCTTGATGACCCGATAGACCTCGACGAAGCGGCGGATCGCGTCCAGGTCCGGCCCCAGCGCCTCGCGCTCGGCCGCGGCCTTGTCGTTGTTGCCGACCCCCTCGGCCAGCGCTTCCTGCGCTGTCGCGGGCAAGGCCATCGTCCAGGACGTGACAAGCAGCATCGGCAGGCAACGGCGCAACAGGGCAAAGGTATTCATTGAATCCGCATCGACAGTGTTCGCCGGCAGTGTAGCCGCCCGGGTCAGAGGGCGAGGCCCGTGGCGATCGACCGATCAGGTGGCGGTCAACTGCCGGGCGTCATCGCGAGGTGTCGTCGCGGGCGGACAGCAACCGCCCTCCGGGTACGGCCACGCGCTCGCTGTCACCGGATGGCACCCGCGACAGGCGCCCAATCCCGGTTTGGCGACAGCAGTCGGCCCCGGGCGGCACAGGACGCGATCCCGCCAGGCCCGGCCAGAGCGGTCGTCATGCCATCGGGTTCGGCGCTTATGCCCGGAAACGGCGGTTGCCGGCGCGACGTTTGGGCTAGTCTGCGCAACCGCCCCTGTCCCCTGACCACCCGTGCTCGAGCTTCACGGCGCCGGAAAGCGCTTCCGCATCGGTGCGCGCGAGATCACCGCGCTGCACCCGCTGACCCTGTCCGTCGCTGCCGGCGAGGTGTTCGGCATCGTCGGCCATTCCGGCGCCGGCAAGTCGACCCTGCTGCGCCTGCTCAACCGGCTGGAAACCGCCAGCGAAGGCCAGGTACTGGTCGACGGCGAGGATGTCGGCGCGCTCGATGCCGACGGCCTTCGCCGGCTGCGTCAGCGCGTGGGCATGATCTTCCAGCACTTCAACCTGCTCAGCTCACGCACCGTGGCGCACAACATCGCCTTTCCGCTGGAACTGGCCGGTACACCGGCCGCGCAAGTGCGCCAGCGCGTGGATGAGCTGCTCGACTGGGTGGGCCTGGTTGAGCACCGCGAAAAATACCCGGCGCAACTGTCCGGCGGCCAGAAGCAGCGCGTCGGCATCGCCCGCGCCCTGGCCACCTCGCCGAAACTGCTGCTCTGCGACGAAGCCACCAGCGCGCTGGATCCGCAGACCACCGGCGCGGTGCTCGACCTGCTGGATCGCAGCAACCGCGAGTTCGGCCTGACCATCGTGCTGATCACCCACGAGATGGACGTGGTCCGCCGTATCTGCGACCGCGTGGCCGTGCTCGATGCCGGGCATCTGGTCGAAACCGGGCCGGTGGCCGAGGTGTTCCTGCATCCGCAGCACCCGACCACGCGACGCTTCGTCGCCGAAGCCGAGCACGATGCCGGTGATGGCGGGGTTTTCGCCGCTGCCAGCGGCCGCATCCTGCGCCTGACCTTCGTCGGCGCGGAAACCTATCAACCCGTGCTGGGCCGCATCGCCCGCGACACCGGCATCGACTTCAGCATCCTCGACGGCCGCATCGACCGGATCAAGCGCACACCCTACGGCCAGCTCACCATCGCCATCGAAGGCGGTGATGCCGACGCCGCGCAGTCACGGCTGCTCGAAGCCGGCGCGCATATCCAGGTGCTGCGGCCATGAGCGGATTCCTGAGCGAGTGGTTCCCCAATCTCGACGCCGGCAAGTGGAGCGAGATCGGCCAGGCCAGCATCGACACCCTGCTGATGCTGGGCGGTTCGCTGCCACTGACCCTGCTGATCGGTCTGCCGCTAGGGGTGCTGCTGTTCCTGACCGGTCCGCGACAACTGCATGAGAAGCCGGTGCTCTACGGCGCACTGGCGCTGATCGTGAACCTGCTGCGCTCCGTGCCTTTCATCATCTTGATGATCGTGCTGATCCCGCTGACGCTCGCCGCCATGGGCACTTCGCTGGGCGTGCGCGGCGCGATCCTGCCGCTGGTCGTGGGCGCCGCGCCGTTCTATGCGCGGCTGGTCGAAACCGCGCTGCGCGAAGTCGACCGCGGCGTGATCGAAGCCAGCCTGGCCATGGGCGCGACCACCCGGCAATTGATCTGGCGCGTGCTGCTGCCCGAAGCGCTGCCCGGCCTGATCGCCGGCGCCACCGTCACCACCATCGCGCTGGTTGGCTTTACCGCCATGGGCGGCGCCATCGGTTCCGGCGGTCTGGGCGATCTCGCCTATCGCGACGGCTATCTGCGCTCGCGCACCGACATCGCCGTGGTCACCGTGGTGGCGCTGCTGATTCTCGTGCAGCTGCTGCAGATGCTCGGCGACCGGCTGGTCACCCGTTTCAGCCGACGCTGATCGCGCATCCGAACACCTCCCGATTCAAGGACGCTTCGCCATGAAACTCAAAGGCCGCCTGCTCTACATCTTCATCCTGCTGGCGACGCTGGCGGCCTGCGGCGGTGACCGCGGCGGCGCTGGTGACAACAACCGGCTGAGCATTGCCGCCACCGCCGTGCCGCATGCCGAGATCCTGGAAGTGGTCAAGCCGCTGTTGGCCGAACAAGGCCTGCAACTGGACGTGCGCGTGTTCAACGACTACGTGCAGCCCAACGACCAGGTCGTGCAGAAGCGGATCGACGTCAACTACTTCCAGACCGAGCCATACCTCGACGCCTACAACCGCGACCGCGGCACCACTTTGACCACACTGGCCGGCATCCACATCGAACCGTTCGGCGCCTACTCGCGCCGCTTCGCCACGCTGGCCGAGGTGCCCGACGGCGCCGATGTCGTGATCCCCAACGACCCCAGCAACAACAGCCGCGCGCTGATCCTGCTGCATCGTTCGGGGGTGATCCAGCTCAACGATCCCGACAACGCGCTGGCGACCCTGCGCGACATCGTCGCCAATCCGAAGAATCTCAGATTCCGTGAGCTAGACTCGGCCATGCTGCCGCGCGTGCTCGATCAGGTCGACCTGGCCCTGATCAACACCAACTACGCGCTAGACGCTGGCCTCGACCCCGCGCGCGATGCGCTGGCCATCGAAGGCAAGGACTCGCCCTACGTGAACTTCCTGGTCGGCCTGCCCGAAATCCGCGACGACGAGCGCGTGCGCAAGCTCATCGCCGCCCTGACCAGTCCGCAAGTACGCGAATTCATCCAGCAGCGCTACAAGGACGCCGTCGTCCCCGCGTTCTGACCGCACCCTGTCAAGCAAGAAGCACGAAAAAAAGGGCAGTCTCTGCGGGCACCGTCGCAGAATGCTTGTGGCCGCGACGTGGACCTGACGCAGACACCGTGGGTCAGGGGTTGAAACCGTGCCCGAAGATGCGGTCGCCACTCACCCGGGTGGTGATGAAACGGCGCGGAGAGCCGCCGGCGCCGGCAACAAAGAAGCTGTCCGGGCCGTCGGCAACAACACCCCAGGCATAGCTGTCGACAACCTCACCATTCATTCTCAACGGCAGATGGGTGAACTCGGTAAGCGCGCCACCGTTGGCACGAACAACCGAGAAGGTGGCCACGCCACGCCGGCTGCACGGCGGGGTGAAACAAAGCCGCGGTGTGTAGTACTCCGCACCCGCGATGGCCACGCGTTGGCCGCTGACGACCATCGACCAGACCTCATTGGTAGGCAGCAGCGCATTGGCGCCTGGATTGGCGTTGCAAGCGCTGTCTTCGTCGCTGCACCCGCCATAGACCACCCGCCCATTGTTTCCGAAGGTGGCCACCACGCCACCATTGTCGGCCAGCTTGGTCACGCCAACACCACGGTTGTGGTTCACACTGGCGTTGTTGCTGCGCGAGACCTCGCCCGCGAGAAAAACCTCATCCCATTCCAGTGCTGGCCCGGCCCTGCGTGTGACGATGGTGCGCGCCACCTCCTGATTGTTCCCGCCCCGATTGAACGGAACAACCCGGTACCCATTGACGCCGAACGAGGCGTCCGGAACACCACGCTCGTCGGTGCCAACTGCAAGAAAATCCCAGTCTGCTCCGTGATACTGAAGCGCACCGCCCGCGTAGATGCGCTTTATCGGGTTGCCCAGCCCGACGGCTCTTGTACTGAGCGCCAGGCTGTTGAACTGGGCATTGCAACGCTCGACTCCTGCGCACAGGTTGGCCGGCGGCTCCAGACCGATGATCGGCAGATTGCCGCCAGGCCCCAAACCCGTGACCGTAGGCGTGAGACTGCCGTCGCTGTTGACATTCAAGCGTGTCAAGAATCCCTCGATTCGCCCACTCGGAAAAGTGCTGGTGCCAACGACGTACAGACGCGCACCCAATCCCTGGCCTCGATTATGAAAGGCCATGGCGCCGCCGACTTCGGGAATGGCCGGATTTCTCGTCGCGAAAACCTCGCCGATGGGTGTCCCATCGGGCTCGAAGGCAACCACGACAGCGTCCCAGTCGGTAGCGCTGTGCCGGTAGTCGACCAGCACGTATATCCGGTTGTTGTGAACCTTGATGTCCCGGATGTTTCGGTAGAAGGGCGTGGCCAGATTGGGGTAGACCACATAACTGAAGTTCACAAGTCCAAGTGCCGATTCCTCCAGAAAATGGTAGGCGGAGCTGCTACCCCAGGGCCGGAAGCTGCCGCTGGGCGTAACCTTGACCAAGCCGATGTTCCACACGTCGGTACCGCTAGCCGCCTGGTTCCACGCCGGCACCAGGCCAGCGACGACGACATCGCCATTGCTCAGCCGCACCAGTTTGCGACCACGCATGTTGACACCAGGATGGGCCGGAAAGAGGGTTGGGGCAAAGGTATCGACCCGCCAGCGCCCTCCGGCGAATCCCGGATCGAAGGTGTAGGGCTCATCGGTGAGCGCGACCAGGGCCTGCTGCTCTTCCTCGCCGTACGGTTGATCACGCGGATGGAAGCCCTCGCTGGACAGCGCCGGAACAGACAGCAGCAACATCGCCAGCAGTACGGCGATCAGAGTGGGCTTGCCCGGCAACCGGACAGCATCGGCAAGCCTGCAGTGATCGTTGTCGCTGTCGTTGTCGTTCAGTCTTGCCTTCAGGGTGTTCATCATCGTCTCTTGAGTTGCCGACGGTATTAGCGACATCCCTGCCCGGGTAGTCATCGCCTCCTCATACTCGGTTTCTGCCCGGTGATTACAGGCACACCGGAAACGTCCTGAAGGACTCGCTGATGGCTTGCCGGAAGCCACCCGGGCACTGCGCGGGATCGCCGAAGCGCGCCCGAAGCAGGTGGACATCACGACACGTCACGTCCCGGGCCACTGCGTGTCCAGACGCGCGCTCGGCAGCCGCCGCGGCCCGGCCTGCGACAAGCTCGCCATCGAAGGCAAGGACTCGCCCTACGTGAACATCCTGGTCGGCCTGCCCGAAATCCGCGACGACGAGCGCGTGCGCAAGCTGATCGCCGCGCTGACCAGTCCGCCCATGCGCGAATTCATCCAGCAGCGCTACAAGGACGCCGCCGTCCCGGCGTTCTGAAGCCCGGCCAGTACCCGGCGCGCAGCCCACCACCGGCATACTGGCGCGGCAGCCACGGCGGAGCGGAAGTACACTGCCTGCGGGCGTTTTCCGCCCTGTCGGGTTGCTGCATGCGTCACCAGGGAGGGCCCGGTGTCCAGCTCCGCTTCGAACGACCGCTTCGATGACCTGTTCGACCGCGCGCTGGCGCTGCTGCCGGGCGAGCGGCGGTCGTTCGTGCTCGGCGTCACCGGCGACGACCCCGCATTGCGCGAACGCCTGCTGCGCCTGCTCGAAAGCGTGGAGAACCCGGACGGTTTTCTGGAACGCTCGCCGCTGGCCGCCAGCATGGACGCGCCGGCCACTGCCATCGCCAGCGATGCCACCGGAGAGACCGTCGGCGCCTACCGGCTGACGCGCCGACTGGGCGGTGGCGGCATGGGCGAGGTCTGGCTGGGCGAACGCATCGGCGGCGATTTTCGCCAGCAGGTCGCGGTGAAACTGGTACGCGCCGACAGCACGGCGCCGGCGTGGCGGTTCAATCTCGAGCGCGAGATCCTGGCGGGACTGGAGCATCCCGGGATCGCCCGCTTGTACGACGGCGGCTTCCATGAAGACGGTCGCCCGTACATGGTGATGGAGTACGTCAAGGGCGAAGATCTGATCGCCTGGTGTCGCTCGCTCCGTGCCGACCTGTCGCAACGGCTCGAACTGTTCCTGCAGATCTGCGATGCCGTGGCCTATGCGCATGCGCACCTGGTGGTTCATCGAGACCTGAAGCCGGGCAACATCCTGGTCACGGAAGCCGGTCAGGTGAAGCTGCTGGATTTCGGCATTGCCAAACTGCTGCAGGGCGATGATCCCGGTGACGACACCCGCACCCTGCATCTGTCGCCGGCCTACGCCGCGCCCGAACAGATCCTGGGAACACGCATCTCCGCCGCCACCGACGTCCATGCGCTGGGCGCCACGCTGTACCAACTGCTGACCGGACGGCTGCCCTGGCCGATCGACGATCTGCCCCTGGCGATCGCGATGCGGCGCCTGCTCGACACCGTGCCGACCGCCCCCAGCCGGGTCAATGCCGGGGGCGGACCGGTGCCAGCCAAGGCCTTGCGCGGCGACCTGGACGCGATCATCGGCAAGGCCCTGCGCAAGGAACCCGGCGACCGCTATCCGGATGCGCGCGCGCTGGCCGACGATATCCGTCGCCACCTGCACCACCAGCCGGTGGCGGCGCGCAGCGGTGCCCGTGCCTATGTCGCCCGCCGTTTCCTGCGCCGGCACTGGCTGCCGCTGGTTGCCGTCGGCTCGGTGTTCGCGGCGCTGGTCGCCGGGGTCATCGGCATCGCCTGGCAGGCCCAGCGCGCCGAGAACCAGGCGCGACGTGCGCAAGCGGTGCAGGCCTTCCTCACCGACATCTTTCGCGCCAACAGCAGCAACCAGCCCGACCCGGCCAAGGCCAGGCTGACCACGGCGCGCGAACTCCTGGACATCGGCGCGCAGAAAATCGACACCGCAATGGCCGATGTCCCGGAGACCCGGATCGCTGTGCAGGCACTGCTGGGCGAGCTGTACCTGGATCTGGGCGTGGACGACGATGCCGTTCGTCTGTACCGGCAACTGGTGGCACAGACCGGGACGCTGCATGGATCGGACTCGCCGGAAATGGCCGAGTCGCTGGTCCGGCTCGGAGCCGCCATGCACGCGTCGATGGACGTGAACGAACGGGAAGCCGTTCTCAACCGCGCCATGGACATTCTCGATCGTCGGGGCGACCAGGATTCGCCGCTGCGTGCGCGACTGCACCGCGCGCTGGCCGAACACTACGGCAGCAATGACCATGCGCTTTCGCTGGTGCATTCCGCGCGCGCCATCGCCATCTACGAACAGCAGGAACCCAGTGCCAATCTGGCCTACGCCCTGTTCGGACGGGGATTGGTCCAACAACGCCTGGGGAAGCACGATGCGGCAGTTCAGCTTATGCAGCGCGCCATCGAGATATCCCGGAGCGTCGAGGGCGAGCGCAATGCCACCTTGATCCGGTTTCATGCCCAGCTGAGCGACAGCCTGTTCCGCCTGCTGCGCATCGATGCCGCGCTGGCCAGCGGGCGCAGCGCATTGGCGACGGCGGTGGCCATCGGCGGTGAGCGCCATATCGACACGATGCAGACCAAAATGCGCCTGGGTCGTCTGCTGGTCGACACCGGTCATACCCGGGAAGGACAGGCGCTGCTGCTGGAGGCCAGAACGCTCGCCCTGGACCTGCGTGGTCCCGACGACCCCTTCCATGTGCCGCAGGCACGGCGCGAATACGGCAATGCCCTGGCGCGGGCCGGACGACTGGCGCCGGGGCTCGCCGACATGCAGGCCGCGATCGACAACCGCCGGCTCAATCGTCCGGGCACGCACTATCTGGCGGTCATGCTGGAAGGCGCGGCTGCGGCTCAGATCGACATGGGCGAGCTGGAGCAAGCCGATGCGCTGCTCACCGAAGCCAGTGCCATCTACGACCAGGTTGGCGTCGACGCGACCTCGCAGACACGCAACACCGCTGTCGCCGCCTTCGTGCGCCTGGCGCTGGCCCGGGAACAACCCGATCAGGCCCGTTCCTGGCTCGACCGGCATGTCGTGGAACCGGCAGCCGAGAACGGGCTGTCCTTGACCGGGATCGATCATTCGTTGCTGACCGCGGAGGTGGCGCTGGCCGCTGGTGATGCGGCCACCGCCGCGGAACTCGCTGGCGATACCCGCGCGGCGATCGATCACAGCGCGATCGCCGGGCACCTGAAACCACGGTTGGCCTGGGCTTCGCTGATCGAAGGAACCGCGCTGCTGGCGCAGGGTGACGCCGGCGCCGCCCTGCCGGTCCTGCAACTGGCCCGGCAGACGCTGAGCGACGTGGATCTGCCGGAAAGCCCGAAGATTGCGGCGGCGGACATCGCGCTGGCGAATGGCTACCTGGCCCTGGGGCAGCGCGACCAGGCACGCGCACTGGCGGCAGCGGCCAGCGCGATTCACGACCAGCACGCGCGCCTGGGTGACCAGTACCGCGCACCCTTGCAGCAATTGCTCGAACGCCTGGCCGCGCCAAACTGATCGCGCAGGAGCAGCGCATCGCTCCGGACAAATCCCGGCGCGCTGCCGGCAAAACCACGGGCGCCGAAGACCTGATGCGCCTGCGCGATCCGGTCGTCGGGGTCAGTCGGTGCCCAGCGCTTCGTAGAGCAGCGCCTTGGCCTTGGCCCAGTCGCGCTGCACCGTTCGATCGGTGATGCCCAGGGCTTCGGCGGTCTTGGGCTCGGAGTAACCGGCGAAGTAGCGGCACTCCACCACCCGTACCAGACGCGGATGGCTCTGCTCCATGCGCGCCAGTGCCTCGTCCAGGGCGACGATGCGTTCCTCGCTCACTTCCAGCACGCCTTCGGCGGCCTCCAGTGGCATCAGTGCGGCACCACCACCGCGCTTGTCCGCCAGCCGCTTGCGCGCATGGCTCACCAGCACCTGACGCATGGCCAGCGCCGCCGTGCTCAGGAAATGGGCCTGGTCGCGGAAATCGCCCTGACGCCAGAGCTTCAGATAGGCCTCGTGCACCAGCGCGGTCGTGTTCAGGGTTTCCGAAACGGACGAGACCCGACGCCGCTCGCGGCGGGCAATGCGCAGGAGATCGGCGTACAGCACGTCGACCAGAAGCTGCACGACGGGATCGGCTTGCGGGTGCTCGGTCTCGGGCATGTCGGGCGCCGGAATGAGTCCGGATCATACGACGGCCATCGCGCAAGCGGTGGCGTTGTCGACAAATACCGCCGGCGCTCGGCGAATCCATCCATGACATGTCGGGATTGCCGCCGCTACCGCGTGTTAGCAGGCGAAGGACAGGCTCGATCCGGCGATCGCACGGCGGCGGGTTGGTCGCTGGGAGCTGTGATCGCGAGATCGGACGATGACGTCGAAGGCGGCGCTGGCTTTCTTCGCATTGACCGCGGCGTCGACGCACCGGTCGCCGATCACGGCAGCGCAGGCGACGGCGCTTCGATCCAGCTCACCGTGACACCGACGCGGTGCGCAGATCAGCGACGACCCGTGCGTGCCGGCATCGGGCGACCCCACTGGGTCCGTAATCACGCCTGGCTGTGGTGTCCGCGCAAGCGCATGAAATACCGGGATTCAGGAGGTTTCAGTGGAATTTCAGGGGCATCACAGGACAGCCGCAACGACGCAACGGCATGGTCCACCGACCAACCGCGTCGCTTCCGCACGCCGTTTCGGAGGACCCATGGCCAGTCGCATTTTCTGGTTGCCCGTCGTGCTGCTGGCACTCCTGAGCGGCTCAAACGCGGCCGGAACGGTTTTCGCGCCCCTCGGGATGGACCAGGCCAAGGCGGCGGTGACAACAACCGCCCTGGCGCGCGGCCCCGGTTCGGGTGCAGCCGAGACGACGCCGCGGCGGATCGAAGCCGGCGACATTCCACTGGTGACTGGCCTCACCTTCGTGCTGGCCGTGCACACGCCGCGCGACACCCCGGCGAGCGCGCTCGGCAAGATCGCCCAGGGCGACTACGAGATGGTCGTCGATGTCACCGCAGTCGACGACCAGGGCCTGGACACCCGCGCCCGCGCCGACGCCAGCGACCAGTTCGGCGAAGCGCTGGCGCTCGACATTCCACGGCACATCCGCCAGGAAGATCTCGACGGCAGTCGCGACCAGCTGCTGGGCTTCCACACCGACGATCCCCTGGAGGTGAAAGGCACGACGTCGCTGGGCCCGTCGCGGGCGGTGATGCAGGAATTGCTGTCCACCGGTCGTGCCCGCTACGCACTGCAGAACTTCCGCAGCCTGGCGCGGCATCGCGGCGAGCTGGAACGGGACGGTTCGGGCACAATGTGGTTTCCGGTCATCGTCAACGGCGAGCGCGTCGAGCTGCCGGTCACCCGCGCCACCGGCACGATCCGCTCCGGCAACGAGTCCCGTTTCACCGAGCACCTGCTGCTCAATCATCCACGGCACCCGCTCACCCTGCGGCTGCGCGTCGGGCCCGATGGCGGCGGCGCCGATGCAGCGCCGGTCGCTGTCCGCCAGATCGTGCGCATCGATTTTCCGGCTGCCGAACAGGCACTGGAAACCTCGCTGGGCAACGACTGCCGGGTCGAGGTGCCGGGCATCTACTTCGACTTCAACCGCGACACGCTGACACCGCAGTCGGCGCCCGCGCTTCGCGCCATCGCCGAGGTGCTCGCGCGTCACCCCGACTGGCGACTGACCATCGAAGGCCACACCGACGATGTCGGCGACGACGCCTACAACCAGGACCTGTCCACCCGACGCGCTGCTGCCGTCCAGCGCGCGCTGATCTCCGGACACGGCATCGCCGCGGAGCGGCTGACCCCCGTCGGCTTCGGTGAAAGCCGACCGGTCGAAAGCAACGACAGCATCGAAGGCCGCGCACGCAACCGTCGCGTGGAACTGGTGCGCGCCTGCCTATGACCCCTTTTCATTGGCCACGCCCTGAACAGCCATCGGAGCACGACATGCACAGCCGACAACTACTTTCGATTAGCCCCTGGGCGTTCGCGGCGACCGTCGCGCTCTCCCTGCTCGGAACTGGCGCAGCAACGGCTGACGACGATTTCGTTGACGTCTGCGTTGACGAGGATCGCGTGATGCGCATCCGTGATGCCGGCGCCATGCACTGTCAGGGCGGCGAACGCGAGCTGCGTCTGAGCGTGTGGCAACCCGAAGAGCCGGAGGAAGAGCCTGCCGAGGATGAGCAAGAAGACAAGGCGGCGGAGACGACGCGAATCAAAGCGCCGTTCGAGGTGGTGGACAAGCAGGGCACCGTGATCTTGCGGGTGAACGACGACGAAGGTGACCAGGCGCGCGGTCTGCAGATCCTCAGCGGCGGACAAGCGGTTGTCGCCATAGGCGCGCCTGCGGACGGTGGACGGATCCAATTGCTGCGCGGCGGCACGCCGGTGGTGGAAATCGAAGGATTCGATGGCGGTGGCCTGTCCCTGGGAAGACACGGCGGGCCACAGGTCGCGGTGGCGGCTGCAGACAATGGCGCCTTCCTGGTGGGCAACATGTCTCCCGAGAACAACGCCTTCATGCTGACGGCTAGTCCCGGCGGCGAACCCAGCCTGACGTTCTCGCACGACGACGGCACGACGTCGGTCGAACTGGGTGCCAGCGACGGCCGAACCACGGCCCTGCGTTTCAACAACGCAGAGGGCAAGCAACTGGCAGCCATCGGAATCGACAGGCTTGGCGATGGTGCCGTCTACGCCAACAGCTCTGGCCACGACGGCGGCGTCGAGATTCAAGGCAATTCGGAAGGCGCCGCCGTACTCGTCAAGGACAGTGGGGGCATGCCGCGGGCCACCGTGTCCGTGAGCTCAGCCGGAAAGGGTGTCGTCAACATCATCAGCGCCGACACAATAGAAACCGTTGCCGCGCTCACCGAAGGCGAGAACGGCGGACAACTTCAGATCGCCAACAACGGCGGCACACCGATGGTCGAGGCCGGTGTCATTCCCAGTGGTGTCGGCGTGGTGCGCACCGGGCCGGGCGGCTCGCTGCAGACCTCGATGACGATACCCAGTTTCATCATGGGCAAGGTCGCCGGTCAGTGATTCCACGCCTGCATTGCAGGTCTCCCGTTCATCCATCCCGCATCAGGAGCATTGCCATGGCCTGCTGGTTCCTCCGCATTGCCGTTGCCGTTGCTGCAGGGGCACTCGCCGCGCCGGCCTTGGCGCAGTTCTCGCTGAAACCGGGCCTGTACGAGATGACCATGGAAATGGCGATGCCCGGCGCACCTTCGCCGTTGACGATGAGCCAGACCGACTGCCTGACACCGGAGCACGTCGTCGATTTCATCGCACTGATCCGCGAACAGATGAACGACGACGACAGTTGCTCGTTCTCCGAGCCGGTCACCCGCGGCAATACCGTGACCTGGGAAAGCGACTGCGACGAAGGCTCCGCGAAATCCGAGATGACCTTCACTGCCGATGGCTTCATCGGAAAGGTCCTGATCACGGCTGCCGGTGAGGAAATTCCTTCAACCATGACCGGGCGTCGCATCGCCGACACCTGCACGCCCGATCCCGAGGGCGACTGAGCCATGCCAGACAGCAACGGAGGTGCAATCGTGAACACCGCTTGCCCGGAACGGCGTTTCTTGCCGTCGATCAACGGATGGATTCCTGCGCGCGCGTGGCAGACATGCCTGGGTCTGCTGGCGTTGATGGTCGGCTGCCTCGGCGCCGTGACGACCACAACCGCCCAGATCGTCGACACCGGCTTCAACCCGGCACCGAACGGCGTGACCTGGGCGCTGGCCGAGCAGGCCGACGGCAAGCTGCTGGTCGCCGGCACCTTCACCACCATCGCCGGCCAGAGCAGCAACCGCATCGCCCGACTGCATGTCAATGGCAGTGTCGATACGAGCTTCGATGCCGGCGCCGGCGCCGCCGGCAGCGGCGCCCAGATCCGCGCCCTGGCCGTGCAACCGGACGGGCGCATCGTGGTCGGTGGATTCTTCACCAGCTTCGCCGGTCAGGCGACACTGCATCGACTGGTTCGCCTGTTGCCTGATGGCAGCGTCGATCCCGACTTCGTGCCCGGCCAACATCGTCTGCAGACGGTGCGTGCCATCGTCGTGCTGCCCGATGGCCGCCTGCTGGTCGCTGGCGGCTCCAACACCCAGGGCCAGCTCGGCGTCGGCCTGGCGCGCCTCCATGCCGATGGCAGCATCGACACCAGCTTCGATCCCGGCATCATCGTCACCGCCGGCACGGTTGCGGTCGAAACCCTGGTGGTCCAGAACGACGGCCGCATCCTGATCGGCGGCAATTTCCACGGTGTCGGCGGCCAGCCACGCAATCATCTGGCGCGCCTGCATCCCGACGGCAGCCTCGATACCAGCTTCAATCCTCAGCCCAACGGCAACGTGCATGCACTGGCGGTGCAGGGGGACGAAAGCATCGTGATCGGCGGCGCTTTCACCGCCATCGGCATCCAGCCGCGCGGCCGGCTGGCGCGCCTGCACCCCGATGGCAGTCTCGACAGCGCGTTCGATCCCGGCGCGAACGACAGAGTGCACAACCTGGTCTTGCAACCGGACGGGCGAATCCTGGCCGGCGGTGCATTCACCATGATCGATGGCCAGCCACGCAACCGGGTGGCGCGATTGCAGCTGGACGGCACGCTGGCGGATGCCTTTGTCGTACCGTTCCTGGCCGAGGGTTCATCGGTGCAGGCTTTGCGCCTGCAATCGGACGGTCGGGTGCTGGCCTCCAGCTTCAACCCGCTGACCATCCACAACCGGTTGCTGCGGTTCAATGCCGATGGAACGCTCGACAACACCCTGTTCCGGGCAGCCGGCAATGGCGCCGTGCTCACCACCGTCGTGCAAGCGGACGGCAAGCTCGTGGTCGGTGGCGAGTTCACCCAGATCAGCGGAGAGCCGCGCGGCGCCATTGCCCGCCTGCGTGGCGACGGCAGGCTCGATGCCGACTTCGCACCGAACGCCAACGGCCACGTCCAGGCGCTCGCCATCGATGCCCTCGGCCGCATCCTGGTCGGCGGCGATTTCACCCGTATCGGCGCTGTCGACCGCAGGTATCTCGCCCGCCTGTTGCCCGATGGCGCGCTCGACATGAGCTTCGATCCCGCGCCCAACAGCGTGGTGCGCGCGCTGGCAGTGCAGGCCGATGGCCGGATCCTGATCGGCGGTGCCTTCAACACCCTGTCAGGACAAGCGCACGAGCGGCTGGCCCGCCTGAATGACGATGGCACGGTGGATTCCAGCTTCCCGGCGCAGGCCAACAACATCGTCACCGGCTTCGCGATCCAGCCCGACGGCCGCATCCTGGTGGTCGGCTGGTTCAGCAGCATCGCCGGACAACCGCGCAGCCTGATCGCGCGCCTGCTGCCGGACGGTTCGCTGGACGAAGGCTTTTCGGCCGATCCGGATTCGCAGGTCAACGCCGTGGCCGTCCAGGTCGATGGCCGGATCGTGATTGGCGGAGACTTCCAGAGCGTTGCCGGTGAAGCGCGTCAGCGCCTGGCGCGACTGCTGCCGGACGGAAGTCTCGACGCAAGCTTCGCGCCGACCGCAAACGGCCCGCCGATGAGCATCGCGCTGCGCGCCGACGGGCAGATCGTTGTCGTCGGGGCATTCACCGAGATCAACGAAACACCGCGGACCCGTCTGGTCCGGCTCTCCGCGGATGGCGATGTCGATCCCGCCCTGAACCTTCCCATCGATCAACCGATCATCACCGTCGCGCTGCAGACTGACGGCCGGATCGTCGTTGGCGGCTACTTTGTTGTTGTCGACGGTTATCTACTGGACGGCCTTGCGCGGCTCGCCGGCCCCGAAGCAGCGTGGCAGTCGTTGACCATGGATGGCGCAAGCGTTCGCTGGCGCCGAGGCGGCTCCGGCCCGGAGTTGACCGCCACCCCGGTACTGCAGCGTTCCGTCGACGGTGTGTCGTTTCAGACCGTAACCGATTTCGCGCGCAGCGACGACGGCTGGCGGGCCACCGCGGTGGCACCGCCACCGGCTGGACAGATGCACTGGCTGCGCGCACACGGCACCACCGCGGCGGGTTTGTTCAACGGCTCCGGCGGCGCGGCCGCCAGCACACTGCTGGTGCATGGCAACGACCGGCTGTTCGCCGACGGCTTCGAGTGAGTACTGAACCCATGCGGACAATCGCAGCCACCGCCATGACCAGCACCAGCACCAGCACCAGCAAGCGACCGGCATCTTCCATCCGGTCGTTGTCGGGACTTGCCTACGCTCGAAGCTCTGTCGGCAGGTGGCTGGCGATCCTGCTCGCAGCGATCGCGCCGCTGGCCGACGCGTTCGCGCAAAGTGCCGCCGACGGCTTCAACCCCAACGCCAACGACGGCGTGCGCACGCTGGCCGTGCAGCCCGACGGCAAGCTGCTGGTCGGTGGCTACTTCACCCAGATCGCCGGCGTGGCCCGACGTGGACTGGTGCGCCTGCACGCCGACGGCAGCCTCGACACCGGCTTCAACGCGGTGATCGACGACGGCGCCGTGATCGCCATCGCCGTGCAGACTGACGGCCGGATCGTCATCGGCGGCAGCTTCACCTCGGTGGCCGGCGCCACCCGCAACCGCATCGCCCGGCTGCAGGCCAACGGCGGCCTCGACACCGGTTTCAACCCCAGCATCAACGATCAGGTCCATAGCCTGGTCCTGCAAGCCGATGGCCGCGTCGTGTTCAGCGGCCTGTTCACCAGCGTCGCCGGTCAGACCCGCCATCGGCTTGCCCGTCTCAACCCCGACGGCAGCCTCGATCCCGCCTTCAATCCGGATGCCAACGACTGGGTGTACAACTTGATCGCGCAGGCCGACGGGCGCCTGTTGATCCACGGCCTGTTCACCGCCGTGGCTGGGCAACCGCGCGCCGGTATCGCCAGGCTCAACGCCAACGGCAGTCTCGACACCGGCTTCAACCCGGTCACCAATGGCCGCGTGCTCAGCGTGGCAGCGCAGACCGACCAGCGCATCGTGATCGGCGGTGATTTCACCAACGTCGCGGGGCAGATGCGTGACCGCATCGCGCGGCTTGATGCCGACGGCAGTCTCGATTCCGAATTCAATCCCGGCGCCGATCACTGGGTGCTGGCAATCCATGTGCAGCCCGATGGACGGATCGTGGTCGCCGGTGGGTTCACCCTGATCGGCGGGGTGTCTCGCGGCCGCATCGCCCGGCTGCGCCTGGATGGCAGTGTCGATTCCAGTTTTGTCCCGCCGACGGTGACCGGTGGCGGCTGGGACATCTATGCGCTCGCGCAACAACCCGATGGGCGCCTGATGGCGGGCGGGTTCTTCACCCACGTCGGCGGCCATGTACGCGGTCGCGTCGCACGATTCCATCCCGATGGCGGTCTTGATGTCGATTTCAATTCGGGCGCGAACGACCTGGTGACGAGCTTCGCCATGCAGCCCGACGGCAAGGTGCTGGTCGGCGGTCGCTTCACTCAGATCGATGGGCAAGCGCGCCACCGACTGGCACGGCTGAATCCGGACGGCAGCCTCGACGGCGGATTCAATCCCAATATCAACGGCTATGTGTACGCGTTGGCGATTCTGTCGGATGGCAAGATCCTGGTTGCCGGAGAGTTCACGCACGTCGGCGTGCAGACGCGTATGAACCTGGCCCGGCTGAACCCGGATGGCAGTCTCGACACTGGTTTCGGTCCCTCGCCCAATGCGCTGGTCACCGGCCTGGCGGTGCAGCCAGACGGCAAGATACTGGTTAGCGGTGCGTTCACGCAGATCGGTGGCCAATCACGCAGCTACGTCGCACGATTGAATCCGAACGGAACGATCGATACCGGGTTCACCGTCAACGCCGACTTCGCGGTCATTGCCGACACCATCGTCTATGGCGTCGCTCTGCAACCGGACGGCAAGGTGCTGATCGCTGGCCACTTCGCCCTGCTCGGCGAGTATGAGCAAAACCACATCGCACGACTGAACGCGAACGGCAGTCTGGATACCGGGTTCACCGCCAGGGCCAATGGGCTGGTCAGTGCCCTGGCCTCGCAGCCGGACGGAAAAATATTAATTGGTGGCCAGTTCACGCTGATCGGTGAGCAAATTCGCAACCAGATTGCCCGGTTGAATCCAAACGGCTCGGTAGACACCGCATTCGATCCCAATCCCAACGAAACGGTGGTCAGCCTGGCCATGCAATCGGACAGCAAGGTACTGGTCTCCGGCGGGTTCAATCAAATCGGCGGACAGATGCGCATAGCCCTGGCCCGCTTGAATCCCGATGGCAGCGCCGATACCGGCTTCGACGCGCATGCTGGCGGCATCGTTCTGGGCCTGACGGTGCAGCCCGACGGCAAGGTGTTGATCGGCGGCGAGTTCACCGAGATCGATGGCCGGACACGTACTCGCATGGCGCGATTCGGAACACCCGAAGCGACGCTGCAGTCACTGCATCTCGCAGCTGACCACACCAGCCTGCGCTGGCTGCGCGCCGGTCCCGGCCCGCAACTGCAACACGTCTGGTTTGAACAGTCGCTGGACGATGGCGGCAACTGGACCTCGCTTGGCATCGCCTCCCGCATCGATGGCGGCTGGGAACTGACCGGTCTGAGCTTGCCGCGCAACGGCAATGTCCTGGTGCGCGCCCGGGGCCAGGCCAGCAGCGGATTCATCAGTGGCTCCACCTCGCTGATCCAATCGGTTCGTCTGTTCCACATCGGCGACGTGCTGTTCGCCGACGGCTTCGAGTGAAGGCCGCGCTGTCGATAAGCCTGCTCGCTTTCAGCCTGGAAGTCCCTGTGTCCGACCTTGACCAAGGAGGAAATCATGAACGTCAAACGCATCCTGCCCGCCCTGATCTGCCTGCCAATGATGATCACGCTGGCCGGTTGTCCGGTGAAGCGCACGAACTACGATGACAGCGATTCGAACTTTTTCGTCAGTGTCACCCATCAGAACCGGGTACAGGGTTATCTGCCGACCGGATCGGGCTGGAAACCGGGCAGCAAGGTCGAGATCAGTCTCTTCAATGAGCCCAACGGGACCGGTGGCGTAAATCAGGTTTGGCGCAGGTTGTTCACCGTGACCGTAGATCCCAGCTCGATGTTCGGGTTCAACCAAGGAGCACCATTCCATCCGGTTCGACGAATCCAATGCGGCGTGATTCCCAACAACCAGACGGTGGTTTTCCTGGCCAAGAACCTGGATACCGGCAAGATTCGCATGCAGCACGTTCTGGCCGATCTCTACTTCACCTTCAACCCCTGTCCCTGAGCGCGCCGAACGATAACGTCACCGGTCATCCGCAACGTTGTCGGCCAACGCTGTTTGGCTAGTGCCTGGGAGGGCTGTCGAGAACAGGCAGCATCACCGTCAATCGCGCGTAGCGCGGATCATTGCGGACGCTGTCGAAGGCGCGGTCCCAGGGCAGCCAGTCGACCGGTCGCGTGCCTTCGTCGAAGGCGCGCTCCAGACAAGTCAGTGCGTTCCCGGTCTGGCCGAGGGCCCGTAGATCGAGGCGATGCCATAAGTCGACAAGTTGCGCTTCCGCGACGATTCGATCAGGCGTTCGACCTCGGCCTGGCTTCGTCGCGACGCCCGGACAGCGCCAGGGTCTGACCGAAGTAGCCGTGGCTTCCCGGCGCCGGCGAGGTGACCTCGCGCGCGTGCTCTCCCGCCAGATCGAGGTCGCCACGGCGCCGGTAGGCCATGACCAGATAGGTCCGGGCCATGGACAGCTGCGGCGCGATCGTCAAGGTCCGCAGGAGCTGGTCGATGGCCTCGTCGTGGCGTCCCTCATAGGCCAGGAACATGCCGCGGATCGCGCCGTAATGCGACGCCGCCGGTTACAGATTCTGGGCGATGTCGATCTGCGCGAGCGCCTACTCGAAATGGCCCTGGATGCAGTACAGGCAACCCAGCCACTGCTGCGCCGAAGCGTAGTGCGGACGCAGCTCCAGCGCGCGCCGATAGGCATGCTCGGCGCCGGACATCGCGTGTGACTTGCGATGGTCTGGGTGTGACAACCGCAATCAGTAGCCGTTCTCGCGCAGGGACAGGCGCACCTGTTCGTGCCGGGCCTGGATGGCCTGCGATGGTGGCCGGCCGAGCAGGCTGACAACAACAATCGCGATGCTGGCAGCGATGAATCCCGGCACCATTTCGTACAGGGCGCTGCCGGTCTGCTTCCACAGAACCACGACAACCGCGCCGACGATCATGCCGGCCAGGGCACCATCGCGGGTCATGCGCTTCCAGGTCAGCGAGCCGATCACCACCGGCCCGAACGCCGCGCCGAAACCGGCCCAGGCGTAGGCCACCAGGCCAAGTACCCGACTATCCGGATCACGCGCCAGCCACAGCGCCAGCAACGCCACCAGCAACACCATTCCGCGTCCGACCCAGACCAGCTCGCGCTGCCCGGCGCGGGTCCGCACGAAACCGCGATAGAAGTCTTCGGTCAGCGCGCTGGCACAGACCAGCAGTTGCGCCGACAGCGTGCTCATGACGGCAGCCAGGATCGCCGACAGCAGGATGCCGGCAATCCACGGGTTGAACAGCCGGGTCGACAGCTCGATGAACACCCGCTCGGCGTTGCCGGTGACACCGGCGGCCTGGCCTGGATGGGCGGCGAAGTAGGCGATGCCGAAGAAACCGGTGGCGACCGCGCCGACCAGGCACAGCGTCATCCAGGTCATGGCGATGCGCCGCGCGGCCGGAATGGTGCGCACGCTTTCGGCGGCCATGAACCGGGCCAGAATGTGCGGCTGGCCAAAGTAGCCCAGACCCCAGGCCAGGATAGAGATCATCGCGATCGCGCCGCCACCGCTGAAGATCGCCAGCCGGCTCGGATCAACCTGCTCGATCAGTTCCAGGCTGGGCGTGATGCCGCCGTTGCTGATCACCACCACGATCGGTACCAGCAGCAGGGCGAAGATCATCAGCGTGGCCTGGACCATGTCGGTCCAGCTCACCGCCAGGAAACCGCCGACGAAGGTGTAGACGATGGTCACCGCGGCGCCCCACCACAGCGCCTGGCCGTAGGGCAGCCCGAACACGCTTTCGAACAGGCGCGCGCCAGCGACGATGCCCGAGGCGCAGTAGATGGCGAAGAACACCAGGATCACCAGTGCCGAGAAGATGCGCAGCAGCTTCTGCCGGTCCTCGAAGCGATGGGTGAAATAGTCCGGCAGGGTCAGCGCGTTGTTGGTGCGCTCGGTGTACACGCGCAGGGGCCCGGCGACAAAGCGCCAGTTGGCCCAGGCGCCGATAATGAGTCCGACCATGATCCAGGCCTCGGAGAGACCGGACAGGTAGATGGCGCCCGGCAGGCCCATCAACAACCAGCCGCTCATGTCGGAGGCACCCGCAGCCAACGCGGTCACGTAGCTGTTCAAGGATCGCCCACCGAGGATGTAGTCGTCGAAGGTGCGGGTGGAGCGCCAGGCCCAGAAGCCGATGCCGACCATCAGCAACAGGTAGGCGGCAAACGTGATCAGCAGCGGTGCATCGGCGCGCATGCGGACTCCCCGGAGGTCGGTGAACGGATCGGCGGCGAGCATACCCCAGCGGGCGCGGTCGGGTTCTACCGGGCGGGTGCGATGATCGACCTGCCCTTGCCCGGATGGCCACAGGCAGCCAGCCGCCGGGTCTGTGGTCGGCGGGTCGGTTACGCTATCGCGATGTCTTCGCACCGCGCATCGAACGCCCTGCACTGCCTGCTGCTGCCATCCACTTGGCGGCGCGAACACGAGCAGCGTCGCCAGCCGCTTGCGCGGGAATCAGGCCAGCCATCCGGGCGCGTTTCGCGATGAGCCCATCGCTGCCGGAGCCTGATGCCGAGGCCCGTGCCCACGGCGAGCATGTCGCGGCACACATCCGGGACCGCATTGCCGCCGAAGGTCCGTTGCCCTTTGCCCGGTTCATGGAGCTGGCGCTTTACGCACCGGGACTGGGCTACTACAGCGCCGGCAGCCGCAAGTTCGGCGCGGCCGGCGACTTCGTCACGGCGCCGGAGCTCGGGCCAGCGTTCGCACATGCCCTGGCGCATTGCCTGCGTCAGGCGATGTCACCGCTGACCGACTGGCAGCTGCTGGAGATCGGCGGTGGCAGCGGTGCCCTCGCCGTTGATCTGCTCAAGGCGCTTGCCACCGTCGATGCGCTACCCGCGCGCTACGCCATCCTGGACATCAGCGCGGACCTGCGCGAACGCCAGCGCGATGCCATCGGCACACATTGTCCGGATCTGCTCGATCGCGTGACCTGGCTGGATACGCCACCGGCCGAACCCTGGCGCGGCGCCATCATCGCCAACGAGGTCATCGATGCGCTGCCGGCCACGCGCTTCGAGCTAGCGGTCGATGGCTGGTTCGAGGAGACCGTCGGCATGGATCAGCGGCACGGCCTGGTTCGCGACCGCCGACCAGCGACACCCGAACTCACCAGGCTGATGAAGCAACGTTTCGGCGATCGCGCCAATGCCTTGCCGCTGCCGTACCGCTCGGAGCTGCACGCGCAACTGGCCCCCTGGCTGGCCGATGTCAGCGCCAACCTGCAACAAGGCCTGTGCCTGTTCGTGGACTACGGCTACCCGCGCCACGAGTACTACCTGCCCGAGCGCCGCGACGGCACCCTGGTCTGCCACTACCGTCATCGTGCCCACGGTGATCCGTTGTGGTGGCCCGGCCTGCAGGACATCACCGCCTTCGTCGACTTCACCGCGCTGGCAGAGGCCGCCGATGCCTGTGGCCTGGAGGTGGCCGGCTACACCTCGCAGGCACAGTTCCTGATCGGCAACGACATGGCCGGCTTCCTGGCCGACGCGCAGGCGCTGCCACTGCCACAGCGCATGGCGGCGATGAACGCGATCAAGCAGCTGATGCTGCCCGGCTCAATGGGTGAGCGTTTCCAGGTCATGGCGCTGACGCGGCAACTGGATCCGGCGATCGTTTCCGGCTTCGACCACGACCTTCTCTATCGCCTGTGATCAAGCTGGAAGACAACACACCCGTGAGCACCGCCGTCGACATGACACCGAACGAAACCGCGCCGATCCGCATCTGGCTGTGCCCCTTGCCGCCACCGGATGCGACGCTCGGGCTGGTGGAGCGCAACCGGGCGCGCAAGCGCATCGGCAACGCCTTGGTCCGCGATCATCTGGATCGCGAATTGCCGGGCATCGACCATGGCGCCATGCGCCGCGGTCCGAACGGCAAGCCCTACCTGCCGGCACCGTTCGGGCACTGGGGCTTCAATCCCAGCGACAGCGGCGACTGGCAGCTGTTCGGCCTGGTCGAGGGCGCCGACATCGGCGTCGACCTGGAGATCCGCCGGCCACGCCCGAAGGCACTGGCCATCGCGCAACGGCATTTTCCGCAAGCGGAAATCGACTGGCTGCGCGCCCAGGACGATCTGGATCATGCCTTCCTGCGTCTGTGGACCATGAAAGAAGCCCTGTTCAAGGCCATCGGCCGCGGATTGGGCTACGGGCTGGGCAAGCCCTGCTTCCAGCCCGACGATACCGGGCTGTTGCATCTGGCCCATCTGGAAGGCCCGGCAGCGCCGGCCACGAACTGGGCTTGCGCCGAACTGGATCTCGGACCCGACCATGTCGGCGCCGCGGTCTGGTCGCCGGCCGTCGCGCGCCCGGTGTCGATCCAGCGGCCCTGAACGCGGCTGCGCCGACAACCTTCCGGCTCCGTCAGGCAGGGCCGCCCGTTTTTCTACGACTAACCGAGCCGGTTGTCGCCCTTTTGGCGCCTCTTCGACCGGCCGTGACCGAAATTCGCTGCTTTTTTCGTTTAGAGTGAAGTTATGGGTCGAACGAGCAAACTCGACCCTTGTCGTTGTAACACAATCCTTGGGAGGAAAACTCATGAACACCTTGAATGGCGTCCGCGCCCTGGCGCTGGCAGGCGCCCTGCTGTTGCCTTGCACACCGGTGCTGGCACAGACGGGAATCCACGACCACGACGCGGTGGCCACGGCCGTCCCGAAACCGCCGTCATCTGCCCGCGGCGGTGGCACGATCCTGCTCGACTTCGAAGGTCTGGGAAACCAGGAGGCCGTGCTGGAGTTCTACAACGGCGGCAACGGCGGCAACGGCAGTGGCCCTGGAACCAACTTCGGTGTTTCCTTCTCGTCGAATTCGCTGGCCATCATCGACGCAGATGCCGGTGGCACAGGCAACTTCGGCGGCGAACCCAGCCCCGACACCATCCTGTTCTTCCTGGACCCCGGCCAAGGTGGCGCCGCCACGATGAATGTTCCGGCCGGATTTGAAGTTGGTTTTTCCTTCTTCTATTCGGCCATCAGCAATCCCGGAATCGTGCGTGTGTTCGATGGCCTGGACGGTACCGGCAACTTGCTGGCGTCGTTGAACCTGCCATTGACTCCGGCCAATGGTGCACCCGACCCGACCGGACAGTTCAGCCCGCTCGTGCCGATCGGCGTCACCTTCAGCGGTGTTGCCCGCTCGGTCGACTTCGGCGGCACCGTCAACCAAGTCGGCTTCGACAACATCACCCTGGGCAGCGGCACCCCTATCGGAGGCCCTGGCGGCCCGGATCCGCGTCCGTACGTGCCGGTCCCATCGGGCTCCTTGAGCAGCATCCTGATCCTGAGTGTGTTGCTGGCGCTGGTCGCGTTGGTCGCGATTCGTCGTCAGTAGCGGTGCCGGAAAGCGTCAGCGAGACCACATCAATCCGCTGATGCGACAAGACGCCGGCCGGATCCATTCATCCGAGTGATCCGGTTCGGCGCCCCTCCGTCAGATCCCGGCATGGATCGGGAAAAGGGCGGCGGCAACGGTCGTCTATCGACCTGAGCCAATGATTGCGGGAAATTGATCTCTTCGACCGCGTTGGCAGGGGCGGCATGCGGAAGCGGATCCTGATGGATTCGCCCGCCGGAATCCGGCCCTTTCCATCGAGTAACGTATTCCGGCACGAGGCCTGTCATCGGACGGCAGATTTCGGCCGGTTTTGCCGTTTCCCAATGCGTAGCCCGAATGTTCACTGGACGCTGCCCGCGTCCTGAACTCCGGGCGCCTTTGCGACACGGCTGGCCTGTGGTCCCCTACGATGCTTCGGGACCAACGCCAAGCGACTGTCGAAGCAACCTTTTCCAGGAGCATCCCGCTTGAAACGCACCTTCTCGACCTTGCTGCTTGTTGCCTTGTTCGCCCTGACGCTGCGTCCGTCCGAAGGACTGGCCGGTGCCGGCACCTGGACCTCGGCCGGACCCACCGGCGGCGATGTGCAGGACGTGGTGCTGGACCTGGCCAATCCCGGCACCGTCTACGCGGTAGCCTCGAACCGCGTCTACAAGTCGACCAATGGCGGCCTGGCCTGGACTCCGCTGACCATCGCCCCGCACTCGCCAGGTTTCGTCATCCTGCGCATGGACCCCAACGACAGCGACCATCTGCTGGTCAGCAACGTGTCGAACCTCTATCGCAGCACCGATGCCGGCGCCAGCTGGCAGCTGATCAATGCTGGCCTGCCGGCTCCGGGCGACATCTACGATGTCGGCTTCGATCCGCATGTGCCGGGCGCGCTGTGGCTGAGCTCGGCAGGATCACTGTACCGCAGCGTCGACAGCGGGTTGAACTGGACCGCGTTGCCGGCCGTCGGCTTGCCGGACTACATCTACCAGCTGCATGCCGATCCACACGTGGCCGGCCGTCTGCTGGCGCTCGGCGCGGACGAGACCACCGGTGGCCAGGTCGTGCGCAGCACCGACGGTGGCCTGACCTGGTCGACGTCCACGCTGACCGGTTTGCCGTCGTTCTGGCTGTCCGGATTCGGCTATCGCAGCGCTGCGTTCACCGCCGCACCCGGCAACATCCTGCTCGCAGTCAGCAGCAGCCAGTTCCTGCGCAGCACCGACGGTGGCAGCACCTTCGACACCATGGCGCTGACCGGACTGGCGCGAACCGGCAACATCCTGCGCGTGGTCGCGCACCCCGATGATCCCAACCAGTGGTGGCTGGGAACGCAGCACGGCCTGGCCCGGACGACCGACGGCGGCTTGAACTACACGGAGATCGGTGCCGGCATCCAGCCGGTGGCCGGCGGCTACAGCAACGGCGTGTATGCGCTGGCCTTCGACCCGGCGAATCCGATCGCCCTGTATGCCGGTGCCACCTTCACCGGATTCTTCGTGAGCCCCGATGGCGGCGCCACCTGGCTGCGCCGCAATGACGGCCTGCGCCAGGCCGCCATCCGCGCGGTTGCCGTGCATCCGTCGCAGCCACAGTGGCTCTACGCCGGCTACGGTGACGCCTTCAACACGCCCAGCGATGGCCTGTTCCGTTCCGTCGACCGCGGCAACAGCTGGTTCACCGCCTCGCCGACGCTGGAGGCCAGCGGGCTGCGCAGCCTGTTCGTGGACCCCAACACGTCCGGCAACCCGTTCACCACCACGCTCTACGCCTCCGGCTATGGACAACCGCTGTTTGCGCTGGACGGCGACGTGCGTGACGGCAACGCCGGTGTCTTCAAGAGCACGGATGGCGGCACCACCTGGAGTACCGTCGACAACGGCATTCCCACCTACGTCACCAACGGCCCCACGGGACCGTATTCCCAAAGCTACTTCTCGACCGCCCGCAGCGTGGTCGGCGATCCCTCGTCCGGCGGCGCGCCCGGCGGCACCGGTCCCCTGCAGACCCTGTATCTCAGCGGCAGCGGCCGGATCACCTACGACTTCGTCACCGGTGTACCGACCGTGCGCGCCGCGCGCATCTACAAGAGCAGCGACGCCGGCGTCAGCTGGAGCGCTGCCGATACCGGTCTGCCGATTCCGACGTGGAGCCTGACCAACAACCACGCCCACAGCGTGCAGGCTTCCCAGATCGTGATCGACCCGGCCAACCCGA
The DNA here is from genome assembly GCA_035911475.1 of Lysobacterales bacterium. Classification (GTDB taxonomy): domain Bacteria; phylum Pseudomonadota; class Gammaproteobacteria; order Xanthomonadales; family UBA2363; genus Pseudofulvimonas. Next base: position 55,964 of record JAMHVM010000125.1, on the reverse strand, counting down.
ACATCTTGTACGTGGGCACGTTCAGCACCGTACCCGGGAGCGGCGGCGACATCCCCGAACCACTAACCTCGCAGGGTGTGGTCAATGGCGTGTTCAAGAGCACGGATGCCGGCGCCACCTGGTTGCACAGCAGCAACGGCCTGCCGGCGCTGCAACCTGGCAATCCCGACAGCCCGCACCGCAGCGTGCTGGCGCTGGCACTGGCGAAGTCGCAACCCTCGACTTTGTACGCGGCGGTGAATCGCGACATGTTCGACGCTCGCATCTACAAGTCGACCGACGCCGGTTCGAGCTGGGTCGAAGCCAGCGACGGTATCGCCCCCGACGCCGACATCCGCGTGGTGCTGGTCGACCCGACCGATGCCGATGTCGTCTATGCCGGCTCGACCGGCTCGGAGACCAACCCGGGTGGCGTCTATCGCACCATCGACGGTGGCGCCACCTGGACCTCGTACAGCATCGGCCTGCCCAGCAGTGCCGCACTGGCGCTGGACCTGGATCGTTCCGGCGCGGTGCCACGCCTGTACGCCGGCACCCGCAACGGTGTCTACGAGATCGACCAGGTCCCGGACGAGGACGCCGACGGTGTGCCCAACAGCATCGAGGCCGGTGCACCCAACGGCGGTGACGGCAACAGCGACGGCATCCCCGATACCGTGCAGGAACATGTCGCCTCGCTGCGTGGCGCCGGCGATGCCGCCCGCGGTGGCGATGCCTATCTCACCGCCGAGCTGGAAGCGCAATCCGGTGCCTGCCAGCGCATGGAGAATACCCACACGCTGGACATCCAGCAGTTCCCGGTCGATCCCGGCAATGACTACCCGTTCGGCCTGATCCGGCTGGACATCAACGACTGCCAGCAGGCGCTGCTGCATCTGACCTGGCACGGCGAGGTGCCCGACAACGGCCTGGTGTTCCGGGTCTATGCGCCGCTGACCCCGGATCAGCCGTACAGCTACGCCTGGCGCAATTTCCCGGTGACACGCGACGGCTCCACCTGGACCGGGCAGCTCACCGACAACGCGCTGGGCGATCTGCGTGCCGCCAGCGGCGCCATCCTGTTCCAGGGCGGTGTGGCGCTCAGCGAGGCGATCTTCGCCAACGGCTTCGAGTGAGGCAGACGATCCGGCCGGCACAGGTTCGACGGTGCCGGCCAGATGGTGGGGCTTTCATCCGAACCGGCAAGGTCGTCCCCTGCGGTCGCTTTGCCAGATCAACTCCGGCGCACGCCAGCGTCCGCAACGCCAGCAGCCCGACTACCGGGCTGCCTTGCCATCGAGCAGCTCGAGCGCAGCGACCGATGGTGAAATCCAGTCGTCCGGTGCTGGCGCAACATCCATCCCGGCAACACCCAGGGCATGATCCAGGGCGGCCAGTTCGCCATCGCGCAGCACCCGGCGGAAATGCCCGGGCGCCAACTCGCCGGACGGGTTCGCTGACGACAGGCTGTAGTAGTGCTCGATGCGCCACTCGGCCTGCCGAAGTGCTTCCAGCCATCTGTCGCCGTCGGGTTGGTCTTGCGTGAGTCGAGCCATGAACGACAGCGCCGCCTTGCGGACAAGAACGGTGGTGGCCGTCCCGGTCATGGTCTCCAGCGATGCCCGACAGGCATCGCGCCGCGTCGCTGCCAGCTCTTCCGCCTGCTGCATCGAGCAGAACACGCTGATGTCGCTCAGGGCCGGGAATGCATGCGCGGACCAGCGCCCGATCATCAGCAGGTTAATGATGTCGAAGGGCAATTCCCCGGCAGCATTCTGACCACTGCCGAGCACACTCGCCAATGCCGAGGCCACGTCCGGGGTGATTTTGGGCAGAAGGAATCCGTCGTGCGCATCGAGCAGCAAGCGGCCAAAGCGGACATCGTAGGCGTCGTTGCGCGGCATCGATGACGCCTTCAGAAGGAGCCGGTCAGCCTGTGCCACGTCCCCGCGACGCCTGGCATCCGCGGCCAGGGTCAACCAGACCATGGCGTTGTCGGGATCGCGTTCGGCCAGACGCTGCCACAGCGCCGTCCTGTCGCAGGCAACGTCGGTGACCTGACATCGGCTGGCGGCTCGCCAAAGAGCCAGCAGTTCCACCGGTTCGCTGGCGATCGACCGGGCCAGCAAGGCATCCGCGGCTGCCTGGTCGCGGGCACGCTGTTCGGCGTCAACCGGCATCACGCCGAGCGGCACCTCGACGGTCAGCTCCGCTGCCGCCAGCAGCGAGCGCGAGTCGTCGCGGACAACGAGCTGCTCCACACGATGCTTCAGCGTCTGTTGGTAGTCGCGTTCCCATGCCGCCAACGATTCTCGCACTGCCGGATCCAGATCATCCGGTGGTGACGCCGACGCAGCGCCGACCATCAGGGCCAGCACGAACGCGAACACAAGGGTCAAACCGATCTTCATCGACACATTCTTGGCGGCGACAGTTTCATAAAAATTACCACAAAGTCGCTCAGTAGCCCGCCGCCTGGCCGTCCTTGCGGCTCTCGCTGGCGCCGATCCAGACGCCGTTGTCGTGATCGCGGGCGATCGCCTGGTAGCCGCCGAACGGGCCGTTGGCAAATCGGACCGTGTGACCCTTGTTCATCAGCGCGCGGACGGTTTCGTAAGGGAAGCCCGTTTCCAGTTCGACCACGCCGCCGTCATTCATGGCCAGCGCCTGCCCGGCCGGTTCGGTGGAACCGTCGTGGTGGATGCGCGGCGCATCGCCGGCTTCCTGCAGGTTCATGCCGAAGTCGATGATGTTGATGATGATCTGCGCATGGCCCTGCGGCTGCATGGCACCGCCCATGACGCCGAAACTGAGCCAGGGCTTGCCGTCCTTCGTGGCGAAGGCCGGAATGATGGTGTGGAACGGACGTTTGCCGGGCGCGTAGCTGTTGGGATGGCCTTCCTTCAGCACGAACTGCTCGCCGCGGTCCTGCAGGATGAAACCCAGTCCTGGCGGGGCCATGCCCGAGCCCATGCCACGATAGTTGGACTGGATCAACGACACCATCATGCCGTCCTTGTCCGCCGTGGTGAGATAGATAGTGTCGCCCTGCTGCAAAGCCGGATGACCAGCTTCGACCGTGCGCGCGGCGCGTGCGGGATCGATCAGCTTGCCGCGCTCGGCCGCGTAGTCCTTCGAGATCAACCGCGCCACCGGTGCCGGATCAAACGCCGGATCGGCATACCAGCGCGCGCGATCCTCGAAGGCCAGCTTCTTGGCCTCGACGAACAGGTGCACATGCTCCGGACTGCCGAAGCCGTAGGACTTCAGGTCATAGGGTTCGAGCAGGTTGAGTATCTGTAGGGCGGCAATGCCCTGGCCATTGGGCGGCAATTCCCAGACATCGACACCGCGGTAGTTGCTGCTGACCGGATCGACCCATTCGCCCTGATGCGCCGCCATGTCCGCAGCGCTCAGGAAACCGTCGTTGGCGGCGAAGAAATCACCGATGGTCTTGGCGATGCGGCCCTTGTAGAAGGCATCGCGACCATCACGTCCGATGGTTTCCAGCGTGTTGGCCAGGTTCGGGTTCTTCCACAGCTCGCCTTTGCGCGGCGCGCGCCCGTCGATGGTGAACTGCTCGCTGAAACCCGGATACGCTGACAGGCGCGGCACACTGCGGTTCCAGTAGTAGGCGATCACCTCATGCACCGGATGACCGTCACGCGCATAGCGGATGGTCGGCGCCAGAATGTCGGCCATCGGCAGCTTGCCGAAACGCCCGTGCAGCGCAAACCAGCCATCGACGGCACCTGGCACGGTCACCGGCAACGGACCCCATGACGGCACCTCGGTGTACCTGTTGTCCCGGAACCACTTCAAGGTCAGCGATTTCGGCGAGCGGCCCGAGCCGTTGTAGCCGTGCAGCTTGTTCGTCTTCGGGTCCCAGACGATGGCGAACAGGTCACCACCGATGCCATTGCCGGTCGGCTCCATCAGACCCAGCGCGGCGTTGGCCGCGATCGCCGCATCGACCGCGCTGCCACCGGCCTTCATCACATCCAGCGCGATCTGCGTGGCCAGCGGATGCGAGGTCGCCGCCATCGCGGCCGGCGCGATCACTTCCGAACGCGTCGCGAAGGCGTGACCGGTGATGCGGTCGGCACCGTGGACGCCGGCCAGCGGCAGCATCGCGCAGGCGGTCAGGATCGGCAGGGAAACACGCATGTCAGCAACTCCGAAGAGGTCGATCCGCGCAGCATACGCCGTCGGGCAGCAGCGATCGTGCCGCTATCATCGTTGACGACCATCCGGAGTCCACATGCCCGCGAACACCTCCATGCCGCTGGCCGGGGCCGATGCCACGATCATCGATCTGGCCCGACGGCTGCGCGATGCCGCTTCGGTGATGGTGCTCACCGGCGCCGGCATCTCCGCCGAAAGCGGCATCGCCACCTTCCGCGATGCGCAGACCGGCTTGTGGGCACGCTACCGCGCCGAGGATCTGGCCACGCCGGAGGCCTTCCTGCGCGATCCCGGCCTGGTCTGGCGCTGGTATGCCTGGCGTCGCGCAGGTGTGCTCGCGGCCGAACCCAATCCGGGACACCACGCCCTGGCACAGCTGGCCGACCGGGTCCGCGCACTCACCCTGGTCACCCAGAACGTGGACGGCCTGCATCAGCGCGCCGGCAGCCGCGATGTGCTGGAGCTGCACGGTTCCATCCATCGCCTGCATGCCTTCGACGGCGATCCCGCGCAACAACATGACTGGCCCGACCCGCCCGGCGACGAACCGGCACACGACGACGCCGGCCGGCCACTGCGTCCGGGCGTGGTCTGGTTCGGCGAAGAGCTGCCGCCAGCGGTGCTGGCTGCAGCCACGGAGGCTGCGAAATCAGCGGAGGTGGTGCTCAGCATCGGCACCTCGGCGCAGGTCTGGCCAGCCGCCGAACTGCCGCTGCTGGCGCGACGTCAAGGCGCATTCGTGGTCGAGATCAATCCGACCGCGACGCCATGCAGCACGCATTTCGACCGCTGCCTGCGCGGCCGTGCCGGGGAGATATTGCCGGTGATCCTGAGCGCGATGACATAGCCCTCAGGGCCGGCATGGCCGATGCCGCAGGCCGACCTTGCCCTATGCTGGAGCCATGCCGTGCCCACTGCAGGCAGGGCAGCATCAAAACGGATTTCGCGTAACACCCACTACACCCCTCGTCGGATCTCCCTTCATGCAGTTGCACAATGGCTCTCACATCCGTCCCTTCCTGCGCCGTCACGATGCTGCCGGATACCGGTCACGCGGTCGGGCAATGGCGGTTCTGCTTGCCCTGTTCTTGACACCGGCGCTCGCACAAGAACTGCCGGAGCGCATCAACGACAGCGGCCAGCTGAGCTGCTACGACCTGGAAAGCGCGCCGCCGGCGTTCTGCAACGATCCGGGCTGGCCCGGTCAGGACGGTGCCAGCGGTCGCGATCGCGCCGATGCCGACGGACTGCTGGTCAAGATCGGTCAGGGTGCGGCGGGTTTCGACTTCACCAAGATCGCCAACGACGGCAGCGAACTGCCGGCCGGCGCGACCCTGGGCAGCGGGCCTGGCGACTGGGCATGCACGAAGGACAATGTCACCGGCCTGATCTGGCAGGTGGTCGCCGGGCATGACCGAAGCTGGCGTGGCGCGCGACGTGATGCGGTCGACGCGAACGTCGCCGGCACGGCGCTGTGTGGGCATGCCGACTGGCGCCTGCCGTCGGCACGGGAACTGCTCGACCTGGTTCATTTCGGCGCCGGGCTGCCGGCGATTGATGCGCTGAACTTTCCCGGCACGACATCCGGCTATTACTGGACGGACGAGTCGCCAACCCAGCAGGCAGGCGCTGCCTGGGTGGTGAACTATCGGCATGGCTACGTGCACGCCATCGACAAGCGTCATGGTGCGGCCGCCGCGCGATTGGTGCGGGGCGGCGAAAAGCCGGTGACATTGATCGATCATGGCAACGGCACCGTGACCGATCCGCAGACCGGTCTGATGTGGAGTCGCTGCTCGCTGGGCCAGGACGACGACGCCACCTGCAGCGGCGACGCGCAATCCAGCGAGTGGCGCGACGCGCTGCTGGCGGTGCGCGACCGCAACAACGCCAACTGGCTGGGCCACGACGACTGGCGCCTGCCCAACATCAAGGAACTGGCCAGCCTGCTGCGCCGCGATCGCGCCTGGCCGGCGATCGATCCGGTGTTCGCCAACACCGATCCCGGCGTCTACTGGTCCTCGACCAATCACGCTGGCGAACCGCGTGCCGTCTGGGGCGCCTTCTTCAGCGAAGGCAACGTGTTCGGTGTCGACAAGGAATCCATGGCGCGCGTCCGGCTGGTGCGCACGGTTGCCGCCGATCAGGATCCGGGCGAACCCTTCGACACCCTGTTCGCCGACGACTTCGAAGCGGCCGATGTTCCACCGCAGCCGCTGTCCAGCAGCCTGCCGATCGTGGTGATCACCACGGCGGGGGGTGCGCCGATCGTCGATCGCGAGACCTACATCGATGCCGACATCGAGATCACCTCACCCAACCCGGCGCACAACTACAGCGGCAGCATGGGCATCCGCGGCCGCGGCAACAGCACCTGGAACATGCCCAAGCAACCCTATCGGCTGCGCCTGGACACCAGCGCGTCGCTGCTGGGCATGCCCGGCAACCGGCACTGGGTGCTGCTGGCCAACCACACCGACAAGAGCCTGCTGCGCACCCAGATCGCGATGGAGTTCGGCTGGCGCCTGGACATGGCCTGGAATCCGCGCTCGGTGCAGGTCGAGCTGGTGCTCAACGGCCAGCCGCGCGGCGTCTACCAGCTCGCCGAGCACATCCGCATCGGCGGTAATCGCGTGGACATCGTCGAACTGGAACCGGGCGACACCGATCCGGTGAGCATCACCGGCGGCTACCTGATGGAGATCGACAACTGGCGCGACTGCGAGCCGGAGGTGTTCTTCGAGACCACGCGCGGCGTGCCGGTGTGCATCGACACGCCGGGCGATGGCGACATCGTGCCGGCGCAGTACGACTACATCAGCACCTACGTGCAGGACGCCGAGAACGTCCTGTACGGCCCGGACTACGCTGATCCGGTCAGCGGCTACAGCGCCTGGCTGGACCCGGAAAGCTACGCGCAGTACTACCTGGCCAACGAACTGATGAAGAACCAGGACGCGCGCGACTGGAGCAGCATCTGGATGTACAAGGACCGCGGCGGACTGCTCAAGCGCGGCCCCTTGTGGGACTTCGACATCGCCGCCGGCAACATCAACTACAGCACCAATTCCGACCCGCGCGGCTTCCACATCCGCGGTGGCCTCTGGTACTGGCGCCTGTTCCAGGATCCGGTGTTCGCGGCGGCAGTGCGCGCGCACTGGGACGCGTCGCGGCCTGCGCTCATTGACGCGGTGGAAACCTGGATCGATGACGAGGTGGCCCTGATGGGCGATGCCGCCGACGAGAACTTCGCCATCTGGGGCCACCTGGAGACCTACGGCTGGCCCAACGCGGTGATCGCCGGCTCGCATGCCGGTGAGGTCGCCTACCTCAAGGACTGGTTGCGGCAACGCATCCGCTGGCTGGACCAGAACCTGTAGCGCGCGTCCGCGAGCAGCTGGCCTTTCCCCTCTCCCCGCCTGCGGGGAGAGGGTGGCGCGAAGCGCCGGGTGAGGGGCTGGCGCACGCTGGCCTCAGCCTTCACCGAACGTCATCGCGAGCTGGAACGGCCCCCCTCATCTGCCCTTCGGGCCCCTTCTCCCGGCAAGCTGGGAGAAGGGGTGCTCAGGATCGTGATGGCTCCAACCACGGTCTCCCGCGCGCGGGATAAACCATTCAACCGGCTTGGCGACGGGGAATGGCTGCAACCTTCTCCCGTGCGCGGCAATGACCCGTGTTCGGGATCAGGAGGAGCTGGCGTGGGTACTGTCGGAATCGGTTTCCCCGGATGGTGTATCCGGCGGATTGACCAGACCGCCCAGGTCACCCAGATCCAGACCGACCTCCTTGAGCAGGGCATCGACCAGCGGCCGCTGCGCGCGATAGCGCAGGGCGTGATCGACCACCGAACTGGCGAGATTGCCACCACCGGATCCGCTGTCGCTGCTGGACCCGGCGCCGCCACCGGCCACCGCACCCATGCCGCGCACATCGACGATCTTGATGCCGTCGATGCGCTGCATCGGCTTGACCGACTCCTCGATGATCTGCGGCAGGCGGCGCAGCAGCTCCAGCTTGGTTTCCAGGCTGATCTGGGCGTCGTTGAGCGCGTTGCGTGCCTCGTTGATCGCCCGCTGACCGTCGGCCTCGACCCGGTAGCGCTCCTCGTCGGCCAGCGCGCGGATACGGATGGCATCGGCGTCGGCAGTGGCGGCAATGCGGATGGCTTCGGCGCGGTCATCGGCCGCCTTCTTCTCGGCGTCGGCCGCGACCGTGATCGCGATGGCGTCCTGCTCGGCCTGCTCGCGCGCCTGCACCAGGCGCACCGCCTTGGAACGCTCGGCGACCGCCGTCTCGCGCACCTTCTTGACCTCTTCCTCGGCGGCAACCGCCTTGGCCAGGGCTTCGTCGGCGATCGCCTTGGCCGCCGATTCCTCCTGCGACTTCTGCGACACCGCGATCTCGCGTTCCTGGTCGGCGATGCGCACCGCCCGCTCGCGCTCGATCTCGCGCTGCTCGACCAGGCGCCGCTTCTCGATGTTGGCCTCGGCAATGGCGCGGTCGGCGCCGATCTTGGCCTGCTCGGCCTCGCGATGACGTTCGGCTTCCTGCTGGGCAATCAGCGCCGAGGCTTCCGCCGCGCGCACCTTCACTTCCTGATCCTGCAGCAGCCGCGCGTATTCGCCGTCGCGGGCGATCTCCAGCGACTGCCGTTCGGTCTCCAGATTCTTCAGCTCGATCTGGATCTTGGTGTCGCGCTCGATGTCGTTGCGCTCCTTGCGCCGACGCTCGATCTCCTGGGTCAGCTTGGTCAGGCCCTGGGCGTCGAAGGCGTTCTGCGGATTGAAGAAGTCGGCGGCGGTCTGGTCCAGACCCGTCAGCGACACCGATTCCAGCTCCAGGCCGTTCTTGTGCAGGTCCTCGGCGACCGCGACCTGCACCTTCTGGGCGAAGTCGACACGGTTCTCGTGCAGCTCTTCCATGCTCATGCCGGCAGCGACCGCGCGCAGCGCGTCGACGAACTTGCCCTCTACCAGTTCCTTCAGTGCCTGTGGCTCCATGGTGCGCCGACCCAGGGTCTGCGCCGCGGTCGAGATCGCCTGCGCATCCGGTTTCACGCGGACATAGAACTCGGCCTGCACGTCCACGCGCATGCGGTCACGCGTGATCAGCGCGGCATCTCGGGCCCGCAGCACTTCCAGCTTGAGCGTGTTCATGTTGACCGGAATGATCTCGTGCAACACCGGCAGCACCAGCGCGCCGCCATCGCGCACCACCTTTTCGCCACCCAGTCCGGTGCGCACGAAGGCGACTTCCTTGCTGGCGCGGTGGTACAGCCGGGCAAAGATCAGGCCCAGCGTGAACAGCGCGATCAGGATGACCACGGCTGGAACGATGATCGATGCGTAGGGGATGTTGAAGTCCATTCGACAGGTCTCCGGATTTCAGGGAACAGGCAGGTGTTTCAGGGAAAACAGGATAAACGCCGGTCTCGGCGGACGCGGGCCAGCCCGATCAGGGCGGTGGCTCGTCGACCAGCGCCTGGTTGGGGTTGGCGATGGCGACAAAGCGACCACCGGCCGAACGCCGCACCAGCAGCACGATGTCGCCGGTGAGGAAGCGCTCATCCGCCGAATCCGGCTCGACCAGCACGTAGTGGTCGGTGCCGAAGCGGTCGGTGATGCGCGCCTGCGCCGGCAGGCCGGCGCGCGCTTCACCGCCGGTGATCCGGGCCGTGTGACCGACAAAGGTCTCGGCACTGACCGCGCTGGTTTCGTCGCGCGGCAGGATCCGCGCCAGCCCGCCGGTAAACCAGCGCACCAGCGGCAGGCACAAGACCACAACCGCCGGCGCGGCCAGGATCGCCGGGACGGCGTAGCCACCCGTGAAACTGCGAACGATGCCCTGGCCGATCAGGCCGAACAGACCGAACACGGTCAGGAACACGATCAGCATCATCAGCACCGGCACCTTGCCGACATACAGCCAGGCCAAGAAGCGTGCGACCACACCCTGGGCATCGGCGCTGCCGGTAGCCTCCATGCCGGTGGCAGCATCGCCGACGGTCTCGATGCCGCTGTGCGAGATCACGTACTCGTCGACGATGTCGTTGAGGCTGAAACCGGTCACCAGCGCGATCAGCTCCACGATCGCCAGGCCGAACATCACCAGCAGCGCGATCACGAACGGCGCGTTGCCAGCAAGCGTCATCCAGCTCATCAGGGTTGGCTCCTCCGCAGCAACGGTTCAATCATTCCCGGAATGCCGATCGGGATCGGTATTGACCGGGTCGCTAGCTCCTGAGCGTGCGCGTGCTTTGGCCCGCAACGCAGCGCCGAAGCCGGCACCAACGGCAATGCCAATGCCTACACCAAGCGCGAGATTGCCGAGTGCGGTACCCAGACCGGCTCCGATCGCGACCCCCAGTCCCAGTCCCAGCGCCATTTCGCTACCTGGCACGGCCGGCGGCTCGCCTCGATTGGTCTCCTTCATCGCTTGACCTCCTGGCAGATCGGGCTCTCGACGAATCGGCGTGCCGATCGGTCAGGACTTGTCGGCCTTGAGCTGCGCCAGCCGCTCGGCGATCCGGTTCCGGCGCGCCAGCTCCTCCAGCTCCGCCAATTGCGCGGCGTTGCCGTCGGACGCGCCACTGGTGCCCTTCAAGCCGGTCTTGCGCTGAAAGATGCGGTCGAAGGCATCGCTGGCGCGACCGGCGCGATCCTGCACATGCTCACCGGCGCGACTGCTGCCGGTGGCGCTGCCGGTGCCCGATGCCGCCTGCTCGCTGGCCTTGCGGTACTCGGCCAGCGCATCGCGCATCTCCCGCTTCTTGGCCTGCAGCGCGGTGATGTAGCCCTCCAGCCGGTTCTTCTCGTCGGCCAGTTCGGCCAGACGCGACTCCAGTACCGGCAACTGCGCTTCCAGATCGATCTGCCGCTCGACGGCGGCACTGGCAAGGTCGTCGCGGCCCTGGTCCAGCGCCAGCCGGGCCTGTTCGCCCAGCTGCTCCTGCCGGGCGCTGTCGTCGGCCAGCCGGCGCGCGGTGAGATGCCGCTGCGCTTCTACCGTGCCGAGATCGGCGCGGACATCGGTGATGGCGCTGTCGATCTCGCGGATGGCCTGCTCCATCACCGCTTCCGGCGCGGCGTTCTCAACCGCATCGACGAGGGCGTGGAAACTGCCGGCGATCAGGCGGCCGACGCGGCTGGTCAATGATTCGCTCATGGCGTTACTCCTCAGGAAGGGATTCGGAATCGGATGCGATTGCGGCTCGCGCGGCCAGGCCGAGCGTGGATTGTGCACGGGTCGCGAGAGACTGCGGTGAATAACAGCCGGGAAATCCGGCCTGGGCAAGCTGCAGCACGGAATCGGTGAGCGCAAGCACACGCTCGCCAAGGCCGGCTTCGAAATCGCGCAGCGCCTGTTGGCGCCGGTCGGTTTCGGTGCCGCCGCTGTCGAACTGGCCGGCGCCAGCAAGCACATAGGCGATCGCATCGGGCAGCCAGGCCAACGTACGTGCCACCAGTTCCGAGCGCATGCGGGTCTGGATCTCGGCCTGGCGAATGCTGCGATCAGGCGCCTCCAGCAGTTGCCGCGCGAAGGCGTAGGCGGCGCTGTCGTCGCGCAGGCCTTCCTGCTGGGCACGCGCCTGGGCCAGCAGCGCGCGGATCTTCTCGCTGAGGTTGCCGGCGCCGGGCACCTGCGTGCGCGCCAGGTAGGTGAGGTCGTCTTCGTCCAGTCGCAGGGTGACGGTTTGCTTGGCCATGAGGGTTCGCCGTTCGCGGATCGACGGGGAGTTTACGACAATCAAAACTCGAATGCAATACGTTTGTAAGACATTTTGATGCAACTGTCTTGAAGCAGCCGATGGGTCCCGGTTCCGCCTCGCAGATAACGTGCTTGCCGATCTGCGCGGGCCGCTGACCGCTGGTCGCCGGTTGGTCAGCGTCGGATCCGGAACTGCTGCGGGGTCAGCCCTGTGCGCCGGCGAAAGGCGGCGGTGAAATGGCTGTGGCTGGAGAACCCCGTCGCCAGGGCGACGTCGGCGATGCCTTGATGGGGCGAGGCCAGCAGCCGGCAGGCCCGCTCGACCCGCCGATCCAGGATGTATTGCGCCGGACTGGTGCCGAAGCTGTCGCGGAAGCCGGCCAGCAGACGATGCACCGTCATCCCGGCGATCGCCGCCAGTTCGGCCAGGACGATGCGCTGATCCAGATGGTCCTGGATGTAATCGACCAGGCGCCGGCTCAGCGCGCGATCAAACGCGCCGGCACCGGCCGTGCCATGACCAAACCCTGCGACTCCGTCGCGATAGCTGCGCCACAGGTGCTGACGCAGCGTTCCCTGCAGACTGTCGGCGAGCAGCAACGACAGGTCGTCGCCAGCACGCAGCAGCCGGGCCAGCTGCCGGACCGAGGCGGCGAGGAAATCATCACGCCGACCGAGGCGAGGCGGCAGCGCATCCAGCCGGCCGCAGCGTTCGCTGCCCGGCAGGTCCACCGTCGCGTCCGGCGCCAGCTCCAGTTCGACGTATGCGATCTGCCGACCACTAGCCTGGCCCTGGTAGCGCTGTCCCGGGGGCACCAGCCAGACCTCGCCCGGACGGGCGACCCGGTTGCGGGTGCCGACGCCTTCGATGCACGTGTGCAAGGACTGCATGACACCGGCCAGATGGACCACCAGCACATGTCCCTGGGGGTGGATGCTCCAATCGCTGCCGCGGCGGATGTCCTCCCGGCACAGACGCAGCGCCAGTCCCGGCCAGCCGCCATCGACCAGTACGCGCCGAGCCTGCGTGGCCGCTGCGCCAACAGCGCCCGAGGTGCCGGTTGCGCGGCCAGCGGCCGCAGGATCTGACAGGAACCCGGACATTTCGACAGCGCCATCCCAGCCTTTGCCGGAAGCTTACGGGAACGCCCGAGACGGTGGCGAGCCGCCGCAGGTCAACCGTTGCGCGCCGCTTTTCCCACGCGCGGCATGCCGGTTCAGGCGCCGCTCCGGCCCGGCCGAAAATATCCACAAGAACACGCTGTTGCCATTCGCCACCACCACCCGGCAGCACCCTGGTGCCGGATGGCAACAGCGGCCCTTCTCAACCACCCAACCCGCGAGAACACCTCATGACCGACCATTCCCTGACCGACAAGGTCGTCCTCATCGCCGGCGGCGCCAAGAACCTGGGCGGGCTGATCGCCCGTGACTTCGCCGAACGTGGCGCCCGGGCCGTCGCCGTGCACTACAACAGCGACGCCTCCCGCGCCGATGCCGAAGCCACCGTCGCCGCAGTCAAAGCGGCTGGCGCCAAGGCGATTGCCGTGCAGGGCGACCTCACCGTTCCGGCCAATGTGACACGACTGTTCGACGACACCCTGGCCGCATTCGGCAACATCGACATCGCCATCAACACCGTCGGCATGGTGCTGAAGAAGCCGATCGCGGAGATCAGCGAGGCCGAATACGACACCATGTTCGCGATCAACAGCAAGGCCGCCTTCTTCTTCCTGCAGGAAGCCGGCAAGAAGCTGGCCGACAACGGCAAGGTACTGACCGTGGTGACCTCGCTGCTGGGCGCTTTCACACCCTTCTATGCCTCGTACGCGGGCGCCAAGGCGCCGGTGGAACACTTCACCCGCGCTGCCGCCAAGGAGTTCGGTGCCCGCGGCATTTCGGTGACCGCCGTCGGGCCGGGACCGATGGACACGCCCTTCTTCTACGGCCAGGAAGGTGCCGATGCCGTCGCCTATCACAAGAGCGCGGCGGCGCTGTCGCCCTTCAGCAAGACCGGCCTCACCGACATCGAGGACATCGTGCCGCTGATCCGTCATCTGGTCACCGATGGATGGTGGATGACCGGCCAGACCATCCTGGCCAACGGCGGCTACACCACCAAGTAGCGCCATGGAATCGGTGGGCGCGCCGGTATCGCGGCCGTCCACCCGCCTCTCGAGTTCTTGGCCAGCGCGCACCGCAGCCGCCGGCCGTTGCAGCCTCGGATGGCAGCACCACACCGCCCTGTTGTTGCTTACGACATCTGTGATCGGATTCGCACTTTCACATTCTCTTTATTGCAGTCGCGTGATCGCTGAGCGATAACCGCCGCACCGACCGCGTAGCGGCAAGCAGCGTAAAAAAGCTGCCCCGATGGCCACCCGGCGGCATCGTGTTGCGTGCCCTTTTGCGAGGAGAATGTCATGCGTCATATCGTCGATCGCCGGCTGTCGCTGGTCGTCGCGGCAGCATCGGCTGCCACAATCGCAGCAAGTTTTCCCGTTCTCGCCCAGACCGACGAAACGGTGCTTGAACGCGTCGAGGTCACCGGTTCTCGTATCAAAAAGGCTGAGATCGAAGGCCAGACACCGGTCCTTACCCTGACTGCCGAGGATCTTCGTGCTTCGGGACTCACCTCGGTTGGCGACGTGATCCAGCGGCTGACCGGCAGCGGCTCCGCGCTCAACACCCGCTTCAACTCCAGCGGCAACTTCGGATTCCCACCCGATGGCGGCGGCGTCGGCGCCGGCTCGACCACGGTCGATCTGCGTCACCTCGGCGCCAAACGTGTACTGGTGCTGGTCGACGGCCTTCGCTGGGTCAACGAAGCTTCGGCTTCCGGCGTTTCTGCCGCCACCGATCTCAACACGATTCCGATGAGCATCATCGATCGCATCGAAGTGCTGGAGGACGGCGCCTCGTCGATCTATGGTTCCGACGCCATCGCAGGCGTGGTCAATATCATTACCAAGAAGGATGTCGACGGCGGCAGCGTCAGCATGCAGTACGGCGAGTACGACGAAGGCGACGGCGAGACCAGTTCGGTGGAAGCCTCGTTCGGCGCCACCGGCGAGCGTTACAGTTTCTTTCTCAGTGCCAGCTGGTTCGACCAGAAGCGGATCAGCTCCGCCGACCGGGAGATCTCGCGCTTTCCCATTCCCGGCACCGGCCTGGCCGGCGGCAGTTCGGGCACGCCCAACGGCCGCTTCATTTTCCTGCCGCCCAGCGCCAGCGGGGTCTGCCCACTGACCGATCTGGACGGCAATCCCGATACGCCGCCGGTACCGTTCTGCAACATCACCACGCCCAACGGCAGCAGCTTTCCCAATAACCCGCAGTACCCGGACGACTTCATACCGTTCACCACCGACAACCGCTACAACTTCTCGCCAAACAATTTCCTGCTGACACCCAACAAGCGAAAGGGGATCTACGCACAGACGCGTTTCGCCTTCACCGACAACATCAGCGGCTATTTCCGCTTTCTGTACAACAACCGCCAATCGATCAACCAGGCCGCGCCGGAGCCGATCTTCCTGGGACCCGATGCCGGTACCGGCAATCCGCTCGCGGACAACATCTTCATCTCCGCGAGCAACCCCTACAACCCGTTCGGCATCGACCTGATTTCCTCAGGTGCCGGAGCCAACCTGATCCTGATCGGTCGCCGGCCGGTCGAAGGAGGCCCGCGCATCTTTGAGCAGGACGTCGACACCTGGTATGCGGCGGCCGGCCTGGAGGGCGATTTCAACGTCGGCACGCGCTACTGGTTCTGGGATGTGAACTTCGCACGCAGCCAGAACGAAGCGCGACAGACCACCTATGGCAGCTACAACATCCGCCGCATCGCCATGGGTCTGGGACCACTCGATGCCTGCCAGGCAGACCCGCAGTGCGTGCCGGTCAACATCTTCGGTGGCCCGGGTACGTTGACGCCGGAAATGCTGGCTTACATCCAGCCGATCCTGACCGATCGCAGCGACAACAACCTCAGTCTCTGGTCGGCCAACCTCTCCGGTGACCTGTTCGACCTGCCATCGGGGCCAGTCGCTTTCGCCACCGGCTTCGAACACCGCAAGCTCGACGGCTTCTACATGCCCGACGCGCTGATCGTGGCCGGCGACTCCAACGGTGTGCCGTCCTCGCCGACCAGCGGCGAGTACGACGTCAACGAGTACTTCCTGGAGTTCAACGTGCCGCTGTTGGCGGAGAGGCCCGGTTTCAAGCGTCTGGACCTGAGCCTGGCCGGTCGCTACTCGGACTATTCCACGTTCGGCGGCGAGACCACACTGAAGGGCGGTTTGCGATGGCAGTTCAACGACGAGTTCCTGCTCAGGGGCACCTGGGCGGAGGGTTTCCGGGCACCCTCCATCGGCGAACTGTTCGGCTCGGCGTCGCGTTTCGATGCCCAGATCAACGATCCCTGCTCGCAACCAAGCGATCCAACCACCATCGCCAATTGCGCCGCGCTAGGCGTGCCACCCAGTTTCGAACAACCCAATCCGCAGATTTCGGTGGTCACCGGCGGCAACCCGGACCTGGACCCGGAGCGGGTCGACAGCATCAGCACCGGCATCGTCTACAGCCCGCTCTGGGCCGAGGGGCTGGGCTGGTCGGAGCGAATTGACCTCGAACTGGGCTACTACCGGCACGATCTGGAAGGTGCCATCCAGGCCATCGATGCGCAAACACAGCTGAACCGCTGTGTGGAAACGCTGGATCCGGCATTCTGCGATGGCATCGGCCGTGCCAGTACCGGTGGCATCAACAATTTCCAGAACCGGCTGACCAACCTGGGCCGGATCAAGACCAGTGGCTACGACCTCAAGGTCAACTGGCTTAGTCCGGAATGGTCATGGGGTCAGCTGTCGGCGGCATGGTTGACCACCTACGTCAAGGACTACACCGCCACCGATGCTGCCGGCAATGTAGAGCCGCGTCAGGTCGGCATCGAGGTCAACGACAGCGCGATTCCCGAGTGGACCTCCAACCTCCTCCTGGGTTGGCAGACTGGTCCGTGGTCGGCCGGCTGGACGATTCGGCACATCGACACCTTGACCGAATCCTGTGGCGATATCGCCGTGAACTTCCCGGTCTGTCGCGATCAGCAGAACGGATTGAACAAGCTCGGCGCGACCACCTACCACGATGCGCAACTCACCTGGCGTACCGATCAATGGAAGGGTCTGAGTCTCACCGGCGGCGTCAACAACCTGTTCGACAAGGATGCGCCGACCTGTCTGAGCTGTTCGCTCAACGGCTACGACGCGTCCAACTACGACCTGCCCGGCCGTTACTGGTACGTGCGCGCGCAACTCGACTTCTGAGCGCGCAGAATCCGTCGATCCGACCACGATCACAACGACGTGGTCGGATCCAGGCGATTGAGCGATACGTCGACGCCGGGCACAGATTCAGCGCGGCAACTCAGAAGCCGTAGCGCAGAAAACCGCCATCGACGGCAATACATTCGCCGGTGATGTAGCTGGCCGCCGGCAGACACAGGAAGGCCACCGCCGCTGCCACCTCCTCCGGTTCACCGACGCGACGCATCGGCGTGCGCTCCAGCACTTCCTCGTAGTAGGCCGGATCGGCCAGCTTGCCGCTGGTGCGATCGGTGCGGATGTACCACGGCGCAACGGCATTGACGCGGATGCCGTCGGCTGCCCATTCGCAGGCCAGGTTCTTGGTCAGTTGCGCCACCGCGGCCTTGGTCATGCCATACGGTGCTCCAGTGCGGACATGCGTCATGCCGGACACCGATGCGATATTGACGATGCCGGCATCGCCGTGTTCGCGCAGCAGCGGATGCAGCAACCGGCTCATGCCGAAACAGCTGAGCACATTGGTTTCGATCAGCCAGCGCAGCTCATCGTCGCTGTACTCGACCGCTGGCTTGCTGACGTTGTCGCCAATGTTGTTCACCAGGATGTGCGGCATGACACCCAGATCACGCAGCCAGTCGACCACGTCCAGGCGCTGCTCGGCATCGGCCAGATCGGCGGCGAAGGCGCGCGGGTCGCTGCCGGGAAAGTCGTCCTCGATCTCCGCGCGTGCCGACTCCAGGCGATCGGCGTCGCGCGCGACCAGCAGCAGTTCGGCACCGAGTCCGGCCAGCTCGCGGGCACAGGCCAGGCCGATGCCGCGACTGGCGCCCGTGACCAGCGCCACGCGGCCATCCAGTCGCCAGCGGCCGGACTGGCTCATGGTTCAGGACGCTCCGATACTCATGAGCCCGGCCCGCACTCGCAGTGCATGTAGACGCGTTGTTGCGGCGGTGCCGGGTTGTTGAACAGCCGCTGCATACGGGTGAGTTCATCGACCGCCTGCGGCGGCACCCAGCCCGAAGGCAGCAACCAGCCGTTACGCACACCGAGGCGGATCATGGCCGAATCGCCGAAGCCGGTCAGCAGTCGATCCATGAACGTCGATGGCGGGTCGATGTAGGCGAAGCGCGCATCGGCCGGGAGACCGGCCAGCTCGCGCGCCTGCGTCAGCGCTTCTTCGAGACCGCCGAGCGAATCGACCAGCCCGCGCTCCAGCGCCTGCGCGCCGCTCCAGACGCGGCCACGCGCGACCACGTCGATGACTTCCGGCGTGGTCCTTCTGGCCGTCGCGACCTGGGCGATGAAGTCCTGATAGACCTTGTCGACGCTGGCCTGCAGCAGTTGACCCAGGCGCTCGTCGAACGGTCGGGTCGGGTCGAAGGCGCCGGCCAGCCAGGTGGTGGCGACGCCGTCGGTGCCCAGGCCGAGCTTGCCGACGCCTTCGCTGGCATCCATCCACAGCCCGAACACGCCGATCGAACCGGTGATCGTGCTCGGGTCGGCAATGATGCGATCGGCGTCGGTGCTGATCAGATAGCCGCCGGACGCCGCGACATCACCCATCGAGATCACCACGCTCTTGCCGGCCTGGCGCAGCAGCATGCTTTCGCGGCGGACCTGTTCGGACGGGAAGACTTGGCCGCCGGGCGAATCCACGCGCAGCACCACGGCCTTGATGTCGTCGTCCTGGCGGGCCTGACGCAGCAGGTCCGACACCGCCTCGCCGGCGATCACGCCGCGACCCATCGATCCGGGCACGATCTCGCCCTGGGCCACGATCACCGCGACCGGCGCCGTGCTGGTGACTGGGCCGCGTTCGCGGTCGATCACGGTGAGGAAATCGTCCATGCCGATCTGCCGGAACGAGGTCTCCTCGTCGTTGGCGACGCCGCGCGCGAGCAGGTCGCGCTCGAGTTCGTGCCACGGCATCAGCTGATCGACCAGGCCCATGTCCAGGGTCAGCTGCGCCAGGTCGCTGCCGGCAGCCCGCAGCCGCGTCGGCAGTTCGTCGATCGACTGCTGAAGCTGTGCCGGCGTGACCTGGCGTGCCTGGGCGATGTCGGCGAGGAAGCGTTGCCAGAGATCACCCATCCAGTAGAGGTCGGCCTCGCGCGCTTCCGGCGAGGCATCGCTGCGGATGTAGGGCTCACCGGCCGACTTGTATTCGCCGACCCGGAACAGATGCGCCTTCACGCCCAGCCTGGCCAGGGTTTCGGCGTAGTAGAAGCGATAGCGACCGAAACCTTCGAGCAGCGCCGCGCCCATCGGATCCATGTAGACGCGGCCGGTGCGACTGGCCAGGTAATAGCCGCCCTGGCTGTAGGCGTCACCGAAGGCGATCACTTCCTTGCCGCCGGCGCGCAGACGGTCGATGGCAGTGGCGACATCGCGCAGGCTGGCCAGGCCGCCGCCGGCGAACTGGTCCAGCCGCAGCACCACCCGCTCGATGCGGCTGTCGGACCCGGCGGCCTCCAGCGCGCGCAACAGGTCGCGCAGCTGCACCTCGGGCACATCGTCGGCGGTCAACGAGGCCATCACCCGGTCCGATGGCGACATCGTGTACTGCTCGACCAGCACGCCCACCGGTTGCAGCACCAGCGTGGTGCGCTCGGAAAGCTGCAGGCCGGGCCGCAGCGCGGCCGAGATCAGCCAGATGATCGCGATCAGGAACAGCACGGTCAGGATGAAGCGACGGGTGAAATCCAGTACCCGCCAGCCGCCAACCAGCGTCCGGCGAATCAGGCCGGGGCGTTTTTCGCTCATGAATCGTCCAAGGGTGGAAAACAGAGGCGTTCAGGATAGGCGGCGGTCAGCGGCCTGCCAAGCGCCACAGGTCACGGGCGCCGTACTGGATGCCAGTCGGGACCAGACGCCGTCTCTTCACCGGAATCGTCGCCGCCCCGCCCCCGATCGACGACGCTGGCTGCCGACGACGCCGCAATCGCGAGGCCGATCGGACTGTCAGCGACCAGGCTGTGGACGCCGACAGCCGATCCGTCCGCGAGCACGGTGAACTCGACGGCCATGTCCTGGCGCAGCGGGTCGTTGTCGGCACAACGGCTGTCCAGCGCGTACGACACCATGCGGCCATCGGTGTGGATCAAGCCGGGCTCGTTCGGCAGAGCCACCCGCACCACGGTGCCACGAAGCCAGCGCACGACGGTCAGGCGCTCGCCGCACCGGGCCGCACCGGCTCGGCCAGGTGCGGGCGCGATGATCGAATCGCACACCCGGCTCGGACGATGGCCGGATCGGCTTTCGGCGACGAGTCGTGCGCGGCATCGACACCGACACTGCTATCACCGCCGCCACCGCCACCGGCTGCGATCCTGTCCAGCCAGACGAACTCGTTGTCGCCGTGGCTGCGCGCATGCGCCTGGTATCCCCTGTCCATCTCCCCTCCGTCGTCGCTGCATCGACGATCACGTTCAACAACCCGATGCAGCATCCGGCATCGGGGCAGCGCAGTCCTCACGCGGTTTTCAAGAACTCTTCAAATCGAAAACCTGCAGTTGATTCATGCAATTGCGGACCTCGCCTGTAAACAAGTGTGTATTGGCGCACATTGCGCGGCACTCACCACTAAGCTTGCCGCCACACCGTCGGGAGAGAACGGATGCAGTGGGGTGGCCCGGAAGCTGCGGGCAGCAGGGACGACCAAGGCCTGTATCGCTGGCGCTTCGACGGCTTCGAGTTCGACGAGGCCCGCTTCACGCTGAGCGAAAGCGGCAAGCCGGTGGTGCTGGAGCGCAAGCCGCTGCAGGTCCTGACCATGCTGCTGCGCCACGCGGGCGAGGTCGTCACCAAGCAGGAATTGCTCGACGAGGTCTGGGCCGGACGGGTCACCGTTGAACACGTGCTCGCCACGGCGATCGGCAAGCTACGCAGGGCCTTTGGCAGCGTCGGCGAGCACCGCATCATTACTCTGCCTCGGGTCGGCTATCGCTTCACCGGTGCGCTGGAGCGAGTTAGTGTCGGCCGGCAGACGCCGCTCAGCTCGCTGAACCTCGATGTAGGCCAGCCGGTACCCGGACGCAGCCAGTTCGTGCTGGATCGGGCACTGGACAAGACCCTCAACAGCGAGGTCTGGCTCGCCCACCACGGCAAGACAAGGCAGGCGCGGGTGTTCAAGTTCGCCCTGGATGCCGATCGTCTGTACGCCCTGAAGCGCGAAGTGACGGTGTCGCGTCTGCTCAGCGACGCCCTGCCCGGCAGCGAGCACTACATCCGTCTGCTGGACTGGAATTTCGCCGAGGAACCTTACTTCGTCGAATGCGAATACGGCGGCCCCAGCCTGCTCGACTGGGCGCTGCAGGAGGCTGGCGTTGCCAGCTGGTCGCGCGAGCAGCGTCTGGGCCTGTTCAACCGCATCGCCGATGCCGTCGCCGCCGCACACGGGATCGGCGTCCTGCACAAGGACATCAAGCCGGCCAACGTGCTGATACAGCCGGGCCCGGTCGACGGCTGGCGCGTGGCACTCACCGACTTCGGCAGCAGCCGCCTGCTGGAACCGGGGCGACTGGCCGACCTGGGTATCACCAGCCTGGGCATGACCCTGACCACGGCCATGGAGACCAGCGGAGATGTAGGCACACCGCTGTACCTCGCTCCGGAACTGGTTGCCGGCCAGCCACCGACCGTGCAGAGCGATGTCTACGCGCTCGGCGTGCTGCTCTACCAGTTCCTGGTTGGCGACTTCCGCCGGCCGATGGCGCCGGGCTGGGAGCGCGACATCGACGACGAGCTTCTGGTGCGTGACATCGCCCGCGCCACCGACGGCGATCCGGCACAGCGCTACGCCAGCGTCGCCGAGCTGGTCAGCCAACTGCGCCAGCTCGAGCAACGGCATAGCGATCACCAGCGCGCGGCCGCCACCGCCCAGAGCACGGCGCACCTGCAACGCCGGCTAGAGCGCATGCGCGAACGGCGCCCCTGGCTGATCACGACCATGGCCACACTGCTGCTCGCCTGCGTCTCCAGCGCCTGGCTGTACTGGCAGGCCGATCAGGCCCGTGACCAGGCCGAACAGGAGTCGCGCCGCGCGGCCGCGATCCTGCGTTTTCTCAGCGACGATGTCATCGCTCAGACCAACCCCGAGCGTTCCGACATCAGCCACGATCCGGGATTGACCGTGCTGCTGAATCAGGCCATGACCGGCCTGCAGGACCGCTTCGCCGACGACCCGCTGTTGCGCGCCGGCGTCTACGCGTCGCTGGCGGATGCCTTCCGCGCCCTCAACAACAATGACGGTGCGCTGGCGGCGTACACGCAGGCCGCCGAGCACTACCGGCACGCGGTTGGCAACGGCGACGCACGCACCTTGCGCAACCAGTACCTGCGCGCGGTGATTCTGGCCTGGATGAACCGCTACGACGATGCGCAGAACCTGCTCGACCAGTCCGATTCCCATGCGGAGGAACTGCGACGCAGCAACGCCGAGACCGCGCTGCTGGCATTGGTCGGACGCGCCACCTGGCATGGCCAGCAATTCCAGTACGCGCAGGCGCTACCGCTGTACGAAAGCGCGCGCGAGCTGATGCTGGACGCCACGGCCATCGACGAGAGCCTGCGTCTGTTCGTAGACATCATGGTTTCCGAGTCGCGAATCCGTACCGGCGACCCGCGCGGTGGCGAAGCCCTGCTTCGGCAGTTGCTGGACGACACGGGTTACTCGCCCTCGATCCGCGAACGGCGTCGTGGTCAGCTGTACGCCATGCTCGCGCGCAGCCTGATCGCGCAGGAACGACTGGACGAAGCGCTGGTGTTTTCCCGCGACAGCGTCGAAGACCTGGAACGACGGCTGGGCCCGGACAACTTCCAGACCATCACCGCACTGAGCTCGCTGTCGCGCGTCCACCACCTGCTCAAGCAGTGCGAGCCGGCGCTGCAAGCCGGAGCCAGCGCCTACGAGCGGATTCGACGCACGCGTGGCGACGAGCAACAGGGCACCTTCATCGAACAAGGCAATCTCGGCGCCAAACAGTTCGAGTGCGGTGACCGGGAGTCGGGCCTGGCCAACGTCGCCGCCGCCGAAACCGGGCTGACCCGACTTCATGGCGCGGACAACGCCGCGGCGCAGAGCTTCCGGTTCTTCCGCGCCGAATTTCTCGGCGAACTGGGCCAATACCAGGAAGCACTGGCCTTGCTCCAGAACCTCTCCACCGAAGCCATGGCTGCCAGTCAGGCTCGTTCGGGCCAGGCCGAACGCGTCGACGCATTGCGTGGCCGCCTGCTGCTGCGCGCGGGCGACCACCAGGCTGCGCAAGCATTGCTCGAAGGTGTCCGCGACACGCTTCAGGACACCGCCAGCGATCCCGGCACGCTGGAACAGGTGATCGGCGACCTGCAGTTGCTCGCCGGCACCACCGGCGGACCCTGAACCCGGGCGCGGCCTCGTCCGTCCCAAGGCCGACTCGGCAACCGCCACTCCAGGCGGCCCCAGGATGACTACACGCTGGCGCCGTGCCGCAGCCGCTTCCAGTTGGCACGGCGAGCGCGCCAGACAAAGCGCGAGAACAGGCCGATCGCGGCCGCGCTTAGGCCGGCAATCAACCCGAGCCACAGGCCGCTGGCACCCATGCCGCGCGGGAAGGCCAGCCACCAGCCGATGCTCATGCCGATGGCCCAGTACGAGGTCGCCGTGATCAGCGCCGGCATGATGGTGTCCTTGAGCCCGCGCAGGGCGCCGTTGCTGGCGACCTGGATGCCGTCGGACAACTGGAACACCGCGGCGAACAGCAACAAGTGCGCGGCGGCGGTGATCACCACGCGGTCGTCGGTGTACAGCGCGGCGATGGGTGCCGCGGCCAGCGCCAGCACACTGGCCAGCACGATCTGGGTGATCAGCACCAGCCCAATGCCGGTGAAGCCGGCGTAGCGCACGCCGCTGACGTCATCACGGCCGACTGCCTGGCCAACCCGGATGGTGATCGCCAGCGCGATGCCCATGGGCACCATGAAGGTCACCGAAGCGACGTTGATCGCGACCGGATGCGCGGCCATCGCAGTGGCGCCCAGCTTGCTCATCAGCACTGCGGTGGCGACGAACAGGCCGCCTTCCATCCACACCGCCACGCCCATTGGCAGCGCGATCGTCAGCAACGCCGCGATCGGCCGCCAGCGCGGCCATTCGAAGCGAGCAAACAGGTGCAGGTGACGATAGTTGCGATGCCAGGCCAGATAGAGCAGCAGACTGACCGCCTGCACCCACAACACGATGGCGTAGGCCAGCCCCAGCCCGAACGCGCCCCATCGCGGCAAGCCACCCACACCCATCATCAGGGCGTAGCCCAGCGGCGCCAGCAGCACCACGCCCAGCGCACTGAACCACAGCGTCGGCCGGGTCAGCCCCAGGCCTTCGCTGAGGCCGCGTGCGAAAAAGAACAGGATCTGCGCGGGCGCGCCCCAGGCCAGCGGGGTCAGGAAGGCCAGCGTCACCGGCACCACCTCGGAATCGCTGCCGACCCGCGCCAGCAACCAGGGTGTCGCCTGGATCGCGACGCCCATGCCGATGCCCACCAGCAAGGCCAGCCACAAGGCCTGCCGGAACAGCGGCGCGATGTCCTGCTGACGACCGGCACCAACCAGCTGCGCCACCGAGGGCGGCACCGCCAGCATCAGTCCCAGCGCCACCAGGATCACCACCGACCAGATTGCCGCGCCCAGTCCCACCGCAGCCAGTGTCTGACCACCGACATGGCCGGCGAGCGAGATCTCCACCACGTTGAGGCCGACCGCGCACAACTGCCCGCCGACCAGCGGCAAGGCCAGCACCAGGGTGGCACGCAGTTCATGGCGGATGCGCGGGAAATCGGGCATGACGGCTGCAGTCAAGGGACGGGGCACGCCGGGACAGCCGACGCGGGGCGCTACACTCGCACGGTGGAGAATGGACGATGACCGATCAGGCAACAACGCGCCAGGACGAAGCCGTCTGCGGCAACTGCCGCACACCGCTGCTCGGCGCGCACTGCCATGCCTGCGGACAACCGGTGAAGGGTCTGGTGCGTCCGCTCTCGGGCTGGATCGCCGACTTCTTCGATACCGCCCTCAACTACGACGGCCGCATCTGGCGGACGCTGACGCCGCTGCTGCTGCGACCGGGCTTCCTCACCCGCGAGTATATCGCCGGGCGTCGCATCCGCTATGTCACCCCGGTCCGCCTGTTCCTGATCCTGATCTTCATCCTGTTCGTGGTGGTGCAGCTGGCCGCGCGCATCGACATCAGCCGCGAACTGGCCGAAATGACGCCGGCAAAGGAAGACGAGCCGCGCATCGAACGCATCGTCTCCTGGCTGCCCGAGCAGACACGTCGGGCGGTAATCGCCGATGCCCTGGCCCCGCCGCTGTTGTCCAGCGACACCGGCGCCGAGACGGCACCCAGTACGGGCAACCAGGCGATCCAGATCAACCTGGGTGAGGACCGTGGTCGCGCGCCGTCGCAGTTGCTGCCCTGGTTGCCGGAGCGTCTGAAACCCGGCTTCGATGCCGCGGTCGAGCGGCTCAAGGCCAACGCCCAGCGCGTCGGCAACGACCCCAATGCCCTGTTCACCGCCATGTTCTCGGTGGCACCACAGGTGCTGATCTGCACCCTGCCGATCTTCGCCCTGCTGCTGAAGCTGGCCTACCTGTTCAAGCGCAAGCTGTACCTGCATCACCTGCTGGTCGCGCTGCACAGCCACAGCTTCATCGCGCTGACCCTGATCCTGATCTGCCTGCTCAGCCTGCTCGCCGGCTGGCTCGGGCCGGGCTGGCTGTCGACCGGCCTGGGCTGGCTGATGGTCGCCCTGGCGGTATGGATACCGTTGAACCTGCTGCTGACCCAGAAGCGCGTCTATGACCAGGGCTGGGTGATGACCCTGATCAAGTACGCGGTCATCGGCACGGTCTATCTGGTCCTGCTGTCGTTCGCCGCCGTGCTGGCGTTCCTGATCGGCCTGTGGGCGATGTGAGCGTGGTGGTGACCGTGATCGAATATGAAGTGACCGTGCTGGTCGAGGAAGCGATCGCCGAGGCCTACGAGCACTGGCTGCATGCGCACATCCGGCAGATCCTGGCCTTGCCGGGCTTCATCGACGCGCAGCGGATCGAGCTGCTGGAACCGCATACGCCCGGACATCGCGGCTGGTGTGTGCGCTACCGGCTGCGCGACGAGGCGGCGCTGGCCGACTACCTGCGCGAGCACGCCCCGGCACTGCGTCAGGATGGCGTGGATCGATTCGGGAGCCGCTTCCAGGCCCAGCGGCGGGTCCTTCGCCACCATCACCACTTCCCCGCGGAATCGGTGGATGAGCTCAGCTTGCCGCGGTAAGTCCTTGTTGCCGGGACCGTCGCTGCCGCCGCTTTTGCACAGCAGCGGAATGGCCTGCCGCCGGATCATCACCGTAGTGCAAGGCAGCGTCTGCGCAAGCGACGACACCGCGTCAAGTATTTGATATCCATGATCATTTCAGTATGGTTAAACTTTGATCAAGGCGTCCAACGTGCCTTTCACAAGGGCGCTTGCGGAGTTCGTGCCAGCAACTGTCCACACAGATATCCACAGCTTGTGTGGATAAGCCCAAAACCGTTTGACCGACGGCCAGTTAGCTGCAACTGCTGCCGCCGCCATGAGCAATGGCCGGTAACAGCCCATTGAACGACTCCCGCGTCCGGTCAAGTCGAAACGCTGCCGATCGTCAGTCGCCACCGTCGCGCAGCGTGCAGGTGGCACTGCCGGTACCACTGCCCGGCCTGTTCGACTACGGCCTGCCCGACACCCTGCCGACCCCGGCCGTCGGTGTCCGCGTGCGCGTGGACTTCGGGCACCGGCAACTGGTTGGCGTCGTTGCCGACAGCGGCGCCGATCCCGGCGGTCGCGCACTGAAACCGGTCATCGACGTGCTCGACCCGGCAACGCTGTTCGACACCGAGCTCTGGGCCAGCCTGCAGTGGGCGGCGGGCTACTACCACCACCCGCTGGGTGAAGTGCTGAACGCGGCGCTGCCGGCGCGATTGCGTCAGGGCGCGGCGCTTCCCGACAGCGACGAGCCGGCCCTGCGCCTGACCGCCGCCGGGCGCGAGGTGCTGGATCAGGCGCGTCTGCGTCCCGGCCCCGGCCGCGAGCTGCTGCAGGCGCTGGCCGAGGGACCCTTGCCGCTCACCGACCTGTTCGGCGCCGGCGATCCGCGTCTGCGTGCGGCCGCGGCACGGCTGCGCCGCCGCGACTGGATCGCGTCCTGCCGGCTGCCGTGGACGGCGGCGCCGCGATCGCGTGTCAGCGGCCCGCCGGCCAATGCCGACCAGTCCGTTGCCATCGAACGTCTGTCCGCGCTGGTTGATGCCGGCGGCTATCACGGTGTGCTGCTGGAAGGTGTCACCGGCAGCGGCAAGACCGAGGTCTATCTGCGCGCGATCGAACAGGCGCTGGATCGCGGCCGACAGGTGCTCGTGCTGGTGCCTGAGATCGCGCTCACGCCGCAGGCGCTGTCGCGCTATCGCGAACGCCTGGGCAACGGCGTGTCCGCGCTGCATTCGGGCCTGTCCGACGGCGAGCGCGCGCAGGTCTGGGCACGCATGCACCGCGGTGAACCCGGCGTGGTGATCGGCACCCGCTCGGCGGTGTTCACGCCGCTGCCGAAGGCCGGGCTGATCGTGGTCGACGAGGAACACGATGGTTCCTACAAGCAGGCCGACGGCTTCCGTTACCACGCCCGCGATCTGGCGCTGGTGCGTGGCAAGGCCCTGGCCGTGCCGGTGCTGCTGGGCAGCGCGACACCGTCGCTGGAGAGTCTGGCCCTGGTCCAGGAAGGCCGCCTGGAACACCTGGCGCTGGGTCGACGCGCAGTCGCGCTGGCACGGCCACCGGAACTGCGCCTGCTCGATCTGCGCAACCAGCCGCTGCAGGCAGGGCTGTCCAAGACCGCCCTGCAGGCATTGACGACCACGCTGGCGCGCGGCGAACAGGCGCTGGTGTTCCGCAACCGCCGCGGCTACGCGCCGGTGCTGACCTGCAGCAGCTGCGGCTGGCATGCGCTGTGCCCGCGCTGCGATCGCGCCATGACCGTACACCGCAAACCGCCGGCCTTGATCTGCCACCACTGCGGGCATCGCCAGCGCACGCCGACGCAATGCCCGCACTGCGCCAGTGGCGACCTGGGTGCGCGCGGCGTCGGCACCGAACGCCTGCAGAGCGAACTGGCCGAACGATTCGCACCGTTTCCGGTGCTGCGCATTGACCGCGATCAGGTCCGCAGCCATGCCCAGCTCGATGCCATGCTGGCGCAGGTCGCCGATGGCGAGCCGGCGATCCTGGTCGGCACGCAGCTGCTGGCCAAGGGGCATGACTGGCCCAACCTCACCCTGGTGATCGTGGTCGATGCCGACAGCGGCCTGTTCAGCGCTGACTTCCGCGCGCCGGAACGGCTGGCGCAACAGCTCACCCAGGTCGCCGGTCGCGCCGGCCGTGGTGAACGGCCGGGTCTGGTGCTGGTGCAGACACGACAGCCGCAACATCCGTTCTGGCTGCGCTGGCTGGCTGATGGCTACGCCGGTGTCGCCAGCGCCGAACTGGCCGAACGCCGTGCAGCGGCCTTGCCGCCGTTCCGACAGCAGGCCTTGCTCGCGGCCGAGGCGCAGGACAGCGCCGCGCTGGATGCGTTCTTCGCGGCGCTGCCAACGATCACCACCCACGCCGAGGCCACGGTCGATTGGCTTGGCCCGCTACCGGCACCGATGCCGCGCCGTGCCGGCTTTCATCGCGCACAGGTGCTGATCGAGAGCGACAGCCGTCCGCCACTGCATGCCTGCCTGCGCGATCTGGTCGCTGTCATCCACACACTGCCGCAGGCGCGCAAGGTACGCTGGTCGTTGGATGTGGATCCCTACGACCTGTACTGAACAACCTCTGGATATCTGCCGCGCACGCGTCTGACGGTGTCCGGCGCTGCCCGGAATGCTCGCGTATGGCCTATACACTCCGCTTCCTGCGCCCCGGCGGCCAGCATCGGCCGCCCGTTCGCGAGGTTGTTCAGAGGTTCCCTGACCGGCGACACGATCATGACCAGCACACCAACCATCCCTG
Organism: Lysobacterales bacterium; assembly: GCA_035911475.1. Classification (GTDB taxonomy): domain Bacteria; phylum Pseudomonadota; class Gammaproteobacteria; order Xanthomonadales; family UBA2363; genus Pseudofulvimonas. The sequence goes on along the minus strand of JAMHVM010000125.1, from coordinate 26,705 downwards.
ATCCGTCGACGCCGCCGCGCGTGGTGGTGATCGGCGGCGGCTTCGCCGGTCTGGCGGTCGCCCGCGGCCTGCGCAAGGCACCGGTGCAGGTGACCTTGATCGACCGGCAGAACCACCACCTGTTCCAGCCGTTGCTCTATCAGGTCGCCACCGCCGGCCTGTCGGCGCCGTCGATCGCCGCACCGTTGCGACACATCCTGCAGAAGCAGACCAATGTCGAAGTGCTGATGGCAACCGTCACCGGCATCGATCTGGCGACACAGCAGATCGACACCGATGCCGGTTCCGGCCACTACGATTTCCTGGTCGTTGCCAGCGGCGCCACCCATGCCTACTTCGGGCACGACGACTGGGCGCCGCATGCGCCTGGCCTGAAGACGCTGGACGATGCCCTGGCCGTGCGTCGACGCATCCTGTCGGCATTCGAGCGTGCCGAACTGGCCGACGATCCGGTCGAGCGCGAGGCCTGGCTCACCTTCGTGGTGGTTGGCGCCGGACCGACCGGCGTCGAACTGGCCGGCACCATCGCCGAAATCGCCCGGCACACCATGCGGCGACAGTTCCATCGCAGCGATCCGACCCAGGCCCGCGTGCTGCTGGTCGAAGCCGGTCCGCGCGTGCTCCCGGCCATGGCCGAGAAACTCTCGCTCAGCGCGAAGAAACAACTGGAACGCATCGGTGTCGAGGTGCTGTTGGGCACACCGGCCGAACACATCGACGGCCATGGCCTGCGTGCCGGCGGTCAGGTTATCGCCGCACGCACGGTGCTGTGGGCGGCGGGTGTCGCCGCCTCGCCGCTGGGCGCCATGCTCGGCGCCGATACCGATCGTGCCGGCCGCGTCCGCGTCTCCGACGATCTGCGTCTGCCCGGTCAGGACAATGTGTTCGTAGCCGGTGATCTGGCTGCAGTGAGCAACCCCGACGGTTCACCGGTGCCTGGCGTGGCACCGGCCGCCAAGCAGATGGGCGCGCACATCGCCGCGCAGATCCGTCGCCAGTTGGCCGGCGAATCCGACCAGGCATTTCGCTACAACGACCAGGGTTCCATGGCCACGATCGGGCGCAAGGCCGCGGTGGCCGAGATCAAGGGCTTCAAGCTCACCGGTTACTTCGCCTGGCTGGCCTGGCTGCTGGTACACATCATGTTCCTGATCGGCTTCCGCAACCGCCTGGTGGTGCTGATGGACTGGGCCAGCGCCTACTTCAGCCACAGGCGCTACGCGCGCATCATCATCGGCCGCGACGCCGCCGAAGCACCGGGGGCAGGCGACCGCGCGAAGTGACTCGAAGAGAGAAGAACCCGGCCAGGGAGGGAGTGCCGGGTTTGAATGTCAGCAGGCCCGTCGTCCACTTCATGGGTGGTGGCGGACTGGCTTACCTGCTGCCACGGGCCTTGACCGTCCAAAGTTCGGCCCGTATCCAGTGAATCGACCGCAGCGCGCATGATGTCGACCGAATGTGGCAGCCCTTGGACATGCATACCCATATTCCGATCGCAATCTTCAACCGCAGGTCATGTAGCTCGCCTGCCGGTTGTTCGCTGCATGAGGCCGGCCCCGGCAATATCAAGCGCGGGATCAGGGCACCGCGAGCAATCGCAATACGCGTTCGGCGGGCGACGATGATTCGTCGCCCGCCGCGGATCCGGAGCCGGCTGGTTACTGGCGCAGGAACTCCAGCAGGTCCTGGTTGAAGCGGTCCTTGTGGGTGTCGGTCAGACCATGCGGTGCACCCGGGTAGATGATCAGCTTCGCGTCCTTAATCAACTCGGCCGACGCCTTGCCGGAGATATCGATCGGCACGATCTGGTCGTCATCGCCGTGGACCACCAGCGTGGGCACATCGAACTTCTTCAAGTCGTCGCGGAAATCGGTGGCCGAGAACGCCGCGATCGAGTCGTAGGTGTTCTTGTGGCCGGCCTGCATGCCCTGCGCCCACCAGCTCTGGATCAGGCCCTGCGACACGCTCGCGCCCGGACGGTTGAAGCCGTAGAACGGACCGGAAGCCACGTCCAGATACAACTGTGACCGGTTCTCCAGCGATCCCTTGCGCAGGCCGTCGAAGACCTCGATCGGCACGCCGCCCGGGTTGTCGTCGGTGCGCAGCATCAGCGGCGGCACGGCGCTGATCAGCGCCGCCTTCTTCACCCGTGCGGTGCCGTGCCGGCCAATGTAGCGCGCCACCTCGCCACCACCGGTCGAGAAGCCGACCAGGGTCACGTCCTTCAGATCCAGCGTGTTGATGACCGCGGCCAGATCGTCGGCGTAGTGATCCATGTCGTTGCCGTCCCAAGGCTGGCTGGAGCGACCGTGGCCGCGGCGGTCATGGGCGATCACCCGATAACCCTTGTCGGCCAGGAAGATCATCTGCGACTCCCAGCTGTCGGCGCTGAGCGGCCAGCCGTGGCTGAAGGTGACGACCGGGCCGTTCTTCGGGCCCCAGTCCTTGTAGTAGATCTGCACGCCATCGCTGGTGGTGATGGTGCTGGCCGTGCGTGCGAGGACCGGCTCGGCGGCGTGGACGGCGGATCCGGCAATGCCGCCCAGCATCAGGACGGAGCCGGCGAGCGTGCGGTTGAACAGGTTCATGATGGTTTCTCCAGTGGTGTTTGGTGGCTGGGGTGGATGGTTCGGTGGTGATCGGTGGTGATGGTCGCGGTTGCGGCGTTGATCGTTTCGGGTGATTCAGTCGGCCACGATCAGGCTGACGTCGATGTTTCCGCGGGTCGCATTCGAGTACGGGCAGACGAGGTGCGCCTGCTCGACCAGCGCCTGCACCTGTTCGCGCGGCACACCCGGAACATGGATGCTCAGTTCGGCCTGAAGGCCGAAACCGGTCGGGATCCGGCCGATGCCGATCTTGCCGCTGACCGTGCTTTCCGCCGGCAGCACGCGCTTCTGCTGGCCGGCAACGAACTTCAGCGCGCCGAGAAAGCAAGCCGACCAGCCGGCCGCGAACAGCTGCTCGGGATTGGTGCCCGGGCCGCCGGCGCCGCCCAGCTCGCGCGGCGTGGACAGGCGTACATCGAGCACGTCGTCGGAAGACGTGGCGCGCCCTTCGCGGCCACCGGTGGCCGTGGCGCTGGCTGTGTAGAGGATTCTTTCGATGGACATGGTCGTCTCCTGGTTGGGGCTGGGCCAATCGGGTCGACCGGCCAGTGAGACGTACTTTGCGCCGTGCGGAGAGACTTTGTGCTACAAATAGTCCTGAATAATTGATCTGGAGTCCACGATGGCCGATCGACTCGCTGCCCTGCTCGACCATCTCTCAGTCAGTGCCCGGGTCTTCAATGCCGGTGCGCTGTGCGGCATCAACACGCTGGATGCCGGCAGCCACGGCCATCTGCACCTGGTTCGCTCGGGCCGTGTCCAGGTCATCCATGGCAACGGTGAATCCATCGAAGTGGATCGCCCCAGCCTGCTGCTGTATCCGCGGCCGTTGTCGCACCGCTTCGTCACCGATCCGGTCCACGGCGCCGATTTCGTCTGCGCCGAGCTGCACTTCGATGGCGACGCCGGCCATCCCATCGCAGCGGCGCTGCCGCCGTTCGTGTGCCTGCCGCTGGACGAGTTGGTCGGCAGCGAGACCATCCTGGCGCTGCTGTTCGACGAAGCCTTCGGCCACAACTGCGGACGGCAGGTCATGCTCGACCGGCTGTTCGATGTGGTGCTGATCCAGGTGCTGCGGCATCTGATGGAACACGGCCAGACGCAATCCGGGATGCTGGCCGGCCTGGCGCACCCCCGCCTTCGCCATGCACTGATCGCCATGCACGAGCAGCCACAGCAGGACTGGTCTCTGGAAGCGCTGGCCAGCCGTGCCGGCATGTCGCGCAGCGCCTTCGCCGGCAGCTTCCGCGACACCCTCGGCAGCACGCCCGGCGCCTACCTGCAGCAATGGCGGGTCGGTCTGGCACAGAAGTGGCTGCGCCAGGGCCGGCCACTGAAACTCATCGCCGACGGCGTGGGCTACGGCAGCGAAGCCGCGTTGTCGCGCGCGTTCAAGGCCGTGACCGGTCTGGCGCCGCGGCAATGGCGTGTCGCGCAGGCATCGTGAACGGGACGCGCTGATCGCCGAACCGCCCGCTTTGCATGGTCCCTGTGACTGATCGGAATCGCAAAAACGACGACGCCCGGGCAAGCCGGGCGTCGTGGTGAAAGCTTGTCACGTTGCTCAGGCTTCGAACAGCGCGCGCATCTTCTTCATGGCCACCGCCTCGATCTGGCGGATGCGTTCGGCGGAAACGCCGTATTCGTCAGCCAGCTCCTGCAGCGTCGCCTTGGGCTCGTTCAACCAGCGACGGACGATGATGTCCTTGCTGCGCTCGTCGAGCCTGGCCAGACCGGCGTGCAGCGAATCCAGGTCGCGGTCATCCTGGTCGTCGTTCATGGCCGCCGTTTCCGGGTCCAGACCGTGATCGACCAGATACGCGACCGGGGCCGGCGGTGCGCCGTCCTCGTCGTCGCTGTCGGTGGGCGCGTCGAAACCGATGTCGCGACCGTTGAGGCGCGACTCCATCTCGACCACGTCGGCCGGCGACACGTTCAACTCGCGCGCCACGGTGTTCACTTCCTCGGCGCTCAACCAGCCCAGGCGCTTCTTGGCCTTGCGCAGGTTGAAGAACAGCTTACGCTGCGCCTTGGTGGTGGCGACCTTGACGATGCGCCAGTTCTTGAGGATGAACTCGTGGATCTCGGCCTTGATCCAGTGCACCGCGAACGACACCAGGCGCACGCCGACATCCGGGTCGAAGCGCTTCACCGCCTTCATCAGGCCGATGTTGCCTTCCTGGATCAGGTCGTTCATGGGCAGGCCGTAGCCGAGATAGCCACGGGCGACGTGGACCACGAAGCGCAGGTGCGACAGCACCAGGTTACGCGCGGCGTCGAGATCGTTGTCGTCGGTGAAGCGGCGGGCCAGCGCCTGCTCGTCCTCGGGGGTCAGCATCGGCACCTGGTTCACGGCATGGATATAGCCGTCCAGGCTGCCAACGGCGGCCGGCACCGGGAAGTTGCGGGTGACCAGAGCGTTGTTCATGTGGTCTCCTTTCATGGGGCGGGAGTTTAGCAGTCGAGTCCTTTGAGTGCTAAAAGCCCGTTGAGTTCCGCTGCCGGGCATTCATCTCCGGACCCTCGCGCGCCGTCCGAGATGTCCGATAAATGATCGCTTGATCAATCACTTGGATCGGCGCTGTCGGCCTCGATGCGGGACGTTGCGGATGCGAAATGCAGTGTCCCGCCGATGGGACGGATGTCGGGCTCGAACCCCCGCCTCGGCTGCCCATGCCGGCGCCCTTCCAGTCCCTGACGCTGCCCGATGATCGCGAGGTTCACCCGGTTCGCCGGGCGTCCGAAGCGCCCGACCCGATTCGCTTTCGACCGGCATCGTCCGCCCAGGCGTCCACACCTTGCCGATCTCGCCCCGCGATGGCTGATGGCCGAGGCATCAGCGCCGTGCTGCGAGCCGTTGTGCCGGCCCGCTCGTCCACGACGTGCCCCGGGTCTGCGAGCGGCGACGTGTACAGTGAGGGGCTCACGTTCGCCTTGCACAAGGCGAACGTATCCGCGAATCAGCAAGGAGCGACAACCATGACCACGTTGGAACGGGTGATCGACCCACGCCGCCACGAACTGGGTGCCGGCCTCGAAGTCCGGCGGATCCTGCCGTACAAGGACCGGCGCATGATCGGCCCCTTCATCTTCCTGGACCATGCCGGTCCGGTGCTGCTCAGCCAAGGCGCGCCGCGCCCGGACGACGTGCGCCCGCATCCGCACATCGGCCTGTCCACGGTCAGCTACCTGCTCGGCGGCGAGATCACCCATCGCGACAGCCTGGGCGTGACCCAGGTGATCCGCCCCGGCGAGATGAACTGGATGACTGCCGGTCGCGGCATTTCCCACTCCGAACGCTTTGAAGGGCCGGACGCCTTTGCCGCACCGGGCCTTGAGCTGATGCAGTCCTGGGTGGCATTGCCGGAAGCCGACGAGGAAGCCGATCCGGCCTTCGACAACTACAGCGCGACGCAACTGCCCACCGCCGACGAGACCGGCGTCTGGCTGCGGGTGATCGCCGGCACCGCCTACGGTCTGGACAGCCCGGTGCCCACGCACTCGCCGCTGTTCTATGTCCACGCCGAGCTGAAGGCCGGTGCGACGCTGGCGCTGCCGGCCGGACCCAGCGAGCGCGCCGCCTACATCCTGCGCGGCGAAGTCAGCCACGGCGGGCAGTCCTACGGCATCGGCAAGCTGCTGGTGTTCAACCCCGGCGGCGAACCGGCGTTGACCGCCGACAGCGACGCCACGGTGATGCTGTTCGGCGGCGAGCCGGTTGGAGAGCGCTTCATCTGGTGGAACTTTGTGCACTCGCGCAAGGAACGCATCGAACAGGCCAAGGCCGACTGGCAATCCGGCCGCATCGCCTTGCCGCCGCACGACAACGGCGAGTTCATTCCGCTGCCGGATCGCTGAACGCGACGCCTTCGATTGACGGGCTGTAGAGCGGGGCTTGCCCCGCTGAACGCCGTCCGGTCGCGACAATGTGACGTTTCAGCCGGGCAAGCCCGGCTCTACAGAAGCGGCTGCTCAGCACCGCAATCATCCCGCAGCTCCCCGGCGCGATCATCCGTCAGCTCGGCGACGCTGCAACTCGACACACCGACCGCGATTCAACCGCGTATCGCGATCTCCGCCCACTTGCTGACCGCAATCGGCTCGTGCGCGGCCAGGCGATCGATCAGGCGATCCTGGTCGGTATCGACCATCAGCAGTTCGCGATGACGCGGCCGGATGAAGCCGGCAGCGACGCCGCCGTCTACCCAGGCCACCAGCGGCGCGAAGTAGCTTTCCACGTCGAGCAAGCCGCAGGGTTTGCCGTGCAGGCCCAGCTGCGCCCAGGTCAGGATCTCGAACAGTTCGTCCAGCGTCCCGAAACCACCCGGCAAGGCGATGAAGGCATCCGACAGCTCGGCCATGCGCGCCTTGCGCTCGTGCATGGACTCGACGACTTCCAACGTGGTCAGTCCACGATGGGCGACCTCGGCATCGACCAGGCGCTGGGGAATGATGCCGATGACCTCGCCACCGGCCGCCAGTGCCGCATCGGCAACCACGCCCATCAGACCGACCAGACCGCCGCCGTAGACCAGCCCGATGTCACGCTCAGCCAGCAGCTTGCCCAGCGCCCGCGCCGACTCGGCATAGGCCGGCCGGTCGCCGGAACTGGACCCGCAATAGACGCAGATTCGTTTCATGGGCCAATTGTAGGATGGCGGTCGCGGAATCGGGCCATTCGACCGGCCACAATCGGCGGGCTTGTCATTCCGGAACTGAAACCGATCCATGAGCCGACCGCGCGACAACCGAGGGGTCACCACTAGCAATCGCGCGCTCGGCGGCATCGACTCAGCGATCGCCAGCCCGGCCGCCGACAACGCATCGGATTCGGGCCGTGCCTCCGGCTGAACCAGCACGGCGATCGGTCGGAAAAATCGATTGGGGTCGTTCCCCTCCTTGCTCTATCGTGATTGCACCATGAGCCGATCAGAACCTGTCTGCTACCCGCCAGCGCAACCGCAAAGGCACCGAGGTATCGCCGGCCTTGCCGCCACGCTGCTGCTTGCGCTGTTCGCGGCATGGCCCTTGTCGGCACAGGACGCTGTACCGCGCGCAGGCAGCGCGGTCGCCGAGAAGTATTTCAGTTTCGGCGACGACTCCGGCGACTATGCCCACGACGGCGAATGTGACGACCCACGCTTCAAGGGCACCGGCATGGCCGATGAGGCCTACTCGCTGGGCACCGATGCCAGCGACTGTCGCAATGCCTACGTCGAAGGCCGCATCACCATCCGCGATGTCTACCTGCCGTCCTATGCGCTGGGCGCGCCCTACGATGCTTCGGGCATCGAATTCGGCGACGACTCCAGCCAGTGGTCACACGATGGCGAATGTGACGATCCGCGCTTCGAGGGCCCCGGTGTGGCGGCCACCTTGCTGGATGACGACATCGAGGCCGATGCCGCCGACTGTCGCGCGGCCTTCGAGCAGGGCAAGGCCGTTCTGCGCGATGACGCCGGCAAGCCCCGCATGCGCCAGGCAGTCGATTCCCGCTCCGCCTGAAGCCAGAAACGAGTGGAGAGGAAAGAGGAACGAGTGGGTTCGGCGGGCGCGAATGACCACGCACTTTCCTGTCTCGGCGCTCGACGGAAAGAAGGAATTCACTGGACGTAGCCACGCTGAAGGACGCAGCTACTCTCGTTTCTCTTTCCTCTTCACTCACTCCTGACTTTCCGGCAGCGACCAGTCGATCGGCGCCTCACTGCGCGCCTGCAGCCAGGCATTGGCCTGCGAGAAATGCCGGCAGCCGAAGAAGCCCGAATGCGCGGACAGCGGTGAGGGATGGCGTGCCTTCAGGACATGATGGCGTGACGAATCGACCAGCCGCCCCTTGGCCTGCGCCGGCGAGCCCCAGAGCAGGAACACCAGACCTTCTCGCTCGCGGTTGAGGGCCTCGATCACCGCGTCGGTGAACACCTCCCAGCCCTTGCCCTGATGCGAACCAGCCTGGGCGCGCTCAACCGTGAGTACGGCATTGAGCAGCAGCACGCCCTGCTGCGCCCAGTGCATCAGATAACCGTGGTCCGGCCGCGGGATGCCCAGGTCGGATTCGATCTCCTTGAAGATGTTGAGCAGCGACGGTGGCGGCCGCACCCCCGGCTGCACCGAGAAGCACAGGCCATGCGCCTGACCGGGACCGTGGTAGGGATCCTGGCCGAGGATCACCACCTTCACCGCATCGAACGGCGTGTTGTCGAGCGCAGCGAAGATCTGCGCCGACGGCGGATAAATGGTCTTGCCGGCCGCCTTTTCGGTGCGCAGGAATTCGCGCAGCGCCTGCATCTGCGGCGTTGCAAACACAGGCGCCAGTCGCTTCTTCCAGCTCTCATGCAGGCGGATACGGTCGTCACTACTGGCGTCGGGAGCGCTCATCCCGCCACTTCCAGATCCGGCTCGAAACGACAGCCGAACCAGGCGCCGATGGCGCCGAGCAATGCCGCCAGCAAAGGCATTGCCAGCGCCCACAGTGGCGGCACCCAGGACACCTCGCTGGTCAACTGCAAGGCTTCGGCCAGCGCCGTGAATCCCGGCCGCAAGGCCAGCAACACCATCCAGGCCAACAGCAGCGCCAGCACACCGGCAATCAGCCCGTACAGCGCACCGAGATACAGATAGGGTCGACGCAGATCGGCTTCGGTGGCACCGAACACACGCTGCAAGGCGCGTTCCTCGCGACCTTCCACGCGCATCGTGCGCACGGCGTTGGCCGCCAGCAGCACCGCGGCCACACCGACCAGCACCGACAACACGGTGACCAGCAACCGGGCCGCACCCAGCACCGCGTCCGCGCGATCGTGCCAGTCGCCATCGTCGGTGATGTGCTGGACGGCGTCGTGCGCGCTCAGTTCGGCAACCAGCGCCTCCCCGGCGACGCGGTCGACCGGATCCAGCGCCAGCACCCAGGGCAGCGGATTCTCCGGCAGCGCCGCCAGCGCCTGTTGCCGGCTGTCGTCACCGAGCAACTCGCCCAGACCCTGTTCCGGACTGATCCGGTCCATGCGCAGGATGCGCGAATCATTCTCCAGTTCGTCGGCCAGCGCGTTGACCGCCGCCTGGTCCAGCGCCGGATCCAGAAACAGGCTCAAGGTGCGCGCTTCGCCGAGCGGCGCGCCCAGATCGCGGAACTGTTCGACACCGGCACGCAGCAACACCAGCGCCAGCAGCGCCAGCGCCAGCAGGCCCAGGGCGAAGGCATGGGCACCGGGTCGCTCGCGCAGGCGACGCCAGGCGCTGCGCCAGGCCTCGCGATGCCGGGCGCGCCAGCCGCCACGATGACCGCGTCGTGCCTCGTTGCCGGTGCGTCGATTCATGGCGACTCCACCGCTGGCGGCGCCGATGCCGGTGCCGGCTCCGGGCGGAAGTCGTCGACCAGCTTGCCTTCGTCCAGCACCAGCACGCGCTTGCGTGATTGCCGGATCAGGAACAGGTCGTGGCTGGCGATGACCACCGTGGTGCCATGACTGCCCAGGCGCTCGAACAACGCCATGATCTCGATCGACAGCTGCGGGTCGAGGTTGCCGGTGGGTTCGTCGGCCAGCAGCAGTGCCGGTCGATGCACCATCGCCCGCGCGATGCCCACGCGTTGTTGTTCGCCGCCGGACAAGGTCGCCGGCAATGCACGCTCACGCCCGGCCAGGCCGACCAGCTCCAGCACCGTGCGCACGCGCTTGTTGATCTCGGCCGGCGCCATGCCCAGCAAGCGCAGCGGCAAGGCCACGTTCTCGGCCACGGTCTGCTGCGGCAGCAGTCGATGTTCCTGGAACACCAGACCGATGCGCCGACGCAGGAACGGCCGCTGCCGGCGCCTGAGCTTGGCCGGTTCGGCATCGAGCACCTTCAACTTCCCCGCCGACGGCAGCATCAGGCTGGCGATCAGGCGGATCAGCGTGCTCTTGCCGGCACCGGAACGACCGGTGATGAACACCATCTCGCCGGTGTCGATGCGGAAACCGAGCTGGCTCAGCGCTTCGCGTCCGCCGGGATAGCGCAGCGACAGGGATTCGGCTTCGATGGCGGATTCGGACAAGACGGAACGACCGGCGGCAACGGCGCGGCGACGTTATCACGGCCGGCTGCAGCATGGCAGGCAACTACATCGACCTGCCTCATCGCACAGTCATCCAGCCGCCAGCGAAGCATTGTCGATCGCGTTGCCGCGCCGCTACGCTCACAGCATGACAGGCCATGTCACCGCCCAGCCCACGCCGGCGATCACGATCATGTCGGCACCGGCGCGTCTGGCCGCCGCGCTGCCTGACGCGGTCACCGCCGGCTTCTTCCTGATCGTGTGGCTGGCACCGATGGCGCTGGGCGAGAGCGCTGTGCGCAACGCCATGCTGATCATGCTGGTGGAGTTTCTGGTCGTCCACGCCAGCGGCTTCCTGGGCGGCTTCGCCTTTGGCGGGAAGATCTCCCGGTTCAAGCGCGTGCTGGCCATGCTGGGATTCTCGATGTTCTACCTCGGCTTCGTGGCCGCGTTCGCACTGGTTTTCAACGAGTGGTGGCCGCTGCCCGTGTTCGGCTGGCTTCTGCTGGGCAAGTTCGCCGGTGCGCTCAGTCATCGCGCGCCAAGCGCTGAACAGAGCCAGCGCATGATCGGCAACTGGGGCCTGGGAGTGCTGTTCTACATCGGCGGCGTGTTTTTGACCCTGTTGTTGCCGATGCCGCGACTGGGCCTGACCCTCGAACTGCAACCGGCATTCGGCCTGCCCGGCTCCGGCCTGTGGGTGGACCAGCCGCAGCGCGTGATCGCCTTCGGCGTCCTCTACTTCGGACTGTGCGCCTGGAGCAAATGGCGCGATTGGGCCGGCGCTGGCGGTCCTTCGCTTGAACCCAAACGCTGAGGGGTACCACCGTGAGCCGAGCCGCCGACGACCATCTTTCCGATCTCGGCCATCTGTTGGTCGAACGGCTCAACCAGGCCAGAGACGAGGTCGCGAATCAATCCGGCGACAGCTTCGAAGCTGGACGCTATCGCGCATACCGGGAGGTCATCGCCATGATGATTCTCCAGGCCAAGGCTTTCGATTTGCCGAAGTCGGCGCTGTCGCTGGAGAAGGTCGACCTGAATGACGACCTAGGCTGGTGAAAGCGATCGTCAAAAAAACGGCGCGGTCAGCCGAGCAGGGTGTTGAGCTCGAAGATCGGCAGCAGGATGGCGAGCACGATCAGCAGCACCAGCACACCGACCAGCAGGATCATGGCTGGACCAAGGATGGCGACGAAGGTGGTCAGGCGATTCTCCAGCAGCGTGGCTTCGTGGTCGGCCGCGCGATCGAGCATGGCCGGCAGGCGACCGGCACGTTCGCCGTTGCCGATCAGGCGCAGGGTCACCGGTGGGAACAGCTTGCTCTCGGCCAGTGACACCGCCAGACCGGAGCCCTCGCGCACACGCGACGAGACACGCTGCAGCGCATCCTTCAACGGCTGCAGGCCTACCGTCTGCGTGGCCATGCGCAGGGCATCGAGCATGGGCACGCCGGCACCGGCCAGCAAGCCGAGGGTGCGGGTGAAGCGGGCGGTATCCAGCGCCAGACGCAGGCGACCGATCAATGGCAGACGCAGCAGAAAGCGCTGCCAGCGTGCGCGCCAGCGCTCGTCGCGCAACAGCCAGCGCACACCGAAAACGATGGCCACCAGCGCCGCCAGCAACCACGGCGCCACCACGGGCAAGCCTTCCGACAAGGCGATCAGCGCGCGGGTCAGCGTCGGCAGACCGCGGCCGAGGTTGTCGAACACTTCGGTGACCTGCGGCACCACGTACAGCAGCAGACCGGCGACCACCAGCAGCGCCACACCGGTCAGCAGCAGCGGGTACAGCAGCGCCATCCAGATGCGTCGACGCATGGCCTCGCGGTCTTCGGCGTAGTCGGCCAGCCGCGCCAGCACGGCATCGAGCTGGCCGGATTGCTCGGCGGCACCGACCGAGGCGCGGAAGAACTCGGGGAAATTGTCCGGCTGCTCAGCCAGCGCCGAAGCCAGCGAAGCGCCCTCGCGGACACGGGTTCGAAGCGCCGCCAGCACGGTGCGCAAACGTTCGTCCTCGGCCTGCTCACCCAATGCGCCGAGAGCTTCGTCGATCGGCAATCCGGCCGAAAGCAGGGTCGACAACTCGCGCGTGAACAGCGCCAGTTGCGTGCTGCCCAGGCCACGTCGCAGCAACTGCCCGCGCGGCGCCCGACCGGGCGCTGCGGCATCGACCACCAGAGGTGTCAGCCCGCGATCGCGCAGCAGGCCGCGCGCACTACGCGCGCTGTCGGCCTCGATCACGCCACGCTGGCGGCGACCGCTGTCGTCTAGGGCCTGATACTCGAAGGCGGGCATACGAAGTGGGAGATGCCGTGGAAAACACGCCGGCTGGCGCGGCAGATGGCGAGTATGCCGCCTGGAAGCGCGGGCGAGAACCGTTGCACGAAGCCCGACCCGGATCCCGTGTCGAAGCCGTCATCCCCCCGTCGGTATCCTGAGCGCCGTTTCCGGACCGAAATCGCCATGCCACTGATCAACGCCTATTCCACCCTGCGCGAACCACTGCCCCCCACCTTCCCCCACACGCTGGTGGGTGTTCGCGGCCTGGACGATCCGCAACTGAACCGGCATCTGGAAGGGTTCATCGGCTACGTCCTGAACATCGGCGACGGCGAGATGACCGCAGCGCGCTACCACCTGTACCGCCATCTGCAGCGCGCGCGCTGGCACTACAGCCTGGAACTGCCGGAATCGGCGCTGGCCGCGTTCGCGCAATGGGCACAGGCGGCGAATGCAGTCGCGTTCTGGCCCGACGGCAGCGTGCGCGATGACCACGGCCGGGTGCTGGTCGCGCGCGACCAGGCGCAGGTCGATGCCGATGCCGAAGTGCCCTATCCCGCCGATGCCCACGCCCGCAAGACGCGTACCGATGACGCGCTGACGGCCCGCCAGCTGGAAGTGCCACCGACCTTGCCGCCAGTGCTGTCCGAGGGCGAAGCCTTGCCGCGCGATGCCGACGCCGTGGCCTTGCGCATGCAGGCCTTGTTTGCCGTCGCCGTGCGCGGTGAATCGCTGCAGGGCGAGGAGCCATTGACGGCGGCGGAAATCCGCGAGCACTTGCCGGCGGCATGGCTCGCGCTGTCGCCGCAGGAACAGGCGTTCATGGCCAGCGACTCACCCGATGAGCAGGCACTGATCGATGCGGTCTGGCGCTACGAAAGCGTCGCGATATTGCAGTGGGCCCTGGGCCTCACCGACGAGCTGCCGTTCCCGGACACCATCTGCGATGTCTCGCAGGCAGCGCAGCGGGCACTGGCCTGGGCCGAATCCGATCCGCCACCGATGCCGACACTGCGGCCACTGGCCGAGATCCTCGATGCGCTGGACCTGCATCTGCGCCTGCACTGGCTGCTGCGCCAGGCGCGTCTGGACGATATCCAGGCACCGGTCGGGCTGATCGGCGGCGTCATCGCCGAACGGCATCTGGCCCTGAACTGGCTGCTGCGTTTCGAGGACCGCGACTGGGACGAGGTCGATACGCCGACCTGAACGAGCCGCACCCCCTGTAGCGGCCGGGCTTGCCCGGCCGGCAAGCACCCAGCGCGGCACAGGTCTGCGGGGCAAGCCCCGCAGCTACAGCGCCGCGGATACAGGCAGCAGCTGCAGGCACATCCTGCCGCCATCCTCCCGGCGCGAATGTAGCGACCAGGCTTGCTTGGCCAAAATCCCGGCGCACCCGGCGAGCCATCAGCGCTGCCGGGTGTGCATCGGCGTCGTGCCGTCAGCCGGTCGGCGCGACGTAGTCGTAGCTGGAACCGAAGCCCAGCGGAATGCCCAGACCCCAGAACGCCAGCAGGAACAGCGTCCACAACACCGTCAGCGCGATCGAGTACGGCAACATGATCGAGGCCAGCGTGCCGATGCCGGCCGACTTAACGTAGCGCTGGCAGAACACCACGATCAGCGGGAAGTACGGCATCAGCGGCGTGATGATGGTGGTCATCGAGTCACCGACGCGGTACGCCGCCTGGGTGAGATCGGGCGATACGCCCAGCTGCATCATCAGCGGCACCATGATCGGCGCCAGCAACGCCCACTTGGCCGAAGCCGAACCGATGAACAGGTTGACGATGCCGGTCATCAGGATCAGGCCGATGATGGTCAGCCACACCGGCAGACCCTGCAGCAGCACCGCGCCTTCCACGGCCATCAGCGTGCCCAGACCGGATCCATTGAATCCAGCCAGGAACTGCGCGATGAAGAAGGCGATGACGATGTAGTAGGCCATGCCGCTCATCGCCTTGGTCATGGCGGCGATGACGTCGCGATGGCTCTTCACCGTGCCGGCGACGTAGCCGTAGACCACGCCGGGCACCAGGAACAGGATGAAGATCAGTGCCACGATGGACTGCATCACTGGCGCCTGCGCCACCAGCAGCGGGCTGCCGCCGGCCAGCACCGCCGGCGTCTCCGGCGGCGCGCGCCAGGGTGAGGTTTCCGGCAGCAGGCTGAGGATGAACAGGCCCAGCATCACCAGCATGGAAACCGTCGCCCAGAGCAGGCCGCGACGCTCGCGATCGTTCAGCGGATCCATCTTCGGCAACTCGGAGGTATCGCCATCGACCTTGGTGCGCGCCAGGCGCGGCTCGATGATCTTGTCGGTGACGAACCAGCCGATGGCGATGATCAGGAAGGTCGAGGCGGTTGTGAAGATCCAGTTGTTGAGCGGGTTGACGGTCAATTCCGGATTGATGATCTGGCCGGCTGCTTCGGTGAAGCTGGCCAGCAACGGGTCCAGCGAGGACGGCACGAACAGCGTCGCCGAAAAACCACCGGAGACACCGCAGAAAGCGGCCGCGATACCGGCCAGCGGATGCCGGCCCGCGGCGTAGAAGATCACGCCGCCCAGCGGAATCACCAGCACGTAGCCCGCGTCGACCGCGACATGGCTGAGCACGGCGATGGCGACCAGGGCCGGGGTCAGCATGGACTTCGGGGTCACCGACAACATGCGGCGCAAGGCGGCGTTGATGAAGCCGGTGTGCTCGGCCACGCCCAGACCGAGCATGGCAGTCAGCACCACGCCCAGCGGTGCGAAGGCCATGAACACGCGGTACATGTTGGCCATGAACGCGGTGAGTGATTCACCGGAGAGCAGGTTGACGATGCGGATCGGCTCGCCGGTGGTCGGATGCAGCGCCTCGAACTGCACGCCGGACAGCAACCACGACAACACCCAGACCAGCAGCATGAGCAGCAGGAACAGTGCCGCCGGATCCGGCAGCTTGTTGCCGATGCGCTCGACCGCGTCGAGCATGCGCGCCATGAATCCGCGCTTGCCCTCGTCGAACGGCGCCGGAGCGGGTGGAGTCGGCTGGGTCATCGAGGCATCTCCCTGGTTGGCGCGGCCGCGCGACCGCCGAAAGACCGCAGTCTAACCCGGGCTTTCAGGTCGTCGCCATGCAGCCGCGTGCGCACCCGCAACCCGGCTTGGCGCAACGAGACTGCATGTCTTCAGGATCGGCGGCGGCCGCCACCTGGCGCCATTGCTCCCTGGTTTCCGCGAACCAACGTCGATCGCGGGTGGGTTGGACGTGCGCCAGACCCGCCGTGTCCATCGGCCGGAACAGGCGCCGCGAGGGGTCGCGCAGCCTGATTTCGGTCCGGCAGCCGCTACCGGCGATTGACGCGGTCACGGGCAAAGCAGAAGAATGCGCAAAGGGGATTTGGTCGCGCCGAGCGCCTTGCCGCGTCGGCGCCGGCACAGCAACCGGGAGGTCTTATGGGAACTGCTCACGCGGGAATGGCGATCCTGCTCGTCGTGCTGAGCGGCTGCGCAACGATCACCCGCGGCACCACGCAGGCCTGGACCGTCGACACGGTGCCGTCCGGCGCGGATGTGCGCCTTTCCAGTGGTCATGAATGCACGACGCCTTGCACGCTGAAACTGAAGCGCAAGCAGGGCTTCGACGTGACCATCAGCAAGGACGGCTATCGCGAGGTGAAAACGCAGGTGGTGTCGCAGATCGCCGGTGCAGGCGCTGCCGGCCTGGCCGGAAACGTCCTCGTTGGCGGCGTCATCGGCATCGGCGTCGATGCCGCAACCGGTGCCGCCAAGGAGTTGAAGCCGAACCCGCTGGAGGTCACGCTCGAACCGAGCGATCGGTAACACACGTACGCCACGTCATCCCAGCGATGCATCTGGCGCTCGACACGGCCATCTGGCGCAGCCGACCCCGAACGACGTGGCTCGGGAATCAATGGGGCATGCCGGTAGCGGGTCGCGTCCACCTGTGACTGGCAATCTCACCCGCCTGCTTTCGCGGCAGCCCGGGTTAGATGCTCACGAAGTCGATCAATGCGGCAGGCATGCCGGCGACGGCGTGGTCTGGCGGCAGATCACCCCGCAGATCGAGGTAAAGCGCCGTCGCGGCAAGAATGGCCTCACGCACTGCACTGGCATCGTGTTGCGTCACCGTGGCAATCAGTCGCGGATCGACGCCATCGGCCTGCTGTTCCAGCCGACGTACGCCACGTTGCGGTCGGCCGGCACGCCGATGCAGCATCGGCCCGAGTACCTGGTCGCGGAAGAAGGCCAGCATGGCGATCGCTTCCAGCAACTCACCGCGACCCAGCTTGGTCGCCGCGTAATGCAGCCAGATCCAGGCCCGTTGCTCGAACCACTGCGGCGGCCGATCCGGCCAGGCAATGTTCGCAGCATCCAGTCGCCGCTCGATGGCAGCGGGATCACGGGCGAACACGATCGCCGGGCGCTCGACCCGATCATCCAGGTCCTCCGCCGTGACGAACTTCAGGTCCACGTGCAGGAGGGGCGGGCCGTACAGGCAAATCAACAGACGCGGTTCGCCGACGTGCTCGCCGGTGAACGCCGCCAGCAAGCCGCCGATGCCTTCGGCGATCGCCATGCGCTCGGCCATGACCTCGGCGTAGTGGGCCTCGTCGACGACGATGACGAAATCCAGATCCGAATGCGCGTCCATGCCGCCATGCACCCACGACCCGCCAGCCAGCAGCGCCTGCAGGCGCGTGTCGGCGGCGATCACACGCCGGATGCGCCGGACGAAATCGGCATGCGGGTCCGGGAGCATCCGTGTCATGCGCAGCTTCTTGGGTCGACTCTCGGGGCCATCTGCACGCCCGAACCAAAATACAAACCACAGTGGTCGTCAGTCCAATGTCTGAGCCCGGCCTGAGCGCTGGCAGTGAAAGTTCGGGTGACTTTCGCACCATCACCAGCGGAAGAAATTGTCATCGGCATCACCTCGTTTATGACGCTTCGGTCGCGCGAAAACCAGGCCGCGCATAGAGCGGATTCGCTCACCCCGACGATCGAGGCCAGTGATTCCTCCAACGCACTTCGACACTCGCCTATTGTTGGAGACTTCATCTAGCTCGTAACAATTTTTATCAATCATAGCAACGGATAAAAGCCACAATCAGGGGTCATGGCTGTTGGGATCAGCTGCATCGGTCATCGGACAGAGAACCTCCAATGATCAGAACCCTCAACACGCTGACGCAACCTATTTTTCGCAAGGGAGGAGAGTATGAGTGTTTGCACAAGATTTCTCAGCGCCGCGATAGGCATAGCGGCATCCACTTATTCTTGGGCTGTCATTCCTGAAAGTGGGTTGTGGTGGAATCCCAATGAGCCTGGCCGTGGCTACACCATAGAACTTCAGAATGACAGCATGTTCGTCGCCTTCTATGGATATCAACCAGATGGATCCCGATCGGCCTTCTATACCAGTTTCGGCAGGTTTGATTCCCGAAGCAGCCAGATGCGGGCACCCTTTTACTCGGCCAAGGATGGGCAGTGCTTTGGCTGTTCTCATCGCGCACCGGAGTTGACGGAGCTTGGTGAAGCTCATTTCTCCTTCAGCTCTCCAACCCAGGGAACCATCAGACTGCCAGGAAACCTGCAGGTGGCGATACAGCGAATGCCACTTGTCGGCGACAGTCAGCATTCGCCTTTAGCCATGTTGGGGGTTTGGACGATCGTCGACGGCGACAGGTCGTTCTTTGGCGAAGCGCTTTGGTTTCGTCAGGTGACTAACGATATCGAGAACGGCTTCGCCGGCCATCGCGTCGGCTCCTCGAATCGCCCTGCACTTGGCGGTCCGACCAACAATCCTCAGCTGCCGGCGATGCTGGTCCTGTTGGACTCTTCGGCGAGTCACTACACCGCGTACGCTTTTGACAATTCCTATAACCGATGGGTTGGTCGATCATGGACTTACCCAAAATCAGGACAGTTGAGCGGGCCCGGACTTACTTCCGTTGCACACCGACTCATCGGTAACGCCCACGCCCAACAAAGTTCAAGCACAACCACCGCGACGAAAAGCATTGACAGTGAGATCGATGCACAACGTACCGATGAGGAGCGGGAGCAAGCGAACGCCCGTCAGCCAAAGTCGGCTCGTGAGTCCGAAGTCCAGATCGGTGACCGCTGGTACGACCAGGCGATCCTCCGCGAAGTCTTCCGTGAGCTCTCGCAAAAGGCAGATCTGCAAACTCGAAGCTTCGACGCCGAATAGACCAGGGACTTCCCAGCCTGCGCGTCAGCCCTCGCGGGTGACGCGCAGGACTTCCTCAACGCTGGTAATGCCGGCGACGCATTTGGCCCAGCCGTCGGCGAGGATGCTCGGTGTGCGCCGACGCGCTTCGCGTTCCAGCGTGGCCTCGGCGGCGTTGTCATGGACCAGCGCGCGGATGACCTCGTCGACTACGACCAGTTCGTGGATGCCGCTGCGACCGCGATAGCCGCTGCTTTCGGCCGGTGGGCGATACAGCGTCGCCGCTGATATCGACTGCCTCGCGGCGTCCAAGCCGAAGGCGGCGTAGTCGGCCTCGCTGGCCAGATAGGCGATGCGGCTGTCGGGATCGAGCACTCGGACGAGACGCTGGGCCAGCACGCCGATCAGGCTGGAGGCGAGCAGGAACGGTTCCACGCCCATGTCACGCAGGCGGGTGATCGCGCCGACAGCGGTGTTGGTATGCAGCGTCGACAGCACCAGATGGCCGGTCAACGAGGCCTGCACGGCGATCTGAGCGGTCTCCAGATCGCGGATTTCGCCGACCATGACCACGTCTGGATCCTGACGCAGGATCGCGCGCAGGCCACGCGCGAAACTCATGTCGATCTTGGAGTTGACCTGGGTCTGGCCGATGCCTTCGATGTCGTATTCGATTGGGTCTTCGACCGTGAGGATGTTGCGGGTCGCGTCGTTGAGCCGTTCCAGCGCCGCGTACAAGGTAGTGGTCTTGCCCGAGCCGGTCGGACCGGTGACCAGCAGGATGCCGTGCGGGCGATGGACCAGCGCATCCAGCCCCTCGCGCACCGCCTGAACCATGCCGAGCTGTTCGAGATCGAGGCGACCGGCCTGCTTGTCGAGCAGGCGCAGCACAACACGCTCGCCGTGACCGGACGGCAGTGTCGACACGCGCACGTCGACCGGTCGGCCGGCAATGCGCAAGGCGATGCGACCGTCCTGCGGCAGACGCTTTTCGGCAATGTCCAGCCGTGCCATCACCTTCACGCGTGATGCCAATGCCGGCGCCCAGCCACGTGCCAGCGTCAACACTTCGCGCAGCACACCGTCCACGCGCAAGCGCACAGCCACGCGTTGCTCGTAGGGCTCGACGTGGATGTCGGAGGCGTTCTCCTTCACCGCCTGGGTGAGCAAGGCATTGAGCAGGCGGATCACTGGCGCCTCGTCGGCGCTTTCCAGCAGGTCTTCCGGTTCCGGCAGCGCTTCGGCGAGCGTGCTCAACGAGGCGTCTTCGCCGGCCATGGCGGTGGCTTCTGTGTGCGCGTCGCCACTGGCGTAGACCGCGCGCAGATGGCGCTCGAACTCGGCGCTGGTGCAGTTCTCCAACGCCAGCGACAGGCCGCTGGCCCGCTGCAGTTCGGCCAGCACATCGACGGTGACATCGTCGCGATGGGCGACGCGCAGGCGCCCGTTCTCGCGGCCGAGCACGACCACGCCATGCCGGCGGGCGAAGGCGTAAGGCGGGCGCTGCCAGGTGGCGTGGGTTGTCGCGGGCTCAGTCATGTCCGTTGGAAAGACGAGAAACGAGTGGAGAGAAAAGAGGAACGAGAGAGAGCAAAGGCAACGACGGCCGCCCGACGCGGCGGCCACCGGCGTCTACTCGTTTCTCTTTTCTATCCACTCGTTCCTCCGCCGTTACTGCCGGCGGCGCTTGCGTGGTTCTGGCTCGGGCTGCGGCGTTGGCAGCGGCTGCGCCGTGCCGGCCGGTGGAATCGCCTGCAATTCGGGCAGCACCGGTTTGTGCTCCGGCGGCAGCAGGCCATCGCTGCCTTCGCGCACGCGCAGCTGCTCGTCGCGGATGTAGTTGTACTTGGAACCGGTCACCGAATTCTCGACCGCGCCATCGCGCAGGATCACCGGCCGCAGGAACACCATCAGGTTGCGGCGCACGCGCGAGGAGCTGCGGTGCTTGAACAGGTTGCCGACCACCGGAATGTTGCCCAGCCCCGGCACCTTGTTGACGCGCTCACTCTGGTCCTCGGTGACCAGCCCGCCCAGCACCAGCATCTGGCCGTCACCGACCAGCACCGTGGTCTTGAGGATGCGCTGGTTGGTGATCAGGTCGGCCGCGCCGGAGACGTTCGGCGCCAGGCTGGAGACTTCCTGCTCCAGCGTCAGCACCACCGCGTCGCCTTCGTTGATCTGCGGGGTGACCTTGAGCTTGATGCCGATGCTCTTGCGCTCCAGGGTGCGGAACGGATTCACCAGCGCATTGTTGTTGCCGCCGGAACCGCTGGTCACCGGCGTGGTGAACTCGCCCTGCACGAACGGCACTTCCTGGCCGACCTCGATCAGCGCCTCCTGGTTGTCCAGGGTGACGATCGACGGTGTCGACAGGATGTTGGTGTCGGTGTTGGCACCCAATGCACGCACCAGCGCGCCAAGATTGAGAATGTCGATCGGCGTGCCATCCGGTCCCGGCACCGAGACCAAACCCTCGACCCAACCCAGGTTCAGGCCGCCCGGCAAGCCGGTCAAGGCCGGAACACCGCCGCCGATGGTGTTGAGAATGCCGCCGCCCTGTTGGCCGGGGAAGTTGGTACCGCCGATGATGCCGCGGCCCAATGCGCCGCCCTCTTCGGGGACCACCTGCCACTGGATGCCGAACTCCTTCGCATGTTCCTCGGCGACTTCGGCGATCACCGCCTCGATCAGCACCTGCGCGCGACGCACATCGAGCTGGCGGATCACCGAACGCAGCGACTCCATCACCGCCGACGGCGCCGAGATCACCAGCGCGTTGGTCGCCTCATGCGCCTGGATGGCGGTGCTGACGCGCGCATCCTCACCGACCTGCGCGCCTTCCTCGGCCTTGGCCAGCGCTTCCAGCACGGGCACCAGGTCGGCGGCACTGGCATAGCGCAGGTAGACGACCTGGGTGGTGCCGCCACCATCGAGCGGCGTATCCAGATGCGCGATCAGGGTGCGCAGACGCAGGCGGCCACGCTGGTCGCCGGTGAGCAGCAGCGAATTGGTGCGGGCATCGGCGACCAGCCGCGGGCCGCCTTCGTGACCGTCGACATTGCCCAGGGTGCGCGCCAGTTCGGCGGCATTGGCATGGCGCAGCGCGATCACTTCCACGCCACCTTCGTCGACGTTGTCGATGCGCCGCACCAGTCGCTCGATGCGGTCGATGCTGCCGGCGCGATCAGCGATCACGATGGCGTTGCTGCCCTCGTGCACGGCCACCTGCGCTGCCTGCGGCAGCAGCGGGCGCAGCAGGTCGGACAGTTCCTTGGCCGAGACGTTGTTGACCGTGATCACCCGGGTGACCATGGCGTCGGCCGACGTGGTGCCCGGCGTTTCCACCGGCGTCTCGAACTGTCGCGCGACCGCATCGGGCACGATCCGCACCAGCCGCCCGTTCTGCACGGCGGCGAAACCATTCACCCGCAGCACCGACAGGAAGGTGTCGTAGATTTCGGTCGGCGTCATCGGCTCGGAAGTGATGACGGTGACCTTGCCCTCCACGCGCGGGTCGACGATGAAGTTGCGACCGGTGATCTCGGCCACGGTCGCGATCAGCACGTTGATGTCGGCATTCTTGAGGTTCAGCGTCTGCCGGCCGTCGTCGCTGGCGGGTGCCTGCGCCAGCGCGGAACCGACTGCCGCCAGCATCAGGACCAGCAGCAGCCAGAACGGGCCACGGAATCGGATCGGGTTCATTGCAGACTCACGTTCAGGGTTTCTTCCCGGCCTTCACGCCGGACGGTGACACGGGCGCGGCGGTCGCGGGCGACTGCGGCGATGACCTGCTGGGCACGGGCGCCGTCGGTGACGGCCACGCCATTGACGGCGGTGATGATGTCGTCCGGCCGCAGGCCGGCGGCCGCCAGCAGCGCGGCATAGGTGCCGGTCACGCGCACGCCGACCACGGCACCGTTCTCGGTCACCGGCTGCACCCGCACCTGCTGCGCCAGTTCGGCCGGATCGATGTTGAACTGTTGTTGCACCGCGCCCCAGTCCACCGTCTCCAGACCGGCGACGGCGACGGGTGCGATGGCGGTCCCACCGCTGCCGGCACCGGGCACGGCCGTCTGGTTGCCGACGTTGGCAGCCCCGGAGCCGGAGGTCGCGAGCGGATGCGCGGAAGGCGTACTCTGCGCCGACGGCAGACGCTCGCGCGGCAAACGCAGGAATTCGTCGCGGCCGTTGTGAACCAGCAGCACGCGATCGGCCAGGATCTGGCGGACGCGGGCGCCGCCGGGCACTGTGGCGCCGGCGCGGTAGGCGGCCTGGGCACCGCCGGCATCGGCGATCATCGCCACGCCGGCATCGGGATCGTCGGCATCGGCATAGATGCCCGACAAGGTCAGTTCCAGCGTGGTGTCGGGCGCATCGGCTGCAGCCGCCGCACGCTGATCGACCGGCGCGAACACCGAGCCGAACAGATGCCATTGCGCCAGCGACTCGCGCGGCGCCTCCAGCAACTGTGCTGCTGACGACGCGCCAGCAACAGGCGCTTCGGATCGACTGCCGACATCCAGCACGCTGGCGACAGTGCGCGCCAGCAACCACAGGCACAGCACAGCCAGGCCCGCGACCAGCAGCAGGGGCCACGGGCCGGCTCGAAAGGCCAAGTCAGGACGCGACAACATTCCCCTGTTCAGTTACTGGCGGCGTGAAGGGCCGCCAGCGTAGCAAACCCGGCCCGGCAACGCCGGTTGTGATCGGCCTCGCTGTCCGCTTTTGCCGGACGAAACCAGCGATCGCCGGATCTGTGTCGTCCACCAGCCGATCAATCCTGTTCCGCGCCTGCGCCGAGCCCCCTCTCGGCCAGATCGCAGCACCGCCGCCGCTGTGTTCAGGGCAAGGCCCTGCCGAACTGCGCCAGATGCGCGCCGTAGCGTGGATCGTGCAGGTACGGCGCCAGGAAGGCATGGCCGAGACTGGGCTGATAGCCATGCACGGTCGCGGCCTGCTCCAGGTAGCCGAACAGGCGCTCGGGCAATCGGGCCAGGCCGCTGAGCAGAGCGGCGTTGTAGGCGCAGCCCACCGGATCGGCGCAGCCGGCGACAAAGTCATCGATGGCAGCACCGATGTCGGGGTTGTCACCAGCGACCACGGCGGCCATCGTCTGTGCGTAGCGGCGCGCCTCGGGGTCGGTTTCCTCCTCGGCGATCCGGGCGATGGCCGCGGCGTCGCCGCGCAAGGCCGCGATCTCCAGCATCGCCGGTCGCACCAGCGCCGGATCCGGCACCATGGTCAGGATCTGTGCGATCTCGCGGTCGGCCTCACCCAGCCGCTGCAGTGCGATCAACGGCTGCAGGATGTTCAGCCGCCAGCGCAAACGCAGCGGATCGACTGACTGGGCGCGACGGAAGTAGTCCAGCGCCTCGACATGTCGCCCCTGATTGACCAGCAAGGCCGCCATCATGCCCAGGCCGTCGCTGCTGTTGGGCACCTGTTCCAGGTTGCGCCGGGTGGCGGCGACGGCACCGTCGATATCCATGTCGACCACCAGCCGGACGAAAGCATCGGCCAGCAGGGCATTGGGGTTGTCCGGCGCCAAGGCCATCGCGCGGGCGGCAGCTTCGCGGGCCTGCTGTTCGAGTACTGGAACCTGATCGGATTCGACCTCGGCGCTGTAGTTGATCAGGGCGATGGTCAGGCCCATATAAGCGGCGACGTACCCGGGGTCCAGCCGCAGGGCTTCGCG
Organism: Lysobacterales bacterium; assembly: GCA_035911475.1. Lineage (GTDB taxonomy): Bacteria > Pseudomonadota > Gammaproteobacteria > Xanthomonadales > UBA2363 > Pseudofulvimonas. Next base: position 1,890 of record JAMHVM010000125.1, on the reverse strand, counting down.
GTGGTAGCGGATCGCGGCCTGACGACCGGCCTGATCATTGCGACGACCGAACGCCCGGCCCTGCAGGTAGGCCTGATACGCCTCGGCATTGCCGCTGGGTGGCTGGTCGGGATCGAGCGTCGCGGTCGTGCCGACCAGTTCCACTTGCAGCGCGGCGGCGACGGCCCGGGCGATCTCGCCCTGCACGGTGAAGATGTCCTGCAGTTCACGGTTGTAGGTCTGCGACCACAGGCTGACGCCGTCGGCGGCATGGATCAGTTCGACTAGGATCCGGATGCGCCCGTCGTGCCGGCGCACGGTGCCTTCGAGCAGGTGCGCCACGCCCAGACGCGCGGCGATCTCGGTGCGCGGCGCCTGGCTCTCCTTGAACTCGAACGCGGAGCTGCGGCCGATCACCCGCAACGCGCCGATCCGAGTCAGGCTGGCGATCAGCTCTTCGGTCAGGCCATCGGAGAAGTAGTCGTCATCGGCATCGCCACTGGCATTGACCAAGGGCAGGATCGCGATCGAGCGCTGGTCGATCGCTGGCTGGTCCCGACGCAGCAGGAACCGTTCGGTCAGCAGCAGGACCACCGCCACCGACAGCACGCCGATGATCCAGTAGTCGAGCTTGCGCCCGGTCTGGCGGGTGATCGATTCGCCTTCGGGAATGTCGCGCTCGCGCCGGAAACCCTGCGGGGTCAGCTCATAGAACCAGGCGAACACGATCCAGAACGGAAAGCCGATGGCGGCCGCGAGCACGAAGGCACGCGTGCTCCAGGCAGGCCAGTCGAATTCGGGGGTGAGTTGCGCGATGCCCTGGGCCAGCGCCCAGATTGCGCCGACATACAGCAGCGCGGCGCGCAACACGTTGCGCCGTCTCAACTCGGCAAAGAACCAGCGCACGCTCCCCATGACCCGACGGTCTCGTCACCCCTGTGGCTATGCCGGCCTATTGAAGCACCTTCACGCGATGGCTGCCCGCGCCTCGCCAATGATTGACCGCCAGGTCAGGCGCAGGGCTCGGTGCACCGAAGTCGGCAGCGCCGGCCGCTGGGCGCCTGCAGAGATTCCCCGCGTACGCATCGACGTGGCGGCCGATGCAGGCTAGTCGGGTTTACCGACGACTGGACCGCAGCGGCAGACCGCCACGGTCCAGTCGTCGGTCAGCGTCGGAAGAAGCTGCGCACGCGGCTGATCAGGCTCTTCAGGCCGGATTCCTTCTTGTGCACTTCCTCATGGGTCTTGCGCTGGCCGCTGCGCGGCTCATGACGACCACGCGGCTGACGTGCCGGCTCGGCCGAAGCCACCGAACCGTCGGCGGCGTGATTGGCATTGGCGGCGTCGCCCTCGGCGCCACCGCGGTTGCGACCGCGACCACCGCGCCGACGACGCTTCTTCTTCGGCAAGCCATCCGGCCCAAGTTCCGCCGGCGCCACGGGCGTCGCCGGGCTTGCCGCTTCGGCGGGAACTGCCTTGGCCGGCATCGCCGCGTCGCCATCCGGCTGACGACGTGGACGTCGCTCGCCGGAGCGGCCGGAGCCTTCGCCGCGACCGCCGCCGCTGCGCGGACCGGAACTATTGCGGCCACCGCTACCGGCACGACCACCGCTGCGGCCACCGCTGCGCGAGCGACCACCGCCCTCGCCTTCGCGGCGCGGCGGACGATCGTGAGCGGCGCTGTCCAGTTCGGCATCGTCGTCGCTGTCGGCCGGCTGGCCGGGCAGCGATTCGCGCGGCGGCGCTTCCGGCATCACCAGCCAGGCCGGATCGATCTCGCCACGCGGGATGGACTGGCCGATGTAGGCCTCGATGTCGGGCAGCGAGATCGCGTAGGTCTCGCAGGCGAAGCTGATCGCGTCGCCCTCGGCGCCCAGACGCGCGGTGCGGCCGATGCGGTGCACGTAGTCT